>NZ_JAJUWS010000019.1 GCF_021390475.1 Streptomyces sp. ST2-7A
TCTTGTGGATCTTCTGCGCGTGGGCCTCACCCAACGCACCGCCGAAGATCCGGAAGTCGTGCGCGTAGACGAACACCGTCCGCCCGTGCACCGTGCCCCACCCGGTGATCACACCGTCGGTGTAGGGTTTCTTGGCCTCCAGGCCGAAGCCGGTCGCCCGGTGCCGCCGCAACGGCTCCACCTCGCGGAACGAACCCTCGTCCAACAGCAGATCGATCCGCTCGCGCGCGGTCGACTTGCCCTTCGCGCGCTGCGCCTCGGTGGCTTTCGCGCTCGGTCCGGCGTGGGCGCTCGCACGGATCTCGTGCAACTCGGCCACCCACCCGCGCATATCGGCGGTCGTCGCCCGGGAGGAGTTCATCGGTCGCCCCACCCCGTCTCCCGCTCGAGCCGGTGCCCGGCCGGAGTCGGGGCCGCCGCCCGGTCCGTTCGGGTCGCCCGGTCGGGACGGAGTCGCGCGGCGTGGATCAGCCGGCTGGGCGACCAGAGTCCGATCCACAGTCGGCCCAGCCCGCGCATTCCGTGCGCCGGCGGTCTCCCCGCCTCCGTCACCGGAACCTTCGGTTCGCGCATCACGGTCACTCCTTCCCGTCGGTGGTCGCGACCGGCAGACCGGCCGGTCCGCTGACGAAGGTGTTGTGCCAGGGGAGTTCGGCGAGTGGGAGCGCGCAGCGCAACCGGGGAAAGCGGTCCAGCACCAGGCGTGCCGCGATCTCGGCCTGCATCCGGGCCAGTGCCGCGCCGACGCAGTAGTGGATGCCGTGGCCCAGGGCGAGGTGTCGACCGGCATCGGGGCGGGTGACCTCGATGCGGTCGGCTCCGGCGAAGGCGCGGGGGTCGCGGTCGGCAGCGACCAGCGCCACCATCACCGCCTCCCTCTCGGGGATGAGCACCCCGCCGATCTCCACCGGGGCGTCCGTGAACCGCAGTCCGCTCAGCTCGAAGGGGGAGAAGTAGCGCAGGAACTCCTCGACGGCGGCCGGGATCCGCTCCGGCTCGGCGCGCAGGATGCGGGTCTGCTCGGGGTGGGCGACCAGGGCGTACAGGCTGTTGCCGATGAGCTGCACGGTCGATTCGTGGCCGGTGCCCAACAGCGTGATGACGGTGGTAACCAGCTCGGTGTCATCGAGTCGGTCGTCCTCCGTGGAGTTGATCCGGACCAGTTCCGAGACCAGATCGGTGCCGGGGGACTTCCGTTTGAGGGCGATCAGCTCGGTGGCCGCGTCGACGAGGCCCCGCGCCGCCGCCACCGCCCCGCCGTCCATGGCGGTCAGTGCGCGGGAGTGCGTGGCCCATCGGTCCCACTGGTCCTCGGGAACCCCGAAGCTCCGGCAGATGACGCGGATGGGTAACGGCTCCGCCAGGCCGGTCACCAGATCGAAGGTGTCCACCCGGTCGGCCGCGGCGAGCAGGCTGCCGGCGACCGCCTCGATGTCCGGCCGCAACCGCGTCATCGCGCGGGCTGTGAACACCCGGGAGACCAGGCGGCGCAGCCGGGTATGGGCGGGCGGGTCCCGGTCGAGCATGTTGCCGGTGAAGTACCGGGCCAGTTCCGCCGGGAGTGCCTGCGAGGCGGCCACGTTGATCCGGCCGTGCCGGGTCGAGTCGTTGATCAGCCGTGGATCGGTGAGCACCTGCGTCGCCTCGGCGTGCCGGGTCACCAGCCACATCGGTGTGCCGTCGAGATATCGGCAGGGCACGACCGGGGCCGCGGCTCGCAGGCGGTCGTAGATGGCGGCGCGATCGGTACTGGTCATCAGGGTGACCAGATCGACGACCTCGCTCGATTCCTGAACGGTCATGGGCGGTGCGCCTCTCGTCGTCCGGTGTGCGACGCGGTCCAGTCTTGCCCTGCCGGACACGGGAGCGGTCGAAGGCCGATCGAGAAGCACTCGGGTGTGACATGCGCCACATTCGGAACATTGTATGCTGTACCGTATGCTGTACTGGCAAGGGGCTTTTTCGTCGTGCCCGCATGGAAGCGGGCTACGATCCGAAATGAGAGCGGGAGTATGGATCAGGACTTCATCGAGATCATCCGCGCGCGGGAGAACAACCTGAAGAACGTCTCGCTGCGCATCCCGAAGCGGAAGATCACCGTCTTCACCGGTGTCTCCGGTTCGGGCAAGTCCTCACTGGTCTTCGACACCATCGCCGCCGAGTCACAGCGTCAGCTCAACGAGACCTTCTCCGCCTTCGTCCGGAACCTGCTGCCCAAGTTCGGCCAGCCGGACGCCGACGCGCTCCGCAACCTCTCCACCGCCGTCGTCATCGACCAGAAGCGCCTGGGCGGTGGCTCCCGTTCGACTCTGGGCACCATCTCCGACATCAACCCGCTGCTGCGCCTGCTCTACTCGCGCATCGGCGAGCCGCACATCGGCGGCTCGAACGTCTTCGGCTTCAACGATCCGACCGGCATGTGCCCGGAATGCGAGGGCCTGGGCAAGGTCTCCACCATGAACCTCGCCAAGTTCCTGGACCGGTCCCGCTCACTGAACGAGGGGGCGATCCTCTTCCCGCCCTTCGCCGTGGGCACCTGGTACTGGAAGCTGTACGCCGAGTCCGGCCACTTCGACAGCGACAAGAAGCTGGCGGACTACACCGAGGCCGAGATGCGGCAACTACTGCACGGCAGCGGCGGGAAATTCGTTGTCGAGGCGCAGGGCCGTGCCATGCAGGCCGAGTACGAGGGGCTGGTACCCCGCTTCACCCGGCTGTACCTCAAGAAGGACCTCAACGCCATGGCCGCGCGGAACCGGGAGACGGTGCTGCGCTTCATCACCCGGGGCCGCTGCACGGTCTGCGAGGGTACCCGGCTCTCCGAGTTGGTGCGCGGCTGCCGCATCGACGGCCACAACATCGCCGATCTGTGCGCGATGGAGATCACCGAGCTCGCCGCGGTGGCCGAGGGCTGGTCCCAGCCGCAGGTCAAGACGATCGTCGAGAGCCTGCGGGAGCGGCTGCGGCATCTGGTGACCATCGGCCTGGGCTATCTGACGCTGGATCGCGAGACATCTTCGCTGTCCGGCGGTGAGGCCCAGCGGGTGAAGATGGTTCGCCACCTGTCCAGCAGCCTCGTCGACATGATGTACATCTTCGACGAGCCCAGCGTCGGTCTGCACCCCAGCGACATCCTCCCCCTGACCGAGTTGCTGATGGAGTTGCGCGACAAGGGCAACACCGTGCTGGTGGTGGAGCACGACCCCGACCTGATCCGGGCAGCCGACCACGTGGTGGACATCGGCCCCCGGGCAGGCACCCGGGGCGGCGAGGTGGTCTACGAGGGCGGGCTGGACGGGCTGTACCGGGCGGACACCCTCACCGGCCGGTGGATCACCCGGCAGGTCCCGATGAAGACCGAGTTCCGCACCCCCACCGGGCACAAGACCGTCCGTGACGGCACCGCCAACAACCTGCGCGGCGTCACCGTCGAGATCCCCACCGGTGTACTCACCGTGGTCTGTGGGGTGGCCGGGGCCGGCAAGAGCTCGCTGGTCGAGCGGGCCTTTCTGGAGCAGCACCCCTCGGCCGTGGTGATCGACCAGGCGGCGGTCGGCACCTCCAACCGCTCCACCCCGGCGACCTACATCGGCCTGATGGACCATCTGCGCAAGGCCTTCGCCAAGGCCAACAAGGTCAGCGCCTCGCTCTTCAGTTTCAACTCCAAGGGCGCCTGCGAGACATGTCAGGGGCTCGGCTTCGTGCAGACCGACCTCGCCTTCCTGGATCCGATTCGTTCCATCTGTGAGGAGTGCGAGGGCCGGCGGTTCATGCCCGAGGTCCTTGCCCACCGGCTGCGGGGCCGTTCCATCGACGAGGTGTTGGAGATGACGGCCCTGGAGGCGCTGGAGTACTTCGGGGAGGACGCCACCGCCCTGCCCGTGGTCCGCGCGCTGAACGACGTCGGTCTCGACTACCTGCGGCTGGGCCAACCGCTGAGCACCCTCTCCGGTGGCGAGTGCCAGCGGATGAAGCTCGCCAGCGAGCTCCACAAGCGCGGCAGCGTCTACGTCATGGACGAGCCCACCACCGGTCTGCACATGTCCGACGTGGAGCACCTGCTGAAGATCATGGAGCGTCTGGTCGAGCAGGGGAACTCCGTGATCGTGATCGAGCACAACCCGGATGTCATCAAGAACGCGGACTGGGTCATCGAGCTCGGCCCGGGAGCCGGTAGCAAGGGCGGCGAGGTCGTCTTCCAGGGCACGCCGTACGAGCTGCTGGAGGCCGGCCACTCCGTCACCGGCGCGTACCTGCGGCAGTCCGGCTGACCGCTCCCGCTCCGCCCCCGACGGTTTTCGAGCGCTCCTCGACCCGGAACCGGAAGCATGTCCCGAAGCGGACCGGGCGCCTCCCGGTCCGCTCCGGAGCCGACGGTGGAGGAGAGACGCGTGACGATTCTGGTGACGGGTGCGAGGGGAAACGTGGGCCGTCATGTGGTCGAGGGCCTGGTGCGGAAGGGGGCCCGGGTGCGGGCCCTCACCCGTGATCCGGCCCGGGCCGGATTTTCGGACGGGGTGGAGGTGGTGCGCGGCGACCTGAGCCGGCTGGACAGCTGCCGGACCGCGCTGGAGGGCGTGACGGCGATGTACCTCTTCCCTCTGGCCTACCGGACCAGCGACGTTCAGTCGTTCGCCGACGTCGCGGTGAACACCGAGGTGCCCGGGCTCGCCGCGGAGGCAGGGGTCCGCCGCATCGTGCTGCTCTCCTCCAACGCCGTGCTGTACGGCGCCGACGAGCACCACCAGCAGGCCGAGGCGGCCGTCGAAGCGTCCGGGCTCGAGTACACCCACCTGCGGTCCGGGGAGTTCGCGATGAACAAGCTCTTCGGCTGGGGCGAGTCCATCCGCAAGGAAGGCGTCGTCCGCAGCGGCTTCCCCGAGGTTGTCGGGGTGCCCATCCACCAGGCGGACGTGGCGGCAGTGGCGGTGGTCGCCCTGCTGGAGGACGGGCACCAGGGACGCGGCTATGAGCTGACCGGGCCTCAGGCCCTCACGGAACGCGAGCAGGTGGGGGAGATCGCGGCCGGCTGTGGCCGGGGGATCCGCTTCGAGGAGTTGACCCCGGAGCAGGCCCGGGAGAACTGGTTGGCGCAGGGGATGCCGGCCGAGGTGGTGGACGAGATGATGGCACACTCGGCGCACTTCGCCGAGAAGGCGCCGGTCGTCCGGAACACCGTGCAGGAGGTCACCGGCCGGCCGGCCCGGACCCTGCGGCAGTGGGCGGCCGATCACGCGAAGCTGTTCCGCTGATCATCGGTGGTCACCGTGACGGGACCGCGACGCCCGCGTCGCGGTCCCGTCACGGTGACCCCGGGGGGACACCACTGGTCGGCGTCAGGTGGTGACCACCCGCAGGCCCGGGCAGGTGCGCAGCAAACGCACCACGTCCTCGGGTCGGGCCGCCGGATCACCACCGTCGATCACCAGCAGAGTCCGAGTCGGATCGGAGAGGGCGGGCAGCTTGCCGTCGGGTGAAAGCCAGAGCACGGGGTCCCCGGAACGGTGCCACAATCCCGCGATCTGCGCGGCCAGGCCGCGGCCCGGGCCCGCCGGGGGCGGGCCCGGGCGCTGTGCCGGTCGGGCGGAACCCCGGTGGGCCAGCTCCTCGAAGCGTTCCCGCTCCGCCCCGGACAGACCGAGTTGCCGGGCCAGCAGCCGGACGGTCCCGGGTCGCGGCGCCCGGCACCGTCCGGTCTCCAGGTCCCGCACCGTCCGCACACTCACCGTGGCGAAGTCGGCGAGCTGCTGCTGGGTCAGCCCGCGGTCCCTGCGTGCCGCCCGCAGCAGTTCCCCGAAGCTCTCAGCCACGGCTCGGTACGGCCTGCTCCCGGCCGCCGGCGAAGGTGTCCGCCGCCCGGATCGTCGCCGTGCTGTTGGCACTCAGGGCGTCCCGGACGAACCGGCGCGCGTCGGCGACGGTGGCACCGGCGCCGAGCACCCCGGTCACCTTCGCCGGGTTGATCACCACGGTGTGCCGGGAGGCGACCACGCCGCCGGAGCCCGTCGCGGAGGGGCGGAAGGTCCACCGCCCGGTGTGCGCGGACATCAGCGCCGGGGGCTGGAGCTGCTTGTAGACGATGCGCTCGGTGGGAAAACAGACTCGCACCGAGCGGGTGGTGTGCACCGAACCGTCCTTCGTGCGGGTGTCCATCTCCAGCAGTTGGATGTCCGGGGCGGGCTCCTCCAGCACGACCCGGGTCACGTGCGGAAGGCGCAGGTCCCACTGCCCGCCGTCCCGGATGAAGGCGTACACCTCCCCGGGGTCGGCGGACACCGGTACCTCGTCGTCGAAGACGAGCAGCAGTTCGTCGTCGCCGCCGGCTCCGCGCTCGGCGGTGGCCCGCAGCGCGGCCAGTTCGGCGTCGCTGTTGCGGTCCACCGCCCGAGTGATCCAGGCCGTGTTCTCCGGATCGTCCCCGACCGCCCGGAAGTCGTGCAGCAGCCGCACCAGGCAGCCACCCGGCCGCTCCTCGATGATCCACTCGCCACCCATGCCGTGCACCGGCGGCTGGGACACCTCCTGCCGGAAGCGGACCCGCAATCCCGCCGCGTCCAGCTCACGGCGGGAGGTCCAGGTCTTGACGGTGTTGTTCGCGGTGGCCCAGACGCGGATGCGCTCCTCGTTCTCCGAGCCGTCCAACCGCTCCACGTGGATGGACGGAGGGAAAATCCGCGGCCATTCGGTCACCCCCACGATGAGTTCGTAGACGGCGCGGGCGGGCGCCGCCACCTCGAGGCGGTGTTCGGTGTGGTGTGTGCGCGGTGTCGTCATGCGTTCCTTCTCCTCGGCCCGGTGGATGGCGAAAGGTCAGTAGTTGCCCAGGCCACCGCAGACGTTCAGGGCCTGTGCGGTGATGGGCGCGGCGGCGTCGGAGGCCAGGTAGCCGACGAAGGCGGCCACCTCCTCCGGGCGGGCGTAGCGGCCGAGCGGGATCTTGGCCTCGAACTTCTCCAGCACCGCATCCTCGGTGGTCTGCCAGAAATCCGCGTAGCCCTTGCGGACCCGCTCGGCCATCGGCGTCTCCACATAGCCGGGGCAGACGGCGTTCACCGTGATCCCGGTCTTGGCCAGTTCCAGTCCGAGGGCCTTCGTCAGTCCCACCACGCCGTGTTTGGACGCGGAGTACGGAGCACCGTAGATGACCCCTTGCTTGCCACCGGTGGAGGCGATGTTGATGATCCGGCCCCAGCCACTTTCCAGCATCCCGCCCGAGGTGAGCGCTTCGCGGGTCATCCGGAAGACGCTGTTGAGATTCGTTTCGATGACATCGGCCCACAGCTCGTCGCTGATCTCGGCGGTCGTGCCGCCACCACTGCGGCCGGCGTTGTTCACCAGGATGCCCAGCGGCCCGAACCGCCGGGTGGTGGCCGCGACCAGTTCCGCCACCTGCGCCGGGTCCCGAACATCACAGACGCGGCCGTCGGCGCTCAGCCCTTCGGCGCCGAGTTCCTTGACGGTGCGGGACACGTCGTCGGCCGTTCGGGCGCAGAGGAAGACCCGGGTGCCGCCCCGGGCGAGGGCGCGGGTGACGGCGAGACCGATACCACTGGTCCCACCGGTGACCAGGGCGGTCCGGCTCGGGGTGTCCGACATGAGGGCTCCTTCGACATCAGGCATCGGTGAGCGGAAGTCGTGTCGAGTCTGCCGACGCTCCCTCGAGGTTGGCTCGAACACAGAGCAGCGCCCTGCCCCGTGGTGCCTGCACCGGGAGGATGCGGTATGGTCGCCGCCCACTCGCACCCGCTACCGGCCGGAGGCAGGGCGATGAACAAGAAGCTCCCGCCGCTACTGCTCTCCCGGGACGACCTCGAGCAGGTGTTCAGCGACCCGGAGTTCGTCGAGTACTGCTTCGCCTGTGTGCAGGAGCTCCTGCTCGACTCCTTGTCCCCGCCCGATGGCCCCGCCTCCCGCGCGCTGGAGCTGCAGGGCCTGCAGATGACCGTGCGCGTCGAGGCATCCCGGCGCGGGACCCGGCTGCTGCGCACCTGCATCGCACTGAACGACGGTGCCCAGCCCGGGCACACCGCCGAGATCTGGGCCGAGCCGGGCACCGGGGTGTTGACGGCGGTCGCCGACTCCTCCGCACTCGATGCCTGGCGGCTGGCGATGCCCTCCGGTCTGGCGGCCCGGTACCTCGCCCCGGCCACCACCCGCTCCCTCGGGGTGCTGGGCGCCGGGGAACCGGTCCTGGCGATGGTCCGGGCGCTCCTCCTGGCACTCCCGGCCATCTCGGTGGTGCGGGTCTTCGGTGCCGGTGCCGGTGCCGGTGCGGAGCGACTGCGAGACTGCCTGGTGAGGTTGGCCCCGGCCGGCCGGGGCCCGGTCGTGATGTGCGACCCGGACCCCTCCGATGTGGCGGTCCGCTCCGACGTCCTGGTCGTCGCCGGGCCGCCACCGGACCCCTCCTGGTTGACCACCGGCTCACTGCTGATCAGCCACGGCCCGCTGCCCGACGCCGTCCTTCCCCGATGTCGGCGGTTCCGTGATCTGCCCGACGCCACGGGCCGCGCCACCGTGGCCGCCATCGCCCGTGGCATGGCCGCGCCCCCTGTGGGGCGGTCCGAGACCATCCTGTACGAGTGCTGCGGAATCGACGGCTGGGAGGCGGAGTTGCGGGACGCCGTGGTCCGCTGGTCCCACCGCCGGGGCCTCGGCCAGCCCTTGTTGTTCCCCGCCGGCGAGGCGACTCCAGCAGATCTCGAGTCCTGTGCGATAGAGCTATAGCAGCTTTCCGGTGGCCCGGGATCACCCCGGGCCACCGAACGACAGGAGGGGTCCGTGCGGTTAGGGATTCTGGGTCCGTTATCTCTGGTCTCGACCGGGCTGCAGCCCGTCTGGGATGAGGAGGCCAACAGCGCACCGAGTGCGCCCAAACTGCGCAGCGTCCTGACGACGTTGCTGGTCCACGCGGACAACGTCGTTCCCGTGCCGAGCCTGATGTCCGAGTTGTGGGGCGACAGCCCGCCGAGCAGCGGTCTGACCACTCTCCAGACCTACATTCTGGGCCTGCGCAGGTTGCTGACCAAGGTCACCCGTCTGCCGGCCGCGACGGTCTCCCGGGAGGTGCTGGTCACCCGGGCCGGGGGCTACCTCTTCCAGAGCGACAGCGGCACCCTGGATGTTCACCGGTACCACTCCCTGCTGTCGGTCGGCTGGACGGCGCTGATCAGGGGGGACGACGAGGCGGGGGTGGGCCTGCTCTCCGAGGCACTGGCGCAGTGGCGCGGCCCCGCCCTGGTGGACGTGCCCATCGGCCCGATCCTGGAGTCCAAGCGCCGACAGTTGGAGGTCTCACGCCAGGTCCTCATCGAATACCTCGTCGACGCCCAGATCCGGCTCGGCATGTACGGCGAGGTGCTGTCCGAGCTGGCCGCGCCGACGGTGGAGAACCCCTGCCAGGAGGGTATGCAGGCCCAGTACATGCGGGCCCTGTACCTGAGCGGCCGGCGGAGCGAGGCGCTGGAGGTCTTCCAACGGCTGCGACGCTGTCTGGTCGCGGAGCTCGGCCTGGAGCCGAGTCCCGCCCTCCAGCGGCTGCACGGGGCGATCCTGGAGGGCCGGACGGACATCCTCCACCAACTTCCCACACAGCGGCCCAAGGGGGAGATCATCGGTTCCTCCGCCTGGAGCGGCTGTCGGGTCTACTGAGGGGCGCCGTGCCATGACGATGCTCGCCCCCCATACCGCGGCGGGCGCTGGGCTGTGGTCGCTGCTGGCCCGTCGGTCCCGGGGCGGGGCGCCCCGGCGACTGCCCAAAGGAGCGCTGCTCTACGGCCCGGGACAGCGGGACGCCGGGCTCTACGTCGTCTCCGAGGGGTGGGTCAAGGTCACCACAGCGACCCGCGACGGCCGCACCTGCCTGTTGGAGATCCACGCACGGGGTGACGTGCTCGGGGAATCCTGTCTGGTGACGGGCGTGCGACAGGCGACCGCCGTCGCCATGACGCCGACCGTCGTCACCAGGATCCCACGTGCGGTGTTCCTGGAGACCATCACCGACAACGAGGCGTACGAGGAGTCCCTGCGCTATCTGGTGGCGCGCCTGGCCGAACAACAGGCGCGCATCACCCAGTTGGTCACCGCCGACAGCGGTCGGCGGCTGGCCGCAACCCTGGTACAGCTCTCCCGGAAACTGGGTAGCGGTGAGGAGCGGCGGCGCCGCATCGAGCAGCGGATCACCCAGGAGGAGCTGGCCCAGTTGGTGGGGGCGACCCGCTCCCGTGTCGCCCATTTCCTGCGGGAGTTCCGGAATACCGGGCTGGTCCACGCGGCGCCCCGGGGGACGCTGATCGTGGACGAGCCCGGTCTGCACGCGTACGCGGAGGGCGACCGGTGGTCCTCCGGTCGTCCGCTCAGCCCGGGGTGACCCGGACCCGGAGGTTCTTGGCGCAGAGGATGGCGAAGGGGTGGTGGAACCGCCCCTCGCCGACCACCTCCACCTGCCGGTACCGCCGCAACATCTCGCCGAGTGCCAGCCGTGCCTCCAACCGCGCCAGACCGGCCCCCAGACAGAAGTGGATGCCGTGTCCGAAGGTCAGGTGCTGGTTGGGGGAGCGGGCGATGTCGAAGGTGTCGGACGCGGGGAACTGTGCCTCGTCCCGGTTGGCCGACACCAGCCACAGGGAGAGGATCTGACCGGCCGGAACGGTGCGGCCGCCGAGCTCCACCTCGGTGGTGGTGCGCCGGGTGAGCCGGGGCAGCGGCGGGTGGTAGCGCAGGACCTCCTCGATGGCAGACGGCAGCGCGGCCGGCTCCCGCCGCAGCCGCTCCCAGACCCCTGGGTGGCGGTCGAACTGGTGGACGCAGTTGCCCAGCAGAGCCGCCGTGGTGATGTGACCGGCGGTCAGCAGCAACGCCACCATGCCGATCAGGTCCTCCTCGGTCGGCTCCTCGCCCGCCCCGGCGGCTTCGACCAGGCGTCCGGTCAGGTCGTCGTACCGGCGCAGACGCCGGGCGCGGATGTGCTCGCGCAGATAGGCGGTCATCTCACGGACCGTCGGCGTCAGGCTGTCCACCGCCTCCCGGGACGAGGTCAGCTGCGGCTCCTCCTCATCGAAGGGAAAGAACTCCTCGGCCCAGCCGCGGAACAGCTCCCGATCGCTCTCCGGGATGCCGATCAGCTCGGCGATCACCATCACCGGCAGGGGATAGGCGAGATCCCCGACCATGTCGAACTCCTCACGGTCACGGAGGGCGTCCAGCAGCCCGGTGACCATGGCGGCGATCCGCGGCTCCATCGCCGCGACCGCGCGTGGGTGGAACGCCCCGGCCACCATGCCCCGCATCAGGCGGTGTCGGGGGCCGTCCATGTTCACGAAGTTGCCGCGTTGGATCAGTTCCAGATCCGGGTTGGTGGGCACCAGGTCCCCCAGGTCGGCCAGGAAGCGGGAGGGGTCCCGAAGCACCGCATCGATGTCGGCGTGGCGGAACACCTGCCAGGATTCCTGCCGCTCGTCGTAGTACACCGGATCCGTCCGGCGTTTGCTTTCGGCCCAGTCGAGCAGTTCGGTCATGGTGGACGGGATCGGCTCGGGCGCCGTCCGGATCGTCAGCTCATTGGTAGTCAGCGGAATCCCTCCCGGGGAGGACGGCCGTCACAACCGCCGCACGGTCACGTGCGTGCGAAGGTATGCGCCGCCACTAGAGGCCCACTCGGGAGTCGGGCGAGCCGCCGGGCCCGAAGCACCGGTCATCGGCCGCTTTCAGCGGTTTCCTAGCCCGCTGTGAGGACAGCGGCGCACCGTGGTTACCGAATCCGGAGCTGTCCGGAGGACCTGACCGCTGGAGTGAGGGGATCGGTGGGATGCCGTCTGATGAGGTCAACGCGGCGGAGTGCAACACCATCACGTTCGTCAACCGCTTTACGGTGCACGGATCGCCCGAGGAGTTCGAACGCGCCTTCGCCGACACCTCGGCGTTCATGGTGCGACAGCCGGGATTCCTGGAACACACCCTGGTCCGCCGGCTCGGCCGGGAGGACCAGTACATCAACATCGCGAGCTGGACCGACGAGGAGTCGTTCCGCGCGGCACTGCGGCAGGACGGGTTCGCCCCGCACGCCGCGGCGCTGCGTGCGCTGAGCAGGAGCGAGAACGCCCTGTACCGCACGCGGCAGCGGAGCGGCCGGTGAACCGCCGGGTGGCCATCACCGGGATCGGTGTGGTGGCGCCGGACGCGCTGGGCCGTAAACCGTTGTGGGACCTGCTGTCCACCGGCCGCACCGCGACACGGAAGATCTCCTTCTTCGACCCCTCGCCCTATCGCTCCCAGGTGGCGGCCGAGTGCGACTTCGACCCGCTGCGCGAAGGGCTGAGCCAGCAGCAGGCCCGACGCCTGGACCGGGCCGCCCAGTTCGCCGTGGTGTGCGCCAGGGAGTGCGTGGAGGACAGTGGGCTGGAGGTGGCGCAGCTCGATCCGGCCCGGCTGGGCGTGGTGGTCGGCAGCGCGGTCGGTTGCACGATGAGCCTGGAGGCCGAGTACGCCGTGGTGAGCGACGGTGGTCGGCACTGGCTGGTCGACGACGGCTACGCGGTACCGCATCTTTTCGACTACATGGTGCCCAGCTCGATCGCCGCCGAGGTGGCTCGGGAGGCGGGTGCCGAGGGGCCGGTCTCCCTGGTGTCCACCGGCTGCACCTCCGGCCTGGACGCGGTGGGTCGGGCGGCCGAGCTGATCCGCGAGGGCTCGGCGGAGGTCATGGTGGCCGGTGCCACCGACGCGCCGATCTCGCCGATCACGCTGGCCTGCTTCGACGCGATCAAGGCCACCACGCCGCGCAATGACGAACCGTCCACCGCCTCCCGGCCCTTCGACCGCTCCCGCAACGGTTTTGTGCTCGGTGAGGGCGCGGCCGTCTTCGTGCTGGAGGAGCTGTCCCACGCCCGGGCCCGCGGGACGCGGGTCTACGCGGAAGTCGCCGGCTTCGCCTCCCGCTCCAATGCCTTTCACATGACCGGGTTGCGGCCCGACGGACGGGAGATGGCCGAGGCGATCCGGGCCGCGCTGGAGCAGGCGGGCCGGTCGCCCACGGACATCGACTACGTCAACGCCCACGGTTCGGGCACCAAGCAGAACGACCGGCACGAGACGGCCGCGTTCCGGACGAGTCTCGGCGAGCACGCCTACCGGGTGCCGGTCAGCTCGATCAAGTCGATGATCGGGCACTCGCTCGGCGCGATTGGCTCCCTGGAGATCGCCGCCTGTCTGCTGGCGATGCAGCACGATCTGGTCCCGCCCACGGCGAACCTGCACGAGCCGGATCCGGAGTGCGATCTGGACTATGTGCCCCTGGTCGCCAGGGAGCATCGGGTCGACAGCGTGCTCAGCGTGGGCAGCGGTTTCGGCGGCTTCCAGAGCGCGATGGTGCTGACCACGCCGGAAGGTGGGGCGGCGTGAGTGCGGCGGTGATCGTCACAGGCCTGGGAGTGGTGGCGCCCACCGGCCTGGGCGCCGCCGAACACTGGCGGCGGACCCTGGCCGGGGACAGCGCCATCGGGCGCATCACCCGGTTCGACGCGGAGCGGTACCCGAGCCGGCTGGCCGGGGAGATCGCGGGCTTCGAGCCCCGGGACCACCTGCCCAGCCGGCTGATCCCGCAGACCGACCACATGACGCGACTGGCGCTGCTCGCCTCCGACCTGGCGCTGGCCGATGCGCGGACCGAGCGACCCGAGCGGCCCGAGGACGCTTTCTCGGTGGGGGTGGTCTCGGCCGGTTCCGCGGGCGGCTTCGCCTTCGGTCACCGGGAGCTGCACAAGCTGTGGAGCCAGGGCCCCGGACACGTGAGCGCCTACCAATCGTTCGCGTGGTTCTACGCGGTGAACACCGGGCAGATCTCCATCCGGCACAACACCCGTGGTCCCAGCGGTGTGCTCGTCACCGAGCAGGCGGGTGGCCTGGACGCGGTGGGTCAGGGCTGCCGGCACATCCGGCAGGACATCCCCCGGGTGGTGGTCGGCGCGGTCGACGGCTCGCCCTGCCCCTGGGGCTGGGTCGGCCAACTGGCCGGCGGCCGGCTCAGCACCCGTGACGACCCCAGGCGCGCCTACCTGCCCTTCGATCGGGAGGCCAACGGCCAGGTGCCCGGTGAGGGCGGCGCACTGTTGGTGCTGGAGTCGGCCGAGGCGGTGGCGGCCCGTGGTGCCCCTCGTTACGGGGAGATCACCGGCTACGCGGCCACCTTCGATCCCGGGCCCGACTCCGGCCGGCCGCGTACGTTGCGCCGGGCCGCCGAACTCGCCCTACGGGAGGCCGGTTGCGACCCCGGCGACATCGGCGTGGTCTTCGCGGACGCGGACGGCCGTCCGGAGGAGGACGCCGCCGAGGCGGCCGCCCTGCGGGAGTTGTTCGGGCCGTACGGGGTGCCGGTCACGGCACCCAAGACGATGACCGGGCGCCTGAGTGCGGGAGGAGCCGCCCTGGATCTGGCCACGGCCCTGCTCGCGCTGCGGCACCGCACGATCCCGCCGACGGTCCATGTGACCCGGCCCGATCCCGCGCACGAGCTCGACCTCGTCCTCGTTCCCCGTCCGCTGCGGGCGCCGGCCGCGCTGGTGCTGGCCCGCGGGCAGGGCGGATTCAACGCGGCGATGGTCGTCACCCCATCGGCGGGGGTACCCACCCCCCAAGCAGAAGGACAACGGCGATGAACGAACTCACCCTGGACGGACTGCGGAAGATCCTGCTGGAGTGCGCGGGTGCGGACGAGGAGCTGGGGCTCGACGGTGACATTCTCGACGTGGAGTTCGCCGAGTTGGGCTACGACTCGCTCGCGCTGATGGAGACGGCGAGCCACATTCAGCGCACCTACGGCACCGCCCTCGGAGATGACGTGGTGGTGGAGGTGAGAACTCCGCGGGAGCTGATCGCCCTGGCCAACGAGGCGATCGGCGCGGCGCCCCACTGAGCGTCCCGCCCCTCCGGCCCGGTGCCGGTGCCCGCAGCGTGTGTGGGCACCGGCACCTCGCGCGTCAGCGGCGGACCGTGCCCCGCACGTACCGCACCGGCACCTCGATGGACAGCGGACCGTCACCGTCCCGCAACTCGTCCAGGGCGGTGATCAGCCGGGTGCGCAGGGCCGCGGCGTCCTCGGTGGACAGGTGCTGCCACAGCAGCCGCATCCCCTGGGTGTGGGACCAGTCCACCCAGGTCTCGCCGGAGGCGGCGACCATGTCCACCGGCTCGTCGATGATCTCCACCTCGGTGAACCCGGCCTTCTCCATGGTGGCCCGCAGGTCCTCGGGTCGCTCCAACCAACTGTTGAAGCGCTGGCTCAGCTCCGCCGGTTGCCACTGCGGTGGCAGGGAGCGCAGCAGCTCCCCCGGGATCAGCTCGGTGAACAGCGGAGGGAGAAACGGGAAGGTGCCGGAGGTGAAGACCGGGCTGCTGAAGGCGATCCGCCCGCCGTCCGCCAGCAGTCCGGCGTAGCGCCCCAGCGCGGCGGGCGCGTCCGGCATGAAGATGATGCTGTAGCCGCCGAGGATGCGGTCGAAGGAACGGGCGGGCAGATTCGGGTCCTCACCGTCCATGACCAGCGCCTCGATGTGTCGCAGGCCCAGCCGGGATGCCTCGGCCCGCACCTCCTCGATCATCGATTCGGCCACGTCGATGCCGGTGACCCGACCCTTCGGACCCACCAGTTCTCCGGCCGGGAACAGACTGGCCCCGCGCCCGCAGCCGATGTCGAGTACCCGCCGGCCCGGGCCCGGGGCGGCCAGCTCGACCAGCCGCCGGCCCATGGGGGTGAAGAACCGCACTCCCAGCCGGTCGTAGTCCGCAGCTGCCCGATTGAAGGCTTTCGCCACCTCGACCTTGTATGCAGCCGTGTCCACATTACCTCCCGCAGAGTCGTTTTGCGAGAATTCTCGCATCGTACGCACACGGGTGACTGGAGCCCTGGTCGAGCCCTGCTCGAAAAATTCTTGAGATCTGGTCGAGTCGACGATCCGGGGGCGGATTCGGTCTTGCCTCCCGGCGGTCACTTGCACAAGAATTCAGGAAAATTCACGCGCCGACAATACGGAAGGCGGTCCGATGAGCATGAACACGGCGGCAGTGCAGCGGATGATCAAGGCGTACAACACCGGTGAGGTCGATGACGTCGCCGAGTACATCCATCCGGAATATCTCAACCCGGCCTCGCTGGAGCACATGGATCTCCGGGGCCCCGAGGCGTTCGCCATGGCGGTGAAGTGGCTGAAGATGACCTTCTCCGAAGAGTGCCACCTGGACACCATCAAGCTGGCCGAGCGCGGCGACTGGGTACGGGCCCACCTGGTACTCTACGGCCGCCACGTCGGCAATCTGGTGGGTATGGCCCCCACGGGGCGGAAGTTCTCCGGTGAGCAGATCCACCTCATCCGGCTCGTGGACGGGAAGATCCGCGACCACCGCGACTGGCCCGACTACCTGGGCACCTACCGCCAGCTGGACGAGCCGTGGCCGGAGCCCGCCGGCTGGCGCCCGTGACCGGTGGGTCCCGGCCGCGCCATGAGGAAGGGGCCCTCCCCGCGGGGAGGGCCCCTTCCTCCGCGTTCCTCCGGTGCCTCCTGCCGGGGCGGCCCACCCGCCGCCCCGGCCGCGCACCCTACTGGCTGACGTCCACCTCGGCGGCACACTGGTTGAGCCAGTCGAGCGTGCTGCGGATGTTCTGCGGCTCGAGCTGGATGGTGACCCGGGTCTGCGGCTCCAGCTCCAGCTCATCGTGCTCCGGCATCTGGTAGCGGTCGTTGAGCCGGGCGAGATGCTCGTCCGCGCCCTCCTCGTCGGCCCGCACCAGGGTGGATTCGATGTGCACCACCCGCGTCATGTCCTTCGGGTCGATCAGCAGCAGGGAGGCCCGGCCCTCCCGTTCCAGGTGCTCCAGCCACCGCGAACCGCGGAAGCTGTTCAGCCAGAAGTACCCCTCGCGGAACTCGAACCACGCCGGGTCCATCTTGACTATGCCACTGCGGCGTTTGGTGCCCACGATGACCGGCATAACCTCCTGGAAGAACTTCAGATTGGCTTCGCTGATCTCCTCTTTCATGTCCTGCCTTTCGTCATGGAATAAGTTGTGGCGATCCATCCTGCATCCAGCACGTCGGCAGCGCAAGACACAAATGCGACGGCTTTCGGCAGAGCGTTCCGGGTCGTGCCGGTGCTCCCTTCCGATCCAGCCGTAATTCCATCGGTTTTCGAGCGCGCCCGACAAACCTGGGGGACATCGTTTCCAGGAGGTGACTGTGCGAGTCGTCGATCTGTCCTCGCCCGTGGACGCGGCCGGCTATGAACCCGATCCGGTCGTCCATGAGATCCTGACACCCCGGCAGGGCGCCCTGCACATGCGGGACGAGATGCGCGAGCACTTCGGCATCGACTTCGATATCGAGGCACTGCCGGACGGGGAGTTCCTGTCGCTGGACCGGCTCACGCTGACCAGCCACACCGGGACGCACGTGGACGCACCATCCCACTACGGCTCCCGCGCCGGCTACCGGGACGGCGGGCCGCGCCACATCGATGAACTGCCGCTCGAATGGTTCATCGGCCCCGGCCTGGTGCTCGACCTCACCGCCGAGCCGACCGGCGCGGCCGGGGTCGACCGTCTGGAGAAGGAGTTCGCCCGGATCGGACGCACGCCCGGCCCCGGCGACATCGTGCTGCTGCACACCGGCGCCGACCGGCACGCCGGCACGCCGGAGTACTTCACGGAGTTCACCGGCCTCGACGGTCCGGCGGTCCGGCGGCTGCTGGACCTCGGCGTCCGGGTAATCGGCACCGACGCCTTCAGCCTGGACGCCCCCTTCGGCCACATCATCGACCGTTACCGGGCGACGGGGGACCGGTCCCTGCTGTGGCCCGCCCACTTCGTGGGCCGGGACCGCGAGTACTGCCAGGTGGAACGGCTGGCCCAACTGGACACGCTGCCACCCCACGGCTTCCGGGTGATGTGCCTGCCCGTGCGGATCACGGGGGCCGGAGCGGGCTGGACCCGCGCCGTCGCCCTTTTCGAGGACTGACGAGAGCCTCCGCCGCCCCCGAGGAGAACGATGACCGAGCAGTCGACCGAACCGCGTGCGGCCCGGCCGGTGCGGGCCTTCGCGGAGCACGCCGCCCGCACACCGGATGCCGCTGCCGTGCGGTACCGCGACCGCACCACCTGCTACGGCGAGCTGCTCACTCGGGCCGATGAGCACCGTGCCCGGCTGGAACGGCTCCCCCTGCACCCGGGGGAGGCCGTCGCGGTGCCCGCCGTCTCCACGCCCGGAACCCTCGCCCTGGTGCTCGCCTGCCTGCTCTCCGGACGCCCCGTCCTACTGCCGCCGGCCGGTCTGCCGCCGGCCGGGCTGCGCCGACTCCGGGAGAACTCCGGATGCCGTTACCTGCTCACCCCGCGGACGGTGGACGGTCCCGGCGGCCGAGCCGCACCACCGGCCGTGAAGCCCCCGCCCGGCACCGCCGTGCTGCTCACCACTTCCGGCTCCACCGGCACCCCCAAGACGGTACCGCTGAGCGGGGACGCCATGGGCCGCTTCGGCGACTGGGCCGCGGCGCGCTTCGGCATCGGTCCGGGCACCGGGGTGCTCAGCCACGCCCCGCTCAACTTCGACCTCTCCCTGCTGGATGTCTGGACCACCCTGGGCCGTGGCGGCCGGGTGGTGCTGTGCGACTCCGTCCACGCCGCCGACGGCCGCCATCTGGCCGGGCTGCTGGGCCGGGAGGAGGTTCACCTCGTGCAGGCGGTGCCGATGTTCCACCGGTTGTTGCTGGAGGCCGCCGGCGGTGCCCGCTTCCCCGGAGTCCGGCACGTCATCGTGACGGGAGAGGCCATCCCACCGCGTGACCTGGCCGCGCTGCCCCGGCTCTTCCCGGCGGCCCGGCTCCACAACGTCTACGGCTGCACCGAGACCAACGACAGTCTGCTCCACGAGATCGACCCGGCCGACCCGCCGGACGAGCCAGTTCCCCTGGGCACCCCGCTGCCCGGGGTTCGGGTGCTGATCCGCACCCCGGACGGGAGGCCGCTGAGCGGCCCCGGCAGCGGCGAACTCTACGTCTCGACCCCTTTCCAGAGCGAGGGTTACCTCGGCGCCACCGCCCACGACGCCGCCCGCTTCGGCCCGCACCCCTTCGGCGCCGACCGGCGTCGCTGGTACCGGACGGGTGATCTGGTGGAGCGCGACGAGCGGGGGGTCCTCCGGCTGCGCGGCCGGGACGACTTCCAGGTGAAGGTGCGCGGCACCCGGGTCGATCCGCAGACGGTGGAACGGGTGTTGCTCGACCACCCGGAGGTTGGGGAAGCCGCGGTACTCGCCGTCCCCGACCCGATTGCGGGGCACGTGCTACTGGCCGTGGTCCGGCCCCGGCCGGGCTGTCGGCCCAACTCCCTACTGCTGCGTACCCATTGCGCCCGCTCGCTGGTACCCGCCTCGATCCCCGGCCGGTGGCGGCTGGTGGACGATCCGCTGCCCCGCACCTCCACCGGCAAGGTCGACCGGAAACTGCTCGGCAGGCCCTCATGACCGTTCAACCCTCCGGACCGTTCGCCGGCCCACCCTCCGGTCCGTCCGTCGGTCCACTTGCCCGTCAGCCCGACCGAACAGGAGCCGTCCATGCGGCACGAACAGCTCATCAAGCGTTTTCTCGTCGACGAGTTTCTTCCCGACACGGAACCGGCGGACCTCGACCCGGACTACGACCTGACGGCCGGCGGAGTCGTGGACAGCCTCGGCCTGCTGAAGATCATTGCCTGGCTGGAGCACCGCTTCGACCTCGTCGCCGACGAGCTGGAACTCGACCCGGAGAGCTTCCGCACGGTGCGCGCCATCGACGCCTTCGTGCGGCACGCCGCCGCCCGCGACCTGGAGACGAACTGACCGTGCCCGCCCTCCTCGACACTCTCGTCGGCGCCCGCGCCCCCGTCCCGGTCGCCGTCTGGCACGCGTTCTGGGAAAGCCTGGAGGCCGGAACACTGGAGCGCGCCGAAGCCGCAGCCGTCCTGGCCTCCCTCTCCACCCGGCTCCCCGGGGAGCAGAGCCTGCACAGCCTGCTGCGCTCCCTCGCCGAGCGGGACCCGGTGGCGCACTGGCCGCAGTACCCGGGAGCGGTCAACATCGTCGGCACCGGTGGCGGCCCGCAGACCTTCAACATCTCCACCGCCGCGGCCTTCGTGGCGGCGGCCATCGGCGTGCGGGTGGTCAAGACCGGCTCCCGTTCGTACCGAAGCCGGAACGGCTCGGTCGATCTGCTCAACCGGCTCGGGGTGCGGCTGACCTCCTCCGCCGAGGAGACGGCCCGGACGCTGGACCGCTTCGGCATCGCCTTCGCCGGCCCTTTCGTCTACCCGCCGGAGCTGTCCCGGCTGGCCCGCCTGATCCACCCCCTGCCGATGCGAGTGCTCGGGAGCTTCGCGAACGCCCTGGGGCCCCTGCTGCCCAGGGTGAGGGTCGACACCCAGCTGACCGGCGTCGCCGACCACACCATGGTGCCGCTCCTGCGAGGGCTGGCCCGGCACCGGCCCGGCCGGCTGTGGCTGTGCGTCAACGAACACGGCGCCGACGAGCTGCTGGCCGCCGGAGAGAACACCCTCCACCCGCCGGACGGCGGGTTGCCGCGTCGGCTGCGCACCGGCGCCTTCGGCCTGAGCGGACCACTGGCGGAACTGCGCCCCGAGCCCGACCACGACCGGATCGTTCCGCACTTCCTCGGCATTCTCGCCGGAAGGGGCGGTCCCGGAGCCACTCGCACCGTCTGCCTCAACGCCGCGGCCCTGGCGGTCCTCGGCGGCACCATGCGCGACTGGCCGCCCGCGATGGCCGCCGCCTACGAGGCGATGGCCGACGGATCGGCCCTGGCCCTCGTCGAGCGGCTGGCGGCCGGGGCGCGGCGCAGCCCAGCGGGAGTGAACGCCCGTGGCTGAGCCCGCCACCCCGCCCACCACCCGGTCCCGACCGAGCCCGTTCTTCGCCGGGCTGGACGGCGAAGGCGGCCACGACCGTCCCGGTCTCGCCGTCTTCCTCAACGCCGGGGACCCGCCACTGTCCACTTTCGGTGAGCTGACGGCCATGCTCGACGAGCTCGGCGTGGAGTGCCTGGAACTCGCGGTCCCCTTCCCGGACTCCATCACCGACGGCCCGGCGGTGCGGCGCTCGGCCGCCCGTGCACTAGCCGCCGGCACCGGACTGGACGCCGTTCTGGCGGCCGTCGCCGAGGCCCGGCCCCGGCTGCGACGGCTGCGCATCGCACTGCTCGCCGACTGGGCCCACACGGTGCGTCCGCTGGGCCGCGAGGGGCCGGCCCGGCTCGCCCGCGACACCGTGGCGGTCGGAGCGGACGGCATCCTGCTGCACGGACTGCCGCCCCGGCTGCGCGCGGAGCATCTGCGGACCGCCGGCCGGGCCGGGCTTCCCGTCGTGACCACTGCCTACGCCCGGTCTTCCGCGGAAGTGCTGCGGGCCGCCGCGGAGGACGCCACCGCCTATGTGTATCTGGTCGCAGTCCGGGGCCGCAGCGGTAACCGCCCGACCGGCGGCTACCAACGGCTCGCCCCGGTGGTGAGCGGGCTGAAAAAAACGGCCACCGCACCCGTGGCGGTGGGCTTCGGCGTGCGCACGCACGCCGACCTGGTCGCCGTCGCCCGCCTCGGCGCGGACGCCGCGGTCGTCGGCACCGCCGCGGTCACGGCTGTGGAAGGGGCCCTGGACGACGGCGGCGACCCCGTGGCCGCGCTCGCCGGATTCCTCACCGGACTCCGCGGCGACGGCTGATGGCCGGTAGAGAACGGACCAATGAGAACAGGAGCGAGGACATGATCATTCGCCGACTGTCGGAAGTGCTCACCGTGGACTGGGGCAACGGGCTCAGCAGGAGGTTCCTGCTGGAGTCCGATGGCATGGGCTACAGCATCACCGACACAACCGTCCGGGCCGGGACCAAGTCCCGGCTGGAGTACCACCGCCACCTGGAGGCGTGCTACTGCATCGAGGGACGGGGCACCGTCATCGACCGGGTCGGTACCGCCCACCGGGTGGAACCGGGCGTTCTCTACGCCCTGGACCAGCACGACGCCCACTTCCTCATCGCCGACCCGGAACGGGATCTGCGGCTGGTGTGCGTCTTCACCCCCGCCCTGGTCGGCAGTGAGCGCCACGACCTCGACTCGGCCGAATTCTCCCGGTACTAGGCCATGACCTGGACCGCGGACCAGCGCGCGCTGCGCGACGGCCTGCGTCCCTGGCTCGATGCGATCAACGGCGATCACATCGAGCGCGACGCACGCGCCGAGTTCCCCGAGGAGCACTGGCGGACCCTCGCCGAGACCGGAATCCTCGGCCTGCCGATCGATCCCCGTTGGGGAGGGCTCGGCCTCGACCTGCCCACCACCCTCTACGTCCTGGAAGGGCTCGGCGAGTACTGCCGGGACGGCGGTCTCTCCTTCTCCGCCGCCACCCATCTGGTCAGCACCGGCATCGCCCTCCAGCGCTTCGCACCCCAGCCGTTGCGCGAGCGCTGGCTGCCGGGGATCTGCTCCGGTACCCGGATCGGCGCCCACGCGATCAGCGAGACGGAGGCCGGCTCCGACGCCCTGGCCATGCGCACCACGGCCCGGCGCGACGGTGACCACTACGTACTCACCGGCAGCAAATCCTTCGTGACCAACGGCCCGGTGGCCGGATTGTTCGTCGTCTACGCCAGGACCGCCCCCGAGGGCGGACCCCTGGGCATCACCGCCTTCCTGGTGGAGGGAGACACCCCCGGTCTCGACCGGGGCGCCCCCATCGCCAAGATGGGACTGCGCACCTCCCCGATGTGCGAACTCTTCCTCGACGACTGCCGGATCCCGGCCGATCATGTCATCGGCCGACCCGGCGGCGGCTTCCTGGTCCTGGACCACATCATGAAGTGGGAGATCCTCTGCTCCTTCGCCATCACCGCCGGCGAGATGCGGCACCGGCAGGACCGCTGCCTGGAGCACGCGCGGAACCGCCGGCAGTTCGGCCGGCCCATCGGCTCCTTCCAGGCCGTCTCCCACCGGATCGTCGAGATGGAGACGGGGTTGCGCACCGCCCGCAAGTGGCTCTTCGACACCGCCCGGGACTTCGCCGCGGGCGAGAACGTCACCACCGACATCGCCATCACCAAACTGCTCGTCAGCGAGCACAACCTGTCCTCCGCCCTCGCCGCCGTCCAGCTCTTCGGCGGCAACGGCTACACCGCCGAGTACGGCGTCGAGCAGGACCTGCGCAACGCGGTCGCCGGGACCATCTACTCCGGGACCTCGGAGATCCAGCGCAACCGCATCGCCACGATGCTCGGGTTGTGAGCCGGCGTGCCACCGAAGGACATCCCACCTGCGATCAACCCTCCCGACCCGACCCGCGGGGGCACGGCCTTTCGTCAGGACCCGGCGTCCGGGAACACCGAGTGCCCACCTGCCGGCGGCCACCACCGGGAGTCCGCCGGGCGGCCGACTCCCCGAACCGATGAGGAGCACACCATGTTGGTGTCCCCGGCACAGCTGGCCGAGACGGAGTTCCTCGACCACGGCACACCCGAGGTCCGCGCCCTGGTCGCCAAGGCATCCCCGGCGGACGGCGCGACCCTCGCCGAACGCGCGGTCCGGCTCTACTACGCCGTCCGGGACGGCATCCGCTACGAGGTCTACGGCGCCGACCTGTCCCGCACCGGCCTGCGCGCCAGTCAGGTGCTGCGCCGCGGCAGCGGTATGTGCCTGCACAAGTCCCTGGTGTACGCCGCGGCCCTGCGCGCCATCGGGGTGCCCAGCCGACTGGTGCTCGCCGACGTGCGCAACCACCTGGCCTCCCCACGGCTGCGCGAACTCCTGGGAGGCGATGTCTTCCACCAGCACTGCGTCACCGAACTCGACCTGAACGGCCGCCGACTGCGCGCCACTCCCGTCTTCAACCGGACCCTCTGCCGGCTCTACCGCATCCCCGAGCTGCACTTCGACGGCACCGCGGACAGTGTCCACCATCCCTACGGCCCGGACGGCGCCCAGCGCATGAAGTTCCTGCGCGAGCACGGCGTCTTCGACGACCTTCCCTACGACTTCGTGCTGTCCTCGCTGCGCGCCGCCCACCCCCGACTGTTCGCCTCGGACGCCACCCCCGTCCTGGCCGAGGGGTCCCTGGCGGACGAGGCATGACCGCGCCGCTGCTCAAGGCATGCGGAGCCACCACCGAAGCGGAGATCACCGGACTGGCGGCGGCCGGAGCCGACCTGGTGGGGCTCTGGCACGGCATCCCCGGCGGCCGTGCCGAGCTGGACCCGGCCCGGCTGCGGCAGCTCGCCGCGGCCACCGCCCGCACGGGGACCGAACCGGTGGTGGTCACGCTCCACCGCGAGGCCGAACCGCTGCTGCGGATGCTGCGGGCGTGCGGCACCAGTCGGGTGCAACTGCACGGCTACCAGCCGCCCTCGCTGGTGCGCGCCCTCGCCCGGGCCGGCGGCGTCACGGTCCTCAAGGTGCTGCACCTGCACGGCGGCGGGTGTCCCGAGCAGGCCCTCATCCCCGCGTACGAACGCGCCGGCACGGACTGCTTCGTCCTGGACAGCGCCACCGCCGACGGTCGCATCGGCAGCACCGGTGTGCCCGCCGACCCCGCGCTCGTGCTGCGCCTGGCCGACCTGCTGAATCGGCCGTTCCTGCTGGCCGGCGGCATCCGGGCCGACAGCCGGCCCGCCTTCGCCGCCGTCGCCGAGCACCCCCGCTTCCTCGGCATCGATGTGGACACCGCGGCACGGGACACCGCCGGTTCACTGAGCGGCGCCCGGCTCGCGGCGATCGCCCACGGTTGGCGCACCGGACAGCCCTCGGAGAGGACCCCATGACCAGCCCGTTCACCGACGCACTGCTCAACGCCCGCCTGCCGGTCGTCATGGAGATCAAACCCACCGACGGCCACGGGGCCGGGCTGCTGGCCGGCCGTACGGTCGCCGAGCTGGTGGCCGCCTACGCGCGTGCCGGAGCCCCCTGCCTGTCCGTGGTGACCGGATCCTGGTTCGGCGGGGACGAGCGGTTGCTCGCCGAGGCCGCCGCCACCACCCGACTGCCGCTGCTGCGCAAGGACTTCATCACCCGGCGCTCCCAGTTGCTCCGCAGCCGGGAGCTGGGTGCCTCGGCGGTTCTGCTCACTGCCGGACTGCTCCCCCGGGAAAGCCTGCATCGGCTGACCGAGGAGTGCCTGCGGCTGGGACTGACACCTTTCGTGGAGGTGACCGACGAGGCCGAGGCGGAGCGGGTACCCTTCGGCGACCGCGCGGTGGTCGCGGTGGCCAACAAGGACATCGGCACCCGCGAGCGCGGGCCCGGGGACCTGAACCGCGGCCCGGCCCTGCTGCCCGCGGTGCGGGCCACCGGTACGCCCTGCCCGGTCAGCGCCAGCGGCATCACGACCCCCGAACAGGGCGCCGGGCTGCTGCGGGCCGGCTTCGCCGGACTGCTGGTCGGCACCGGCCTGCTGCGTGCGGGCAGCCCGGAGGAGTGGGCGGCCGAACTCGACCGGCTGCTGCGCACCCCGGCGGCGCGGCCGTGAGCGGCGTGCCCGGGAGCGCCCCGGAGCGGACGGCCCTCTCCCTGCGGGCGGCGCTCGCCGGCCTCCGCGCCCGCGACCCGCGGCGGGTGCGGGAGGTCGCCGAACCGGTCCCGGCCGAAGGGCCGGCCGGGATCTTCGCCGCCCGCTGCGGCGGCGTACCGGCCACGTCCCGGGACCGGGCGGAGGACGTTATGGTCTTCCGGCGGGTGCTCGGGCACCGGTATCCGGTGGTGTTCGGGCTGTACGGCGATGAGCGGCGCGTCCGCGACTGGCTGCCCGGGCTGCCGGAGCGCGCCACCCCGGCCGCCGCCGCCCGGCTGACGGCCGCAGCCCTGCCCCCGGTGACGGTCCGGGACCCGGAATGCGCCCGGGTCGACATCGGCCGCGAGGGACTGGGCTCCCTGCCCGTCGGGCGGATCACCCCGCGCGACGCCGGGTCGTTCCTCACCACCGGGTTGGTGTTGGCCGAGGGCACGGCGCCCGACGGGGACTGCGCCCTGTCCGTGCACCGTATGCTGATCCTGGACGACCGACGGCTGACCTTGTCGATGGCGCCGGGCCGGCGGCTCGGCGAGCTTCTCTCCGCGGCTCTCGCGGCCGGCCGGCGGCTGCCGGTCACCGTCGGTCTGGGCGTCCCGCCGTCCGCGATGATCGCCTCCGCGCTCGGTACCCGCTTCCTGCCGTCCGGTACCGACAAACTCGCGGTCGCCGGGGCCCTCGCGGGGGCCCCGCTGGCGGTGGCGGG
Organism: Streptomyces sp. ST2-7A; assembly: GCF_021390475.1. Taxonomy (GTDB): domain Bacteria; phylum Actinomycetota; class Actinomycetes; order Streptomycetales; family Streptomycetaceae; genus Streptomyces. The sequence goes on from NZ_JAJUWS010000019.1 coordinate 26,284, forward strand.
GGCGGTCAGCCAACCCGTCCGGGTGCTCGCCGACAGCGAGATCGTGGTGGAGGGCTACCTCGACGGCAGTACGGCCGACGAGAGCTCGGCCGGCCCACCGGACGTTTCGCTGCCCGAGTTCCTCGGCTACGACGGTGCCGCCCGGGCCGGGCTGCCGGTGATCACCGTGACTGCGATCACCACCCGCCCCGACCCATTCCTCCACTCGGTGATCGGCCCCGGCCGCGAGCAGTCCGTGATCCTCGGGCTGGCCGGGGCGCTCTCGGTGGCCCTGGGCGAGCCCGGTGAGCCCTTGATCCGGGATCTGCACTTCTCCCCGGCGGGCGGCGGCATGTTGCTGCTGATGGTGTCCGTGCGCAAGCACGGCCCGGCCTGCGACGGGCGGCTCGGCCCGCTGGCCCGGCGGATCTTCGCCGCCCACCCGTTCGCCAAGCTCATCGTCTTCGTGGACGAGGACGTGGATCCGGCCGTCGCGGAGGACGTGTTGTGGGCGGTCACCACCCGGGCCAACCTGGGCACCGACGCGGTGACCGGGACCGGCAGTGCCCCGCTGTCCATGGACCCCTCGCAGGGGCCGGAGTGGGCGGCCGAGCGCGGGCCCGGTGGCATCGGCCGTACCTGGATCGACGCCACCGTCCCGTACCGGTTGCGCGGACGGGTCCGGCGCAGTTTTCCCACCCTTCCCGGGAACCCCGCTTCCTCCGAGGTCCGATCGGCTGGGGACCCGTAGTATGGCGGGAATGGCCAAGGACACCAGTCACCCGCGCAGCGGCACCGTCGACCCGGTTCGCAGCCTCGCCCTGCTGTGGCGCGGCCAGGAGCGCCGGCCCGCCCGCAACGCCCGGCACGACCTCAGCGTGGACCGCGTCGTGAGGGCCGCCATCGAGGTCGCGGACGTGGACGGCATCGAAAGCTTGTCCATGCGCCGCGTCGCGGAGGCGCTGGGCGTGGGCACCATGACGCTCTACACCTACGTGCCCGGCAAGGGCGAGCTCATCGACCTCATGCTGGACACGACCTACGGCGAGATCCCCCGGCCCACCGGTGCCGACTGGCGCGCCCGGCTCGAGCGGGTGGCGCGGGACAACTGGGCGCTGTTCCGGCGCCACCCCTGGATGCTGTACGTCGGGGTAAGCCGGCCGCCGCTGGGTCCCAACGCCATCGCCAAGTACGAGCACGAGCTCGGCGCGGTGGCCGGCCTCGGCCTGTCCGAGATCGAGATGGACACCGTCGTCAATCTGGTCGTCGGCCATGCCGAGACCACCGCCCGGCGCGCCGTGGAGGCGGAGCTGGCCGAGCGGGACACCGGCATGACCGACGACCAGTGGTGGCAGGCCCACGGTCCGTTGCTGAGTTCGCTGATGGACGCCACGGCCTTTCCACTGGCCGCCGCCGTCGGGGAAGCGGTGGGCGCGGCGCAGGGCCAGGCCTACGATGCCACCCACAACTTCGAGTTCGGCCTGCAGCGGATCCTCGACGGCATCGCCGTCATGGTCACCGCCCGGACCACCGCGGGATGACCGCCGCCCTCAGGGGCGGTCGTCGCGGGTGACCCGGCGCTCCAGGATCCGCAGCTCGCCGTCCTCCTCGCGCACCAGCACGTCGTAGGTGACGCACATCAGGTGCACGCGGGGCTGCTCGTCGTGGACGGTGGCGATGATCTGCGCGTAGCCGCGCACCGCGATCCGGCCCTTCTCCCCCGGCTCGACATCCAGCGAGAGCAGCATGTGCCGGTGCTGCTCCCGCCGTGCGGCCAGTTCCTCCCGCGCCTTGCGCACTCCGGCCACCAGCTCCCGGCGGCCCCGGATCGGCCGGGGCGCCGAGGGCGGGGCGAACACCCCGTCCTCGGTGAAGCCGGCCGCCCAGGCCTCCGCATCGCCCGAGTCCAACAACCACATGTGCCGGGCGTAGAACTGCTGCACCTCCGCGTAGAGCGCGGCGAAGGCGGTGCCGCCGGTCGGGGCGGGGGTGGCCTGCTCCCGGGTCCGAACCGTCATGGTGTCGTCCTTTCTGTTCGATGAGAGGGTTCGGGCTGCCGTCACGGCAACAGGACCAGCTTGCCGACGGTGCGCCGATTCATCAGTTCCGTCACCGCGTCCGCCGCCTTGACCAGCGGGTAGGTGCCCGCGATCTCCGGCCGCAGCTCGCCGGTGCGGACCAGCTTGAACATGGCTTCCAGGTCTTCGCGGTAGGCGTCCCCGGGCCGCACGTAGTACATCGTCGCCCGCCTGTCCCCGGTCCGGCCCAGCATCCGACGCAGCTTCCAGCCCATCACCCGGCGCATCGCGGGCAGATGCGGCCGGAACCACTGGCCCGGCTCGTACCCCTCCACCGAGGAGTCGAAGGACACCAGCGTGCCGCCCGGCGCCAGCAGCGACCAGCCGGTGTCCAGGCTGCGCCCGCCCAGGTGGTCGAAGACGGCGTCCACCCCGTCCGGTGCCAACTCCCGCACCGCCGCGGCGACGTCATCACCGCGATAGTCCACGGGCTCGGCGCCCATGGCCCGCAGCGCGTCGTGTTTGGCCGGGGAGGAGGTGCCGATGACCCGGATGCCGTGGCGGACCGCCATCGCGGTGAGCAGGCTGCCGACACCACCGCCGGCGCCCTGGACCAGAACGGTCCCGCCCGGCCGCACCCGGGCGCGGCGGTGCAGCATCTGCCAGGCGGTCACGCCGTTGCAGACCAGCGCCACGGCGGTCGCCGCCGGGATGTCCTCCGGCACCCGGGCGAGCCCGGAGGCCGGTACCGCCACGTACTCCTGCCAGGCGCCGGTCCGTGGCATCGCCGCGACCCGGTCGCCGGGCTTCCAGTGGTCGACCCGCGGGCCGACCGCCGTGATCCGGCCGACCAGGTCGTAGCCGGGCACCGCCGGCATCCGGGGCGGGAAGGGGTGCAGCCCGCGCAGGAGCTGCACCTCCGCGAACGAGACCCCGGCGGCCTCGACCCGTACCACCACCTGCCCCCTGCGTGCCTCCGGCTGGACGGCCCGCCGCAGCTGGAGGAGGTCCGGCCGGTCGCCGGTCCGGGTCAGGACGATCTGATCCATGCTCCTGGTGTTCATCTCTGCCCTCATGCTTGGCCTCCGTTGCTTCGATGGGTGCCGTGACGGTGGCCGCGCTCAGACGTCCGCGGGGACCTTCTCCAGGGCCTTGAGCATCGGCAGGTAGTTCATGACGTCCCAGTGCTCCACGACCTTGCCGTCCTTGAAACGGAGTTCCTCGACGATGTGCCAGCAGACCCGCTTGTTGGTGGGCGGCAGGTCGCCGAAAGGGCCGCGGTGGGTGGCGGTGATGGTGATGCGCAGGGAGACCCGGTCGCCCTCGGCGAGGATGCTCCGCACGTCCAGGCGGAGGTCGGGGAAGGCCCGCAGGCCGGCCTCCATCCGGGTGATCATCTCGCCGGTGTCCACCGGCTGGTCCTCCGAGTAGTGGACGACGTCGTCGGCCCAGTGGTCGATGATTCCCTTCAGCTCCCAGCGGTTCCAGGCGGCCACCATCGCCAGGCACTTCTTCTTGTTCTCTTCCAGCTCCGACACTGCGGTTCTCCTTCCGAGGGGACTGCTCCGTTCGTGCGCTCACAGCATTACGACCTGGCCTCAAGGGCCCCTTGAGGCCAGGTCGCGATGCTGGCAGCCGACGAGGAGACGACGAGGCGAGGGGTTGGTGGCAGTGACGATCGTGGTGACGGGTGCGACCGGTCAGGTCGGCCGGCAGGTGGTCGGCGGGCTGGTGGCGGCGGGTGCCCGGGTGCGGGCGGTGACCCGCCGGCCCGAGCAGGCCGGGCTACCGGAGGGGGTCCGGGTCTTCAAGGGGGACCTGGACACACCGGAGTCGCTGAGCGCGGCGTTCGCCGGCGCCGAGAAGCTGTACCTGTTCCCGGTGCCGGAGACCGCGTCGCAGGTCGTCGACCTGGCCAAGCAGGCCGGCATCCGGCGCATCGTGGTGTTGTCCTCCAGTTCGGTGTTGGAGGAGGGCAGCCACAGCGGTGAGCACCATCTGGCGGTGGAGCGCGCGGTGGAGGACTCCGGTTTGGAGTGGACCTTCGTGCGCGGTGACGAGTTCGCCGTCAACGTGCTGTGGAAGTGGGGCGAGGCGATCCGGAGCGGCGACCTGGTGCGGGCGCCCTACGCCGAGGCGGTGCGGGTCATGGTGCACGAGGCGGACGTGGCCGGGGTCGCGGTGGCGGCGCTGCTCGGAGACGAGCTGGTCGGCTCGGCCCCGGTGGTGACCGGGCCCGAACAGCTGAGCCAGGCCGAGCAGATCCGGATCATCGGCGAGGTCCTGGGACGGGACATCCGGCTGACCGAGATCCCCCCGCGGGAGGCGCGTGCGGAAATGGTCCGCTTCATGCCGGAGCCGGTGGTCGACATGGTGCTCGGCATTCTGGCCGACGCGGTGCAGTCCCCGCCGCAGGTGGCCACCGGGGTGGAGGAGATCCTCGGCCGCCCGCTGAAGACCTTCGCCGAATGGGTGGCCGACCACGCCGATGACTTCCGCCGGGCCGGTTGAGTCCCGCACCCCCGCCGAGCGCGGCCGTCCGCCGGACGGCACGCCATACAGAGAGGCCACCATGACAGATTCCATCGCGTCCCCGTCGGCCGCGGGATCGGCCGTTCTCGGCCCGGTCACCGTCGGCCGGGACGATCCCCGCTACGAGGACCTGGCCGTTCGTCATTCCAACGCCCGCTGGCGGTCGGAGCCGGAGCACTTCGTGCTGGTGAGCTCCACCGAGCAGGTGGTGGAGGCGGTCGGTGCCGCGGTGCGGGCCGGCCGGCGCGTCGCTGTGCGCAGCGGAGGACATTGCTACGAGAACTTCGTCAGCGAGGGCAACGCGCCCGTCGTCATCGATCTCGCCGAACTGAACGCCATCGGCTACGACGAGGAACGCGGTGCCTTCGTCATCGAGGCCGGTGCCGCCCTGCTGGACGTGTACCGCCGGCTGTTTTTCGGCTGGGGGGTGACCATCCCCGGCGGCTCCTGCGGCACGGTGGCCGTCGGCGGTCATGTGTGCGGCGGCGGGTACGGCGCGCACTCGCGGCAGTTCGGGCTGACCGTCGACTACCTGGAGGCCGTGGAGGTGGTGGTCGCCGACGCGGACGGGAGCGTCCGCGCGGTGGTGGGCACCCGGGACCCGGCCGATCCGCACCACGACCTGTGGTGGGCCCACACCGGTGGTGGCGGCGGCAACTTCGGCGTCGTCACCCGCTACTGGTTCCGCGACCCGGCCGCCGCGCCGGGCACCGCCCCGGAGCGGCTGCTTCCGGCGCCCCCGCACACGGTGCTGCACTCGCAGGTCATCTGGCCCTGGGAGGGCATGGACAAGGAGTCCCTCCGGCGCATCGTGCGCAATCACGGCGCCTGGCACGAGCGGCACAGCGACCCCGACTCGCCCTACGCGGGGCTGTACGGCGGGCTGGTCCTCTTCGGCCGGGAGGCGGGGGAGGACCCGGGGCCGGCGGTCATCTCGTTCGCCCAGATCGACGGCACCACCGCGGACGCCCGCGAGCTGTTGCAGGGCTATGTGGACGCGATCGCCGAGGGGGTCGGCGCGCGGCCGATGGTGTTGCCGTTCACGGAGTCCCCGTGGATGGCGCTGACGGTGAAGTACTCCCGGCTGCAGGAGACGACCGGTCAGCGGCTGAAGATCAAGGCGGCCGAGCTGCGCCGCCGCTACCCCGACCACCAGGTGGACACCATCCACGACTGGCTGACCGCGGCCGACCCCGGGCGCGGCCAGGTGACGGTTTCCTTCCAGTCATACGGCGGGAAGATCCGCGAGGTCGCCCCCGAGGCGACCGCCGTGGTCCATCGGGACTCGGTCAACAAGGTGCTCTTCTACAGCACCTGGGAGGACCCGGAACTCGACAAGACCGCCTTGGAGCACCTGCGCCACTTCTACCGGGCGGTGTACGCGGAGACCGGCGGCGTCCCGGTGCCCGACGAGACCCACAACGGCGCCTTCGTGAACTTCCCCGACAGCGACCTGGCGGATCCGGCGTGGAACACCTCGGACACGCCCTGGTACGAGCTCTACTACGGCGCCAACTACCCGCGCCTGCAACGGACGAAGGCTGCCTGGGACCCCAGGGACGTCTTCTGGCACTCGCTGTCCGTGCGGCCCGCACGATGAACCGACCCCTGCGACGAATCGGAGTTGAGCTCTCATGACGGGATCGAACCGGAAGACACCCGCGGCGAACCCGGCCGCCAGACGGGAGCTGCTGCGGCAGCGGATGGAGGAGATGGTGGCGGCGGGGGCCGCCGGTGTGCAGTTCCGTGTCGCCGACGGCGAGGACGTGCAGCTGTTCCGGGCCGGTGTGGCCCGGTTCGGCAGCCCGGACCCGGTGCCCTTCGACGGGCGTTTCCGGGCGGCTTGCATCACCAAGAGCTTCGTGTCGGTCGTACTGCTCCAGCTGAGCGCGGAGGGGAAGGTGCGCCTGGACGACACCGTCGAGACGTACCTGCCGGGGGTGTTGCCGCACGGCGACCGGATCCGGCTGCGCCACATGCTCCAGCACACCAGCGGGCTCTTCAACCACGCGGACTCCTTCCAGCGGCCCGGCGCGCGATTCCTGAGGGACCGCTACCGGCACCATGAGGCGGCCGAGCTGGTGGCCGTGGCCGCCGATAAGCCGCTGAACTTCGAGCCGGGAACCGCCTTCGAGTACTCGAACACCAACTACATCGCGCTGGGCCTGCTCATCGAGCGGGTGACCGGCCGGCACTGGGGCGCCGAGGTCGACGAGCGGATCATCAAGCCGCTGAAGCTCACCGGGACCCATGTCCCGCGGGGCGACGACCCGGAGATCCACGGGCCGCACGCCCACGGCTACATGAAGATCGCCGGCCGGTCCGAGGACGTCACCCTGATGAACCCGACCGAGGCGTGCTCGGCCGGATCGCTCATCTCCACCGCCGAGGACCTGGACCGCTTCCTGGTGGCGCTGGTGACCGGCGAGCTGCTGGGGAAGGAGCAGTTCACGGAGATGACGGACCGCGTGCCCTCGGAGTGGGTGCCGCTGCCGATGTCGGCGGGTTACGGGCTGGGCTTCATGCCGCTGGAGACCTCCTGCGGGCTCAGCCTGTGGGGGCACGGTGGCGGCATCCCCGGCTACGCCACCTTCATCGGCTCCACGCTGGACGGACGGAAGCGAGTGATCACCTCCATCACCCTGGACATCGACCCGGACGACTTCAGCGGCCGTTTCGAGGACACGGTGGTCGCTGCCATCGAGGCGGCGGCGGAGTGCCTGGTCTAGGGACTGCTCGACGTATGCGTCGGTCGGGGACGGCCGGGGTCAGGTGACCGAGAGGCCGCCGTCGACGGCGATGATCGCGCCGTTGGCGTAGCCCGCCTCGGGGGAGGCGAGGGTGGTGATCCACCAGGCGATCTCCTCGGGGGTGCCGATCCGACCGGCGGGCACCTTGGGTCGCATACCGGCGAGGAAGGCGTCGTACGTCTCCTGCGGCATCCCGGCCCGTACCCCGACGCCGGTGTCGATCAGGCCGGGGGCCAGGCCCACGACCCGGATGCCGCGCGGGCCCAGTTCCATGGCCCAGGTGCGGGTGAGCGAGTCCAGCCCGGCCTTGGTGGCGGCGTAGACGGAGCTACCGGGCATCGCCCGCACCCCGAGCGCACCCGCCGAGCCGATGTTGACGACCACCCCTCGGGCGGCCTCCAACTCGGGCAGGGCGCTCCGGGTGAGCAGGATGGGCGCGAGCAGATTGGTGCCGACCTGCTCCCGGATGTCCTGCTCGTCGAGCTCGCCGATCTCCCGGAAGCCGCTCCGTGCGGCGTTGTTGACCAGGACGTCGATGCCGCCCAGGGTGCGCCGGGCCGTCTCGACGATCAGCTGCGGCGCCCGGGGGTCCAACAGGCTGAGGGGAAGGGTGTGGATGTCGGGGTGGTCCGCCGTCTCGTCGAGGGTGCTCTTGCTGCGGCCGACGATGAGGACGCGGTCGCCCCGGGCCGCGAAGGCGCGTGCGGTGGCCCGCCCGATGCCCGTTCCGCCGCCGGTGACGACGACGTTCCGGCGGGAGTCGCGGGTGGTGTGGTCTGTCGGGTGCTGAGTCATGGGCCCGAGGCTAGGGAGTCCCGCTCGAACCTCGATGGGATGGTGCCGGACCCCGGGGCGGGGTCCGGCCGGGGCCGCGCGGCCCTGTCCGGGGGGCCGGGGCCGCGCGGCTGCTTCGCTCCGCCGGGGACACCGCGTCAGCGGCTCAGCCGGCGGAAGGCACTGATCGACAGCGGGAAGAAGACCAGCAGTAGAACCACCGGCCAGACGACCGCCATCAGCATCGAGTTGTCCGTGATCCAGGAGCCCGAGGCCACGCCCGGGTTCCCGAAGAGCTCACGGGTGGCGTTGACCGTGGAGGAGAGCGGGTTCCAGTCGGCGATGGCGCCGAGCCAGACGGGCATGGTGCTGGTGGCCACGAACGCCGAGGACAGGAAGCCGATCGGGAACTCCAGGGTCTGCACACCGGTGACCGCCTCGGCGCTGGACATGGCCAGTCCGAGGTAGACGCCGATCCAGATGAGGGCGAAGCGCAGCAGCAGGATGAGCCCGATGGCCGCCAGGAAGTCGCCCGTCGTGCCGTGGTGGCGCCAGCCGATGACCAGCGCGGCGACGATCATCACGCTCAGCGTGAGAATCGAGAAGAGCATGTCCGCCACCGCGCGGCCGATGAGCACCGCGGCCGAGGACATCGGCATCGAGCGGAAGCGGTCGGTGACCCCGCGCTCGACATCGGTGGTGACCGCCAGGGTGGTCAGTCCGATGCCGAAGAGCATCGTCATGGCGAACATGCCGGGGAGCAGGAAGTCTCGGTACTCGCCGCCCCCGGGCACCTGCATCGCCCCACCGAAGAGGTAGACGAACATCAGGACGATGAGGACGTTGAAGACCAGGGAGAAGATGATCGGGCCCGGGTTGCGCACCCAGTGCGAGAGCGCGCGCTGGGTGAGGACCCAGCTGTCGACCAGGGCCCAGCGCAGACCGCCGGAGCCGACCGAGGACAGTTGGGGAGGAGGCGGGGTCTGAGCGGTGACGGAGGGGGCGGTGGTGGTCATGCGCTCACTTCCTGTCCGGTCTTGGCCTGCCCGGAGTCCTCGTCCCGCTCGGCGTGCTGACCGGTGAGGTGGAGAAAGACCTCGTCCAGGGTGGGCCGCCGCAGGGCGAGGTCGTCTATGGCGATACCGGCCTCGTCCAGTAGCCGGACGGCCTCGGGCAAGGCGGTGGCCTTGTCGGAGACCTGGACGCTGACCTGCCGCCTGTCGGTGTCCACGACGGGCTCGGTGGTCCCCATCCGGGCCGTGGCACGGGCGGCGGCGTCCAGTTGCGCGGTGTCGTGCACGACGAACTCGATGCGGTCGCCGCCGATGAGGGATTTCAGCTGACTGGGGCTGCCCTCGGCGATCACCCGGCCGGTGTCGATCACGTTGATCTGGGAGGCCAGCTGGTCGGCCTCGTCCAGGTACTGGGTGGTGAGCAGCACGGTGGTGCCGGCGCCCACCAGGTCGCGCACCGACTGCCAGACCTCGTTGCGGCTGCGGGGGTCGAGGCCGACGGTCGGCTCGTCGAGGAAGAGGACGGTGGGGGCCAGGATCATGCTGGCGGCCAGGTCCAGACGGCGGCGCATACCACCGGAGTAGGCCTTGACGGGCTTGCTGCCGGTGTCGGTGAGCCGGAACTGCTGCAACATCGCGGTCGCCCGTGCCTTGGCCTCCCGGGCGCCGAGGTGGTACAGGCGACCGAACATCACCAGATTCTGGTAGCCGCTGAGGACCTCGTCGACGGCGGCGTTCTGCCCGACCAGGCCGATCCGGTGGCGGACCTCGGCGGGCTCCCGGCCCACGTCGTGTCCGGCCACCACGGCGCGACCCTCGTCGAATCGCAGCAGGGTCGCCAGGATGCGGACCGCCGTCGTCTTCCCCGCGCCGTTGGGCCCCAGCAGTCCGCACACCGTTCCCTTCGGAACGGTGAGATCGAAGCCGTCCAGGGCGTACTTGTCGCCGTAGCGCTTGCGGAGGCCCTCCGCGGTCACCGCCAGATTGCTTGAACTCACTGCGATCCCTTCGCTTGGTTCCCGGTGCTCCGTACAGCGTACCGTACTTCATACCGTACCGCGTACGGCGCCAATGTCAAAGGGTCTGCCCCGCCGGGCCGCCGGTGGTCGAGTCGTCGGTGTGGTGGCGCTCGATGAACGCCTCTATGCCGTCCAGTACCCGCTGCAAGCCGAACTCGAAGGCGCGTTCGGGTTCGTAGAGACCGCCGTAGGCCTCTCCGGTGACCTCGCCCACCCGGGAGGCCAGCGGGAAGTGGCCGGAGTCGGCCACCGAGCGCAGCACCGGCGCGTGCGCCTCCCACCACTGCCGGTCGGTCATTCCCGAGCGCTGCTCGGCCCGGCTCGCCTCCAGGCGACGTCGGGCGATGCCCTCGACGTGGCCGGTGACGAGATTGACCACCAGGTCCATCTCCAATTCGCTCAACCCGATGTCCGCCACCGCGCGCAGGTCGTGCTCGTAGCGGGCCACCGCGTTGGGGCCCAGGGCGGGGCGGGCGGAGGGCAGCTCCAGGATCCACGGGTGGCGCCGGTAGAGCCGCCAGCCCCTCCGGGCGATCAGCTCCAGCCGGCTGCGCCAGTCGCCCTCCGGCTCCTCGGTCGGCACCGCCTCCGCGTAGCAGGTGTCGAGCATCAGGTCGATCAGCTCGTCCTTGCCGGGCAGGTAGGTGTAGAGCGTCATCGTGCCGATGCGCAGCGACTCCGCCACTCGGCGCATGGAGACCGCCGCCAGGCCCTCGGCGTCCGCCAACTCGATCGCCGAGGTGACGATCCGGTCCAGATTCAGCTCCGAGCGCGCTTGGCGGCTCGGTCGCTCGCGGGCACCCCACAGTAGTGCCAGACTGCTGACCGACCCGCGTTTTCCGCGACCCCTGTTCATCGCCCTCCTCAGTGCCGTATGAAGTACCGTACACCGTACGGGGCGGCACGCGGAGCGGCACCGCGCGGGACCGGCCCCGGCCGGTCCCGCGCGGTGCCGCTCCGCGTGCCGCTGCGGTGCCCCGGGTCAGACGGGTACCGGGGGCTTCCACCCGGTGTGCGCGAGCCAGCCGGCGAAGTCGAGCAGCCCCGGGCGCCGGCGGCGCAGCGCGGGGATGTCGGCCCGGTAGCCGTCGGTCTGGAACCACTCGAACATCAGGGCGATCTCCGCCGCGTACGGAATGTACGGGTTGGCGGCCACCTCCGCGCCGGTGAGCGGTTCGAAGCGGGTCGGCATTCCCGCCGCCGTGCCCAGCGCCGCCGCGATCTCCCCCGCCGTCAGCTCGTCCCCGGCCAGCTCGACGGCCTGGCCGACGTACTGCTCGGGATGCTCGAAGGCGTCCGCCGCGAAGGCACCGATGTCCTCGGTGGCGATCAGCTGCACCCGGGTCGAAGGTCGCAGGGCCAGCCGCAGGACGAGGGAATCGCCCTCCGGCACCGGTCCGTGCGTGGCGAAATTGTCCATGAAGAAGGTGGGGCGCAGCACCGTCGTCGGCACTCCGAGGGTCTCCAGCCGGCGCTCCACCGCCCGCTTGGACTCGAAGTGCGGCACCCCGCTGTCGCGATCCGCCCCGCCCACCGAGGTGTACACCACATGGGGCACCCCGGCGTCGGCCGCAGCTTCGGCCACGGCCGTGCCCTGCCGGATCTCGCCGCCGACCCCGGCGTCCGTCATGAAGGTCTGGACGCTGAAGACGCCGTCCACCTCGGCCATCGCCCGGCGCAGCGAGCCGCCGTCCTCGAAGGTTCCCCGGGTCAACTCGGCGCCCTCCTCCGCGAGCCGCCGCGAGGCCGGCGCCTCGGGGTCCCGTACCAGGGCCCGCACCGTGTGCCCGCGGGACAGCAGGGCGCGCGCGGTGGCGCCACCCTGGAGCCCGGTGGCTCCGGTCACCAGGATGATGCGTCGTGGGTCGGCCATTTCGGTCCTTTCGTGAGGTGTGGTGCCGGCGAGACCCGCCCGCTGTCCGGGCGGGCGGTCCGAATCCGGGGTCCGGCGGCTCACCGGAAGGCCCCGATGTGCTCGGTGGCCCAGCTGAGATAGGGGCGGGCCGGGCGGCCGAGCACCTCGGCGACGGTCGGCAGGACCCGGTTCCACGGCACCTCGGGGCTGTGCAGCGCCCGGACGTTGCCCTCGGCCGTCGGCCGGTCGCCGGTGATCGCGGTGAAGGTGGCCACCGCCTCCTCCTCGGTGGCCACCTCGAAGTCCAGGGGGCGGCCGAGGAGCCCGCCGAGCATCGCCACCTGCTTTCCGGAGGTCAGGACTTCCGGGCCGGTCAACTCGTGGACCCGGCCCCCGTGCTCCGGCGAGAGCGCGGCCACCCCGACCGCGGCCACATCGGCCGGATCCACCGGGGCGCCGGGATTGTCGCCGACCAGGCAGCGGGCCCGGCCGGTCTCCTTGATCTGTCCCGCCCACCACAGGGAGTTGGAGTGGAAGGGGCCCGGACGCAGCACCGCCGTCGAGGGCACAGCCGCCCTGATGATCCCCTCGGCGGCGATGTGCTCGTCCCGGATGCGATGCGGCACCGGGTGACACGCCGCCGAGGACGACAGCAGCACCACATGCCGGAGCCCGGTGGCGGAGCGGGCCGCCGCGGCGAACCCCCTGGCCTGCGCCTCGACATCCCCCACCAGCACTACGAACGCCCGGTCCACGTCCGCCAGGGCCGCCGCCACGGAGGCGGTGTCCTCCGGGCTGCCGGCCGCCACCTCCACCCCCGCCGGCAGCCGTGCCCGATCCGGGCGCCTGCTCAGCGCCCGCAGCGGCACGCCCTGCCCGACCAGGCCGCGCACCACGTGCCGGCCCACCTTCCCGGTGGCGCCAGTCACCAGAAGCATGGCTCACTCCCCTCGTGGAGTCGTCATTTCGGAAATCGATCCGGTCGACGATTGAGAATTCCGGACCGGCCGAAGTGAACAGTGAAAGGCGACGATAATGTGCCGCCCGGTGCGGGCATTCGTGGAGTACTCGAAGAACGCTGGTGCCCGGCGTCCCCAACTGCCGGTGAGAACTGCCGCTCCGCTCCCGGTCGCCGTCTTAGCCTCAGAGGGAATGTGATTGTCGGCGCCATGTTTTTTACCGGAGGTCCATGTGGTCAGCAGCGCGAGCGAGTCGGCGGATCGCAGTGGGGCGGACGGTCCGGGCTGCCCCGAGCCCATCGCGATCACCGGTATCTCCTGCCGGCTCCCGGGCGCCGCCGGACCCGCGGCGCTGTGGCAACTACTGGCGGACGGCGCCGATGCGGTCGGCGAGGCGCCACCTGGCCGCTGGGACGGCCCCGGCATCGCCGTGCGGCGCGGCGGCTTCCTGGAGCGGATCGACGCCTTCGACGCCGCCTTCTTCGGCATCTCGCCACGGGAGGCGCGCGCCATGGACCCGCAGCAGCGGCTCATGCTGGAGCTGGGCTGGGAGGCGCTGGAGAACGCCCAACTGCCGCCCGACGCACTGCGCGGCAGCCGCACCGGGGTGTTCGTCGGGGCGATGGCCGACGACTACGCCACCCTGGTGCACCGGGCCGGGGCGGAGGCCATCGGCCGCCACACGGTGGCCGGGCTCAATCGTGGCGTCATCGCCAACCGCCTCTCCTACGCCCTCAGCCTGCGCGGTCCCAGCCTGACCGTCGACGCCGCCCAGGCCTCCTCCTTGGTCGCTGTGCACCTCGCGGTGCAGAGTCTGCGCGCGGGCGAGAGCTCGCTGGCCCTGGCGGGCGGCGTCCAACTGAACGTCTCCGCACGCACCACCGTGGGTACCGAACGCTTCGGCGCGCTCTCACCGACCGGCCGCTGCCACACCTTCGACGCCCGCGCCGACGGCTACGTGCGGGGTGAGGGAGGTGCCGTTGTCGTTCTGCGCCCCCTTTCCCACGCCTTGGCCGAGGGTGACCGGATCTACGGTGTGATCCGGGGTACCGCGGTCAACAACGACGGGGCCACGGAGGCGCTGACGGTGCCCGACGCCCGGGCCCAGGCCGAGGTCGTACGGGCCGCCTGCGCCCGGGCCGGGGTGGACCCGGCCGAGGTGCAGTACGTCGAACTGCACGGCACCGGGACCCGACTCGGAGACCGTGTCGAAGCCACCGCCCTGGGCGCGGCGCTCGGCGGCGCCCCGGGGCGCCGCCATCCCCTGGTCGTCGGCTCGGCCAAGACCAACCTCGGTCACCTGGAGGGCGCGGCCGGCATCGTCGGCCTGGTCAAGGCGGCTCTGTGCCTGGACCGGGGGGAGATCCCGGCCAGCCTCCACCACACCGCGCCGCCCCCCGACATCCCCCTCGACAGCCTCGGGTTGCGCGTCCAGCGCAGCCACGGCGGCTGGCCGGAGCCCGACCGGCCCCGGTTCGCCGGTGTCTCCTCCTTCGGCATGGGCGGCACCAATTGCCATCTGGTGCTCGGCCGGGCCCAACCGCGGCCGGCGGCGCCGGAGCCCGCGCCGCTGCCACTGCCGCTGCCGTTGCTGCTATCCGGCCGCACCCTGCGGGCTCTGCGGGAGCAGGCCGCGAGGGCCCGCGAACTGCTGCTCCGAGCGGGACGGGAGGAACTGCCCCGCATCGCCCACGGCTATGCCGCGGGACGGACGCACGGCGAGCTGCGGGCCGCCGTGTCGGCCCGGGACGGTCTGGACGGCGTCCTGGCGGCCCTGGCGGCCCTGGCGGCCGATGGCCGGGGCGCCGGGGTACGGCAGGGCCGGGCGGACGGCGGCCCCGTGGGCATGGTGTTCTCCGGCCAGGGGGACCAGTACGCGGGAATGGGGGCGGAATTGCGCGTCGCCTTTCCCGATTTCGCACGGGCCTATGACGAGGCCGCGGAATTGCTGGAGCTTCCGTCCGGACTGGACGAGGAGGAGCTGACCGGGACCCGCTATACCCAGCCCGCCGTTTTCGCTCTCCAGGTCGGGCTGTTCCGTCTACTGGAAAGCGCCGGAGTGCGACCCGACTACGTGGCGGGGCATTCGGTGGGAGAATTCGCGGCGGCCCACTGCGCGGGAGCGCTGCCGCTGGCCGACGCCGCGCGCCTGGTGGCGGAACGCGCCCGGCTGATGCACGCGCTGCCGACCGGCGGGGTGATGGTGGCGGTGCGCGCCACCGAGGCCGAGGCACGCGAGCGGCTGGTGCCCGGAGTGGCGCTCGCCGCGGTGAACTCCCCCCGCGACGTGGTGCTCAGCGGACGGGCCGGGCCGGTCGAGGAGGTGGCCGCCCGGCTGGGCCGGTGGCGGCGGCTGGAGGTGAGCCACGCCTTCCACTCGCCGTTGATGGACGGGATGCTGGCCGAGTTCCACGAACTGGTGGCCCGGGCGGAGTTCCGGGCCCCCGATATCCCGCTGATCAGCACCGTCACCGGGGAGGTCGTGGACCACGGGCGGCTGGCCGCCCCGGAGCACTGGACCGAGCACGCGGTGGCCCCGGTCCGCTTCGCCGACGCGGTGCGTGCCCTGCACCGGGTGGGGGTGCGGCAACTGGTGGAGCTGGGGCCCCGGGCCACCCTGACGCTGTTGGCCTCCGCCACGCTGCGGGAGGCGGACGGCCCCGGGGTACGGGTGACCCCCACCCTGAGAGGGCCCGGGCAGGAAGTGGCGGCGTTCACCGCTGCCCTGACCGAATTGCACCTGCACGGCGCCACCCCCGACTGGCGGAGTCTGCTCGGGCCGGCTCCCGCCCCCCGTCCCGGCCTGGAGCTGCCCACCTATCCCTTCCAGCGCGCTTCCCACTGGTTCACCGACAGAGGTCCGGCCGCGCCCGTCGACGAGGAGCCGGCCTCCGGCGAAGGGGCCCGCGTCGACACGGTCGTCGCCGAACGGCCGGACCCGGACCCGGACCCGGGGCCGCAGCCGTCCGCGGTCGGAGAGCCGGTCCGACTCGCGCCGCAGGAGCTGCGACGGCTCGTGCGGACCCATGCGGCCGAGGTGCTGGGCCACGGTTCGACCGAGGCCATCCGGCCCGAGCGGAACTTCCGGGAGCTGGGCTTCGACTCACTGGGCGGCGTCGAATTCGCGGAACGCCTCGGCGATGCCCTCGGCCGTCCGCTGCCGTCCACCCTGATCTACGACCACTCGACGGTCGGGGCCCTGGAAGCGGCGCTGGGGAGCCCGGGGACCGCCCCCGCCCCGGTCGACCGCCCGACCCGCCCGGCACGGCCGGCCGAGGAGGACCCGGTGGTCGTGGTCGGGATGGGTTGTCGCTTTCCCGGCGGGATCACCACACCCGAACAACTGTGGGAGGTGCTGCGCGACGGCAAGGAGGTGATCGGTGACTTCCCGCGCGACCGCGGCTGGGATCTGGCCGGGTTGGTCGACGACGACCCGGACCGGACCGGCACCTCCACTGTTGGGCGTGGTGGCTTTCTGGAGGGCGCGGCGTTGTTCGATCACGGGTTCTTCGGGATCTCGCCGCGTGAGGCGCGGGCGATGGATCCGCAGCAGCGTCTGCTGTTGGAGACGAGTTGGGAGGCGTTGGAGCGGGCGGGGATCGATCCGTTGTCGCTGCGGGGTGGTGACACGGGTGTCTTCGTCGGTGCCACCGGACTGGAGTACGGACCCCGGCTGGCCGATGCCCGGGAGGAGGAGGGCGGTTACACGCTGACCGGCAGCGCCCCCAGTGTGATTTCGGGTCGGGTGGCGTATGCGTTGGGGTTGGGGGGGCCGGCGGTGACGGTGGATACGGCGTGTTCGAGTTCGTTGGTGGCGTTGCACTGGGGTCGGCAGGCGTTGTTGTCGGGGGAGTGTTCTCTGGTGTTGGTGGGGGGTGTGTCGGTGATGGCGTCGCCCGGGATGTTCGTGGAGTTCTCGCGGCAGCGTGGGTTGGCGTCGGATGGTCGGTGCAAGGCGTTTTCGGCGGGGGCGGATGGGACGGGGTGGTCGGAGGGGGTGGGGGTGTTGGTGTTGGAGAGGTTGTCGGTGGCGCGGGCGTCGGGGCGGCGGGTGTTGGCGGTGGTGCGGGGGTCGGCGACGAATCAGGATGGGGCGAGTAATGGTTTGACGGCGCCCAGTGGGCGGGCGCAGGTGGGGGTGATTCGGCGGGCGTTGGGGTCGGCCGGGTTGTCGGCGGGTGAGGTGGATGTGGTGGAGGCGCATGGGACGGGGACGGAGTTGGGGGATCCGATCGAGGCGGAGGCGTTGTTGTCGGTGTTCGGGGGTGGGGATCGTGAGCGGGCGGTGTTGTTGGGGTCGGTGAAGTCGAATCTGGGGCATACGCAGGCGGCGGCGGGTGTGGCGGGGGTGATGAAGTTGGTGTTGGCGATGGGGCACGGGGTGGTGCCCCGGACCCTGCATGTGGGGGAGCCGACGCCGCATGTGGACTGGTCGCGTGGTGGGGTGGAGTTGGCGGTGCGGGAGTGTGCGTGGCCGCGTACGGGTCGGCCGTTCCGGGCGGGGGTGTCCTCCTTCGGGATCAGTGGTACCAACGCCCACGCCATCATCGAACAAGCACCCGCTCCCGAGCCGTCGCCGGCGCTCCCCGGCCCCCGCCCGGTCCACGCGGCGATGCCCTACGTGCTGTCCGCGCGGAGCCCGGAGGCCCTGCGGGCGCAGGCCGCCGCGCTCCATGGGCGGCTCGCCGTCGACTCCCCGCCGCACCCGCAGGACGTGGCGCACACCCTGTTGAGGCACCGGGCCCTGCTGCCGTACCGCGCGGCCGTGGTCGGCACCGGGGGCCCGGACAGTCTCGCCGCCCTCGCCGCGCTGGCCGCCGGTGAGACCGATGCCGAGGGCATCGTCACCGGGCTGGCCGAAGAAGCGGGCAGGACCGTCTTCGTCTTCCCCGGACAGGGTTCGCAGTGGCCCGGGATGGCCACCCGGTTGCTGGCGGAATCCCCGGCCTTCGCGGCGGAGTTCGACCGGTGCGCGCACGCCCTGGCCCCCCACGTGGACTGGTCACCGCACCAGGTGCTCGCCGACGAGCAGGCACTGCGACGCGTCGATGTGGTCCAGCCCGCCCTCTGGGCGGTGATGGTCTCCCTGGCCGCCCTCTGGCGGGCGCACGGGTTGGAACCGGATGCCGTGGTGGGCCACTCCCAGGGTGAGATCGCCGCCGCCTGCGTGGCGAGCGCGCTGACCGTCGAGGACGCGGCCAAGGTGGTGGCCCTCCGTTCCCGGGCCATTCTCGCCCTGGCCGGCCGTGGCGGGATGATGTCCGTCGGTATGCCGGCCGAAGCCCTCCGGGAGGAGCTCGGCGACGGCCTGTCGATCGCCGTCGTCAACAGCCCTGCCTCCGTCGTCGTCTCCGGAGACCCCCCGGCCCTGGAGGAGCTGCACACCGCGCTCACCGGCAGGGGTGTCCGCGCCCGGATGATCCCGGTGGACTACGCCTCCCACTCCGCCCACGTGGAGGGCATCCGCGAGCAGTTGCTGGAGGTGCTCGCCGACATCAGGCCCCGGGTCCCCCGGCTGCCATTCCTGTCCACCGTGGACGGCCGGTGGATGGAGACCGCGGCCTGTGACGCCGGGTACTGGTTCGCCAACCTGCGGGGGACCGTGCACTTCCGTGAGGCGCTGGAGACCCTGCGGGACGAGGGCTTCGGCACCTTCGTGGAGGCCAGCGCGCACCCCGTCCTCACCCTCCCCGTCGAGGAGACCTGCCCCGAGGCCGTGGTCAGCGGCACCCTGGTGAAGCGGGATGGCGGACTGCGTCGCTTCCTCACCTCCGCTGCCGGCCTGCTGACGCGCGGGGTGGAGCTGGAACTGCTCCCCGAGGACAACCCGCACCTCCCGCCCGGCGGGTTGTCGCTGCCGACCTATCCGTTCCGGCGCACCCCGTTCTGGCTGGCTCCGGGGTCCGCCCCCGTCTCCGCCGCCGTGCCGGAGGAGGCGGGGGCGGAGACGGCGGGGGACACCGGGGGGGACGGCCTCGCCGCGCGGGTGGCCGCCGCGGAGCCCGCGGAGGCGGCCCGGCTGGTACACACGGTGGTCCGCGAGCAGTTGGCCGCCGTCCTGGGGTACGAGCGGGCCGAGGAGGTGCCCGGGGATCGGCCGTTCAAGGAATTGGGCATGGAGTCGGTGA
This sequence comes from Streptomyces sp. ST2-7A, assembly GCF_021390475.1. Lineage (GTDB taxonomy): Bacteria > Actinomycetota > Actinomycetes > Streptomycetales > Streptomycetaceae > Streptomyces. The sequence goes on from NZ_JAJUWS010000019.1 coordinate 45,311, forward strand.
GTGCCGTGCGGCTGCGCGACCGGCTCGCCCGGGCGACCGGTCTGCGGCTGTCTCCGACACTGGCCTTCAACCACCCCACCGCCGAAGCGCTCGCCGACCATCTGCACGAGCGCATGGCCGGTTCCCCGCCGGTCGACGGGGAACCGGCCACCGCCACGGTGCCGCCCGCCCGCACCGCGCCCCGCGCCGACACGGCCGATGATCCGGTGGTCGTGGTCGGGATGGGTTGTCGCTTTCCCGGTGGCATCTCCTCCCCGGGCCGGCTGTGGGAGGTGCTGCGCGACGGCAAGGAGGTGATCGGTGACTTCCCGCGCGACCGCGGCTGGGATCTGGCCGGGTTGGTCGACGACGACCCGGACCGGACCGGCACCTCCACTGTTGGGCGTGGTGGCTTTCTGGAGGGCGCGGCGTTGTTCGATCACGGGTTCTTCGGGATCTCGCCGCGTGAGGCGCGGGCGATGGATCCGCAGCAGCGTCTGCTGTTGGAGACGAGTTGGGAGGCGTTGGAGCGGGCGGGGATCGATCCGTTGTCGCTGCGGGGTGGTGACACGGGTGTCTTCGTCGGTGCCACCGGACTCCGGCTACGGACCGCGGTTGCACGAGGCGGGGGTCGACACCGCGGGTTACACGCTGACCGGTACGGCACTCAGTGTGATTTCGGGTCGGGTGGCGTATGCGTTGGGGTTGGGGGGGCCGGCGGTGACGGTGGATACGGCGTGTTCGAGTTCGTTGGTGGCGTTGCACTGGGGTCGGCAGGCGTTGTTGTCGGGGGAGTGTTCTCTGGTGTTGGTGGGGGGTGTGTCGGTGATGGCGTCGCCCGGGATGTTCGTGGAGTTCTCGCGGCAGCGTGGGTTGGCGTCGGATGGTCGGTGCAAGGCGTTTTCGGCGGGGGCGGATGGGACGGGGTGGTCGGAGGGGGTGGGGGTGTTGGTGTTGGAGAGGTTGTCGGTGGCGCGGGCGTCGGGGCGGCGGGTGTTGGCGGTGGTGCGGGGGTCGGCGACGAATCAGGATGGGGCGAGTAATGGTTTGACGGCGCCCAGTGGGCGGGCGCAGGTGGGGGTGATTCGGCGGGCGTTGGGGTCGGCCGGGTTGTCGGCGGGTGAGGTGGATGTGGTGGAGGCGCATGGGACGGGGACGGAGTTGGGGGATCCGATCGAGGCGGAGGCGTTGTTGTCGGTGTTCGGGGGTGGGGATCGTGAGCGGGCGGTGTTGTTGGGGTCGGTGAAGTCGAATCTGGGGCATACGCAGGCGGCGGCGGGTGTGGCGGGGGTGATGAAGTTGGTGTTGGCGATGGGGCACGGGGTGGTGCCCCGGACCCTGCATGTGGGGGAGCCGACGCCGCATGTGGACTGGTCGCGTGGTGGGGTGGAGTTGGCGGTGCGGGAGTGTGCGTGGCCGCGTACGGGTCGGCCGTTCCGGGCGGGGGTGTCCTCCTTCGGGATCAGTGGTACCAACGCCCACGCCATCATCGAACAAGCACCGGTCGTACCGGGGGAGGAGCCGCTCCGTCCCGCCGACATGGACCGCCCCACCCACCCCTTCCGTCACACCCGACACTGGATCGGCCAGACGCGGGAGCCGGACCGCCGGTCCGGCTCCCGGCCCCTGCTGCCGGCCGAGGTCGAGGAGAACGTCGAGAAGCTCGCCGCCCTCCTCGGCATCGACCCGGACGCCTCGCTGCGCGAGGCCCTGCCCGCCCTGCGTGCCTGGCAGGCCGTCTCCACCGCCCCGGAGACGGAGGAACAGGCCGCACCGGCACCGACCGGACGCCTCACGGCTGCCTCCTGGCCGCCCGGTCCCGACCGTGCCGAACGGCTGCTGGAACTGATCCGCACCCACGCCGCCGCCGTGCTCGGCCACGACGCCCTCGACGAGATCGATGCCGGGGAGGAGTTGCTGGACGCCGGAATGGCCTCCGTCGGAGTCCTGGAGCTGCGTCAACGGCTCGGCGAGGAGCTCGGCATGGAGTTGCCGATGACTCTCGTCTACGACCACCCCACCCCGGCCGGCCTGGCGGCCCACCTGGACCGGGAGCTCCCCGGCGGACGGACCGGAGTCTGAGCCGGCTCCGGTCCGTCCGAGGGCGGGAGCGGCCGTCCGGCACGAACCGGATGCGGCGTGCCGAGACCACGACGAGTACGGCGACCCCCGCACCGGTCAGGACCCCACCCGCCCCCGCCGCACCGCCGGTGTCCGGTGGATCCGTATCGGTTTCCCGGAGGTGCCCCTGTACCCCGCGATCTCTCCCTCGCCCCGTCCGCCGCCGACTCCCCCGGCCCGCACATGGGGTCGGTCCCCGACACCCGGCCGGTGACGACGGGCGTCTGCACGACCTCGTCGCCGCCTTCGCCGCCCCTCTCGGTTCCACCGCGCCGGTCCTGACCGACACCACACGTGACCGGCTCCCGCGCGCTCGGACCGATTGATGTCCCACGCCGTGCCGGTCTCCACACATCACGCCCTGCCCTCCGGTTCGGGAGGGCCGGGCGTGATGTGGCTTCCACCGACGTGGGAACGTCTCGGCCCCGGAACCCCCGCGCGGAGGGCGCGGAAGGTGGAGTCGCATGAGGCGGTCCGGGGTTCGCTCTCGTGACCCCCGGACCGCTTGTCGTGACGCCCCACGGGGTGCTCTCCGGAGCCGCCGGAGGGCGGGATGCCGGGGCTCAGGGGGACGGGTAGCCGTGGAGCCCTTGTCTCAACCGGTGCCAACCGGACTTCCGACGCCGGTGGAGCAGCGGAACCCGGAGGCCCCGGCGAGACGAAAAATCCTGTTCGATCTGGGAAAAAGCGGTCCATCCGGTGGTGGATGGAAAGTGCCCCCGGCAGGACTCGAACCTGCGACCAAGTGCTTAGAAGGTATCCCCGGCCCACCACTGTGCGGACCTGCATAAACGCAGGTCGCCGGACACCATAGTAAGGAAAGGCAATTGGCCTCTCCCCGGCCGGGAAACGGCCCGAAAACCACCCTCCCACACCCCACGAAACAGGGCCTCCCCAGGGCGGCCCTCGAAACTGCCCGGGGAAGACCCCGAGCGACCGGAGCCCCGCCATCGGGACGGGAAGCGTGCCTCGCGCGCCCCGGCCGCAGCATCACGGTGCCCGGGCGGGAAACACTTCACCGCCCGGGCACCGAGCCCTATTCCCCCCCCCCCCCCCCCTACGAGCCGTCGCCCCTACGGGCGGTCGCCGCGCAACCCCCGCCGAAGCCGCACCGGCCCCGAAGGCGCCTCACGACACCCCGGCACCCCGCCCTCCCCCTCCTGGGCACGCGCCGCCGGATACGGACCCAACCGCTCACACAGACTCGCGTGCAGCAGCTCCGCATCCGAGATGTCCAGACGCAGCACCACCGGCCGACCCCCCGGCGCCGGGCGCAACGGCACATCGATCACCGCCCGCCCCCCGGAGCCGGGGAGGTGCCAGTTCCCGGCCCGGCCCGCCGGCCGCAACACCAACGGAGCCCGCCCCGGCTTCCCCGCACCCGACCCGTCCCCGGCCCCCCGGCCGTGTCCCCGGCCCCCGGCCCCCAGCACCTGCTCCTGGCCGTGCTCGCCGTCGCGGGTCATCGGACCACCCCCCGCCGCGGCACCACACGGCCCGGCCGAGGGAAACGCCTCACCGGAACCCACCGGTTCACCGCCACCTGCTCCCTCGCCGGCAGCCGCAGCGTCACACCCTCCCCGAACACCACCAGCCGGGACCCGGCCGGTGGGACAGCACGCAGATCCACCACCGTCCGCTCCACACCTCCTATCACCATCGAGTCCCCCACACGGATCTCCCCCGGCAACACCCGGATCAAGTCCAGCGCCTCCTCCGGCGCCCCGGCCCTCACCGCCACGCCCCCGGCACAGCCCTGTACGGGCGCGTGATGATCTCCCGATACGACAGGTGCTCCGGATGCGCCTTGAGGTGCCGGGCCATCCACCCGGTCACCTCCCCGCCCCCGTCCCCCGTCGGCCCGCGTTCCTCGCACACCGCGCACTGCGCCGTGAACGTGATCGCCTCCGCATCCGGCTCCTCGTCCGGCTCGATCACATGCTCCCGAAACCTCCGCCTCTCCCCGGTCACCAGGCGTCCCCGCCCCGGCGTTCCGCACGAGTCCGCACCACCATCAACACGGCCGGGTCCACCGGATCCTCCTCCGGGACACCACCGCGGCCCCGCCCCCGCAGCGTGCACAACCCGTCCTCCGAGCTGATGTTGGTGACCACGAACCGCTCCCCGCCCGGCTCCAGCTCCACTTCGTCCCCCACCTCCGGGGTCGCCCGCGTCTGCTGCCGCAGGTCGCTCACCGCGCACCCCCGGCCTTCTCCGCGCCCGACACGGGCAGGCAGTCCGGGCAGCGCCACTCGCAGCCCTTCCCGCACCCCGGCTCGGGCCGGGCCTCCTGCGTCAACGTCCCGCACCCCGCGCAGCGCCGCAGCGCCTTCACGGGTTCCTCGTACCTCCGGGCGAGTGGCTTGGCCATCCTCGACTCCATGATCATCGTGTGACGTGCGCTCACACCCAGTCATGTTGCCGAAATCACAAGGCCCCGACTTTCATTCCGCAATGAAAGTCGGGGCCCTCGTGTCATGCCACCAGCCGGCCCGGCCCGTGCTACACCCCCACCCACCTGGCCACGGCCTGCAACGCCGGCTCCGGCGACCGCCGCTTCCGCAACAACGCGTGCACCGTCTCCCGCGTCGTCGGGTGATACCTCGTCTGCGCCGGCGCAGCCTGCCGCGCCGCCACCAACTCGCTCACCGCCCTCTCCCGCTGCCCCACCACCTCATACGCCCGCGCCATATCCATGTGGTGATGACCGGCCCGGTTCCGCGCCCACCCCTCCGGCAACCGCACCCGCTCACCCAACTCCACCATCCGCCCCGTCTCACCCAAATCGAGCTGCGTGGACGCCTCGTGCAACTGGACGTTCATCTCGTCGAAGACCAATCCGTAGGGATCGGGCCGCCCGGCCAGCCGGCCCGCCAGGGCCCGCGCCTCGGACACCCGCCCCGTCACCTCCCCGGCCGCCCCCGAACGCCCCGACCGCGAATGCAACACCGCCGACTTGAGCCACATCGTGCCCCGCACCGACATGGCCCGCACATCCCCCCGCCGCACCGGATCCTCCAGCATCCGCTCCATCGCCCCGATCTCCCGCAGCGCGATCTCCGGCGCCCCGTGATGAAGGAAGTAGTCCCCGCGGTAGTGACACACCACGACCTGGAGATACGGGTCCCCGGCGTGCGGGATCGTCTGCTGCATCCGGTCCAACGCCAACAGCCCGAGGTCGGTGTACCCGAGCTTGCCCAGCAGCGACCGCGCCAGACGGTAGGTGTCGGCCAGCGCCCGGTAGGTCTTCTCCCGCTCCCGCCCCGCCGGCGCCCGATCCGCCGCCAGGAGCAGCTCATCCACCAACGCCGGCGCCTCTGCGGCGATCACCATGTACTCCCCGCGCAACCGCCACGCATCCAGCCGCGCCACATCCGCCCGGATCGCCGCCAACGCCCGCGGATCTCCCTCCTCCGGCGGCAGCATCGGATTCGCAATCGCCTGCCGAAGCGGCTGAATCAACTCCTCCAACTGGTCCGCCTTCAGCTGGTCGTAGTACGGCTGACCGGTCAGGTCGGTTGCCGGTACGCGCAGCGCGCGGGCGCAGGCGGACGTCACCATCGGGGACGCCGCGATGTGCCCCGACTCCACCTTCGTCACCGTGCTGTAGGAGATGTGCGCCCGCTGCGCCAGGCCGTGCTGGGTCAGGCCCCGGGCCCGCCGGATCGCCGCGATCCGCTGCCCGATACTCTCGCCCGGCGGAACACCGGGCCCGCCGCTGTTTTTGTCAGTCCCCTGTGCCATGCTGAACCCCAATCCGTGTTGAGCCTCGACACTCAGGACGGTACCCCCGTACGTGCGCGCGGGGACAGCGGATCGGCCCCGGCACCGTGGAGTGCCGGGGCCGTACGTTTGCCTGCACTCCACCCTTACGAGTGCACCCCGCACCCCGGGTTCCGTGATTCCCCACCCCGACACCGCCCCGGCCGCTACGGTGGGATCACCCCCGAACGGGCCCCCACCGGATCCCCCCTCGGTGGGGGCCCGACCCCTTGCTCCCCGCACATGCGGGGATGGTCCGCTCAACCGTGATGACACCCACTTGGTCCCCGCACCCGCGGGGATGGCGGGTCGCCCGTGTGCGATCCTGGGGTGGGCCCGGCCCGCGTGGTGTTCCTCGACAGTTCTCCTGCGGCCGGGCCATCCCCTCACCCAAAACGCGCAAAATTCTTTGCGTAAAGGGGGTGGGGTGTGGCACACTCGGCCCCTGTCGAGGAACACCCCACACTCCGGAGGACCCGTGTCCGCAACCGGCAAACCACGCAAGCCGATCCACCCCGACACCCCCACCACCCGCGCATGGCAGACCGGCCGCCGCATCTACGTCCGCGCCGGCTACCACTCCCAGCTCAACCGCCAGCTCGTCGAACTCGGCACTCACTGGGACCCCAACCACCGCGCCCGCTGGATCGGCACCACCAAACGCGAAGCCGTCACCGCCCTCGTCCTCGCCGCGGAAACCCGCATCCGAGAAATCGAGGCCGTCAAACAGGCCGGCCGCTGGATCGTCCTGCCCTACGGCGCCGCCCACATCCACCGCCGCCTGCGCGAGACCAACGCCATCTTCTGCAAGCACACCAAGGCGTGGGCCGTGCGCACCGACACCGCCTACGCGGAGATCGCCGCCATGGTCGAGGCGTGGAACATCGACCTCGAGCTGGAGCGCGTCGCCCGGCAGGAAACCCGCCGCCTGTACTACGAGGAGCAGCGCCTGGAGCGCCGCCGCGCCGAAGCCGTGCACTCCGCCCGCCTGCGCGAGAAAGCCATAGTGGACTCCGGCCGCACTCTGCTGGGCGGCGACATCCTGCACCTGACCGAGGTCACCCGCCGCTTCCACACCAAGGCCACCGCTCTCGCCACCGCCCGGGACGTCGGCGAGGTCATGCGCCTGGACGACGGATGCCGCGCCCTGGTCGTCGGCTCCGAGGTCCACTTCACCAACGAGATCGACGCCTATGACTGCCGGCACCCCGACATGCCCGTCGACGCCCACTGGCACTTCTCCTACGACCTGCTCCTGATCGAGCCCACCGAGGAGGAACTGGCCGAGGAGACCGGCCGGGCCATGGCCGGCATCGACGCCGACGAACTCCACGCCCTGATGACCGCCGCCGCCCGTCTGACCGCCGCCACAGCCGAGGACCGGTGGACCCCCACCCCCGAGGACACCCTCACCGGGGAGATCGTCGCCGGCACCGGCTTCCGCGGCATGGTCCCCGCCGGTCGCCTCATGCTGACCCGCGACGGCCGCGTCATCTGGCAGCACCCCGGCTTCCACCCCGAGTACATCCGCAGCGAGGGCCTCACCGCCGACCCCACTCTCGTGCAACGCCTGCGTGACGCACTGGCCCCCGGCGCCCGCACCCGCGTCGTGCCCGGCACCGTCCCCGTCCAATACACCGTGAGGACCCATGACCACCCCCCCGCCCCTGCACCTGACCCGCAGTGAACTCGCCCGCCGCTACCGCGTCGCCCCCTCCACCGTGGGCCGCGCACTGGAACGCGGCTTGGCCGAACACCGCGCCGATCCCGCCACCGCCCCCGCACCCCCCGACCCGGTCAACCCCGGCGAGCCCTCCCTGCGCTACGACGCCGCACAGATGGACGCCTGGTGGCCCAAGCGCCCCCTGCGACGCGGCCCCCGCCCCCCCCCCGCGCCCGAGGAGACCCGACCGTGAAGACCGTGTTCTCTGCGCCCGCCCACGCCCTGTCCCCGGCCCGCGCCCGCCAACTGCGCCGGTTCGACCCCCTACTGGTCGAACACCACCGCCGCCTCGGGGTGCCCTGGGTCGCCCGCCTCACCGCCCTGACCCCCACCGGCCGCACCCCCTTCCGCCGCGAGTTCCTGCCCCGCCGCGACGACTACGGCCAGGCCGACCCCCGCGGCAACGGCATCATCTGCTACTGGACCCTCCAGGCCGGTGAGCTGTACGAGGCGCACTGCCCCCGGACCGACGGCACCGCCGAACGCCGCTACCTGACCGTCGACGCCGACGGCCTGCTGATCGAGTGCACGAAAGAGGAGGTCCAGCAGTGGCTGGCAAACGTCACCTCGGAGTGAACGTCCTGGAAGCCGCCCGGCACCGCATCAACCGGGTCTTCTCCGACTTCCCCCGCATCTACGTCTCCTTCTCCGGCGGCAAGGACTCCGGCGTCCTCCTGGAGCTGGCCGCCAACGAGGCCCGCCGCCGCGGTCGACGCATCGGCGTACTGATCGTGGACCTGGAAGCCCAGTACGCCCTGACGATCGACTACATCCACGCCATGCTGAAGCGCCATGCGGACGTGATCGACCCGTACTGGGTGGCGCTGCCGCTGAACCTGCGCAACGCCGTCTCGCAGTTCGAACCTCAGTGGATGTGCTGGGACCCCGACCGGGAAGAGGACTGGGTGCGCCGTCCCCCGCCCGGCGCCATCACCGACGAGGAGTACTTCCCGTTCTTCCGTCGCCGCATGGAGTTCGAGGAGTTCGTGCCGGCCTTCGGCGAGTGGTACGCCCGCCAAGGCGAGCACGGCCAGGAGCAGCTCACCGCCTGCCTGGTCGGGATCCGTACCCAGGAGTCCCTCAACCGGTGGCGCACCATCGCGCGCCGCTACAAGCGCTCCCACGAGAACCTGGCATGGACCACGTGGGTGGGCGGCGGCTGCTACAACGCGTATCCGATCTACGACTGGCGCACCGAGGACATCTGGACCTACTACGGGCGGACCAAAACGCCGTACAACCGGCTGTACGACCGGATGCACCAAGCAGGGCTCACGATCCACCAGGCCCGTATCTGCCAGCCGTACGGTGACGACCAGCGGCGCGGCCTGTGGCTGTATCACGTCATCGAGCCCGAGACGTGGTCGAAGGTGGTGGCCCGGGTCCAGGGCGCGAACTTCGGAGCGACGCACGCGCGCACCAGCGGCAACGTCCTGGGCCGCATCAAGATCACCAAGCCGGACGGGCTGACGTGGCAGGAGTTCGCCCACAACCTGCTGGACTCCATGCCCCAGCCCACAGCGGAGCACTACCGGGCGAAGATCGCGGTGTTCCTGCGCTGGTACCAACTACGCGGCTACCCCGACGGCATCCCGGACGAGGGGTCGGCCACCTCGAAGAAGGAGCCGTCCTGGACGCGGATCTGCAAAGTGCTCCTCGCGCAGGACTACTGGTGCAAGGGGCTGTCGTTCACCCCGACCAAGCGTGAGGCGTACACCCGCTACCGGGAGCTGATGAACAAGCGGCGGGCACTGTGGCAGGTCGACCGCATGGGCCTGGCTCGCGCCGCTTCCTCGCGGGAGGAGTGAACCCCACCTCCTTTACGCAAAATCCTTTGCGTAAAGGAGGTGGGTTGTGCCACACTCGGACACGTCGAGGAACCACACCACCACACACGGAGAACCCATGACCCACCTCACCACCCTCACCGACACCCACCCCGACTTCTACCCCACCCTCGGCCCTTACCTCGCCAACCGCGACGTCCACCACGAAATCGGCGGCCCCATCTGGGACGAACCCACCAAGACCTGGATCATCGCCCGCACCGGCACCACCATCACCGGCTTCATCGGCATCAACCAGGGCAACCGACGCACCACCGTCGAATCCCTGTGGATCGCCCCCAACGCCCCCGCCGACACCCCCACCCACCTCATCAACGCCGCCGTCACCAACTTCGGCCACGACCGCGACCTCCACACCGTCGTCCGCAACTCCCTCGCCGACACCCACACCAAAGCCGGCTTCGCCACCCTCAAGACCACCCGCAACTTCACCACCATGGTCCGCCCCGCCACCATCCGCGAGGCCGGCCGTGACTGAACAACTCGACCTCCTCGGCCAGGCCATCGTCGACGACGCCACCACCCTCTTCGCCCGCCTCGCCGAACTCCCCGAAGACCAGCGCATCGACACCATCAACGCCCTGCGCACCGCCCTCGCCCGCCACTCACCCATGCGTGACGAACCCGTCGACTGCGTCCTGTGGGTCAAGGCCGACCGCCTCCAAGCCAACGACTACAACCCCAACGTCGTCGCCCCACCCGAGATGCGCCTCCTCAAGCACTCCATCGACGCCGACGGCTACACCCAACCCATCGTCGCCTGGCCCGTCGAGGACTGGGGCCCCACCGACGGCACCTACGAAGTCGTCGACGGCTTCCACCGCCACCGCGTCGGCAAAGAAACCCCCGCCCTGCGCAAGCGCCTCCACGGACGCCTCCCCGTCACCGTCATCCGCCCCGAGCGCACCGAGCGGACCGACCGCATGGCCGCCACCGTCCGCCACAACCGCGCCCGCGGCGAACACACCGTCGACGGCATGTCCGACATGGTCCTCGAACTCGCCCGCCGCGGGAAAAGCGACGAATGGATCGGACAGGAACTCGGCATGCAACCCGACGAAGTCCTGCGACTGCGCCAAGTCCAAGGCCTCGCCGAACTCTTCGCCGACCGCGAGTTCTCCGAAGCCTTCGAAGCCGACACCGAACCCCAATGGCCCACCACCTGACCCGAAGGCCCCACCACCATGACCGACACACCCGCTCACCTGCGACCCGGCGCCGCCCGCTACACCAAGACCGGCCGCACCTGGACCCTCCTCGTCGACCAGGAGGTCCTCGACTCCATCACCACCACCGACGCCACCACCGTCCTCGCCACCAAACGCGGCGGCACCACCAAGGAACAGCGCATCACCGGCAAGTACCGGCCCGGCGAGGAGCCCGGCCGGTACCACCTCGAGTTGGCAGCCGAGGAACGTACCCACTGCGCGGAGTGCAACCGCAGCTGGCCCGTCGACGCGATGGAGGAGGAACCGGACTCCTCCGGCATCGTCCTACCCGTCTGCCCCCGCTGCGCCCGCCTCGCCCCCTACGAGCGCTCCTACGCCTGACCCACCGGAGAGACCCCACCCATGGCCACGCTGCACACCACCATCACCACCGCCCTAGCCGAAGGCACCGCGCCCTTCACCGACCCGGACGGCACCACCTGGAACGCCCCAGTCCTCGCCGTCCTCGCCCTGGCCGGGGCCGCTGCCCGCGCCCCCCTCGCCAACACGCTGACCGCCCCGCTCGAAGTCGAGACGGCCGACGACCAGGGCGCCATCATCCGCATCGACCGGTGGCGCGCCGAGGTCGACGCCTCCGGCCTGGTCCGACCCATGTGCACCGAGCCCGCCTGCTCCCACCGGCCCCGCCCCGGCACCCCACGGTGCACCGGCCACATGAGCCGGGACGACTTCCGCGCAGCCGTCCAAGAACAAGGCGCCGCGGCCGAACAAGCCGCCGCCGACCAGGCCGAACTCATCCAGCAGGCCGACCGCGTCCTCGGCCTGTCCCGGAACGAGATCATCCGCACCTTCGCCACGTACGGTATCCACGACGGGCGGGTCCGCTCCCTGGCCCGCCCTCGCCCCGCCGAACGCATCGTGCTGCCCGGCCCGCCCCCCGCGCCGATCCCCGAGGACTGGGGCCCCGAAGCCCGACTCGTCGAAACCGGCGCCCAAGCCCGCGCCCGCCGCCTCGCCCTGGAAGCCCTGGAGCCCCTGCGCCGGGTCACCGGCGAATGGCAGGGCATCAACCTCGCCGACGCCATCGACGAAGCCGACACCGACGACTCCCGGGCACAGGACGAACTCCTGGAGCTGAACAAGCGCACCGGCGGGGACCGCGTGCACCTGCACGTGGCGTACGAGAAAACCGCCGACAGGGCGTGTGAGCTCCTGGCGCAGATGCTCGCACACGCCCTCGTCTCACCCGCCCCCTGACCGCGTCCTTCATCACCCCTCCGAGGGGCCCCACCTGCCCGGCACCCGAAGGAGACCCCGGATGCAGACCTCCATCGTGGTGGTGTACGGCTCAGCCGCCGACCCCACCGTCACCCACCCCGGCGACATCGACGTCGCCCACACCGGCCCCCGCGAGACCGCCGAACCCCTCGTCGCCGAATGGGCCCGCACCCACGGACGCGAGGGCCTGCCGATCGACTGGCACCCCGCCCACCCCACCCACGACAACCTCACCCTCCCCACCCCCTGCAACACCCCCGGCCACGCCACCATCCTCTCCGGCGACGTCACGATCACCTGGCAGCCCCTGACCGGCCTCACCAGCCAGATCCGCGCCCACGGACACCACCCCAAGCACCTGCGCACCCGGCTCACCGCCCCCGGCCCGCCCTGGCGTCTCGCCGCCCTCCCCGGCCCCCGGGACACCGGCCGGTGGGACGACTACATCGAGGGCCTGACCGCCCTGCGCAGCGCCGTGGCCAAGCGCCCGCCGGCCCGCGCGGTCCTGCTCGACCTGTGGGGGCCGCTCCTCGGCCGGCTCCTGGACCAAGACCCCACCCCCGACCCCGACGCGCTCGCCGAACTGACCGCCGCCTCGCCGGCCGCCGCCGACGGCGCCGTGGTCCTCGCCTTCCACCCCGGCGGGACGATCGGCCAGCCCTACGGCCACCTCACCGGACCCGACCTTGCCCACCGCCTCTACCCCTGAACGGAGAAACCCGATGACCGAGATCATCAATCTCACCCCGCACCCCATCACCGTCCTGGACCACGACGGCAGCCTCATCCGGGAGATCCCGCCGTCCGGCCAGGTCGCCCGTCTGACGGCCGAGCGACAGGACGCCGGTGATCTCGCGGGCATCCCCCTCGGCATCACCACCTACGGCGACAACGCGGAGATGCCCGAGCCCCGCGAGGGGGTCCGGTACGTCGTGTCCCTGGTCACCGCCCTCGCCCTCGCCGGCTCTGACCGGGACGACCTCCTCGTCGTGGACCAGGAAGTCCGCGACGGAACCGGCCGGATCATCGGCTGCCGGGGCCTGGCCGTCCCCCGCGCCCGCCCCGCCCGGCACGCGGAGCTGGAGGAGATCCGGGAGGTGTACGAGATGGGCTTGACCGAGATCGCGGGCACCCGCAGTTTGCGGGCCGCCCACCGCATGCGCAACATCGCCCGGGGCGTGCTGGCCATCGCCCGCCGCCCCAACCCCTGACCCCTGACCCCTGACCCCTGCCCGGACACGACGAAGACGACCCCGCCCCGGAACGCACCCGGGGCGGGGCCGGACCCCTCATCCCCTCCGAGGAGAAACCCATGGGACGACAGATCCGCCGCGTACCACTCGACTTCGACTGGCCCCTCAACAAAGCCTGGCACGGCTTCCTCCTGCCGGACCGCTTCGACGAGAACCCCTGCCCGGACTGCGAGAGGGGCCACTCCCCGCACGCCGAATCCCTCTACACCCTGTGGTACGGACGCCGCCCCTTCGACCCGGCCAGCACCGGATCCACCCCGTGGCTCCCCGAGGCCCCGGCCATCCGCGACCTCGCTGAACGGCACATCGTGGACGCCCCCGACCACTACGGCAGTGGAGAGATCGCCATCGCCTGTGAGGCCCGACGCCTCGCCGACTTCTTCAACGCCAGATGGTCCCACCACCTCTCCCAGGACGACGTGAACGCCCTGGCCACCGCCGATCGCCTCCACGACTTCACCCACACCTGGAGCCCGGAGAACGGATGGCAGAAGCTCGACCCACCCGTCACCCCGACCGCCGCCCGGGTCAACAAATGGTCGCTCCACGGATTCGGCCACGACGCAATCAACGCGGCCGTCGTCATCCGAGCCCGCTGCGAACGCGAAGGCGCCGACGACACATGCCGAACCTGCCAGGGCCACGCCGGCATCGAGGCATACCCGGGACAGCGCGCCGAAGCCGAACAATGGGAGCCCACGGACCCGCCCACGGGCGAGGGCTGGCAACTCTGGGAAACCGTCAGCGAGGGATCCCCCATCAGCCCGGTGTGCACCACGGCCGACGAGCTGGCCGCGTGGATGTCCGACCCGGCACGCGGTGACCGCTGGATTCCCACGGAAGCGGCCCGAGAGTTCATCGACGTCGGATGGGCGCCGACGGGTGTCGTCTCACCCGGGCGTGGTTACTCCTCCGGAGTGGAGGCCATCGGCTGGAAACCCCAGTAGACCCCGAACACGTAGGCGGCCCTGTGCACGGTCCCCACGCCCCGGATACAAGATCGGGGCCGGGCCCGGGGCACCACCCCCGGACCCGACCCCGCAACGACGCCGCACCTGCCAAGGCCACCGACGCCTTCCTCTTCCTCACCCGATTATCCCCCGCCCCCACCCCCGCGGCTCCCCACCATCAGGGAAACTCCGGCAAAACCCACGCTCACCCCTCCTCCGCCTCAGCAGTGATGCTGCGCCCGCCACAGCAGCACCGTCCTCTGCGCCAGCAGCACCGCCAGCGCCAGCACCAGCCCCGCCCGCACCCACCGCAGAGCGGGCACCGCATCCGGCCACACCATGATCGCGACCGTGTACCCGCCCAGCGCACCCAGCGCAGCCGCCCCCGCCATCAAGTGCCGCCCCTCCGGGGACCGCCACCACCGGGCGAGCACGTGATACGCGACGCAGAACACCACCGCCGCCACCAGCAACAACCCACTCGCCGCGGCGTTCACTATCCGATCGGGCTCCATCGCTCACCGGCCCTCGTACAGTGCCGCCCGCATCCGGGCGGCCAAGTGGTTCTCGTGGCGCAACTGCCGCAGCCGACCGGCGATCTCCGTCACCTCCGGCCGCCGCGCCCGCGCCTCCTCCAGCGCCGACCGCGCCCGGGCCAGCGCCGCCTCCGCCTCCGGACACTCAGCCCGACGACGACGGCCGACCAGCCACCGCACCAGGATCCGCATCCGCCCTCACCCCCTCCGGGGGCGCCGGCGGCAGACTCGACAGGGCCTGCCCGGTCGTGCGGGCCAACTCCAGCAGCTCACCCATCTGCCGATCCGCCTCCCGGCGGGCCTCCTCGCTGACCTCGTGGGCCGCCCGCCACCGGTCGCGATCCGTTCGGGCGTCCTCCATCACGCTGCGGGGCACGAGGCGGCCGGTGAGGACCATCCACACGGCAGCAGCCACGATCGCCCAGCCGCCGCCCTGCGCGAGAAGCGCCGTCGGGATGCCCTCCATACCGGCCTCCCCGATGCTCAGACTCCGGTCAGGGTGCGGCGGTGTGCCTCATCGGCCGGTGACACCTGCCCCCGGGTCAGGAGCCCGAGCACGGTGACGACGACGGCGGACACGACGGCCACCGTCTCGGGGGCGACCTCGAAACCGAAGGCGGCCACGAGCGCGGCGAGGGCGGCGACGGCCCCGGTGAAAGCCCCCGGCGCGATCGGCCGGGTCATCAGCGCGGTGACCGCCCCGCCCACAGCAGTGATCGCCGCGACAATCGCGCCCGCCTGCGCCGTGCTCAGGCCGACCCCGAGAGTCACGGCCAGGGACAAGCCGGCCGATATCACGGCCAGCCACAAAGCGGGCTCACGCCCGAGGATGCTGCGCATCATGCGGTCCTCTCCTGTGCGCGAGTGGCCAGCCACCGCCGCACGGTCCGGTTGTGTCGAGCGTCGGCGAGCGCATTGTGCTCGCCGCCCTCCTGCTTCGGAAGCTCGTCCCAGCGGATGCCGAGACGCCGCGCTTCCTGCTGAATGTCGTGCGTGAACATCGGCACGCCCTCGGGCAGCGCGATCATCGGGCCCCAGAGCTGCGCCAGACACACGTGGTCATACGCGCCCCAGTTCGCCCACAGCTCCACATCCGGCCCCGCCGCGACGATGAAGTCGTGGACCAGGCGGGCGATCTGCGCACGCGGCCGAACATCCGGGTGGTCCAGATCGAGACGGTCCACCCCCCGCACCCCCTCCCAGTTCTTCACGATGGGGAGCTGCGACCAGACGTGCTCGCGCAGCCACGGGTGCCGACGCACCGCCGGCTGGTCGAACTCGCTGCTGATGGCGTACAGCTCCCGCCCGTCATCGGCGACCATGCCGATACTGATCAGCTCGATCACCCGCCCGTCCTCACGGAACTCCAGGTCGTAATCCACTGCGGTCATCGGTTACCTCCGTAGGCCAAGCGGTGTGCGTGCGCCCACCCCTGCGAGCCGACCGCCACGTCCCGGGAGACCCCGGCGCTGCGGTACTGCGGGTGGGCGTTGTGGAACCGGGCGGTCGCGTCCTGCGTCGCCGGCCCGTAGTTCGGGTGCTCGGCCACGCTCCCCGGCATGAACCCCAGGCGCTTCAAGCAGCGCTGCCACGGCACAGCCGACGGCGACGCGGACCCCGGCCGCAACCCCTTCGGGAACGGCGGCGGCACATACGGCGCCGGCTGCGCGGCGGCCGGGATGGCGAGGACCTGCCCCGTCCGGATCGTGTACGGCGCCGCGATCCGGTTCGCCTGCGCGAGCTGCTGCCACGACACCCCCGCATACCCGGCGGCGATCCCCGACAGCGTCTCCCCCGACCGCACCGTGTGCGTCCGCGCCCCGCTCGAGGAACCCCCACCACTACCCGAGCCCGAGCCGGATCCCGAGCCGGCCGGGGCGGGGATCGTCAACCGCTGCCCCGGCGTCAACCGCCCCGGATCCGCCCCGATCACCGATCGGTTCGCCGCATGAATCTCCTCCCACGACACCCCCGGATACCCCGCAGCGATCCCCGACAGAGTGTCCCCCGCCCGCACCACGTACACCGTGCCACCCGGGCCCCGCGACCCACCCGCCGGGCGAGGAGCCCCCGCCCGCACCCACGCAGTCAGGGCGGGGCCGGGGCAGGCGGTGGCGAACCCATCCGCGTGCCGCGCGATCTCGTTCCCGCACGGCCCCTCACGCCGGCAGTACTCGATCGCGTCCCGCAGCCCGTGCAGCTGCGCGTCCGGAGGCTCCGTCAGCCCGGACGCCCCCAGCAGCGCACACACCGCGTAATGGGCGTCGTTGAGCGAGGCGTTGCCGTTCGCCGAATTCCGACGGTGCAGGCCCCGCCCCTCGAAGACAGCGCCGTGCGTGCACACCAGGAAGGAGTAGCCGATGTCCGACCAGCCGTTGCCGTCCATGTGGGACGCCTGGAGCGCCCGCACATACGCCGCGCACTGGGAATGTGCACGGTCCGAGTACGCCGACCCCAGGTAGTGCAGCTTCACCCCCGCCCGGGCCCGGCCGTACACCGTCGCGCCGTTCGGCACCCGGAACGCCCGAGCGCCCCACTGCTCCCGCGATATCAAATCCACCCCGTGACCTCCTGCCACGCCCGATTCACCTCGTGGCACACCCGCGCCACCGCCTCCGGGGACAACACCACGTCGCCTTCACTGCTCACCGGCCACCCACCTCCCAACCCCCACCCGACAACCCACGCATACCGGGCACGCGACCCCGCGACCTGTCAAGGAGAGACATAGTAGGAATTCAGACGATCCATCATGATCACGATCAGGATGCCACGCCATGACGACACCCACCCCACCCCAAGCCGACCCCGACACCGCCCTGGACCAGCTCGACATCGAACTCGCCGACCTCGAAGCCGACCTCGAAGCCGCCATCGACGACACCCTTACCGACGCCATCACCGCCGGCGTGACCGCCGCAGCCCTCCTCGCCGCCACCGCCGCCCTCGCCACCCTGGTCACCGGAGCACTGCGCGACGCCTGGGACGCCGCCACCACCGCCGCGCCACGCATCGCCCCCGACCGCCCCGGCACCCGCCCCCCGGCAACCCCCGACGACCTCACCCCCGACGCGGTCATCGAAACCCTCGCCGTCCGCGAAGGCATCGACCACATCCTGCGCGACGCCGCCACCCGCCTGAACGCCCTCGACGCCGACCGCCTCACCACCCTCGGCCAGACCTTCCGCCGCCTGCTCCGCGACGCCCTTACCAAGCTCGCCGCCGCCGTCAACCACGCCTTCCGCGCCTACGCCGAACCGCGCCGCATGGAACTGATCTGGCGCACCGGCAGCGCCGCGCCCTGCCCCACGTGCCTGGGGCGAGCCGGGACGGTGGTCGCCGCGGCCGAGGAGTACGCCGCGGAGCAGGGCCTGTGGGAGTGGTTCGGCGGCCTGCCGCCGGCGCACCCGAACTGCCGGTGCCGCACCGTGCCCGTCCGCGCCCAACGATGAATACATAGCTACAGACTATGGACTCCATTGAATATGCCTATGCTTCCAGCGAAGGTTGTAGCAAAACCTTGCAGGCCACAGCGCACACGGTGAGGAGGCGACCACATGCCGCAAACCGACGGTGAACGTCTCGACGCCCGCAACACCGACATCTGGAACCGCTACCTCGCCGGCTGGACACAGACCCGCATCGCCGCCCACCACCACATCAGCCACCAGCGCGTCTCCCAAATCCTCGACGAGATCCGCGCCTCCATCCCCGAGGAGCAGCGCCGCCCCCTCATCACCACCGAAGTCGCCCGCCTCGACGACCTCCTCGCCCGCACCCACTCCGTCCTCAACCGCACCCACTGGGTCGTCCACTCCGGCGAGATCGTCTACGCCCCCATCGACTACGTCCGCGACGACCGGGGCGACATCGCCCTCGACGAAGAGGGCCACCCCCGCGCAACCAGCGTGGAGCGACTGATCGACGACGCCCCCGTCCTCGCCGCCATCGACCGCGCCCTGAAGATCAGCGAATCCCGGCGCCGCCTCCTCGGCCTCGACGCCCCGGCCAAGGTCGAGAACACCGGCCCCGGCTCCGAGGAAGCCGACGCCCGGATCACCGAACTCCTCGAGCAGGCCCGCGCCCACACCGAAGCTGTCGAGCAGCGCATCCGGAACGGAGACACCCCGTGATCGACACCGCGGCGGCCACCGCGTGGTCCCGACCAACACGCCCCCCCGGTCAGGTCGAACTGTCCGCCTGCCGACACCTGCGCGCCCTGGCCGCCACCGTCCCCGCCAACCGCCACATCGTGGAACTGGGCGCCTACCGGGGCCGCTCCACCGGCTGGCTCCTGACCGGCGCACAGGAAGGCCACGGCCCGCACCTGACCACCATCGACCCCTGGGAAGACCGCACCGACCCCTACAGCGACTCCTCCCCCCGCTACACCACCGCCCGCCCCCACTTCGAGGCCCACATGCGGGCCATCGGCGCCAGCCCCGACCGGCACACCGTCACCCGGGCCCGCGCCGTCGACGCCGCCCGCACCTGGCCCCACGGCCCCACCGTCGCCCTGCTGTTCCACGACGCCGACCACACCGAAGACGCCGTCCACACCGACCTCACCGCCTGGCTCCCCCACCTCGCCCCCGGCGCCACCATCGCCCTCCACGACGCCGCCAACCCCACCATGGGCGTCGAAGCCGGTGCCCGTGCCGCACTGCCCGCCGACCACGGATGGGACTGGGAGAACGCCCACACCCTGCCCTGGGCACGACGCCCCCACCGCCGCGGCCTGCTGACCATCCACCACCGGGAGACGCGGTGATCCACTTCGCCTCCAACGCCACCGGCTGGTACCGCCCCCCCGCCACCGGCCTGATCCCCGGCGGACAGACCGACCGCCTCATCGCACCCGTCCACGCCCACCTGACCCCCGGCACCTACAGCATCGGCCGACAGCCCCAGCAGGGCGCCGTCAACGTGTACCTGTCCACCCGCGACCGCTACACCGCCGCCTCCGAACGCCGGGACCGCGCCTCCGTGCTGTACGCCCACGGCATCGCCTCCAAGGGCTACCGCGACTGGCCCCGCAGCAAGACGTTCAGCGTCGTCACCTGCCCCGGCCCCGCCCACGCGGACGAGGTCATGGCCTCCGGCGCACCACCGTCGCGCATCGCGATCATCGGCTACCCCAAGCTGGACCCGCTCTTCCGCGGTGAAGTCGACGACACCGGCATCTGGGCCGACGACGACCGCATCCGCGTGCTGTACGCGCCCACCCACGGCGGGGGATCGGAGCGCTACCGCCACGGCAACCGCGCCGCACCCGGCGCCCGCGCCACCTCCTGGTGGAACCGCCACGAGGTGCTCTCCCTCCTGGACCCCGACACCTTCCAGGTGGTGCTCGCACCTCACCCCCGGCACTCACCCGGAGGGCAGGCCACCCTCGCCCAATACGTCCGGGCCCACGTCGTGGTCGCGGACGGCGGCTCCACGATTTATGAGGCGATGGCGCTGGGCCTGCCGGTCGTCCTCACCTCCTGGCTCACCGCCCACCGCAACCTGGAACGCGCCGGCGGCACCCTCCTGGAGGCCACCGTCTACCGCGACCGCCTGGGCCGGCACGCCGACCGGCCCGAAGACCTGCCCGACACGATCGTGCACGCAGCCGAGGACGGCCCCTCTTCCGCAGACACGGCGTTCATCGGCCGCGTGCTGCCCCCCGCGCTGCGCGGCCACTCCGGCAAGACCCTCGCCGACCTCCTCACCGACCTGGACAGGAGCACCCCATGCCCATCGTGATCGTCACCCCCGACCCCCACCCCGACGCCGACCCCGGAGCGCACATCGCCCGCGTCATCCCCACCGAACACCCCACCCGCTGGGGCCAGGCCCACATGCAGCGCACCACCCGCGCCGGCTGGCTCGCCGCCACCGATCAGGCCGGTGCCCCCACCACCGCGGGCGTCCTGGACGCCATGACCTCCCGGGCCGCGGAACTCGCCGCGGACTCCGGCGCCGACACCACCCTCACCACCGAAGAGCTCGACGAGGTCCTCGCTGCCGTCGCCGACCTCGCCCCCGAGAACGGAGAGTCCTGATGACCACCGCCGAACACCCCGAGCTGCCGGAGAACCTGGAGCAGCTGAAGTTGTCGGAGCTGCGTGACCTGGCCCGCGCCCGGGGCCTGGAGGCGACCGGCACCAAGCCGGCGCTCCTGGCCCGCCTGCGCGAGCACCAGGAGCAGCAGGCCGACGCCGATGGGCCGGGCGCGCCCATCCCCGGCGACGCACCCGGGCACCAGGAGCAGGAGTTCGTGGTGGCCGAGCACGACGCGGGGGAGGACGAGGTGGCCCCCGACGACGCCCCGGAGCCGGACAGCCCCGACGACGGCCCCGGCACCGAGCCCGGCCCGGCCGAAGAGCCCCCCGTCAACATCCCCGACCCCGCCACCGAGACCGGGGCCGAGACCGGGGTCGGGGCGCCGCAGACGCGGGAGGGGCGGGAGCGAACCCCCGGCGGCTACGTCCGCCCCACCGTCTCACCCACCCACCAGGCCGACGGCGACCTGCACGCCGACACCTTCCGCATGGAGATCGTCGCGATCCGCCCCGACCAGGTGTCCGGGCCCTGGCACGACAAGAACCACCGCCTGGTCCAGCGCAAGGCCGCCGACCGCGGCCTGACCCCCGCCGGGCACGTCACCGCCGACGGCGACCCCCGCGTCGAGCGGCGCGGCGGCCGGGAGGTCCACATCTACACCTACACCCTGCCCGTGCGCAGGCCCACCGCCTGACCTCACCCGCCGGGTGCGGCCCCCGGCACACCACCACGTTCGTCATCCCACCCGGAGGGGAGGACCAGTTGGACCCCTACACCACCCACCGCACCGCCGAACGGTTCGGCTGGGCCACCTACCTCACCCGCTTCGAACCCGACCTGCTGCGCGCCCCCGCCGGCCGCCGCACCCTCACCCGCACCGACCCCCTCCTCTTCGCCCTGATCTACTTCCGCCACCACCTCGCGTCCGATGAGACCGGCGGCCACGTCTCCTTCTCCGACTTCCACCTGGAGCTGTGCGCAGCGGTACGGCAGTGGATACGCGACGACCTCGAACCTGCGGAACTCCGCGAAGCGGTCATCGCACCACGCGAGTCGGGGAAGAGCACGTGGTGTTTCCTCATCCTCCCGGCGTGGGCCCTGGCACACGGGCACCGCACCTACGTCGCGGCGTTCGCCGACTCCGGCCACCAGGCCGAACAACACCTGAGCAGCTTCAAGCAGGAGTTGGACGACAATCCGCTGCTGCGCGCGGACTACCCCGACCTGTGCACCCCCGCCCGCCGCGAATCCGGCACCACCGTCGCGGACCGGCAGGACATGTACGTCTCCACCTCCGGTATCGCGTTCATGGCCCGCGGTATCGACAGCAGCACCCTCGGTACGAAGTGGCGCAACAAACGCCCCGACCTGCTGCTGTTCGACGACATCGAACCCGACGCCTCCAACTACAGCGACTATCAGAAGGACAAGCGGCTGCACTCGGTGGTCACCACCGTCTTCGCGATGAACTTGAACGCCGCGGTCCTGATCGCCGGCACCGTCACCATGCCCGGCAGCATCATCCACGACCTCGTGCGGCAGATCACCGACACCGGCGCCACCGACCTCCCCGCATGGCCGCGCGAAGAGAACGTCGTCGTGCGGTACTTCCCCGCCCTGGTCGCCACCGACGACGGCGGGGAACGCTCGCTGTGGCCGCAGCGCTGGCCCCTGGACTACCTCAAGTCCATCGCCCACACCGCCGCATTCCAGTTGAACCTGATGAACAATCCGCGCGGCCGGCAGGGCGACTACTGGCAGCACGACGACTTCATCCACGCCACCCTCGGTGTGTCCGCGACCCGCTGGATTCTGGAGATCGACCCCGCCGTCACCACCACCGGCAAATCCGACTGGACCGGCATGGCCGTCGTCGCCTACAAACCCCCCACACCACCCCCCACCGACCGGGACATGAAGGCGCCCCCGCCCGTCCCGGAACACCTCGCGGCCCTCGCCGCCGCCCACCCCCGCATCAACCCGAGGCTGGGGATGTGCGAGGTTCTCTACGCCCAGCAGGTCCGATACGCCGGTGACCGGCTGCGCGCCGAAGTGCTGCGGCTCCTGGCCCGCTACCCCCGCATCCGCGCCGTCCGCATCGAGGTCAACCAGGGCGGGGAGTTGTGGCGCACCGTCCTGCACAACCTCCCGCCCGGCGTGAAGCTCCTGGTCCACACCCAGCACGCCCCCAAGGACGTGCGGTTCACCCGCGCCCTGAACCTCTACCAGACCGGCCGCGTCGTCCACACCGAGCAGCTCCCCCGCGCGGAGGACCAGATGACGGCCTACCCCAAGGCCGCCCACGACGACGTCGCCGACGCCGTCGTCTCCGCGCTCCTGTACTTCCTCGAACCTCCCCGCCCCCGCCGGGCCGGCCGAACCACCACCACCTACAGCACAAGGGGCGCCGTGACGTGACCGCACACTCCCTGTGGCAGCAGATCCTCGACCGCCGCCGCAACCCCCGCGACCCCAGCCCCATCTACCGCCGCGTCCCCGCCGGCACCCCCCTCGACCTCCTCGACGCCCTCGAAGCCCTCGACGCCGCGCTGCCCGGCTACGAGGAAGCCCGCCTGTATTACGAGGGCGACATCGGGGAGTTCTTCGAGGACCCCCGCCTGGAGGAGGAACTGCGCGGCACCGCGGTCGCCTACCGCTTCCGCCTGGCCCGCACCCCCGTCACCGCCCTGGCCTCCCGCATCCGCATCGCCTCCATCTCCGTGCCCGGCAACACGCAGGCCACCGAGGCGATCGCGCGGATCCGGAAAGCCAACGACATGGACAACCTCGAATCCGACCTCATCCGCGACATGCTCGCGGACGGCGACGCCTACGTCCTGGTCTGGCCCTACGAGCACGACGACGACCCCGACGACGCCGGGGACGACGAACTCGTCGAGGCCGGCATCGAGATCAGCTACAACTCCCCGACGTGCGGCCGGATGCTGTACGACGAGCAGCACCCCACCCGCAAGCGCTTGTACCTCCGTCGTTGGGCCGAGACCACCCGGGGCACCGGCACCGAGAAGGACACCACGGTGTGGCGGGCCGACCTGTACTACCCCGACGGCGTCAAGTGCTACGTCTCGGCCGATCACAAGCCCGGCGAGGCGCTGGGCACCTGGAGTGAACACACCCCCGACACCGACGACGACCACGGCGACGCCGGCAGGGAAGGAGAGGGGGAGGGGGAGGGGTACTCGCTGCCCACCCCCGAGGCCGGCGGCAACGAACTCCCCGTCTTCCACCTCCGCAACGAAGCGCCCTACGGCCGCCCCGAACACAAGGACGCCTACGGCCCGCAGGACGCCATCAACAAGGCGCTGATCACCCAGCTCACCGTCATGGACTCCCACGGCGCCCCCCACCGCTACCGCGTCCTGGCCGAGGACGCGGAGCTGAACTCCGACAACGACGACCCGCAGTGGGACGACGCCCCCACCACCGGAGACCGCGAACCCGGCGTGGGCCGATACCGGATGCGGTCGGGCCAGGGCGTCGAGGACGTCTACACCGGCACGAAAGAGGTCGGGCAGTTCGCTGCCGCGGACCTGGACACCTTCAACGCCCCCGTCGAACTCCACATCCGCATGATGGCGTTTGCGACCGGAACCCCCCTGCACTACTTCCCGATCACCGGCCAGCAGCCTTCGGGATTGTCGCGGATCCTGGATGATGCGCCGCTGGACGACCGCGCCGATGACCGCCGCCGCCGCCTGACCGGCACCCTCACCGAGATGTGGCGCTACATCCTGCGCCTGGCCGGCCACACCGTGGACGAGGTCGTCATCGAGTGGGCCCCCCCGCGGCTGGTCCTGGACAAGGAGTGGTGGGAGACCGCGCAGATCAAACGCGAGATGGGCGTGCCCCTGGAGCAGATCCTCCGCGAAGCTGGCTACACCCCCACCGAAATCAACGACTTCACCAACGCAGCTTCCGGGACACCGGACGGTGTCCCGGCACCCCGCAACGAGGAGACCGGACATGACGACTGACCACCACACCCCCGTGCCCGAGACGCCGGTGCCTCCGGCCGGTGCCGCCGCGCACCCGCGCACCGGCGTCCCCCTGGCCCCTGTCGGGTGGGTCGCCGGGCGCCCGGTGTGGCCCGTGCTGGGCGGCGACGGACGCGACGACGAGGACGACGAGGGCACCCGAATCGACCCCGCCGACGACGACGGCGAGGACGGCACCGACCCTGGTGACGATGACGGCGAGAGCCACGACGACGACGCAACCGATGACGACCAGGACGACGACGACCTGGAGAACGCCGACAACGAGGAGCTGAAGACCCGGCTGCGGAAGCAGACCGCCGCGCTGCGCAAGGCCAACAAGGAGGCCAAGCGTCTCCGGCTGGAGGCCAAGGCGCGCCGGGAACGCGAGCGCCGCACCACCGACCGCGACCGGGACCGAAGTGGGGAGAAGGACACCGAGCGGCGCGAGAAGGACGCGGACCGCGCGGACGACCGCGCCCACCGGGAGGAGGAGCGCACCAAGCGCCTGTCGCTGTCCGTCGCCCTCACCGCCGAAGGGCTGACGAAGGAGCAGGCCAAGCGCCTGGCCGGCTCCCGCCTGATCAACCTCGATGACGTCGACCTGGACGACGACGGCTGGGCCGACTGGGGCGACCAGATCGAGGACCTCCGCGACGACTTCCCCGCCCTCTTCGCCAAGGCCAAGGATGAGCAGGACGAGGAGGACGTCCGGCCCCGGCGCCGCACCCCCCGCCGCCCCGACACCTCCAACAAGCCCGGCGCCGCCGCCGCCGGCAAGCGCAAGCTCACCCCCAGCGAGCGCCAGGCCCGCGCACTGATGGGCAACCGCTAGCCCCCCCGGAGGGCCGAGGGGGCCGCCGCGCACCGGCCCCCTGGCCCGACCACCGGCCTTTACCGCACCACCCGGCTATGATCTCCTGATAACAGGCCACGATCGGCCCGCCGGACCCGGCCCCGCGAAGGGACCCCGGCCCGCCGATCCGACGGCCGCTCTGGGCGCACCCCGCGACGGGGACCCGAGCCGACAGCGAGCGCACCCCGCGACGGGGACTCGGCAGACCTGCGTCCCAGAAGCGAGGACCGTCATGCCGCGCATGACTTTCGAAAACTGGATCCCCGAGGAGTGGGGCTCCAACCCCATCACCCGCGTCGAGCAGCGCTCGGCCGTCGAGGCACTCGCCCGGCCCGAGATGATGAGCGCCCCGACCAAGCACGTCCCCCGCGAGGAGGGCGTGGGCGTGCAGAACACGGCCAAGGGCACCGCGTATGTGCGGGACACCTCCACCAACGGCGAGGTGCTCCTGACCCGCCGGAAGATCACCGGCGCCATCCAGATCGCCGAAGAGGACCTGACCGACGCCGCCCCGAACGTCATCGAGACGAAGAAGGTCAACTGGGCCACGTCCGCGGCGAAGTACCTCGACAACGCCGCCCTCGGCACCAGCGGGGCGATGAACGGCACCACCGTGCCGTACGAGAGCCTGTACTACCTGCTGGGGCAGTCCAACGCGGAAACCGCATACACCGCAGGCGACAACATCGTCCTGGGGGACGCCACCTACGAGGCGCTGTCCGACGTCGCCGGCCGCTACGAGGACAGCGACTACTTCGACGCCGCCAACACCCACGTCATCGCGAGCCCGGTCTTCAAGCGCCTGTTCCGCGACGTGCGGGACGACGAGAACCGCCCCGTTTTCGTGCAGGGCAGGGACAGCACCCCGGACACCCTGTGGGGCTACCCCGTCTTCTGGTCCACCGGCTGCCGCGTCTCCGCTGCCGCCACCGTCAACCCCGTCGGGAACCCGCTGCTGTACGTGGGCAACACCGACTACCTGATCTCCGGCCGAGGTTTCGGCCGCGGCATCACCGAGCAGCAGGGCTCCATCGAATCGCAGATCATCCCCCCGGAGATCAGCGACACCGACGAGGCGCTGCTGAAAATGAGGCTCTTCCGCGCGTTCGCGCTGGGCCACGAGCACGCCTGGGCGTGCCTGGAGTACGACCCCGCCCAGTCCTGACCCCGGGTCCGCCGGGGCGCAGCACCCGTCCGGTCCCTGCGCCCCGGCCCCCCAGCTTCCTCTTCTCTCTTCCTACTGCTGCCCCTCCCGGGGAGGTGACCGCCCATGACGTGGGCCACCGTCGAGGACGTCCTGCACATCACCCGCAAGGCCGTCGACGCCGACCTCGTTGCCGTCGCCGGCGCGAGCATCGAGCCCCATGCCGGGCGCGTCTACGACCTGGACGCCGACCGCATCGGGGCCCGCGACCGGCACCACCTCAAGGCGGCGACCGCGTGGCAGGCCGCGTGGCTGGCCGACCAGCCCGGATACACCGCCCGGCACAACGCACAGCAGATCGACCAGGACGGCGCCTCCGTCACCTACAAGCGCACCGGCGACGGCTCCGGCGCCGGGCACGCCATCACCCTCGCCCCGCTGGCCGCCCGCGCCTTGAAGAACCTCTCCTGGAAGCGCAGCCGCAGCACACGCCGCCACCCGATGCCCGACCACGACTCCACCCTGCGCGGCATCGCGCCGTGGCGCCCCATGGGCAGGCCGTGATGCTCGCCGTCGCCAACACCCGCGTCACCGTCCTCCACGCGGTCGGTGAGCCGGACGACTACACCGGCGAAGTCCCCGAGCAGCCCGCCGCTGAACCCGTCCCGGCCGCCCGCGCCGAACGCTCCCGCAGCATCCGCGACCCGCGCACCGGCACCTGGCGCCAGATCCCCGAGACCGTGTGGCGCCTGCCCCACGGCACCCTCGCCCGCGTCGGGGACCGCCTGAGAGACGAAACCACCGGCAAGGTCCACCCGATCTTCGAGACCCGCGAACACCTCTCCTTCGGGCACGCCGGTGACCTGATCTGCACCACCCGCCGCACCGACCGCCCCACCCCACTGCCCGAACCCCCCGCCCCACCCTGACCCCCCCGCGGGGCCTTGCTGCGGCACCGGGTGGCCAACACCCCAACCGCCCCTCACCGGCCCCACCGCACTGCACCATCCGCTACCGCCAAGGAACGGAGGAGGCATGGCAGCACCGGCACGTGTCCGCGTCGTCATGGCCCCCGGCTGGGAACGCCGCGTCGACCTGGCCGCCGACGTGCGCGCCGTCGGCCCTCTGGCCGCCGACATCGCCGAAGACGCCGGCGCCCGCGCACC
This sequence comes from Streptomyces sp. ST2-7A, assembly GCF_021390475.1. Taxonomy (GTDB): domain Bacteria; phylum Actinomycetota; class Actinomycetes; order Streptomycetales; family Streptomycetaceae; genus Streptomyces. Next base: position 73,138 of record NZ_JAJUWS010000019.1, read on the forward strand.
CCGCCGCACCGGCGCCCTCGCCGACTCCTACGTGGTGGAGAAGCCCCGGCTGCTGGTGCGGCGTATCGGCTCCCACCTCGACTACGGCGCCGCTGTCGAACTCGGCTCCCGGCCGTACACGATCGTCCCCCGCACCAAGCGCGCGCTGTGGTGGCCCGGCGCCGACCATCCCGTGCGCCGCGTCCGCCACCCCGGCGTCCGTCCACGGCCCCACCTGCGGCCGGCCCTCTACACCCGCCGCGCAGCGCCCCGCACCACCTTCGGCATCGGGGGTGCGGAGTAGTGAGGCTGACCGTCACCGCCGGAGACCGCCAGGTCGACCTCCGCATCAAGGGCAACTCCCTCAAGGCGCTGCGCCGCGCGGAGAAGACCGCCCGCCGCCTCCTGGCCGCGACCGGCCCCCCGCCGCCCCCGGAACGGCCCTTCGGATTCGCCCTGGGCTCCGACACCGAACGCGCCCCCACCCCAGCGGTCGGCGAGGAACCGGAGGACGAGGAATGACCACCCCCGCCACCGTGGTGGAGATCCCCACCGCGGAACTCGCCGCCGTCGCCTGGCTCAAGACCATCCCGGCCATCGGCCACGGCCACGCCGCAACCCGCCTGCCCCGCGACACCGAGTCCTGGGCCGACACCGGGTTCGTCGTCGTCGAAGCCGACGTCGCCGGGCCCCAGAACCCGCACGTGCCCTGGCACGAATCCGTGCTCCAACTCGCCTGCTACGGCGCCAACCCCGACCGCCTCACCCCGAACTGGGCCCGCAGCGGGCGCCTCGCCCAACTCGTCATCGAAGCCTCCCTCCAGGACTGGGCACTCAACGAGCTGCTGCCCGTGCGCACCGGCGGCCCCCGGGTCCGCATCACCGGCGCCTGGCCCCAGACCACCCCGCGCCGCGACACCGAGGACCCCTCGGACTACGCCGTGCACCGCCTGGACCTCGCCCTGCACTGGGCGCAGGTCGACACCCCCAACCTGATCGGAGAACCCGAGTCATGAGCGGACCCAAGGCCACCGTCTCCCGCACCGAGATCCTCGCCGGCCCCGGCCAGCTCTGGTACGGCCGCTTCGGCGTCGCCACCCTTCCCGAGCCCGAGGACGTCGGCAGTCCCCTGCTGCCCGCCGACGGATGGACCGACGCCGGGGCCACCGACGGCGGCCTCTCCCAGACCGTCAACCAGAGCATGTTCGCCATGAGGGTCGACCAGGTGCCGGACGCGGTGGGGCAGCGCGTCACCGAGCGGGACATCCAGGTGTCCACCAGCCTCGCCCAGGCCACGCTTCGGAACCTCGCCATCGCCCTGAACCACGACCCCGATGAGTTCATCACCGAGGGGACGGGCTACAAGCGGCTGACGCTCAAGCCGGGCCAGGACGCGATGCTCCCCGACGAGCTGACCATCGTCGTCGGCGGCTGGGCGCCGGGCGGCAACCTCGGGCGCTGGGCGATCCTCCACCGCGTCACCTCAATCGAGAACGTCGAGTCGGCGTGGCAGAAGGACGGCCTCCACCTCATCCCCGTCACTTTCAACGCCTTGTACGTGGATTCCGTGACCAGCCCGGTGGAGTGGGTGGACGAGGTCGCCCCCGAGTCCTGACCCCCAGGAGAAGCCGGGGTGTCGGCCGGCCGGAGGTCCCGGCCGACACCCCTTCCTCTCTCCTCTCTCCTCCTCTTCTTCCTCGTGCCGCCTGATCGGAGACCGTCATCGTGACCACCACCGCCGACCCCACCGCCCACGCCACCGCGCCGGCCGCTGCTGCCGGGCCGGGCGACGAGGCCCCCCCCACGCCCGCCCCGTACCCCGGCACCCCCGCGGCCGGGCCCGCCACTGCGCCTGCGGGGATCGACCCGGAGTACGTCCGCCGCCTGGAGGAGCAGCTCGCCGCCACCCGCCAGCAGACCGGCGTCCCGGCGGCGCTCGCCGCCCCGGCGAACCCCCCGACCATGTCCGCCCCCCGCCCCACACCCGCCCCCGCGCCCGGGCCGGAGAAGAAGAAGCTCGGGGTGCCCGCCGGCCCCATCCGGATCTCCGCGGTCCCCACCGAGGAGAGCCAGGAGCGCGAGCTGCTCTTCGTCCTGGAAGAGCCCCGGTACGCCGCGGACGGGGAGCTGCTGCGCGACGAGGACGGCAACGTCCTCACGACCGACCGTGAGGTCACCATCCCCAGGAAGATCCCCGCCGCGGTCGCCTTCCGGATGATGGGCGACATGTACCGCTCCGGCGACTACGCCGCGATCTACGGCACGCTCCTGGGCCTCCTCGGTGAGGAGGCCATGCAGGCCCTGGAGTCGGCCGTGGGCATGGACTCCGAAAACTTCCGCAGGGTGATGCGGATCATCGAGGTCAAGGTCGGGGCGGCGGCCAAGCACCTGCTGGGAAACTCCTGAACCGCGCCCACCAACTCGCATGGGTCCACGAGGACTTGGGCGCGGTGGACGCGGACTTCCGGCGCTTCTACAACTGGCCGCCCGACTGGGGCGATGGGATCGCGGAGGGGCGCTTCCCGCCGGGGATGTCCGGCGAGCGGTTCTTCACGCTCTGCGAGCTGCTGCCGTTCACCGAGGGGACGGCGGTCCGTGGCCTGGCCCAGTACAGGGCGGACAGCAAGGCCAACTCCGAGCAGCGGGGCACCGAGGCGGGCGGGCGGGTGGAGAGCGCGCCGGCCCGGTATGGCGGCCCGGGCCCCGGCACCGCCGCACCCCCCACACCCACACCCGCAGGCGGGGGTGAGGTCGTGCCCGCCGAAGTAGCGATCGCCCACCCCGGTTTCGCCGGCGACTCCTACGGCACCCCCCCGGCCATCGGTGTCTACCGCAAGCGCCCCCGCAAACGCACCCCCCGCTCTGCCCGCACCACCCGCACCGCCTGACCCCGTTCCCCTGGAGGGCCCGTGAGCACGATGACCGGCCGCGGCTTCCGCATCGCCTCCGCGTATGTGGAAGTGGTGGGTCAGCCGCGCCGCGAGCAGATCCGCCGCACCGCCGAACACGTCGGCCGGGACGCCGGACGGGCCTACGCGGGGGGGTGGGCGCGGACCTCCACGCAGGGCGCGCAGCAGGCCGCCGCCCGCGTCGGCCGGGACGCCGGGCAGGCGTACGCCGGGGGGTGGGCGCGGACCTCCGGGGAGGGCGTGCAGCGGGCCACCACCCAGCACCTCACCTCGGTGCAGCGGCAGCAGCCGCAGTGGGGCAGCAGCGGGCAGGCCGCCGGGTCCTCCTACGCCCGCGGCTTCTCCTCCCACTCCCGGCCCGGTGTGGAGCGGGCGGTGGAGGAGACCGCGACCGGCGCCCGCCGGGATGCCTCGGGGCGGTTCGTGTCGGCTGGTGCCGCGTCCGGGCAGGGCTTCGCGGCGGGTGCGGCCGGGGGGATGGGGGGGCTGTCGGCGGCGATGCAGCCGGCGCTCGGGGGGTTCCTCGCCGCGGCCGGTCTGGTCGGCGGCAGCGTGCTGTCGCTGTCGGGGGATTTCGAGTTCGCCATGTCCGCCGTGCAGGCGGTGACGGGGGCGACGGGCAAGGATTTCGATAAGCTCACCGACCTCGCCAAAGAGATGGGTCGGACGACTCAATTCTCTGCGGCTGAGGCTGCGGCGGGTATGGAATTCCTCGGCATGGCCGGCTGGAATACCGAACAGATTTTGACCGGCCTCCCCGATGTCCTGCAATTGGCGGCTGCGGGTGGGATCGACCTCGCCTCCGCAGCGAACTACACCTCCAACATCATGTCCGCGCTCGGCATGGACGTGGCGGAGACCGGGCGCGTGGTGGACGCCCTCGCCAAGACCGCCGCCTCCACCAACACCAACGTGTTGGGCCTGGGTGACTCCGCGGCCCGTATCGCCGGCGCCGCCAAGTCGGCCGGCTGGTCGATCGAGGACATGACCGAGGCCCTCGGCTCCATGGGAGACGTCGGCATCGCGTCCGAGGTCTCGGCCACCTCACTCAACAGCATTCTCGGTGACCTGATGGACACCGGCTCCAAAGCCTCCGAGGTGTTCACGAAATTCGGGGTGCAGGTCAAGGATTCCAACGGCAACGTCCGCAACTACACGGATATCGTGGCGGACGCGAAAGACGCCGGCATGGAATTCAACGACATGACCGAGGCTTTCGGAAAGGAGCACGGCCCGAAATTCGCCCAGACCCTTGGCCTCACGCACGAGCGGCTGGCCGAGATCAAGGAGGCCACACACGACACCGCCGGCGCAGCGGAGCGCATGGCCGCCGTCCGGATGGACAACTTCAAGGGCCAGCTCACCTCCGCGTCCTCGGCCGCGCAAGGGCTCGCGATTGCCATCGGCGACATGGGCATCCTGTCCTTCGCCACCACGCTGATGGCGAAGTTCGTCGGGGTCCTGCGCGGCGCGACCGACATACTCACCCGTCACCAGGGCGTCATCAAGGTGGTGATGGGTGTGCTGCTGCCGTTCGCCGCGGCGTTCGCCGCCGTCATCGCCGGCGCCCTGGCGCTCAAGGTCACTCTCGCGGTCCTGTCCGCGGCGTTCGCGTTCCTCCTCTCCCCGATCGGCCTGGTCGCCGGGGCCATCGCCGGTATCGCCACCGTCCTCGTCCTGGCCTGGAAGCGCTCCGAGCGGTTCAGGACCGTGGTCACCGGGGTGTGGGAGCGGGTGCAGGAAGCCGCCGGGCGGGTCGTGGACTTCTTCCAGGGGCGGGTGGCGCCGGTGCTGCGGAAGGTCTGGGACCGCATCAGCGGCAAGGCCGTCGAGATGGCCCGCCGCTTCGCGGAGAAAGTGTGGCCGCTGGTCCAGAAGGCCATCCCCTACGTGCAGGCCGCCGCTGCCCGCCTGGCCGACTTCTTCCGCGACCGCGTCGCACCCGCGCTGCGGGCGGTGTGGCCCCGGGTGGAGAAAGACGCCAAGCGCCTGTCGGACTTCTTCGAGGGCACCCTCGCCCCCGCGCTCAAGGACCTCTGGCCGCCCGTCAAAGAACTGGCGCGGGAGATGGTCGACTTCTTCGAGACCTCGGTGTGGCCGGCCATGGGCGAGGGCTGGAAGCTGCTGAAGGAGGCCGCCCGCGCCGCCGTCGCCGCCCTGGGCGAGCTGTTCGGGGGGCTGGCGAAGGACGGGGAGTCCGCCGGGGATGTGGTGCGGCGCGTCCTGGGAGGCGTCAAGGACAGCCTGCGGAATCTGCGGGACAACGTGCGGGAGATCATGCGGCAGGTCCGGGAGATCTGGGCCGAGCACGGGGAGCGGATCCTGGAGACCGTGGGCGCCGCCTGGGGCCAGGCGCTCGCCACGATCTCCTACATGCTCAAAAACCTGATGGTGGTGGTGAAGGGCGCCTGGACCATCATTTCCGGCGTCGTCACCGGCGCCCTCCAGATGATCAAGGGCGCCATTCAGATCGTCACCGGCGTGATCTCCGGGGACTGGGGCCGGGTCTGGGACGGCATCAAAAACATTTTCGCCGGCACCTGGAAGCAGATCACATCCATCCTCAAGGGCGCCTGGCAGATCATCTCCGGCATTTTCACGAACATCTGGAATTTCGTGACGGGGATTTTCAAACGCCTCTACAACTGGCTCGTCGGCAACAGCCTGATCCCTGATCTGGTGAACGCCGTCATCGCGTGGCTACGGCGGATGCGGGACCGCGGGGTGGAGTTGGTGGCGATGATGCGGGACTGGGTCATCGACCGGGTGCGCGTCATGCGCGACCGGGCCATGGACGCGGTGCGCGGGCTGCGGGACCGGGCGATCGAGACCATGACGAGCTGGCGGGACCGGCTGCGGACCATCGCGGGGGACGCGCGGGATTGGGTCATCACCCGGGTACGGGACCTCCGCGACAAGGTCACCGGCGCGCTGGAAACCATGCGGGACAAGGCGATTTCCGCTTTCACCCGGGCGAAGGACGGCATCAAGACTGCCTGGGAAAAGCTGGAGGAGGTCGCGAAAGCCCCCGTCAGCTTTGTGATCAACACGGTCTACAACGACGGCATCCGGAAGTTCTGGAACGCCATCGCGGGGAAAATCGGCCTGGGGAATCTGGAGCGGATCTCGGGGTTCGCGGCCGGTGGCGTGGTGGACCTGCGGCGCGGCGCGCACCTGCCGGGCTACTCCCGGACGGATGACACGCTGGCGATGGTGCGCTCCGGTGAGGGCGTCCTGGTCCCCGAAGCCGTCCAGGCCCTCGGAGGGCCCGGGTTCATCCACGCCGCCAACGCCGCCGGTTCGCGGGCGGGGGAGCTGCGGGGGTACGAGCGCGGCGGCATCATCTCCAAGATTGGTGGCGCCGTCGGAGGGTTCATCGACAAGGGCAAGGGCTTCTTCTCCGAGGGCTTCGTCAAGGCTTTGGATGCGGTCACCGGTCCCATCATCACCGGCCTGAAGGAACTCTTCGGCAGGGAGGGCTTCCGGGGGCTCCCGACGCGCCTGGTGGAATTCCTGGTGGGCCGGATCAAGGGCTGGTTGGCCCCGAAAGCCGGGGAGTTGGAGGGCGGCTCGGGTCGGAAGGTCGCGGACATCGCCCGCAAAGAAGTGGGGTACCACGGGCGGCCGAACAAGTTCACGCGGGCGCCGGGGATGTGGACCGACGAATGGTGCGGGATGTTCGTCGACTACATCTTCAAGAAGGCCGGCGCCCGCGCGGCGCTGTCGAAGGTCGCGAACACCCCTGCGGTGCGCTCCTACACCGGTCTCGGGAAGACCTCCCTCGCGAACTCGAAACCCGGCGACCTCGCCCTCTACCGCGGGGACACCGGGCACATCAACATCGTCACCGACCCCGCCAGCAGGGAGACGGTCGGCGGCAACGAACGCAACAACCGCGTCGTCAAGACGACCGGCTACGTCAACTCGGCCTCCTCCATCCGCCGCCCCACCGGCTTCGCCGCCGGCGGCGTGGTCGACGCCGAAGACGTACGCCGCGCCGGGGGCCTGGAGGACCTGCGGCGCATCGTGTGGCAGGACCGCAAGGAAACCGCCACCAGCGCGCTGGACGCCGCCATGCGGGCCCGCAGGGAGCTGTTCTCCTCACCTCCGGGGACGCACGACACCGGCGGGATCCTCCTCGACGGGCACGCCGGCATCAACCGGAGCGGGGCTGCGGAGATGGTGCTCACCGCCGCGCGCCTGGATGCCTGGGCGCAAGCCACCCGCGGCGGCAGCGGCGGCACCGGCGGCGGGGTGACGTTCACCGGGCCGATCCACGTGACCGTCCCGGCCCGGGACCTGAAGGACATGCAGGACGTGGTCGCGTTGTTCGAGAAGCTGCCGCAGGTCGCGCGCAGCCACGGCGCGCGCAGGCGAGAGGGGATGCCGTGACCAGACACCACCACCCGGACAGCCAGGCCGACCAGGCGGGTCGGGCCGACCGGCCGGGAGGCACCGGGGAGGAAGCCCGTGTGGCTGCGCAGCGCGCTGCGCGGCAGTGGGAGGACCACCCGGACCGGGACATGTCCGGGCGCCTGTCCTGCACCGACCGGGCGGGCCGTACCGGCACCATCGGCGCCGTCCGTGAGGCCGGGGACGGGGCGTTGCTGGTGTGGGCCGGCCCGGCCGTGGGCGAGCCGGCGTTCCGGGTGATCGACCCCACGGGCGATGACCCGCTGACCGCTGCGGCGCTGGCCATGGCCGGAGAGACGGAGTCCGCACGGTGACCACCACCCTCGTCCTGGGGCACTCCTCGGACGGCTACCTGGAGTCCTCCCACACCACCTACGCCACCGCGCTGTCCGGGGCGAACCTCCTGGCGCCCGGCGCGGGCCTGCCGTTGATGTTCGTCGGGCAGTCACTCGGCTCGGGCGTCCGCTACGTCTGGCAGTCCTTCGTACGGGTGGACTGGGTGGCCAGCACCACGGCGACGCCGGTCGCGGCGTACGTGCGGATGACGAACAACGCGGTCGCCGGCACTTCGGTGGCGCGGGATCTGGAGCTGCGGGAGTACAACTGGGGCACCACCCTCACGACCGCGAACTGGCGGACGCCGGCGCAGCTCGCCGCGCTGTCGCTGCGCGGCCGGGTCGCCGGGGCGCAGCAGGCCGGGTCCCTGGTGGTGCGCGCCGGCCTGGACCTCGGGGAGGTGGAGTCGACGGCGACGCGCCGGTACGTGGTGTGCTCCAGCCGCAATCGCGCCCAGCAGGCACCGTCGGGCACGGAGTGGAACAACCTGCGGCAGTCCATCACCGGCAACGCGGCGGGGCAGCGGGTGGCACTGCTGGTCACTGCCACGACCCGGCACGTCATGGACCTCACCCTCGCCGCCCAGGTGCAGCTCTCGGACGGCACGCACGTGTATCTGGAGCAGCTCAACCCGGGGCCGGAGATGGGGCAGTACAGGGTGTGGCACGCCGACACCGGCGGGGGCGCCACGATGGTGGCCGCCATCAACGCCACGGCGGACCGGCGTGGTGCGCAGAGCCACACCCTCGCGCGCGACGCGGACGACAACCTGTATGTGCTGCACCAAGCGAACGGAAACCACCGCATCAACGCCCGCGCCCTGATCAAGGGCCCGGGGCACTCGTGGTCGCTGGGGGTGCAGCGGACGGCGGTGCTGCCGGTGTACGACGCGCCGGTCAATCAGGTGTCCGCGGCATGGCATCCGCAGGGCGGAGGAGCCGGGACGCTGGTGGTGGTCGCCGCGCACCGGCCCGGCCCCAACATCGGCACGCAGATGCCCTATGCCTTCCTGTCCTGTGACCACCTGCTGACCGGTGCCGGGGCGCTGCTGCGCGGCTCCGGCGACGCGGAGGGCCGCCTGGTGGCCGGGTCTGCGCCGGACGGCTTCAACAACTACGCGAACGAGACCGGGACGCTTCTTGAGGTGGTGGCGGCGGGGCCGGGTTCTGCGCGGGGGTGGGTGATGTCCACTGCGCAGCACCAGGTGCTCGGCACCAACGCCCGTCAGTCCCTCGCCCGCTACGTCCTCAACGCGGCCGGCGACGGATTCTCCTCGATGGCGCGGACCACCGACTCCGTCTCCGGGTACAGCGTGAAGGACGCCGACGCCAAGAGCCGGGTGCTGCCGGTCTCCGACAGCCAGTTCGTCACCGTCAACGCCTCCTCCACCACCTCGGCCGGGTTGACGGTGAAGCACCGGCAGAACACCGGCACTTCCGGCGAGTTCGTCGTGCTGGCCGACGTGAGACTCGCCGCGGAGGGCATCGTCTCGATGCCTGCGGCCGGGACGCTGGCGACCTCCCCGGCGTGGGACGCGGTGCACGACCCGGCGGCCAACCGCGTGTGGATCTACTACACCCACGCGTCCGCGCCGCTGCGCATCATGCGCACCCACGTGAACCTCGCGACCGGTCAGGCCGGACGGGACGAGGTGGAGGTGGAGGACCTGTCGGGCCCGTGGGCCGGGTACACGCTGCGCTCGATCCGGGTGCACCGCGGGCCGCTGGTGGGTCAGCAGGTGCGGCTCGGCATCGGCCTCCAGTCCGGGGCGTCCCACACCCTCATTCACGCGGACGATTGGCTGAATCTCCCCCCCGAGCAGCCGCTCCTCGAGCCGGTGGCGAACTTCGACGCCACCAATGCGGTGACGTTGCGGTGGGAGTTCCGCGACCCCAACCCCGGCGACAGCCAGTCCGCGTATCAGGTGGAGGTGTGGGACGACGAGAGCGACACCCTGACCCACGACACCGGCAAGACCGCCGGCGCCGTCGGGGAACACGTCCTGGCCGGAGGGACGCTGCCCAACGACGCGTCGTACCGGTGGCGGGTCCGCACCTGGGACGCCCTGGACGTCGACGGGCCGTGGTCGGAGAACGGGTTCTTCGCCACCAGCGCTTCGGGCAACACGACCATCGTGTTCCCCGCCACGGACAACGACCCGTTGGCGACGGGGGATGTGGTGGTGCAGTGGGAGGTGTCCGGCGCCACCCAGGACCACTACCGGGTCCGCGCCGTCCGCACAGCGGATGAGGTCGTGCATTCGGATACCGGGTGGGTTCCCGGCACCGCGACCACCCACCTGGTCACCGGCCTCGCCTCAGAGACCGAGTACCGGATCGAGGCGACCGCGCGGGCGAGCGGCGTCCCTTCCTCCACCGGCACGCGGCTGGTCACCCCGGACTACACCTCACCCATGGAGCCGGTCATCACCGCCGTCCCCGTGCCCGGTGAGGCGCACATCCGCCTGGAGATCGCCAACCCCACCCCCGGCGAGATCGTCGCGGGGCCGGATGGCACGTTCGCCGATGGCACGACCACCGGATGGGAAGTCGTGCCCGGCGGGGCCGGGACGTTCGTGGCGGACGGCACCGAGGCGTGGGTGGGGGACTACAGCGGCCTCCTCACCCCCTCCGGCTCCCCCGCCACGGTGGGTGTGCGGCCGGAGGAGGGCCTGCGTGCGGAGGTGACGGGCAACCACCGCTACACCCTCTCCATGCGCCTACTGCGGTCGGCGGCCGGGAGCGTGCGGCTGGCGGTCGACTGGTACGACGACACCGCCACCCTCCTCTCCACCTCGACGGCCGACGTCACCGCCGACACCACATGGGAACTGCACGAAGCGACGTTCTCCGCGCCACCGGGCGCGGTGCGCGCCGGATACGGGCCCACCCTCATCTCCCCCGGCACCACCACCCTCCACGTGGATGCTCTGGTGCTGCGCACCGCCACGGATGTTCCCCGGCCCGGCGAGGTCGCGATCCTCCGCGCCCCCATCGACCGGCCGGATGAGGAGGTGCCGGGCGACCGGTACGAGGAGATCGCCCGGATCGGGGCGGACTCCTCGCACCGGGACTACCTCGCCGCATCGGGGCGCCGGTACCGGTATCTGGCCCGGGCCATCGCCCCCGGCGCCACCGCGGACAGCGCCCCCGCAGACGCGAGCGTGGCGTTCCTCGGGGTGTGGATCCACGATGCCCGCAGCCCGGAGGGCACGATCCGCCAGTACCTGTACGGCCGGGCGCAGCGCTCGGATTCCGTGCAGGTGGGGCAGGAGCAGCGGCACTACGCCGGGCGCCGGAGGCCGGTCACGCATTTCGGTGAGCACGTCACCGAGGAGTGGCAGATCACCATCGATGTGCCGGAGGGCCCGGGCCGGGAAGAGACCACGCGGTCGCTACGCGGCTGGCACGGGCTGCGGCTGCCGGTGGTGGTGCGGGACAACCGCTCCCGGGTGTGGATCTCGACACTGTCGGGGTTCGGGGTGTCGGATGAAGTGTGGGGGGACCAGGTCGCATTTGTTGCGACGCGAGTGGACTCCGATCTGCCGGGGGGTGAGGGCTGATGCAGCCCCTCGTCCCCGCGGTTGGTCCGCACAACCCGCGCGGCGCTTCGCGGGCCGAGGTGCTGCGGGCCCTGCGCGCCGTGGGTGGCACCAACCGCATGAGTTTCCGGTACGAACTGCTGGACCGCAACGACCAGAAGTTGCGCGACCTCGAGGAAGTCGAGGACGGCACGGTGTCGCTGAACAACCTCGCCGTCATCAAGAGAACCGCGACCTTCACGATGCGGGCCGGCGGCGGCCTCATCGACTGGCTGTCGGACCGTATCCAGCCGTGGGCACGCCTCCACCTCCCCCCCTACGGCCAGGACGACTTCGTCGAGTGGCCGCTCGGGGTCTTCAACCTCGTCACACCCACCAGGGAAGTCGATGACACCGGCACCGTCTGGCGCCGCGTCGAGGGCTACGACAAACTCCAGATCCTCGAAGAGGACCTCATCGCGGCGCGGCTGTCCACCGAGTCCCCGGAGCTGCTTCTAGTGCGGGACAGCTTTCTGCGCACGATCACCGGCACGTGGGGTGGCACGCCGCAGGGCATCGGGTGGACGGTCAGCGGCGGCGGCGTGGCGAGCGCCACGGAGTGGGGCGTGACCACCGCGGGTGGCGGCTACGCCTACGCCACTCTTCTGGCCAACCCCCAGACGGTCCGTTTCCACATCCCCTGGCGCCGGTCCGCGGATGCGGACGTGCGGGCCACGGTGACGGTCTCGCAGACTGCTGCGGGCGCCGCTTTCCTTCCGGCGATCCTGCTGCGGTACCGGTCGATGACGGACTACTACCGGCTCCGGGTGCACTTCAATATCACCGGCACTCTCAGTCTGTCGGTGGCGGATCGGGTGACGCAGGTGGGGGCGACGGAGGCTACGGGCCTGTCCTACACCCCCGGCACGATGATCAATGTGCGGGCGCGGATCATCGGGCAGACCATCACTGGGAAAATTTGGCCGGTGGGGACGCCGGAGCCGGAGGAGTGGGGGATCGAGCGGACGGTGGAGTCCGCTGACCCCCTCACGCAGGGCTGGATGGGCCTGACCGCCTCCAGCTTCACGGGGAACACCAACAGCAACCCGCAGATTCGGTACGGGAGTTTCGAGTGGGACGGTAATCCCGTGCGCCTGGTGACCCTCACCGTGCGGCGGGTGCTTCAGCTTGCCGGGGTGTCCTCCCACCGCATCACCCCTTCCGAGGAACGGCTGACGACCGTCCGCGAATGGGAGCCGGGCACCAGCCATCTGGCGATCGTCAACGAACTGCTGGACGCCATCGCCTACCGCTCCCTGTCGATCGACGAGTACGGTGCGGCGGTCGCCACCCCGTACGTGCCGCCCGGCGAGCGGCCATCCGAATACGAGTACCTGGATGACGAGGTGTCCGTGATGGAGGAGGAGGCGACGCAGGAGCGGGACCTGCACGCCATCCCCAACCGGTGGGTCCTGACCCGCAGCGAGCCGGACGAGCCGGCCATCACGGTGACGTACACCAACTCCGACCCCGCTTCCCCCACGTCCACGGTGCGCCGGGGTCGGGTCATCACCGACTTCCGCGACCAGGAGGACGCCACGAGCGAGTCCGCGCTGATCGAGCGGGTCGCAAACCTCGCGCAAGAAGCGACTCAGGTGTACGAGGCGATCGAGTACACCACGGCCCCGATGCCGATCCACTCGCATGACGATGTGGTCCGGGTACGGCGCGACGAACTCGCCTTGGACGGGAAATTCTCCAGCCACACGTGGGATCTGGAGCTCAGAGCGGGGGGGCAGATGCGGCACCGGGCGCGGCGGGTGGTGTCCCTGACCGCCGGTTCCGACCCCTCCATCGTGGTCGGAGACGTCACCGTCACCGGCGCCGTCGAGGCCGGGAACTGGCGTACCGGCACTGCCTTGGTGAGCCCGGTGCCGAACACCCCGACATCGGTGGCCATCACGGGGCTGGGGCTGGCGGGGACGGGGCCGGTGCGGGTGCAGGTCACCCCGGAGACCGCCGTCCCCGGATCAACGTTCCGGGAGGCCGCGGTCCGCAACCCCGGTCCCGACGGGTTCGTGCTGTGGTTCTTCCGCACCAACGCGACGAACACCAACCTCTTCTGGCTGGCGATGAGGGGAGCATGACGTGACGACGGTGATGGAGCACGACTACCGCATCAGCGGGGCACTGTCGGCGGGGAACATCGCGCGCGGGGTGGTGGCGATCACCCCCGTGTCGGGTGCCCCGACCTCGGCTGCGGTCACCGGCCTGTCCCTGGCGGGGACGGGGACGGTGCGGGCGTGGGTGACGCCGATGACGACGGTGCCCGGCACGCTGGTCGTCGAGGCATCGGTGGCGTCGGTGACGACCAGCAGCTTCACCGTGTGGATCTTCCGGAACTCCACCGCGACGACGTCCGTGCAGTGGCTCGCGATCCGCGACCGCACATGAGAGGGCGAGAGGAAGGAGGTGGTGCGGGATGACTGTCATCGACGGCGACTTGATCGTCACCGGTGCCCTGACTGCGGGCAACATCTTCCACACGGTGGTGCGGGTGACGCCGGAGCCGGGGGTGCCGACGATGGTGGAGGTCACCGGCGTCACTCTGCGGGGGCGGGGGGCGGTGCGGGCGCAGGCGACCGCGCACACCTCCGTGCCCGGCACCAGGGTGGTGGAGGTGGCCGTGGCCGCTCTGTCGGCGACGGGGTGTCAGGTGTGGATCCACCGCACCAACAGCGTTGAGACGAATATCAGTGTCCTGATGTGGAGGGAACCGTGAAGCACACCGAGTTCGAGGAGCAGGCGGAAGAGTTCCGGGAGGAGATGCTGGTACAGCAGAACCTCCCGGAAGGGGAGCGGGCCTACCCCGAGAGCACGGAGGAGTGGCCGCACATCGACGCGGTCGCGACTTGCCGCACCGAGGGGTGCCCGGTGGAGGGACAGCCGTACCCGGTGAGTCTGCCGGTCCCGGTGAACGGCATCTACCAGGCCGTGTGCGGGCGCTGCGGGCAGCAGCACACCGAGTTGATCGCCGAATTCGACGATGGACCGGTGAACCTCGCGCCCCCGCCGCCGCCTCCTCCGCCGCCGCCCACCGGGCCGGGCGAGGGTGAGCCGGGCGAGGAGGGGCCGCCGCCGGATAAGGAGGGGGAGGACCCCGGCCCGCCGCCGGAGCCGGAGGAGCCGGGCCCGGGGTGGCCCGGTCCGCCCGGTGGTGGTGAGGAGGACTCCACCGAGGACCACCAGCCGTGAGGCAGGGACCGGACGGGCTGCTGACGACGATCGCCGGGTACGTGGATGCTTCCCGGCAATCGTCGTCGGCAGACCGCCCCAACCGCCTGGCGACGGTCGACTACGCCCACGACCCGGAGGGGCCGTGGGCGCGTTCCCCGCGGGTGGTCTTCGACGGTGAGTCAAGGGTGACGGTGCGGCGGTGGCCGGCGCTCGCGCCGTACCGGCCGCAGCCCGGGGACCGAGTGCTGATGCTTCCTGCAGGGGGGCGGGGGTACGTCATCGTCGGCACGCTCGACGAGGCCGTGTCGGATGTGCAGGTGGTGGTGAAGGGCGAGCACCAGCAGACCCCTGCGTCGTCGACTGCGCTGGTGGATGACCAGGAGCTGTATGTGCCGGTCGCGGCGCGGGCGACGTACCGGGTGCTGCTGGCCTGTGGGGTGCGGGGGGCGAACACTGGCGGGGGCAACGTGAAAGTCGCGTGGTCGGTGCCGTCCGGTGCGCAGGGCGTGCGGTGGGTCCTGGGCCCGGGGCTGGGGTCGGGGGGCAGTATCGCCGGGGGGACGGCGATGATGCAGACGGTCGGGGCGCCGTGGACCGCGGAGCGGGACTACGCGAGTGAGACGGGGAACTCCGCGAGTGTGGTGGAGCACGGGGTGCTGCGGACCGTGGCCGAGGGTGGGTGGTTGCGGGTGCGGTTCGGGCAGCGGGCCTCATCCGCGACGGTGTCGGAGATGCGGGCGGACTCGCTGTTGGAGGTCCGCCGCGTGCGATAGCCGTGGTGCGATAAGGGGGGGTTATCAGGGGCGGGGGAATGCGTCCACGGCGGCTTGGATGAGGCCGAGGAGCGCGGCCATCGTGGTGAGGACCACGATGACGGTGACGGCTGCGATGGCGAGCTGCTGGCGGACGGGGCGGTCTTCCCAGCGGGGTTGGGGGACGGGGGTGGGGCCGCCCCACTTCGTGCGCCCTCGCCGGGCCGGGCTTCGCCGGGCGGCGGGGCGAGCCGGGAGGTGGGGCATGGGGTCGTCCTCCTGGTCGTCACTGTCGCCGGCGGGCTCCCGGCCGGTTGCGGCTTGGCGGGCGCGGGTGGCGCGCGTCTCCAGTTCCGCACGCGCGTCCCCCCACGCGATCGCGACGGCGGCTTCCCAGTGGATCCGGTCGGGGGACGTGCCGGGTGGGAAGTGCCGTGCGATCTCTTCCTCGAGGTGGGGGATGCGGGGGTCGGATCGGTGGATGAGGGTGCGGGCGCGCAGGTGCACGCCGGCTTCCCCGATCCCACCCGGGTCCAGGTTCGGGTCGGTCATAGGGGGGTGACGTCGACTCGGGTGATCCGGGCGGTGGGCAGGAGCATCATCCCGCCGTCCCCGGTCTCGAAGGCGGCGAAGCGTGGCGCGGCGGGGAGCAGCACGGTGTGCTGCTCGTCGAGGGCGATGGGCTCCATGCGCTGCTCCAGCTTGGAGGCGAGCCACTCTTCGAGGGTCTGCTCGTCCGACTCGCGGGTAGTGACGTCGAGGGTTTGCGTGCCGGTGTCGGTGTGGAAGACGACTTTCCACTGCCGCTCGGTCCCCTGGCCGTCGCCGTCGTCGTGGTGGTCGGGCGCGCCATCGCCGTCGGTGGTGGGGTGCTGTTCGGCCACGGCTCCTCCTGCTGCTGCTGTGCGGGGGACGGTGTCGGGCCCGCCCCTGGCCGGCTGCGACGGCGCGAGGGGCGGGCCCGGCTGGTGCCGGCTCACCGATGGTGGCCCCCGGGGTGCCGGAGCCCCCATCGTAGGCCCGGAGAAGAGGTCAGCGGAGAGGGCCGGTCCACCACACCGTGTCGCTGCTGTTGACGGTCAACGAGAACGTCAGCTCCTCGCCGTCCTCAACCCGGCAGGTCGGGGCCCAGGTGACTTCGCCGCCGGCGGGGACCATGCCGGGCCACTCCGTGGTGATGCCCTCCCACGTCTCGTATTCCGCGACCTGCCCGTCGACCACGCACTCGCGGTAGACCGCATCGAGGGGGATGGGCTGGTTGCCGGGGTTGGTCATGGTGATGGTGAGGAGGGCGTGGTCGGCGTCGCCGTCTGTCCCGAAGCCGGAGCCGTCGACCTCGGTGTTGGGGGTGAGGATGCGGTCGAGGGTGACGTCGATGGCGAGGGTGAGGCCGTCGGAGGGGTGGAGGGTGTGGGTTTGGCCGAGGTCGGTGACGGCTGCGCCGCCGGTACTGCCGCTGTCGTCGTCTCCGTCGCCGGGGCCTTCGCTGCCCGCGGTGCCGCCGGTGTCGCCGGCGCCTCCGGTGGCGGGGGGCTCGGGGGTGCCGCCGCCGCTGCTGCTGCCTCCGGTTCCTGCGGTGTCCGCCCCGCCGGTGTCGCCTCCGTTCCCATCGCCCCCGTCCCCGTCGCTGTTGTCCCCGCTGCCGCAGGCGGCGAGGGTGAGGATCAGGGCGGCGGCGGTGGCCAGGGTGCGGCCCCTCCGCACGCGGGCGCGGGTGCGGGCGGGGGTGCGGGTGGTGGTGTGCATCGGTACTCCGTTCGGCGGGTGAGCGGTTCGGGACCGAACGTAGACGGCCCCGCCGTGTGGCGGGGCCGGTGTGACGGGGCTGTGACCCGATCGCCGGGTCTACTGGCGGGTAGGTCTTGCCCGCCGGTGGACGGGGACCACCTCTACTCGTAGGTAACCGGGCCGGGCGGGGGCGTGCGGCGCAGCGCCGCGTCCCAGGCGCCGGGCCAGCGCCACCCGTGGACCGCGCGCCGGGCCAAGTACATGGAGCTGACTACCTGCATCTGCTCCTCCCAATCCGGCAGGGGGTTGTCGGACGCCTCGTTCCAGCGCCGGCGGTAGTAGTCGTCCGCCCTGCGGTACGCGAAGTTCGCCCGGGCGGCCGGGAGCTCGTCTCCGGTGGTGCTCGCGAAGACCTCCCCGCACAGGTCCCGGTACAACTTCCGGAGTCTCGGTCGCTGTTCGACGTCGGCGAGCGCGCCCAGCGCGGCGATGAGGGCGTCGCGGCCTTCGGCGAGATCCTCGGCCAGGTGGCCGGGGAGGCGCTCGGTGGTGGCGATGCGGGTCACCGGTCGTCACCGGTGGGGGTGTGGCGGGCGCGGCGGGCGGTGATCGCCTTCCACTCCTCGTGCGCGATGGCGGCGGACCGGTTGGCCTCCACCATGGACTCGTACTCGGGCGTGTGTTCCGGGCCGTCGGGCGGGGTGAGCGGGGAGCGGGGCGGGGCGGTGGGCTGGGTGTTGGCGAGTTCGGCGAGGCGGGCCCGGTGGACGCGAGCGGCGTGCTCGTGCTCGGGGCTGCCGGGGTAGGGGGCGAAGTAGGCGAGCGGGTCGGTGGGGCGGTGGGCGGTCGGCGGGTTGTAGGCCATCGGGGTTCCTCTCGGAGTGGGGTTGGACCGGCTGGTAGGTGTCTCCCGCCGGTAGGGCACCGGCACTTCTACCGGCCGGTAGGTCAGGCGAGGACGTAGATCTGCGCGTTGGGGTGAAGAGCGCACGCGTCCCGAAGATCTCGCAGGTACTTCAAGGCACCCTCGTAGCTCCCCCAGCCGCTCTGCGGGCTCATCTCCCGGTAGGTGTCCGGGTCGGTCTCCATGGCGGCGATGCCCTTGCGGAGGACGTCGAGGGCGTCACCGGCGCGGCGCTTCGTGAGGTCGCGCAGCGGGTGGCCGAGGGCCTTGTCCCACATCGGGGCGACGTTGGCCGTGTAGTCGCCGACTTCGGCGACGCAGACTTCCTTCGGCTCGGGGCCACCGGTGGAAACGTAGGCGTGCAGCGAGATGTCGTAGCTCATCGTTTCTCCCGAAGTCGGGGTGGTCCGTAGGGGGATTGCCAGGCGGGGCGCCCGTCCGTGTGCCGCGGGCCGGCGGGAGGGCGCTGCGGGCCGGTGAGGGTGCCGAGTACGCGCGCGGGATCGGGGAGGCGTTCGGCGGGGTCGGCCTCGGCCTGCATCAGCGTGGCGAGCGCCCGGGCGGTGGCGTCCACGGCCTCGGGGTGATCGTCCCCCAGCCAGCTGTACGGGTGATGGTGCATCTCCCGCGCGATGGTGCGCAGCTCCTCCGGCGGCCGGTTCTCCTCGCCCTCCAGCAGGCGGCGATGGGCGACCGCGTGGACATCGACTTGCGCCCAGCACTCCCGCGCCTCGGCCACGACCGCGCCCAGGACCGCTCTCGCCTGGTCCTCCGGCACACCGATGGCCTGCGCCTGCCAGAAGTATTTGTCGTGGTCGGCGCGGGCCTTGAAGATGCCGGGGTACAGGGTTTCGGCGAGGTGGGCCGCGAGTACCGCTTCGAGTTCGGTTCGGCGCCCGAGGTCACGGATGCGGTCCATGTCGGCATCGAAGACGGCGGCCATGTCGACGAGCAGAACTTCTGCCACTGCTATGGGGTCGGCCTCATCGGTTGCCATCGGGTGCCTCCTTCAACTGGTTGGCGAAGCGGTGAAAACCGACGGCTGCTGCTGCGGCGGTGCCGGGCTCCGGCTCGATACCCAGCAGCTCGTACTCCATGACGGCGATGCGGAGGTGGTCCGCGTGCGGCCGGGATGCCACCGCGGCCTCGCGGGTTCGGAGGAGCAGGGTGTCCCTGGTGTGTTCCCACGCCATGGAGACCGGGCGCAGGGCGCGTCGGGCGGAGACGAGGAACTTCACGGCCAGGCCCACGAACAGGGCCAGGCCCAGGGTGAGGGGGACAGCGAGGGGCAGGAGATCAGCGGTCACGCCTGTCCTCTTCCGTTGGGAGGACGACGACCCGTTCGGCGCCGACCCTGTCGCACAGCTCCTCGATCGGGTTCCGGTGCTCCCAGACGCCGGGCGGGAGGGGGAGAACGGGGACGGTGGTGCCGTGCTCCTTCTCGGTGGCGAGGAGCCATGCGTACAGGTCAGCCGTGTCGGTGGTCTCCGGCGGGGTGACGCTGGCCAACTGGGGGTGCTGCTCCAGCAGGGCGGGCGCGCAGGCGTCCGTGGCGCGGGGGAGCTGGTGGGTCATGAGGTCCTGGCCGGTCATGTGGCCGAGGATGCGGTAGACGCCTCCCATGTGGTCGTGGCTCAGCAGGCGGCCGGTGGTAATGGACAGGACATCGGCGAGAGGCATGTCCTCGGACTGGGTGGGGGTGTTCATGGGTTCATCCTGCCGTGTGGGTGGTGGGTGTGGTGTGGGTTCTGCGGGCGCGGGCGCGGGTGAGTGTGCGGGTGAGGGTGCGGCGGATCGGCCCGGCCGGGCGCCCCGCGGGGGTGGGGGTGGGTTGGTCGGCGGTGTGGGATCGGTACCAGGCGGCGACGTCGGCCAGGCGGAAGGTGCGGCCGTCGTCGTCGGCCCGGGTGAGGCGGGCGAGGCGGGGGAGCTGTTCGGCGATGTGGGCGGGGGGCCAGGGGTGGCCGGGGCCGAGGGGGTCCAGGAGGGCGCGTATCGCCTGCCAGGCGTCGGGGTGGCCGTGGGCGGTCAACGTGCGGGCGGTGTCCACGAGGGTGTGGGGGATGGGTTGGGGTGCGGTGGCGGGGTCGGTGAGGCGGGCGAGGGCCACCGTGTCGGGGGGTTCGGGGGTGCGGCCGTCGCGGTGTTCCTCAACGGCCTGGTCGAGTGTGGCGCGGGCGAGGTCGGTGGTGTGGCCGGCTGTGTGGGCCCGGTCGTAGTAGGTGGCGGTGGCGGTGGCGGACAGCACGGTGCTCCTCGGAGGTGAAGGGGACGGGGCGGGCCCACCGAACCACTCGGGGCGGGCCCGCCCCGAGTGGTGGGTGTGGTCAGCGACGGCGCTGGTCCTCCTGGCGCTGCTGGTCGGTCTTCCACCAGCCGTCACGCGCGTCATAGATGGACGGGTGGCTGGTGGTCTGCTGGTCGGTCTGTTTGCCGAACGAGGCGGGGAGGCGCAGCATGTGCTTCTCGTGCGGGGGCTTCTTGTCGGCCATGATGTGGGGGCTCCTGCTCTCTCTCGGTTGGGTGGGTGGGGGTGTGCGGGGCGGCCGGCTTGGTAGGCGGGGCCGCCCCGCAGTCATGTGATGGGTCAGGCGCGGGTGGAGGTGGTGTGGATGACCTTCGCGCCGGGGTTCCGCTCGAGGGCTTCCTTCGCGACGGCGCCGGCGACGCCGTCCTGGCCGCAGGCGTTGATGTCGAGGGCGGATGCGGAGTCGGTGACCCTGCGGCCGTCAGGGAGTTCGAGGGTGACGTCGACTCGGTAGGTGTCGGTGTTCTTCGGCACGGTGGGCTCCTTCGGTTGGGTTGGGGCCGGGCTGTCCGGCTCCCCTCCGCACCCCGCCCGGGGGTGCGGAGGGCGGCCGTCAGACCGTGTAGTGCCGGCTTGGTTCGGTGGGGTTGCGGTGGACGACCACGCCGTGTCCGATCTCCTGCCGGGCGGGGCGGGGAAGGCGCGTAGCGGGGGGCGTAGAAGGGGCTGCTACGGCCGTAGCAGCTTCCGCTACGGCCCGTGTGACCTGCGTAGATGTGGGTTCTTCGTATGCGGCTACGGCTGCTGCTACGGCAGGGGGGATGTTTTCGGGTTGGGGGCCTGCGACGGCTTGGAGGTCGTCTCGGTGGACGCCCCAGTTGGTGCCGCGGGGGGTGGTCGGGTCGAGGTGGCCGGTGGGGGTGTAGGGGAAGCGGGAGTAGCCCTTCACGGAGCGGCGGGTGGGGACCCCGAGGTGGGTGAGTTCTGCGGCCAGTCCTCGGGTGTCGATGGGGGGGTTGGCGCCGGCGGCGTTGAGGGAAAGGGCGAGGGTCTTGAGGTGGACGCCGGGGCGGTCGGCGGTGAGGTGCCAGCACAGGAGGAGGAGAGGGTCGATCCCTCCCCGCTCCTGGTCGTTGGGGGTGGTGTGGGCGTGGTGGGCGAGGGGCCGGTCGGCGCGGGTGCGGAGGTGCTCGAGGAAGCGGGCCCACCACCCGGCCGTCTGCTGCTCCGGCTGGTCGTCGTCGGGCTTCCCCGCGGGCGGGGTGGTCGAGGCGGGGTGGGGGCCGGGCACGGTGGAGGCCGGGGCGGCGGGGTGCTGCTCCCCCGCCTCGCCCGCGCCGGCCTCCCCCGGCTTCCCTGCCGGGCCGCGCGACTGCGGGAGGCCGATGAGGATCAGGAGCAGCAGCAGCCCGAGTGCGCCGGTGGTCTTGCCGAGGAACCCGACGCGGGCGAGGTACCAGAAGGGCATCGACGCGAGGAGGGTGGTCAGGGCGAGGAGCGGGAGGGTCATGGCGAGGTAGGCCAGGATCCGGCGCCCGCGTGAGGTGTCCTTGCTGACGGGGGTGAGGCGGCGGTAGTAGGCGGCCATCGCGCGCAGGGCGCCGCGGCCGAGGCGGGCGGCGCCGTCCAGGGCGAGGCGCACGGTCGTCGCCCCGACGTGGATGGTGGTGCGCAGGACGTGCCGGGGGCGTCGGGGCGGTTGCTCCCCCGCTTCCCCGCCGTCGGCGTCGGGGGCGTCGGGGGCAGTGTCGGGCACGTCGGGCGCCGGGGCGGCCGTCGGGCCCGCTGCCGGGACGGCACGGGCAGGCGTCGGGGCCGACGGCGGCGGGGCAGGGGTGGCGTCGGGCGCCGTGGCGTGGGTGGTCATGGTGTCAGCCGATCGTTCCGGCGAGCTGGGCGGCGACGTAGGCGACGGAGCCCCAGATTCCCCCGGCGGCGGCGAAGACGATGCCGCCGATGAGTCCCACCCAAGCAGCGGCGCGGGAGCGGAGGTTGACGAACCAGGCGACGGCGAGGACGACGATCGCGACGGAGCCCATGCCGATGTCTCCGAGCGGGCCCAGGCCGGAGCCGAGGCCGGCAGCGGCCAGGCCCTGGTGGATGAGGTCGGACAGCAGAGCCCAGGCGCCACCGGCGGCGGCCAGGACGTTGCTGGTCACGAAGCCCAGAAGCATGGCCAGAGGGGGCTTGATCTGGTGCTTGGCGCCGCTGCGGGTGCCCAGGAGGAGGATGACGAGGAGCGCGAAAGCGAGGCCGCCGGTTCCGAGGCTGCCGGTCCACTCGCCGTCGAAGGCACCGTCGGGGCGATCGTCGAAGAACATCGGCGCGGCGGTCGGGGCGGCGGCGAGGAGGGTGTGCACGATCTTTTCCTTCGGGGTCGGTTGGTCAGAGGTTGAGGTTGTTCCAGGCGGGGTCCCACAGGAGGCTGCCGAGGACCACCGAGGCGGTGGGGATACGGCAGACCCACGCGAGGGGGGCGGGCCACTCTCGGGTCGGGTAGGCGCACAGGAACCAGGTGGCTGCGGCGAGGAGGACGGCGAGGACGATGGCGCCGCTGATGCTGTGGCTGGCGGTGATGCTCTCCAGGGCTCGGGTGGCCAGGGCCGGGAGGGCGTGGTCGGGGTGGCCGAGGAGGGTGGGGAGGTTTCCGGCGGCGGCGGCGGACACGTAGTAGGTGGAGGAGCGGACGCGGTCCATGCGGATGTAGTCGGGGGCGGCTTCCTTGACGGTGTCCCAGGTGTGGCGGACGACGATCTGTTTGCTTTCGCGGGCGGCGTCGGCTGCGTCGGCCCAGTCGCGGCGGGCGAGGGCGAGGTCTTCGGCGAACGCTTCGCGTCGGGAGACGCCGTCGACGCCCGTCAGGGTGCCGTCGGGGGCGGGTGTCGGGCGGCGTCGCCAGGGGCGCCGTCGTCGGGCGCCGGTCTCCTCCCCGCCGGCGTCGTCCGTCGGGGTGTCGGTGCCGTCGGCCTGTCCCCCGTCGGGCCCCGGCGTCGTCGGGCCGCCGTCGTCGGTCTCCCGTCGGGTGTCGTCGTTGCCCGGAGTCGTCGGGTCGTCGGGTCGTCGGGCGAGGTGGCGTCGGCCGGGCGGCGGGCGTCGGGGGTGGTGTCCCCCGCCGTCGGCGTCGCTCTGCCGGCGGGCGTCGGGGCCGTCGCCCGCCGGGGCCGTCGGGGTGCCGTCGTCGTCGGGCGTCGCCGTCGCCCGGGCGCTGCCGTCGGCGGCGCCCGTCGCGGGCTTGGCCATCGGAACCGGAACCGGGGCCGGGGCGGGCGGCCGGACACCGGCGGGCCGGGGGCTGCGGGCGTCCTGGTCCTGTCCGGCGAGGAGGTCCTCGATCGGCTGCGGCCCTGAGAGGGAGGCCCGGCGGACCCGGCGGACCCCGGCCGGCAGCACGCCTTCCCCGGCCCCCGCGGGGGCCGGGGTACTCCCCTCCCCCGCACGGGCCGGGGAAGGGGAGGTGGGGGCTGCTACCTGCGGTGTAGCTGTAGCAGTGGTGCTGCTACGGGTGCCGGTGAGGAGGTCCTCCCAGGCGTCCAGGCCGTCGTGCGGGTGGGTGGTCATGGGTGGTCAGCTCCCGGTGGCGGGCAGGTCGATGGTCTGGACGTGCAGGGCGGGGAGGCGCTGCTTGAGGTGGGGCTCGCGCTTCTCGATGCGCTTGCGGGCGTCGCGGGCGGTGGACTCGCTGTCCCCCAGGCCGGCAGCGAGGAGGGCGTCGCGCATGAGGCGGGTGGTGGGGCGTCCGCCGTTGAGCTGTTCGTAGAGGGGGCGGATCGCTGCTTCGGCCGGGTTGGTGTACTCGACGCCGTCGGGGGTGGTGTAGAGGACTGTGTTGTCGGGGGTGGGGCGGCGGGTGCCGCCGTCGGCCGTCGGCGTCGGGGTGGCGGCGGGTGCCGCCGTCGGGGTGCCGTCGGGGCGGGGGGCCGTGGCGTCGGGCGCCGGGATGGCAGGGGTCGCCGTCGTCGGGGTGACGTGGACAGCGGGCGCCAGGACGTCGGCGGGGGCGGCGGCCGCCGGAACGGCGGGGGCCGCCGTCGGGGCGTCGTCGTCGGGGGTGCCGTGGCGTCGGGTGTCGGGCGTCGGGGCGACGGAGACGGCGGAGACGGCGGGAACGTCGGCCGCCGGAAGGACGGGGCGTCGGGTGCCGCCGACGGGTGCCGTCGTCGTCGGGGCGACGGGCAGCGCGGCGGGCGACGGAGATGGCGCGACGGCGGCGGGTCGGGCGTCGGGCGCCGGGGCCTTCTCCAACGACACCGTCGGGGCGACGGCGTCCGTGACGGGCTGCCAGGGGGAGGAGAGGTTCAGGCCGGCGAGCTGCCCGGCGTTCAGGAAGACGGCGAGCCGCTTCATCAGGACCTCGCGCTGTTCGTCGTCGACGCCGACGTCGGCGCGGGCGACGGCGCGGGCGGTGCGGGTGTCGAGCATGGATTCGCGGAGTCGGCGGAACGCGACGAGGCGGCGGTGATCGAGGGCCTTGCGGCGGGCGGCGTAGGCGACGGCGCGGTGGGTGGCGCGGTCGCGGGCGATCTGCTCGGCGCTGCGGTTGCGGGTGGCGACTCCGAGGTAGGACAGCAGCCGCTCGCGGGCCTCCCGCAGCAGGATGGCGGGGAGGCTGTTGGGGCGGATCTCCGGGGCGGTGTGCCGCAGTTCGATGCCCATGGCGAGGTGCCACAGGAGGCCGGCGGCGACGGGGCCGAAGAAGGCGCGGACCGCACCGGCGGCGATGGACTCGGTGACCATGAAGCAGGGGAGGATTTGGGCGCCGGTGATGACCCACATCAGGGTGCCGGGGGTGCCGGGGACACCGGTCTTCAACACGTTGTCGCGGGCCATGAGGGCGGTCGCGAAGAGCGCGATCTCCCCGGCCGCGAACATGATGACGCGTTCCTCGACGGAGTCCATCTCCAAGTGCTTGGCGGCGAAGCGCCAGGCGACGTCCGCGGAGTAGGCAGTGCAGATGGCGGCGGCGATGGCGGCGGCGATGACGGAGCGGGGGGTGCCGGTGAGCGAAGTGCGCAGGGCGCGGGCGGCGCGGGTGGTGTGGGTGAGGGTGGCGCGGAGGATGGCGCGGGCGGTGACGTAGGCCAGCGCGACCAGGGCCAGGGCCAGGAGGGCGGCGAGGGCGGCGGGGACGGGGTGGTCGGTGGCCCAGGCGGCGGCGGTGCGCGCGCTGTCCAACATCGGGGTGTTCCTTTCCGGGGGTGGTCTGGCGGTTCTCGTCGCCCCGCCCCACCCGCCGGTGGTCGGGTGGGGCGTGGGGAGCCGTCAGGCCGGGCGGGGCAGGGCCCGGCAGCGCTCGGCGTGAGCCTGCGTCCATTGCTTGGCGGCCGGGAGGTGGCTCTCCCCAGTGGGGTCGAAGTCCGGCTGCGGGCCGGTACCGAATGCGTCGTGCTGGGCGTCCCAGCCCCAGTCCTCCGTGTGCGTCTCGCCGCAGCCGTGGCAGGTGGCGAGGTGCTCGGTGGGGTGCTTGACGCCGTAGTGGCCGGAGCGCTCGGTGATGTCGACGGTGGTGCCGCCAGTGGTGAGGTAGCGGGCGATGACACCGGTGGGCCAGGCGGTGGCGGTCGGGGTGGTCTGCATGGTGGTGCTCCTTCGTGGGTGATAGGTCCGGGCTGTCCGGCTCCCCTTCACCGCCCGGCTCGGGGTCGGGCGGATCGGGCAACCGTCAGGCCGGGTGGGTGTTGTCGCCCGCGAGGTGGGCGACGCGCTTGATGTGGTCGTTCTGCTGCTCGATCAGGTCGGTGATCTCGCCTTGGGCCGGGGGCTTGCCGCCCCAGCTGCGGTCGTAGTCGGAGAGGGAGTGGTAGCCCCACTTGGCCGCCTCCTTGTCGAGCCCGGCGAGGTCGGCGAGGTCGGCGACGAGGCGGGCGAGGCCGGCTCGCCACTGGCCGTCGGGTGCCGTGGTGGCGGCGGTGAACGCCTTCTCCAGGGCCCGGCGGGTCTCCTGGTGGGTGGTCACGGGGTGGCGCGGGCGTCCTCGTAGCGGGCGCGGGCGGCGATGAACGCCTCGTCGTTGCCGCCCCGGTCGGGGTGCGCGGCAGCCATCGCGGCCCGCAGCTCCGGCAGGGTGGGCCGCTTGGGGCGGCTGGGGATCTCCGGCGGCGTCAGGTGCAGACGGCGCAGGGTGATGCCGTGGTAGACCTCGCCGTCGGCCTCGATCCGCTGGCGGTCCACGAACCCGCTCCGGCCGCCCGAGTACGTGAAGTAGATCCGCCGTGGGGTCTTCTTCACGATGGGGTGGCGGAGGATCTTGTAGTTGCCGAGAGGGCCGTCGTCCCAGTTGGCGTCCCAAAGCTCGTACAGGTACTCGATGCGGTCCGGGGTGCCGGTCATGTCGGTGTCCTCTCGGGTGCTCACTGATCGGTGGGTGCGGGGGTGGCGGCGGTGAACGCCTTCTCCAGGGCCCGGCGGGTCTCCTGGTGGGTGGTCCAGGCACGGATGGTGTCGGGGCCGGCGGCGTCCTTGTAGGCGCGGACGTAGCACGCCTCTCGCCAGGTGCGGTGCGCGAAGTCGTACATGCCGCCCAGGAAGCGGCTGGCGGCGGCGTCGATGTCGGGGTTGAGGTGGTGGTAGGACTCCGGGGGGCGGGTGGGCTCGGGCTCGGTGCCGGTGAAGGCACGGAGCACGAAGCGGATGTGTCCGGTGAGGTCGCTCGGGGCTGCGCTGACGAAGTGGGGGTGGTGGTAGGGCTTGGTCTGCTCGACGAGGGCGGTGATCTGTTCGGTGGTGTAGCGCATGCGGCGGGGTCCTTTCGGGGGTTGGTGCCCCGGGCCGGGTGGCCCGGGGCCGTGGGGTTATCGGCGGTGTGCGGCCCAGGAGACGTCCGCGCAACCGGCGGTGAGGGCCGGTCGGGAGGTGATGCGCATCGCGCGGGGCTACTCCTCGTCGGGGTCGTCGTCCCAGGGGCCGAACATCGCGCGGTCCAGTTCGTCGTCGTTGGCGAGCGGGCTGTCGAGGGGCGGGGTCTGGCTGTCGGGGTGGTGGATCATCTGCGGGCCTCCTGCCGGGGCTTGGTGCGGGTGGAGTGGCAGTGGTGGCACTGCTGGAGGCCGGTGGGCTGGGTGCTGCCGGGGGTGTGGACGTCGTCCCAGACGCAGCGGTGGCGGCGGAAGAGTCCCATCACACGGCCTCGCTTCCGCGGGTGCGGGTGAGGGCGGTGGTGCGCTTGGCCTTGCGGCGGCGGGTGCCGGCGCTGCTGCGGCGGGGGCGTCCGGTGGGGTTGAGACCGACGGTCGGGTCTGGCGAAGTCCCGGTCCCGGTCGGGGTGGGGAGGGGGCTGGTGGGGGTGAGGGTGTCGAGGTCGGAGGCCGGGGCGCCCGAGTTGGACCAGTCGGTGATGCGGGTCAGGAGGGCGTCGGCGTCAGCCGGGGTGTGGGCGCCCATGCCGGCGACGAGGTGGAGGTCCCCGATCCGCGCCTCGGGGTCGATGAGCCAGTCCTCCAGGGTGAGGGTGCGCCAGATGGTGAGGCCGTAGGGCTCCAGGGCGCCGGGGGTTTCCTCCACCGTCACGACGTGGTGGTTGGTGAAGTGGATGTTGAGGATGTGCGTGGTGGGCCAGGTGGCGGGGATCGCGGCGCGCACGGCGTTCTCGGCCGCGGCGCGGGCCCACTGGTCGTCGGGCCGGTTGCGGTGGGTGGTGATGAGGGGGCCGGTGTCGGTGGCGCGGGCCGCGGCGTCCTCGATGTCGGCGATGGTGATGGCGCGGCGGACGGCTTCGAAGGCGGCGTCGGTGGTGGTGGCGTCGGCGTCGAAGACGACGTGGTCAGCCGGCTGAGCTGGTGCAGCGGGGCTACAGTGATCCACGGATCTGCCCTTTCGTAGTGGGTGTGGGTGGGTCCGGCCCCGGATGGCGCTGGCACGCCGCCGGGGCTTCTCTGTACGCAAGAGCAGGCTACACTATTTCAAGATGCCTGCACTAGTTCACGGAAGGTGTGTATGGGACACAGAGGCCGAACCCCCCCATCGGGGGGGCATCGGGACATCGCCGAAGCGCTGCGGGAGGACATCGAGGCGGGCCGGATCGAGGAAGGCGCGGAGCTACCGACCGGCAAGGCGCTCGCGGAGGAGTGGGGGGTGGCGCCGGGAACGGCGCTCCAGGCGCTCCGGCTGCTGGCGACCGAGGGGTGGGCGACGCCGCGGCCGAGGCGGGCGGCGATCGCGCGCCGACCTCCGGAGCGCACCGTGGTGGTCCGCGACCGCCACGTCTACCGCGACCAGCTCGGGTACTTCTTCGACCAGAACGCGAAGTCGTGGCGTGCGGTCGGTGAACCGAGCCGGGGGCTGGGGGTTCCGCCCGGGCATGTGGCGGATCTTCTGGGCGTGCCCCGGGGGCAGGACGTCATCGTGCGCGATCGGGGGATGGGCCCGGCCGGGGCGGCGGTCGCGGAGCAGCTCGCCACGAGCTACATCACCCTCGCCCTGGCGGACGCGATCCCCGCCCTGCGCGCCGCCGATACGGGGCCGGGCGGGATCTACGACCGGATCGAGGGGCACTTCGAGGTGCCGATCGAGTGGCGGGAAACAATTTCCGCGCGCCCGGCCTCGGAAGTTGAGCGGGAGCGGCTGCGGCTCCCGGCGGGGGCGCCGGTGCTGGTGGTCACCCGTGCCTCGACGGTGCGGCCGGACGGCGGTCGGGAGGTGGTGGCCGAGGTCAATGAGACTCGGATGCCGGCTGAGCGGTTCGCGGTGGCGTACACGGTGGAGCGTGATGCGTCGGCGCGGCGGCCGGTGAAGAACCGGAAGGAGTGAGGGGGTGTAGGCGAGCGCCTGGTGCAGGCACGAGAAGGGGTGTGCCCCCGCCGCGGGAATCGGCGGGGGCACACCCCTTCTCGTGCGTGAAGCGCGGTTCCACCGTAGCGGCGGCGACCGACACTTCGCGCCGCGCGACCGACACTTCGGGCCGGGCAGGCGGTCAGGTGATGGTGATCTCCTCCAGGGGCCAACCTTCGTCGATCCGGTCGTACAGGGCCCGGAGGCGGCGCATGGCCGTGGGACCGCGGTGGGACAGGGCGCGGCGGGAGTTGGCGGGGAGGCGGTCCCAGCAGGTGGCGCACAGGTAGAGGCGGGCTCGGATTCGTGTTCCGCAGGAGCGGCAGGGGCGTCCGGTGAAGGCGCCGCGCGGGGTGGTGGCCATGGTGTTCTCCCGGGGGTTCAGGGCCGGCCTGCGGCGGCGACCGCCGCGGCGATGCCGAGCCACGTTTTGTGCCACGACTGGTCCATCAGGTACGGGGCGTGCGGGTCCCGGGTCAACCAGCCGCTCTTGCCGATGGTGTGGGCGAGGCGGGCGACGCCGCGGGGGTTGGGGTCGCGCCAGCGTCCGCCCTGTCGGTCCGCGGCGTAGTGGGTGACCGCGCTGATGGTGAGAGCGGCGGTGATGCGGGCGGGGGTGAGGCCGGGGTCCAGGCGGCGCAGCGCGAGGAGCGCGGCGGCTTGGGTGGCGGTGTAGGTGGCGACGTGCCGCAGGCACGCGGCGCGGCCGGCGGCCCCGTCGAGGCCCTTGTCGTTGGCGTCGTCGTCGGTCTGCACCCAGTGGTCCGCCAATTCGTGGGAAGCGGTGAGTGCGGCGTGGACAGCGGCGAAGCGCGCGAGGCGGGATGACACGGGGTCTCCGTTCGGTTCGGTGAAGTGCCCGGCCCCGCGGGTGCGGGGCCGGGCCGGGTGGGGTGGTCAGGGGTGGTGGGTGAGGCGGCCGGGGCCGGCCTCCAGGGGGCGGTCCGTGTCCGGGCAGGTCCACACCTGGACCCAGTGGTGGGGGCCGTCGGGGATGAGGTCCCACGCGCGGCCGGGCACATCCGCCCGGGTGAGGTCGTCGAGTTCGGCGTGGGCGTCGCCTTCGCCGGCCCACCGGGTGGTGGGCGCACCTTCGTACTCCACGGTCCAGATGTTGGGGAGGCCGGTGGTCCAGTCGTCGGGCAGGTCGGGGCGGTGGCGGACCCACAGGGCGCGCGCCGCTTCGAGGTTGCGGAGGGTGTAGCGAGTGGGGTGTGCCAGGTAGTGGGTGCGGTGCTGGTCGCGGACAACGGCGTAGGCGTGGTCGGAGATGTCGTGGCCGCTGGGGGAGATGTGGTCGGGGTGGGTTTCGCGGGCGAGGGTGAGGGCGGCGCGGGCGTCGGCGATGGTGGTGCGGTGGTCCGGGCCGGGCACGGTGGTGGTGGCGAGGGCGCGGAGGCGGAACGCGGCGGTGGTTTCGGGGGTGCGCATCAGTTGTCCCGGGTGCCGAGGGGGAAGACGGGCTCGGTGTGGTACTCCGTGGCTTCTTCCGGCTGGCCGTTGATGGTGGCGTGGAGGGTGGCGGCGTAGTGCAGGCCGGCCGGATCCGTGATGGGGACGCCCTCTTCCTCATAGGAGGCCGGCTCCCACCGGTAGGTGATGCGGGTGGACGCGGGGTATTCGAGGCGGTGCTCCTCCTCGCACGCCGCATGCGCTTCCGCGACGGAGGTGTAGGTGTCGATGGGTTGTGAGCCGTGCTGGGCGTGGACGGCAGCGGGGGTGTGGGTTTCGGCGGGCCGGGCGTCCGACCAGCCGTCGAAGGCGTCGGCACCGTCCAGGGTCTGCATGTGCCAGGGGGCGTCCAGGGTGCCGTTGCTCATCCAGCCGACGGCGCGGAGGGTTCCGCGTGTGGGGTGGTGGCCGACCCAGATGGGCTCGAAGAACCGCAGCAGCTCGGGGGCGGTGTAGGGGGAGCCGTCGGCGTAGGCGCGGCCGACGCGGAACCACTCGACGGGCATGGGCTCGGGCGGGGTGACGGTGACGCCGGCCTCCTCCGTCTCCTGTGGCGTCATGCGGTGGCGGTCGGCGCAGTGGGTGCGCATCTCCAGGAGGGCGGCGTGGGAGCCGGGGTGGTCGTCGTCGCCGATGCCGATGGGGACGGCGCCGACTCCGAGGGGGATGGTGGTGGGGCAGGCGGGGAGGGGGCAGCGGACGAAGCCGGTCGCGAGCATCGGTCTTCCTTCGGGCGGGTGGTTCGGCGGGTGGGTGAGGTGGTCAAGCGGGGTGGCGGGCCCGCCCCTCGCGGAGAGGGAAGGGTGGGGGCGGGTCCGCCGGCTGGTGGGTTAGGCGGCGTCGGCCAGGGCGTCGGCGCGCTCCAGGTCGCGACGCAGGTCCTCCGCGCGGTCCTCGCGGGCGATCTCCCACGCGGTCAGCTCCTCCGGGCTGGTGAAGGTTGGGGTGCGGTCTGCGGAGGGGAGGTTGGCGGCGACGGAGGCGCCGACCGTGGTGAGAACGTGCCCGCCGGCGCCGCCGGCGCCGTCGGGACGGGCGAGTTCGCGGTCGATCAGGTCGGCGACTACCGGCGCGGGGGCGGTGACCCGGCCGTCGCGGCGGTGGGCGACGCGCAGCGCGGCGGTGATGGCCGGGGAGGCGTCCGTGCCGATCTCGGCCTCCTCGTCGAGCGGGGAGGGGAGGGCGTAGGTGGTGGAGCGGTGGAGGGTGTAGGCGGCGATGCGGTCGATCCGCCAGGTGCGGGACTCGCCGGCCTCCCGGTCGATCGCTTTCACCACGATGTCGCCCGTCTTGGTGGTGGCGATCTCGTAGGGCTCGACGGTGCGGACCGTCTCGATCAGGCGGCCGGTGGCGTGGGAGCGGACGACGGTGGTGTCGCCTTCGCCGTCGACCTTGAAGAGCCGGCGGCGCTCTTCCTTGAGGTAGGTGATGGTCACCGGGATGCGGCGGTCGATGGCCTTGTAGAGGTCGGCGATGGTGTTGGTGCTGGCCTGGTGGCGGGTGAGGCGCATCTCGGTGGTCCCCCTCGGGTGGTGCTCCCTTAGCGATGACCCCAGTATTGCAACCTCATGTTGCAACGTCAAGTTGTATCTTTGAGTTGCAACAAGGGGTTGCTTCGTGAAGGAGGAGAGATGAAACAAGCAGTTGCAACACCACGTGGCATCATCGGCGGCATGTCGACCAGCTATGACCCGGACAAGCAGACCGAAGCCCTGGAGGAGATCACCCGACTCACCGCCGAATACGAGAAGCTGGAAGGGGCGCTGAACGCGAAGCGCGACCAGCTGCACGAGGCGATCGTCCGACACCAGCGGGAACGCAACGCCCCGCCCGGCCGGATCGCGGACGTCAGCCCGTACGACCGCAACCACGTCGGCCGTCTCGCCCGGGCCGCGGGCGTCGAACCCCTGCGCAAGCCCCCCGCACGCAGGGCCCGGAAGAAGCCCGGCACCGGCACCTCGAAGTGAGGACGGGACGTGACCTACTCCCCGCCCCCTCGCGGGCGCACGGCGGTATACCGGATCTACGACCGGCGGGACCGGCTGCTCTACATCGGGGTGGCCGTGAAACCCGAGCAGCGGATCCAGCGACACAACTCGACCGCGGCCTGGTGGATGCTGGCCCGGACGCAGTCGGTGGAGTGGTTCGCCACCCGTGCCGAGGCCGAACTCCAGGAGATGCGCGCCGTGCGGCGGGAGGGCCCGCTGTACAACAGCGTCTACAGCGATCTGTTCGAGGGGAGTGCGGCGGATGCCCGGGCCGCGATCCCCGCACATCTGGAGCGGGTGGAGTGCCAGTGGGCGTGGGGTTGGCCGTACGCGGGTCGAGTGCCGCCGCCTCCGGCTCGAATCACCTTCGTCTGCCTCAGGGGGCGAGTGGAGAAGTTGACCCGGCAGCAGGCGACAGAGACAGCGCGTCGAGTCCGTGAAGCCCACCCGGAGCGGGAGCGGGTGTGGCGCGAGGAGGCGGAGGGCGTGCCGGAGCGCTGGGCCGACCATGCGGTCGTCGCGTATGCGGTTCGCCTGGGCCTGCTGAAGTTGGAAGAGCTTCCTTCCTCCGGCCGCAGGAGGGAAGCGTCCCGATTCGCGTGACATAAGGGGCATCGTCCCCGGGCCTACTGACAACCAACGGTGCCCCCGGTCTCTCTCGTGCGCACGAGGGGGAGTCCGGGGGCACCGGCGTGTTCCGGGGTCAGCGCAGGGGGCGGCCGTGGCGGTCGACGGGCACGGGGATGATCCGGGGCGGGGGCTCGGGGGCGGGGACGACGTTGGCCGGGTTGAGCGTCAAGCCGCCCCACCGGCGCTTCGGTTCGGCGAGGATCGCGTCGGCGACCGTGCCCGCGTGCGGGTTGGGGCCGATCTGCTCGGCGTCCTCTGCGGCGTCCCGAAGCCATGCGGCGAGCGCGGGCCGGAGGGGGTCGGCGACCAGGGAGTGTGGGCGGGTGAGGCAGTCGGCGGCGTCCCGCATCCGGGCGGCGGGGGTGTCGCTCATCGGTCGGTCTCCTCGGTGGTGGGGCTGGTGTCTAGGACGGTCTCGGTGACCTCTTGGCGGATGATGCGGATCTCGTCGGTGGGGACGCCGCGGCTGGTGAGCGACCGCACCCGGGCCTCGGTGTCGGCGTAGGCCGGTTTGGAGCAGCTGGCGGGCTCCCAGTGCCCGGCGACGTACTGCTCGACTCGCCAGGTGGTGCCGGTGGCGAGGTGCTCCTCGGTGGCCGGCACAACGGAGCGGGCGGTGTCGGACGTGGCCACCGCCTTCCCCCTGGCCAGGGGGAAGGCGTGCGCCTTCTCGCCGCCCGGGAAGAGGATGGTCCAGGGTCCTGAGAGGAGGCCGTAGGCGGCCCAGTCGCAGCCGCGGATGCATCGGCCGTCCCCCTCCAGGGCTCCCAGGGTCCGGCCGATGCATTCGCGGCCGAGGAGGTGGCCCGCCGTGATGGAGCCGCCGGCCACGTCGGTGCGGGGGTGGGCGCGCAGGGCGGCGCGGAAGTCGTGGCCGGTGGCCGTGTCCCCGCAGGACGGGCACACGAACGCCCAGTCGAGAGGATTCTCGCCGAAGACGGCCTCGGCCTCGGTGTGCAGCTCGGCCTGGGTGAGTGTGCGTGCGCGTGTGCGTGTGTTCATGGTGTTCTCCCGTTCCGGCTGCTGGTCAGGTGCGCGCCCGCCGAATGCCGTTGGCGACGTGGCCGGTGCCGGAGACGCCGGTGGGGTCGTGGCG
>NZ_JAJUWS010000020.1 GCF_021390475.1 Streptomyces sp. ST2-7A
GCCCCCCCCCCCCCCACGACGACATTCCGTTTGTGTCCCCGTCCCACCGGCGCCGTCCCCCGGTCGCCCTTCCACCATCGACGCCTCCGGCGGACATGCCCGCCAGGTTCGGGTCAGACCGCCGTGGACGTTCCCCCGCGCATCCGCAATCCCTGCGGGCCGGGGCGGAAGCCGGCCTCCTCCAGTCGGGCGGCCCGCACCGTGTCCTCCAGGGCGGGGGCCCCGTTGATCCGCTGCACGGTGAGCGTGCCCAGGGCGCCCGACCCCACCGCTGCGGCGAGCGCTCCCACCGCCGCCCGGGCCTCCGGCTCGCCGGCAGCCCCGTCACCATCCCCCGTCGTCCACTCCAGCACCGTTCGGCCGCCGCGCTCCACGTAGAGCACCAGGGCGCCGTCCACCAACACCACCAGCGCTCCCGCCTTGCGTCCCGGCTTGTGACCGGCGCCGCCGGGCGACTCGGGCCAGGGCAGGGCGGCCCCGTAGGCGTTGGCAGGGTCGGTGGCCGCGAGCACCACCGCCCGGCGGGGCGGTCGCCCGGCCGTGGCCTCCGGACCGGCGGGACCCGAGGACCGCACCCGATCCACGGCACCGTCCAGGGCGAACTGCGCCGCGCCCAACCCCTCGACCACGTAGCCGCGACGCGCCCGCCCGGTCTCCTCGAAGGCGGAGAGCACGCGGTAGGCGGCGGAGAAGCCGCCCGGTGTGCGCTCGGCGGCCACCGCGCCCCGGGTGACCACCCCGTGCCGGTCCAGCAACGCCCCGGCCAGGGCGTGGGCGCGCAGCGTGGCGTGTTCCTCCCGCTCCCGGGCGGCTGTGGGCTCCGGATCACGGGGCACCAGCGCCCATCGCCCGGCCACGGTCGGCGGCCCGCCGCCCGGCCGTGCCGCTCCCGTGCCCGTGAGTCCGGTGGGACGGCCCAATCGGGCCCGGGGCGCCGGCCGACGCCCCCGGTGGGCGGTCGAGCCGGCCGTGCGCCCCGAGTGCAGGAGCGCGCGCAGCGGCCCGATGGTGTCGTTGGTCAACAGGCCGGCCCAGGCCAGGTCCCACACCGCCCGCACCAGTTCCTCCTCGCCCACGGGCTTTCCGGTGCCTTCCCCCGCCCCGGCGACCGCGGCCGAGAGCTGTCGGAAGAACAGGCCGTAGCCGCCCTCCAGCGCCTCCAGTACCACCCGGTGCACCGCCCCGATCTCCACGGGCGTAGCCTCCGCCACCAGCAGCGGGGCGGTGTCCGCCGGGTACAGCGCGATCCAGCCGTCCCGACCGGGCAGCGCCCCGGCCCCGCACCACACCACCTCGCCGGAGGCGGTCAACTCGTCCAGCATCGCCGGACGGTAGTCCGCCACCCGGGAGGGGAGGACCAGCCGCTCCAGTGCCGACGCCGGTACCGGGCAGCCCTGCAACTGCTCGACCACCCGGGCCACGCCGTCCACGCCCCGCAGCGCGTCACCCCCGGCCGTCCCCGTCCGGGGGAAGGAGACGTGCTGCCAGCGGGGCAGGAAGTCGGCCAGCGCGGCCGGGGCCACCGGCTCCAACTCCTCGCGCAGCGCGGCCAACGACCGGCGCCGCAGCCGGCGCAGCACACCCGGGTCGCACCACTCGTGTCCCGGCGCCGGACCGGTGCCGTCCTGCGGCAGGGGGCGGAACTCGCCCTCCACCATCCGGCCCGCGGCGGCCAATCGGGCGAGCCCTCCCTCCACGACCGCCGTGCCGAGGCCGAAGGTCTCCGCCGCGTCCACGGAGGTGAAGGGGCCCCGGGCGCGGGCGAAGCGGGCCAACAGGTCCCCCAGCGGGTCGGGGACCGGCTCGGTGAACGCCTCCGGCACCCCCACCGGCAGGGCGGTGCCCAACGCGTCGCGCAGCCGGCCGGCGTCCTCGATCGCGGCCCATCGTTCCCGCCCGGCGATCCGCACCCGGATCGCCCGCCGGGCCGCCCCCAGCTCCTCGGCCCACGGGGCCTCGGCGCCCCGCTCCACGAGCTCCCCGGTGGTCAGCGGGCCGAGCACCCGCAACAGGTCGGCGGTGCCCTCCATGTCCTTCACCCGCCGCTCGGGGGTCAGCCAGGCCAGCTCCCGCTCCAGTTCGGCCAGCACCTCCGGATCGAGCAACTCCCGCAGCTCGGCCCGACCCAGCAGTTCGGCCAACAACCGGGAGTCCAGCGACAGCGCCGCCGCCCGCCGCTCGGCGAGGGGGGAGTCGCCCTCGTAGAGGTACTGCCCGACGTATCCGAAGAGGAGGGAGCGCGCGAACGGTGAGGGCTCGCGGGTGGTGACCTCCACCACGCGGACCCGCCGTGCCTCGATGTCGGAGAGCAGCTCCACCAGACCCGGCACGTCGAAGACGTCCCGGAGGCACTCGCGCACCGTCTCCAGCAGGATGGGGAACGAGCCGAACTCACTCGCCACCGACAACAACTGGTGGGCGCGCTGCCGCTGCTGCCACAGCGGGGTGCGCCGGTCGGGGCGCCGGCGGGGCAGCAGCAGGGCCCGGGCCGCGCATTCGCGGAAGCGGGAGGCGAACAGCGCCGAGCCGCCCACCGCGTCGGTCACCAGGCCCTCGATCTCCCCGGGGTCGAACAGCACCTCCTCGGCCCCCACCGGCGCGTCCCGCGAGGCCCCGGAGCCGGCCCCGGAGTGCTCCTCGGACCAGCCGTATGGGTCGGGGAGATCGGCGGCCGGATCGGTGTCGGGGAGGCGCAGCACGATGCCGTCGTCGGCGTGCATCACCTGGGCGTCCAGCCCGTACCGCTCGGCCAGCCGGGTGTTGAGGGCCAGCGCCCAGGGCGCGTGCACCTGCGCCCCGAAGGGGGAGTGCAGCACGACCCGCCAGTCGCCGAGCTCGTCTCGGAACCGCTCGACCACCACCGTCCGGTCGTCCGGCACGTGGCCGCAGGCCTCCCGTTGCTCCCGCAGGTGGGCGAGGAGGTTGTCCACCGCCCGCTCGTCCAACCCGGCCCGGGACAGCCGTTCGACCGCGGCCGCCGGCTCGAGGTGGGTCACCTCGCGCAGGAAGGCGCCCAGGGCCCGGCCCAGCTCCAGCGGGCGCCCGAGCTGGTCCCCCTTCCAGAAGGGCAGCCGCGCCGGGGTGCCGGGGGCCGGGGAGACCAGCACCCGGTCGCGGGTGATGTCCTCGATCCGCCAGGAGGTCGTGCCCAGGGTGAAGACGTCGCCCACCCGGGACTCGTAGACCATCTCCTCGTCCAGCTCGCCCACCCGGGTACCGCCGCGCGAGGGGTCGCCACCGACCAGGAACACCCCGAAGAGCCCCCGGTCGGGGATGGTGCCCCCGGAGGTCACCGCCAGCCGCTGGGCGCCGGGACGACCCGTGAGGGTGCCCTCCACCCGGTCCCAGACCAGGCGCGGTCTCAGCTCGGCGAAGGCGTCGGACGGGTAGCGTCCGGCGAGCATGTCCAACACGGATCGGTAGGCGGATTCGGGCAGCGAGGCGAACGGCGCGGCCCGACGGACGGTGGTCAGCAGTTCGTCCACGTCCCGGGTGTCCATCGCGGTCATCGCCACGATCTGCTGGGCCAGCACGTCCAGCGGGTTGGCCGGGACCCGCAGTGCCTCGATCGCCCCGGCCCGCATCCGCTCGGTCACCACGGCGGACTGGATCAGGTCCCCCCGGTACTTGGGCAGGATGACGCCCGCCGAGACCGCTCCCACACTGTGTCCGGCCCGTCCCACCCGCTGCAGTCCGGAGGCCACCGAGGGCGGCGATTCCACCTGGATCACCAGGTCCACCGCGCCCATGTCGATGCCCAGCTCCAGGCTCGAGGTGGCCACCACGGCCGGCAGCAGCCCCGCCTTCAGCTCCTCCTCCACCCGAGCCCGCTGTTCCTTGGAGACCGAGCCGTGGTGGGCGCGGGCCAGCACGGCGGGGGCGCCGCGTCCCGCCCCGGAGCCGCCCATCACCTCCGCCGGTCCGTGTTCCTCCGGGAGCGCTCCGCCGGACTCCCGTTCGAGGGCGATCTCGTTGAGCCGGTTGCACAGCCGTTCGGCGAGCCGCCGGGAGTTGACGAAGACGATGGTGGAACGGTGCGCGCCCACCAGATCGACGATGCGCTCCTCCACCGAGGGCCAGATCGAGGGCCTGCCGCCGTCGTCGGGGGAGTCCGGGGTGCCGGGAGCGGAGACCGGGGATCCGGCGAGGTCGCCGAGGTCGTCCACCGGGACCTGTACCGAGAGACGGAACTCCTTGTGGGCCGGGGGCTGCACGATCCGCGCCCCGCCGCGCGGGGAGAGGAAACGGGCCACCTCGTCGACCGGGCGCACGGTCGCGGACAGCCCGATGCGTCTCGCCGGCTTGTCCAGCAGTTCGTCCAGGCGTTCCAGGGAGAGCGCCAGGTGGGCCCCGCGTTTGGTGCCGGCCACCGCGTGCACCTCGTCGAGGATCACTGTCTCCACCCCGGCCAGCGACTCCCGGGCCCCGGAGGTCAGCAGCAGGAAGAGGGACTCCGGCGTGGTGATGAGGATGTCCGGGGGCCGTCGGGCCATGGCCCGACGCTCGGCGGGCGGGGTGTCCCCGGACCTGATGCCGACCCGCACCTCCGGCTCCGGGAGACCGAGCCGCAGCGCCTCCTGCCGGATGCCGGTCAGCGGGCTGCGCAGGTTGCGCTCCACGTCCACGGCGAGCGCCTTCAGGGGAGAGATGTACAGGACCCGGCAGCGCCGGCCCGGATCGGCGGGCGGGGGGCGGTTGGCCAGGCCGTCGAGGGCGGAGAGGAAGGCGGCGAGTGTTTTGCCGGAGCCGGTGGGGGCGACCA
This sequence comes from Streptomyces sp. ST2-7A, assembly GCF_021390475.1. Taxonomy (GTDB): domain Bacteria; phylum Actinomycetota; class Actinomycetes; order Streptomycetales; family Streptomycetaceae; genus Streptomyces. The sequence goes on from NZ_JAJUWS010000020.1 coordinate 4,763, forward strand.
CCAGGGCGTCGGAGTCGGCGGCGATCGCCTCCCAGGCGCCCGCCTGGGCGGGGGTGGGGGCGTCGAAGGCGCGCCGGAACCAGGAACGGGTGGCGGGGGAGAAGAAGTCGAGCGCGTCCCCGGTGTCCGCACCACCCTTCCGGGAGGAGGGGGCGGCGGATCCCCCGGGGCCGGGTCCGGCCCCGGGGGAATCGGGCGGGGTGGGTGAATCGGGAACCACGGGCACCATGGGGACATGGTGCCCCGGGGCACCGACAGCCGCGGGTGGTGACGCGGGGCCCGGTGGTGACGCGGGGCCCGGTGGTGACGCGGGGCCGGGTGGTGACGCGGGGCCGGGTGTGGGCGGAGTGAGCGGGGCGGGGTCCGTCGTGTTCCGTGTCCTGTCGCGCACGGTGTGCGAGGCGGACGGGGCGGGTGCTCCCCGCCGGCGGGGCCGGACGTAGCCTGCCGGTGTGAACCACCCCGCGACGCCCCCTCCCCGCCTCCCCGGACAGGAAAACGAGCGATCACCCGATAGGGGCGATGACGGCGACCGTCCCGTCCCGCACCCCGTCCCGCACCCCGTCCCGCACTCCGATCCGCACCCCGGCGGTCGTGCCGTCGGTGGGTGGCGTGCCCCCGCGCGCGCCGTGGACCGGGCGGCGGTGCGGGACGGCCTGGGGGTCGGCGTGGCGGTCGGGCTCTCCGGCTTCGCCTTCGGGATCACCGCGGCGACGGCCGGTCTGTCCGTGTTGCAGAGCTGCGCCCTGAGCCTGCTGGTCTTCACCGGCGCCTCCCAGTTCGCGCTGGTGGGAGCGTTGGCAGCGGGCGGCAATCCGTTCACCGCCGCGGCCGGAGCCTTCTTCCTGGGGGTGCGCAACGGCTTCTACGGCCTGCGGCTGTCCACGGTGCTCGCCGTGCCGGGCCGCTGGCGGCCGGTGGTCGCCCACGCCGTGATCGACGAGACCACGGTGGTGTCCCTGGCCCGCCCCGACCGCCGCTCGGCCCGGATCGGCTTCGCCGTCACGGCCGTCTCGCTCTACGGTCTGTGGAACCTGACCACCCTGATCGGCGCGCTGGGCGCCTCCCGGATCGCCGATCCGGCGGCCTGGGGACTGGACGCCGCCGGCCCCGCCGTCTTCCTGGCCCTTCTGGCGCCGATGTTGCGCTCGACCCGGGAACGGGCGACGGCGGGCCTGGCCATCCTGCTCGCACTGGCGGCGATGCCGGTACTCCCGGCGGGCGTGCCGGTGTTGGTCGCCGCGCTCGCCGCGCCGCTGGTGCTGTTGGCGACCCGGGGCCGCGACGCGGCGGCGGACGAGGCCACCGCCTCCGGCCGCCCCACCGCCTCCGAGGGGGCCGATGATTCCGAGGACTCCGATGAGCCCGGGGACCCCGGGGATCCGCCGGGGGTGGTGCCCCGGAAGGGGGCGGCGGCCGGTGGGGGAGCCCCCGGAGGTGGTGTCGCGTGAACGGGACGGCGGTGTGGATCGCGATCCTGCTGACCGCGGCCGGGTGCTACCTCGTCAAGCTGACAGGGCTCTCGGTGCCCCCGACGGTGTTGGAGCGACCCGGTCCGCGCCGGTTGGCCGCACTGATCCCGGTGGCTCTGTTGGCCGCGCTGATAGCGGTGCAGACGGCGGACGGTGGGGACGGGGCGCTCGTCCTCGACGCGCGGGCCGCCGGGCTGGGCGCCGCGATGGTGGCCCTGGTGCTCCGGGCGCCGTTCCTCCTGGTGGTGGCCCTCGCGGTGGCGGTCACGGCGGGGGTCAGGGCACTCGGTGGCTGAGGCCGGGCACGCCGGGCGGCGTGGTCCGGGCGGGCCACGGGGCGGGATGTCGGACGGGATACTGGGCGAATGCGGCTGACGGATTTCTGGGAGCGGATGCGAACCCACTTCGGCGCGGACTACGCGGACTCCTTCGCGCGGGACCACGTGATGTCGGAGTTGGGTGGCAGGACGGTGCACGAGGCGCTGGCCGAGGGGCGGCCGGTCAAGGAGGTGTGGCGGGTGGTCTGCGCCGTGATGGAGGTGCCCGCCGAGCGCCGCTGACCCGTGGGCGGGGTGTCGCCCGGGACATGTCCCGGCGACACCCCGCCCCTTTTCCTTCCGATGCCGGCCCGGCACCGGTGTCGGTGCCGGGCCGGTTCTTCGGGGGAAGTCCGGCGGACGCCCTTGGGGCGGTGGTCCTCCGCCTGCTCGGAGAGGGGTCACCCGATGGGGTGGCCGCCTGCGCGAACCGACCTCAAAACGCCGCTCTGGCCTGCTGTTTTCCGTGTTCTCCACAGGTCAGGGGGATCCTTGACACGAAAATCGAACATCCATTCTGATTGATGGGGTCGGGCTCTCCCGGGGGGTCCGGCGGCGATTGTCAGTGGCAGCCGCTAGCGTCGACGACGTGAAGCGAACGAATCAGAAACCGGTGACCCCCATGGTAGGTACGGACCGCGAGAAGGCGCTCGACGCCGCCCTCGCGCAGATTGAGCGACAGTTCGGCAAGGGCGCGGTCATGCGCATGGGCGACCGCACCGAGGAGCCCATCGAGATCATCCCGACCGGTTCGACCGCCCTCGATGTCGCCCTCGGGGTGGGCGGCCTCCCGCGCGGTCGGGTGGTCGAGGTCTACGGCCCGGAGAGCAGCGGCAAGACCACCCTGACCCTGCACGCGGTGGCCAATGCCCAGCGCGCCGGCGGCACCGTGGCCTTCATCGACGCCGAGCACGCCCTGGACCCGGAGTACGCCAAGCGACTCGGCGTGGACGTGGAGCAGCTCATCCTCTCCCAGCCGGACAATGGCGAGCAGGCCCTGGAGATCACCGACATGCTGGTGCGCTCCGGCGCGCTGGACCTGATCGTCATCGACTCGGTGGCCGCGCTCGTCCCGCGGGCGGAGATCGAGGGCGAGATGGGCGATTCCCACGTCGGCCTCCAGGCCCGACTGATGAGCCAGGCGCTGCGCAAGATCACCGGTGCGCTCAGCCAGTCCCGCACCACGGCGATCTTCATCAACCAGCTCCGCGAGAAGGTCGGCGTGATGTTCGGCAGCCCGGAGACCACCACCGGTGGTCGGGCGTTGAAGTTCTACGCCTCCGTACGGCTGGACATCCGACGCATCGAAACCCTCAAGGACGGCACCGACGCGGTGGGCAACCGCACCCGCGTCAAGGTCGTCAAGAACAAGGTCGCCCCGCCCTTCAAGCAGGCGGAGTTCGACATCCTCTACGGCATCGGCATCAGCCGTGAGGGCGGGCTCATCGACATGGGTGTGGAGCACGGCTTCATCCGCAAGTCCGGTGCCTGGTACACCTATGAGGGCGACCAGTTGGGCCAGGGCAAGGAGAACGCCCGCAACTTCCTGCGGGACAACCCCGACCTCGCCAACGAGGTCGAGCGGAAGATCAAGGAGAAGCTCGGCATCGGCCCCAAGCCCAAGCCCGAGCCCGAGTCGGTCGCCGCGCAGCCGGAGGTCGGAGTGTCCCCCGCCCCCGCTTCCACTCCCACCGCCGCGCCCGCCACCCCCGCCACCCCCGCCGGCGAGGAGGCCAAGGCCGCCGCGTCGGCGAAGACCGCTCGTGCCGGGGCGGCGAAGGCTCCCGCCGCGGCGAAGGCCTGATCCGTGGGCACCTCCCCGGAGCCGGGGCGTCGGGAGTCGGGCGCCCCGGCCGACCCGGTGGAGCGAGCCCGCGCGATCTGCCTGCGCGCGCTGACCGGCACCCCCCGCACCCGGGGGCAGCTGGAGGAGACGTTGCGTCGCCGGGACATCCCGGAGGAGGCGGTGGCGACCGTCCTCGACCGTTTCGAGGAGGTCGGTCTCATCGACGACGCCGCCTTCGCGGCCGCCTGGGTGGACTCCCGCCACCACGGACGAGGGCTGGCCGGTCCGGCCCTCGCCCGTGAGCTGCGACAGCGGGGGGTGGCCGGGCCGGTGATCGAGGAGGCGGTCGCCCGTCTGGACCCGGAGCTCGAGCGGGAGACGGCGCGGGCTTTGGTGGAGCGCAAGCTCCGGTCCACCCGGGGCCTGGAGCGCGACCGCCGGCTGCGCCGGCTGGCGGGGATGCTGGCCCGCAAGGGGTATCCGCAAGGGTTGGCGCTACGGGTGGTGCGCGAGGCCCTCGAGCGGGAGGGCGAGGAGATCGAGGAGTGGGAGCTGCCACCCCCGGGGGGATGAGTCAGGCTCGGAAGCGCGGGCTTGTCCCGACCGGACCGGGACGCGGACGTACCGGGACACGGTGAGACCGGGGGCCGGAGCGGGGCCGGTCAAAGGGGGGCGCCCTCACCCCACCGGCAGGTCCGTCAGGTCTCCGATACATCGCTCCAGGGCCCGCCGGTCCGCTCCCGCCAGGGCGGCCGCCAACCGTCCGTCCGGCCGCACCACCAGCAGGGTGTGCGCGGCGGCATCGGGGTAGGCGTCGGCGACCAGCAGTTCCGCCGGCAGCGGCAGCGCGGAGACCGCTCCCGCCAGATCCGGCATCAGACCGGCCGACAACCAGTGCCGCGCGTCCCACACCCGCGCCCCCGGGGCCGTCAGCACCAGCAGCAGCGGACCCCCCAGGCGGTCGACGAGCCGGCCGCGTTCGCCGTCCAACGCCGTGACCGCCACGTCCACCACGGGGTTCCCGATCGCCGGCCCGTCCCCGGCCGTCCGCTGCCCGGGGATCGCGTACCGCCCGGGCTCACCCAGCGCGCCCCGTCCGAGATGCGCGTCGGCCGGCAGGGTCAGCCTGCCGCGGCCGGTCAGCCGCCCACCCCGACCACCCCGCCCGCGCACCACCGGTAGGGCCTGGTCCACGGCGCGCAGTCGCGCGCCCATCGCGCCGCGCCGCTCCTCGACATAACTCTCCAACAGCCCCTCGGCGCCCCCCGGCCGACGGTCCGCCGCCAGCTTCCACGCCAGGTTGTCCACGTCCCGCAGACCCTCGGCCACCTGCTGGGTACCCAGCGCGCCCACCAGATGCGCCGCGTCCCCGGCCAGCAGCACCCGACCCGAGCGCCACCAGCGCGCCAGTCGCTGGTGGCAGGCGTACACGCCGGTGTCGAGCAACTCGTGCGGTGGGAGCTCCCCGTCGTTCAACCCCACCAGCGTCCGCTCCACCCGCTCCAGAAGGGCGTCGGGTGTCACCGGCCCCTCCTCGGGGGGCAACGGCCAGTCCAGCCGCACCTCGTCCCCGAGCAGGGGGCGCACCAGGACCTCCGGCGGTTCGGCCCGCGCCCCACCGGTCCGGCGGGGCGTCGGCAGCGCCCGGTGCAGGGCGGCCTCCCCGGTCTCCGGAACCCCGCCGCGCAACGCGGCCACCGCGTACCGCTCCACGGCCGTGCGGCCGGGGAAGGCGACCCCCAACAGTTTGCGCACGGTGGAGCGGGCGCCGTCACATCCGATCAGGTGGCTGCCCTCTCGGCTCGAAGCGCCCCCCGCCGGCTCGGCCGCCAGATGCGCCGTGACGCCGGATTCGTGCTGTTCGAGGTCCACCAGGCGGGCGGGGGAGAGGATCTCCACCAACCCGGTCCGGCCCGTCGCCCGCCACAGTGCCTCCTCCAGCGCGTGCTGCGGCAGGTGGACGGGGGAGCGCTCCTCGGTGAAGACGGCCTCCTCCACCACCCGGCCGCGCACGGTGGTCCGCCAGCCGGTCCAGGTCGTCGCGTGTTCGGCGGCGCCCGACAGGCGGGCCCAGTGGGCGACATCGGGGGGCAGCACACACGTGCGGGCGGCCCGTCGCACCACCCCCGCGTCGCTCCCGTCGAGGACGACGGAGGGAACGCCGTGGCGGGAGAGGGCGAGCGCCAGCGCGAGCCCGATCGGGCCCGCGCCGGCGATGATCACGGGCAGCACAGGAGTATGCAACCCACCTGCCCGGCACCCGTCAAGTCAGGACCGGTCGCCCGCGTCGCCCGGCAGCGCGGGGCCACTCGGGTCGATCGGACCGCCGGTGCCGGCGGTCCGGATGTCCGGCGCCCGCTTGGGCGGGGTCTCCAACTCCAGCAACTCGCCCGGATCGGTGGCCACCACGGCCCCGGTCCCGCGCTTGCCGCGCCGGATGCGACCCTCCAACCAGCTCGCGAAGCTGGTGATCAGGAAGTTCAGCACGATGTAGATCAACGCCACCACGGTCATGCTGGCGATGATGTTGGCACCGTAGTTGGCGCTGATCAGCGTGGTCTGGCGGAGCAGCTCGCTGAAGCCGAGCATCGCGCCGCCCAGCGCGGTGTCCTTCACGATGACCACGAGCTGGCTGACGAGTGCCGGCAGCATCGCGGTGACCGCCTGCGGCAGCAGCACGAACCGCATGGTCTGGTTCTTGCGCATGCCGATCGCCCGGGCCGCGTCCGACTGTCCACGCGGCAGGGAGAGGATGCCCGCCCTCACCACCTCGGCCAGCACCGAGGCGTTGTAGAGCACCAGGCCGGTGATCACCGCGTACATCGGCCGGTTCTCCCGGGCGACATCGGTGAACATGGCGTACGCCTCGTTGGCGAACAGCATCAGGATCAGTACCGGGATGGCGCGGAAGAACTCCACGATCGCCCCGGAGGGGACCCGTACCCACCAGTGGTCGGAGAGCCGGGCTATACCCAGGGCCGCGCCCAGGGGCAGGGCGATGACGATCGCCAGGAACGCCGCCTTGAGCGTGTTCATCAGGCCGGGCAGCAGATACGTCGTCCAGACCCGGGAGTCGGTGACGAAGGGGCTCCACTTCTCCGCCGCCAGATGACCCTCCCGGCCGAGGACCGTCAGAAGCCAGACGATCAGCACGGCCACCAGAAGACCGAAGACGATCGCCATCAGGGCGTTGCGCACCCGGGCGCGCGGTCCCGGGGCGTCGTAGAGGACCGACGGGGAGTTGGAAGAGGCACTCATCGCTTCACCGCCACACGCTTGCTCACCCAACCGAGGAGCAGCCCGGTGGGGAGGGTCAGGAGAATGAAGCCGAGCGCGAAGATCCCCGCGATGAGGAAGAGCTGGGCCTCGTTTTCGATCATTTCCTTCATCAGCAGCGCGGCCTCGGTCACGCCGATGGCGGCCGCCACGGTGGTGTTCTTGGTCAACGCGATCAGTACGTTGGCCAGCGGCGCCACCACCGAGCGGAACGCCTGGGGCAGCACCACCAGGGTCAGCACCTGCACGAAGCTCAACCCCAGGGCCCGGGCGGCCTCCGCCTGACCCAGCGGCACGGTGTTGATGCCCGAGCGCAGCGCCTCGCAGACGAAGGTGGCGGTGTAGACGATGAAGCCGAGGATCGCCAGCCGGAAGTAGATGTCCGGTGGACGATCGCCGCCGAGACTGAACCTCAGGGCCATGTACAGCCCCTGGGCGCAGGCGATGATGACCAGGGTCAGCGGGATGTTGCGGAACAGATGAACGTAGACGGTGCCGAAGGCGCGCATGACGGGCACCGGGCTGACCCGCATGGCGGCCAGTACGGTGCCCCAGATCAGGGAACCGATGGCCGACCAGAAGGTCAGCTGCACCGTCGTCCAGAAGGCGCCGAGCAGGTCATACCGCTCGAAGTCAAGGAATTCGAACACGGACTCTCGCAGTCTCGTCGGGCCGCAGCGGCCCGGGGGGCCGGAGTGGACGGGGCCGGACAGAACGACAGGAACGGGAAGCGGGGCGGGTGTCGGACGGACACGACCACGAGGCCGGGCCGGGCCGGGCGCGGCCGGGAGGACGCCGTCCGTCCGTCACCGGGATGTGCCGCGCCGCCGCCGGGGTCTTCCGTCGGCGGCGCGGCACGGGAACCGGTGGGGAGGAACCGGTCCCGGGCACGGGTGTCAGTCGGTCTCGGTGATCTCCGGGGCGGACCCCGCCTCGTAGCCGGCCGGGCCCAGGTTGGCCTCGACGAACTCGGCCCAGGAGCCGTCGTCGATCATCTTCTCGATGGCCTCGTTGACACTGTCCCGCAGCTCGGTGTCGCCCTTGGCCAGGCCGACGCCGTAGTACTCGTCGTTCAGGTTGAGGCCGGCGAGCTTGAACTTGCCCTCGTGCTCGGGCTGCGCGGCGTAGCCGGCGAGGATGGCGTCGTCCGTGGTGATCGCGTCGACGGTGCCCCCCTCAAGACCGCTCAGGCACTCGGAGTAGGTGGCGAACTCGTGCAGCCCGGCGTCGGGGGCGACGTTGTCCCTCAGGTTCTGCGCGGAGGTGGAGCCGGCCACCGAGCAGAGGGTGAGGTCGTTGATCTCCTCCTCGCTGTTGACCTCATCATCGACCCGGATCAGCAGGTCCTGCTGGGCGACGAAGTACGGGCCGGCGAAGCTGATCGACTCCTTGCGGGCGTCGGTGATCGAGTAGGTGGCGACGACCAGGTCGACGTCGCCGCGCGAGATGAGGTTCTCGCGCTCGGGGGAGGGGGCCTCCAGCCACTCGATGTCGTCCGCGTCCACGCCCAGTTCGGCGGCGATGTAGGTGGCGACGTCCACGTCGAGGCCCTTGTAGTCGCCGTCCGGGGTCAGCAGGCCGAGGCCGGGCTGGTCGAACTTGATGCCGATGGTGAGGCCTTCCAGGCCGCCGTCGTCGGAGCCGGTGTCGCCGCCGTTGTCGGAGGCCGAGCCACCGTTGTCGGTGCTGTCGGCGTCGTCGGAGCCACAGGCGGTGGCGGTGAGCGAGAGGGCCAGGACGGTGGCGGCGAGGGCGGTGGCCTTACGGATTCTCATGATTCGGTAACTCCCCTGGGGGTCGAGGGACACGGTGCCCGGGACGGGCGGGGGCCGTGCCGCGGAGGGACGGGCTCGCGGCTGCGGGTGTGGGCCGGAGCGGTACGGGACGTCCGGTGGGACCGGCCGCCCCGCGGGGTGCGGGGGACGGGGGAGGGGTTCCGGCTCCGGGGTGACCGGTGTCCGGGACCCCGGAGCCGTCGCCCACCGATGGTGACCGGCGGGGGACGGGTGGGGACGGGGGGGGCACTCGGGGGTACACGGCGGTACCGGGGGTTGTGCGGGTGACGCGGGAACGTGGGGCCCGACCGGGACGGGTGCCGACCGTGTCGGTGGTGCCCGGGGCGGGGCGGTTCGGCGGTGGGGTCAGTGGTGGAGGATCTTCGACAGGAAGTCCTTGGCGCGGTCGCTGCGCGGGTTGTCGAAGAACTGGTGGGGCTCGGCCTCCTCGACGATCCGTCCGTCCGCCATGAACACCACGCGGTTGGCGGCCGAGCGGGCGAAGCCCATCTCGTGGGTGACGACGACCATGGTCATGCCCTCGCGGGCGAGCTGCTGCATGACCTCCAGGACCTCGTTGATCATCTCGGGGTCCAGGGCGGAGGTGGGCTCGTCGAAGAGCATCACCTTGGGCTCCATGGCCAGCGCGCGGGCGATCGCCACGCGCTGCTGCTGGCCGCCGGAGAGCTGGGCGGGGTACTTGTCCGCCTGGTTGCCCACGCCCACCCGGTCGAGCAGGGCGCGGGCCTTGGTCTCGGCCTCCGCCCGCTTCCGGCGCCGGACCTTGAGCTGGCCCAGCATGACGTTCTCCAGCACCGTCTTGTGGGCGAAGAGGTTGAAGGACTGGAAGACCATCCCCACATCCGCCCGCAGGCGGGCCAGCTCCCGACCCTCGTCGGGCAGCGGCTTGCCGTCGATGGTGATGGTCCCCGAGTCGATGGTCTCCAGCCTGTTGATGGACCGGCAGAGAGTCGACTTGCCGGAGCCGGACGGACCGATCACCACGACCACCTCTCCGGCGTGGATGGAGAGGTTGATGTCCTGGAGCACGTGCAGCGCACCGAAGTGCTTGTTGACATCCGTCAGGACGACCAGGTCGTGTGCCACGGGCCCGGCATCCCCCGGCCCCTTGGCCATCGAAACGTCGCTCATCGGTTTCTTCGCTCCGTCCTCGTCGATTGCAGGGACCCTAGGGCGGGGTCCGGACCGCCGTCATCACATCTGAGGGAGAATTGAGGAAGGGCGCGTGAACGTGGGTGGAAGACCGGGGAGCGTGCCGGTGGCGCACGCCGGTGGGGCACGCCGGTGGGGCGTCCGCTCCCGGCGGGCCGTCCGACCGGCCCGGCCGTTCCCGAACCCTTCGCCCCGGGCCCCGCGGCGGCCGGCCCCATCCCGGGTGCGGAATGTCGGATCCCGGCGCCCGGGGCGGGACCCCGGACGGCGGCGGTCAGGCGGGCGCGGCTCTCGCTTCTCCGCGTCCCGGGCGTCCCCGGAGCCGTGAGGACTTCCCGTCGGTGCGGCCCCTCCGGGAGGTCGCCCGGCCCCTCCGGTTTCCGGTACCCGTCCTCCCGTCCGGCCGGGAGGTCAGCCCAATTCTGCCCGCCGAACCGCCCCCACACCGCCCCGCCCGGTTTCCGACGTCCGATGCCGCTGCCCGCCCCGCCCCGCCGCGCCTCCGGTCCCGCCCCGCCGCCCGTGCCCGGGGAACCGGAGCCGCCCTCCCGGCCGTGTTCCCCGACCCGTGCCGTGCGCGCGGGCGCATCGGTCCGGCCCGGCCCGGGGGCCGAAGTGCCCGCACGGGGTACCGGCTCCATAACGAAAACCCGTGCGAGGGCGTCCCCTCCGCCGCCATGGCGCACCATCGGTGGATGCCGGGAGGCCCGCGGACCCAACGGTCCGACGCTCCTCCGGGCTCCTCCCGGTCCGTCCCCCGGACCGGTGCCGCTCCCCGGGCGACGCCGCCCCCGGGAACCGGAGCGTTCGACCCGCCCGTGGCGGACGCGGACGAAGAGGACGAAAGGAGGCCGGATGCGCCTGCTGCTGGTCGAGGACGACAACCACGTCGCCGCGGCCCTCGTCGCCGTGCTCGGCCGCCACGGCTTCGCGGTGCGGCACGCCCGCACCGGTGAGGAGGCCATCGAGCGGCTCCGCGCCGAGACCTTCGACGCCGTCCTGCTCGACCTCGGCCTGCCGGACGCCGACGGCTTCGAGGTCTGCGGCCGGATCCGCCGGCTGGCCCCGGTGCCGGTCATCATGGTCACGGCGCGCGCCGACGTGCGCTCCCGCATCCACGGCCTCAACCTGGGTGCCGACGACTACGTGGTCAAGCCGTACGACATGGGCGAGCTGCTGGCCCGCATCCACGCCGTCAGCCGGCGCAGTGCCGGCGAGGGACCGGGGGAGACCGCCCCCCGCCGCGCCGACGCCGAACAGACCCTGCACGCCGGACCGGTCACGGTGGAGCCCGCCACCCGAACCGTCTCGGTGGAGGGCAACCCCGTCACCCTGACCCGCAAGGAGTTCGACCTGTTGGCCCTCCTGGCCCGCCGCCCCGGCGTCGTCTTCCGCCGTGAACAGATCATCAGCGAGGTCTGGCACACCAGTTGGGAGGGCACCTCCCGCACCCTCGAGGTGCACGTCGCCTCGTTGCGTTCCAAGCTGCGCCGACCCGAACTGGTGGAGACGGTGCGCGGGGTCGGCTACCGCCTCGTGATACCCGCGGCCGGTCCCTGATCGGCCCGGTCGCCCCCACCCGGAACCGTCGATACCCCCGCCCCGCCATGCGCTCCAGACTCCTCGCCCTGCTCATCGTGCTGCTCGCCGGTATGCTGCTGGCCCTCGGCGTCCCGCTCGCCGCCGGCCAGGCCGCCGCCGAGCAGCAGCGGATGGTGGTGGACCGGATCGACGACACCGTCCGTTTCGCCTCCCTGGCGCAGTACGCGGTGGGCCCCGGGGACGACGACCCCGGTGTCGATCCCCTCGCCCAACTCCAGGACGAGCTGGAGCGCTACCACGACCTGTACGGCATCCGGGCCGGTGTCCTCAACCGCGACGGCACCCCCCTCGCGGCCTCCCCGGCCGGCTGGTCCCCGCCCGCCGGGGACCGGGCCCGCTCCGCGTTCTCCGAGGCGTTGGCGGGGCGGCGCAGCCAGGGCCCCCCGCAAGTGTGGCCCTGGGACACCGGCACCCGGCTGCTGGTGGCCTCGCCGGTCGTCCGGGACGGTGACGTCATCGCCGTGGTGGTCACCGAATCGCCCACCGGGGCCCTGCGCGCGCGCATCCTGCGCGGCTGGCTGCCGATCGCCGCCGCCGAGGCCGCCGCCATGCTGCTGGCCGTCGCCGCCGCGATCCGGCTGACCGGCTGGGTGCTGCGTCCGGTGCGGGTGCTCGACCGGGCCGCCCACGACATCGCCACCGGCCGGATGAACGCCCGGGTCGCCGAGGCGGGGGGACCGCCGGAGCTGCGTCGGCTCGCCCGCTCCTTCAACGAGATGGCCGACCACGTGGAGCAGGTCCTCGAGCAGCAGCGGGCCTTCGTGGCCGACGCCTCCCACCAACTGCGCAATCCACTGGCCGCCCTGTTGCTGCGCATCGAACTGCTCGGCCTGGCGCTGCCGCCCGGCAGCGAGGAGTTCGCCTCGGTGCAGGCCGAGGGCAAGCGGCTGGCCCGGGTGCTGGACGACCTGCTCGACCTGGCGCTGGCCGAGCACTCGGAGGCGGACCTGCGACTGACCGACGTGGCCGCCCTGGTCGGGGAACGCGTGGACGCCTGGCGCCCCCTGGCCGAGCGCCGGGGCCTGACCCTGGAGCGTCCCGGCCCCGGCGCGCTCACCGCCCTCGCCGACCCGGTGGCCCTCTCCAGTGCCCTGGACGCGCTGATCGACAACGCGCTGAAGTTCACCCCGTCCGGCGGCACGGTGACGCTCCACACCTCTGCCCGCGGCGGCCTGGTGCGGATCGAGGTCGTGGACACCGGCCCCGGCCTGCAGGACGAGGAGTTGGAGCGCGTCGGGGACCGCTTCTGGCGCAGCGGCCGGCACCAGAACGTCTCGGGTTCCGGCCTCGGCCTGTCCATCGTGCGGGCCCTGCTGGCCGCCGGGCACGGCACCATCGACTTCTCCCACCACCACCCGCACGGCCTGCGGGCGGTGGTCTCCCTGCCCCGCTCCCGTGAGGACCTGCACGGCGGGGCCTCCCCGGCCGACCACCCGCCGCCCGGCGGTGCGGGGGCGCACGACCCGGGTCCGGCGTCCGGCGGGGGGCACCCGGCCGGACCGGAGGCCCCGGGAGCCCCGTGGCCCGGTCAGAGCTTGGCGGACCGGTAGTACCGGCGTGCCCCCTCGTGCAGTTCCAGCGGACGGGTGTAGATCGCTGTCCGCAGGTCCACCCGCTGCGCCGCGTGCACGGCGGCACCGATGCGGTCCCGCCCGTTGATCACCGCCCGGGTCACCCGCTCGGTCAGCCCCGCGTCGGTCGTCTCGCCGGTGACCAGGAGGTTCGCCACGGCCACCGTGTCCACCGCCTGTTCCACCGCGATGGCGGGGTAGGCGTCGGGGGGCATGACCGCCGCCCGGTAGTACGCGGTGTGCGGCCCCCCGGCGTGCAGACGGGGCAGCAGTTCGCCCAGCGGCACCAGCCGGATCGGCAGTCGCTCGGAGAGGCCGGTCACCGCGGAGGTGGGCAGGCCGCCCGACCAGAAGAAGGCGTCCAGCCGGGCGGTCTCCATCATCCGGGGCATCGTGTGGATGCCCTCCCGGACGGCGGTGACGTCCGCCTCCATGTCGAGTCCGGCCGCCGCCAGCAGTTCGCGGGTGACCAACTGCACGCCCGAGCCGTCCTGCCCCACCCCCACCCGCAGTCCGGCCAGATCGGAGCAGCTCCGGATCGGGGAACCGGCGGGTACCACCAGCTGCATGTAGTCGTCGTACAACCGCACGCAGGCCCGCAGTTCCGCCCCGTCGACCGGCGCGTCCGCCAGGTGCGCGGCGATGGAGTCGGCGGTGGCGATGACGAAGTCGGCGGTGCCGGCGACCAACCGCTCGATGTTCTGCACCGACCCCTCGCTGGGGCGCAGCACCACCTCCAGTTCGGGCGCCTCGCGCTCCAACTGCTCGCTCAGCAACTGGCCGTAGCGGGCGTAGACCCCGCTGGGCACACCCGTGCCGACGACGATCCGGCCCGACGGCCGGTCACCGGCCCCGGCCCCGGCGGCCCACCACGCGACCGGGGCGGCCATGGTCAGGACGGCCGCGCCGCGCAGCAGGAGGCGGCGTCGGTCCGGGTCGATCCCCCGGCCTCCCACCGTGCCGACCCCGGCCCCCCGGCCCGCGGAGGCTCCACCCCGACGGGGCGGGAACGGTCGGCGGCGCGCGACGGGCCGCCCGGCGTCGGAGGACGCCGGGTCGCGGCGCGCGGCGGAACCGGAGTCGTCCGACGGGAACGACGCGGACGACGGGGGCGGGGTGGGCACGGCCCCAGTCTGCCCTCCCGGCCGCCCCGGCGGGAAGGACGGCCCCGTCGCGTGCCGGCGACCGCGGCCCCCGGGACGGGAGGAGCCCCCGCCGGCGCGCCGTAGACTGGGGGATCGGTCGCCGTCCTGTCCGGGCGGCGGGTTGTCCCCCGGATCGGTTTGGATGAGTCCCCGCATGTCCAACGGCGCGCGCACCTATCAGGTCAAGACCTTCGGCTGTCAGATGAACGTGCACGACAGCGAGCGGATGGCGGGCCTGTTGGAGGCGGCCGGCTACGTCCGCGCCCCCAAGGACGCCGAGGCCGCCGATGTCGTGGTCCTCAACACCTGCGCCGTGCGCGAGAACGCCGACAACCGCCTGTACGGCAACCTCGGCCTCCTCGCCCCGCGCAAGGTCGCCCGCCCCGGGATGCAGATCGCCGTCGGCGGCTGTCTGGCCCAGAAGGACCGCGACACCATCGTGCGCCGTGCCCCCTGGGTGGACGTCGTCTTCGGCACCCACAACGTGGGCAAGCTGCCGGTGCTGCTGGAGCGCGCCCGGATCCGCGAGGAGGCCCAGGTCGAGATCGCGGAGTCGCTGGAGGTCTTTCCCTCCACCCTCCCCACCCGCCGCGAGAGCGACCGCCTGGCCTGGGTGTCCGTCTCGGTGGGCTGCAACAACACCTGCACTTTCTGCATCGTGCCCGCGCTGCGCGGCAAGGAGAAGGACCGCCGCCCCGGCGAGATCCTCGCCGAGATCGAGGCGTTGGTGGAGGACGGGGTCTGCGAGATCACCCTGCTCGGTCAGAACGTCAACGCCTACGGCGCCGACTTCGGCGACCGCCGCGCCTTCTCCGACCTGCTGCGGGCCTGCGGCCGGATCGAGGGCCTGGAGCGGGTGCGCTTCACCTCTCCGCACCCCCGCGACTTCACCGACGACGTCATCGAGGCGATGGCGGAGACACCGAACGTGATGCCGCAGCTGCACATGCCGCTGCAGTCCGGCTCCGACCGTGTTCTGCGGGTCATGCGCCGCTCCTACCGGCAGGAGCGCTACCTCGGCATCATCGAGCGGGTGCGCGCCGCCATCCCGGACGCCGCGATCACCACCGACATCATCGTCGGCTTCCCCGGCGAGACGGAGGAGGACTTCGAGCAGACACTGCACGTGGTCCGCGAGGCGCGCTTCGCCCAGGCCTTCACCTTCCAGTACTCCAAGCGGCCCGGCACCCCCGCCGCCGAGATGCCCGACCAGATCACCAAGGAGGTCGTGCAGCGGCGCTACGAGCGGCTGGTCGAACTCCAGGAGGAGATCTCCTGGGCGGAGAACCGCAAGCAGGTGGGCCGGGTGGTGGAGGTGCTGGTCAGCGAGGGCGAGGGCCGCAAGGACGGCGCCACCCGCCGGCTCTCCGGCCGTGCCCCCGACAACCGGCTGGTGCACTTCAACCCCGAACCCGCCGACCCGGCCGAGGCCCCGGTGCGCCCCGGTGACCTGGTGAACGTCGAGATCACCTACGCCGCACCGCACCACCTGCTGGCCGAGAAGCCGGCCCTCTCGGTGCGGCGGCTGTCGCCGGTCGCCGGCCGCGCGGCCGGCGGGCAGGGCGGTCCGGCCGGTCCGGGGACCTCCGGGGGAGGGGTCATGCTGGGGCTGCCCGGCATCGGCGCCCCGCCCGTCACGGCCGACCCCGCGCCCGGCTGCTCCGCCTGCTGAGCCCGCCGGGAGGGCGGGAGCGACGCCCGGCCGGGCGGGCCGACCCCGACCGTCCCGACCCCGTGCGCGACCCCGGGCGAACCGTCGGTCGCCCGGTAGGCTGCGATCATGCTCGCCGCCGCCGTGGTCTGTCCCTGTCCGCCCCTGTTGGTCCCCGCCCTCGCGGCCGGGGCCGCCCGGGAGACGGAGGAACTGCGGGAGGTCTGCCGTGCGGCCCTGCGCCGTCTGCTCGCCTCGGACGCCGACCGACTGATCGTGGTCGGCCCCGCGGATCGTCCGCTCGGGGCGATCGATCCGCGGGAGGACGGTGAGGGCCCCGCCCCCGGGCCCCGGGCCCTGCCGGCGGGTACCCCCGGTTCGTTCGCGGGTCTCGGCGTCCCCCTGGAGGTGACGCTCGGATCCGCGGACGCCCCCGGCCGTGAGGGTGACCCCGCCGATGACGCCGACCCCGTCCCGCCCGTGGTCGGACTGCCCCTGGCCCACGCCGTCGCCGCTGTCCTGCTCGGTGACGTCACGACGACGGGTGCCGGGGGCGCGCCCGTCCCGCCGCCGATCTCCGGCCTGGTTCTGCCCCCCGGGCTGTCCCCGGAGCGCTGCCTGGAGGTGGGCCGGGAGCTGGGTGCCGGAGCCCCGGGGGACCGGGTGGCCCTGCTGGTGATGGGGGACGGCAGCGCCTGCCGGGGCCCGCGGGCGCCGGGCTGGCACGACGACCGGGCCGAGGACTTCGACGCCGGCGTCTCGGCAGCCCTCGCCGCCGTGGACACCGCCGCCCTCGCCGCGCTGGACCCCGACCTCGCCGACGAACTGCGGGCCGTCGGCCGTCCGGGGTGGCAGGTGCTCGCCGGAGCGGCCGACGCCGGTGCCGACGCGGACACCGGGAGCGGCGGGCCGCACGGTGAACTGCGCGGTGAACTGCTCCACGACGCCGCCCCCTACGGCGTGGCCTACCCTGTCGCCCTCTGGTACCGCGAGGGAACCGACGTGGGTTCGGCCGATCCGTCCGACGATCGGACCGGGGCGGCGCATTCGGCCGGGGCGGCCCCGTCGTCTCTGCGAGACTGATCGGATGAGCAGCCCGCCCCCCACCCCGTTCCGGGTCGTCGCCGTCGTCGGCCCCACCGCCGCCGGCAAGTCCGACCTGGCCATCGCCCTGGCCCACCGTCTGGGCGGTGAGATCGTCAACGCCGACTCGATGCAGCTCTACCGGGGGATGGACATCGGCACCGCCAAGCTCCCCCCGGAGGAGCGTGGGGGCGTGCCGCACCACCTGCTCGACGTGTGGGAGGTGCGCCGCACGGCGACCGTCGCCGAGTACCAGCGTCTGGCCCGGGCCGAGATCGACCGCCTGCTGGCCGCCGGCCGGGTGCCGATCCTGGTGGGTGGCTCCGGCCTCTACGTCCGGGGCGTCGTGGACGAACTCGACTTCCCCGGCACCGATCCGGCGGTCCGCGCCCGGTTGGAAGCCGAACTCGAGGAGTCCGGCAGCGGGGCCCTGCACGCCCGTCTGGCGACCCTCGACCCGGCGGCCGCCCTGGCCATCCTGCCCGGCAACGGCCGTCGGGTGGTGCGGGCCCTGGAGGTCATCGAGATCACCGGCGGCACCTTCACCGGTCGCCTGCCCGGCCCCGACGAGGACCGCTCCCACTACCCGACCCTGCACCTCGGCATCCGGGTACCCCGAACGGAACTGGACCACCGCATCGCCGAACGCGTCGACCGCATGTGGCGGGCCGGGCTGGTGGACGAGGTGCGCCGGCTGGAGGCCGAGGGACTGCGGGAGGGCCGCACCGCCTCCCGGGCCCTGGGCTACCAGCAGATCCTCGCCGCGTTGGCGGGGGAGTGCACCGAGGAGGAGGCCCGGGAGGAGACCGTGCGCGCCACCCGCCGGTTCGCCCGTCGGCAGGACAGCTGGTTCCGCCGGGAGGACCGGGTGCGGTGGTTGGACGGATCGCGGGGGGCACGCGGTGACCTGCTCGCGGCGGCCGAGGCGGTACTCGAACCGTCGGTCACATCCTGATCACGTGATGGCATCGGGTCGCTCCGAAGGCCGAGGCGGTCCCTTTCGCCGTGCCATCATCGAGCCATGCCGATGTTGCACCGGTAACAGTCGGGAATTCGGAAGTGTGATCCGTCGGGCGGGTAGGGAGGGCGTGTGGCGATGGAGGCCGGCCCTCGCGGAACCAGCGCTCGCGCGACCGGCGTCGGGGATCTTGGGGGGCACCCGGTGTCCGCCGCGGAATCCCGTCCCGGATCGGACGACCCCCGCCCCTCTCCCGGCGTGACCCCGGATCCGGCCGCCGAGCACGCCGCGGCCGAATCCGGCGAGCCGGGCGAGTCCGCGGAGACCGTGCCCTTCCCCCGCAGCGGACCGATCGACGGCCTGCCCCCCGGGGGGACCCGTTTCCCGGTCGGCACCCCCCGGAGCGCGTCGTCGGCGCCGGGGACATCGCCCGACGCGGATGCCGCGGGAACCGGGGCGGAGGGTGACCCGGAGGGCGACGAGTCCTACGCCGAGCTGCGGCCCCAGCGCCGGATGCGGATGCTCCAGTTGGCGCCCATCGTGCTGTTCAGCCTGCTCGGCTCCCTGATGTTCGCCTTCCCGCTGGCCTTCGCCTTCGACGAGGCGGGGGCGGTGGTCGCCATGCTCGGGCTGCTGATCGGGTGCAGCGCCGCCGGGTGGGGCGTGATCGCCGCCCGCCGGGTCGGCTACACCTGGCCGGGACTGCCGCCGCCCGGCTCCGGACGGCGCCCCGACTGGCGGGTGCTCCTGATGTACGCCGCGGCCCTGGTGGCGCTCGCCCTGCTGGCCGCCCACCGGGTCGCCGGTCTGCGCTGACACCCGCCCTCCGGGCGGGCCGGTTGCGGCCCGCCCGCGTCCACGGTGCCGGAGTACCTCGCGGGTCCCGCGAGGTGGGCCGTACGATCGAGCCGTGAGCAGCGCACCCCGCCCGGTCCCGTTCCTCAAGGGGCACGGCACCGAGAACGACTTCGTCATCCTCCCCGACCACGACGGTCTGCTGGATCTCCCGCCGGCCGCCGTCAGCCGGCTCTGCGACCGCCGTGCCGGAGTCGGCGGCGACGGGCTGCTGCGGGTGGTGCGCTCGACCGTGATCCCCGAGGGGCGCGCGCTCGCCGACACCGCCGAGTGGTTCATGGACTACCGCAACGCCGACGGGAGCGTCGCGGAGATGTGTGGCAACGGGGTGCGGGTCTTCGCCCGGTACCTGTTGCGCGCGGGGCTGGTGAAGGAAGGGCTCGTTCCCGTCGCCACCCGGGCCGGGATCCGGCGCGTCCACCTGACCGCCGACGGCGACCCCACCGTGGAGATGGGCCGCGCCCGGTTGCCCGCCGGTCCCGACGAGACGGTCACCGTGACCGTCGGCGACCGCGTGCGTCCCGGTCGACAGGTCGACATGGGCAACCCGCACGCCGTGGTCTTCGTCGACGACCTCGCGGACGCCGGCCCGCTCACCGAGCCACCGGCCGTCGCCCCCGCCGCCGCCTACCCGGACGGCGTCAACGTCGAGTTCGTGGTCGACCGGGGCCCGGCGCACGTCGCCATGCGGGTTCACGAGCGCGGCTCCGGGGAGACCCGCTCCTGCGGGACCGGTGCCTGCGCCGTCATGGTCGCCACCGCCCGCCGCGACGGCCGAACCCCCGCGCCGGGTGCCCCGCTGCGCTACACCGTGGACCTGCCCGGCGGCAGTCTCGTCATCACCGAGGGCGTCGAGGGGGAGATCACCATGACCGGCCCGGCCGAGATCGTCGCCGAGGGTGTCCTGGACCCCGACTGGTGGGACCGGAGCCGATCCTCCCGGTAAGGCGATCCTCCCGACCGGCACGGCCGGCCGCCCGGACATCGGGCCGCCCGGCTCCCCGGAGATCCCGGGCGCACGGGACTCTCTTTGCGGCGTCGCCCCTTCGGGACGCCGGCGGACGGCCGCTCCGCCGGCCGCGACGGCGCGGTCGGCTCCCGCCCCACCGACCCCGGGCCCCGGGCCCCGCCCCACCGACCCCGGGCTTCCCTCCCCGCCCGGGCCCCGGGCGGGGAGGGAAGCCCGGGGAACGGGATCCACCCGGCGTCCCCGCGCGGTTCCCGGGGCCACGCGGGGGCCACGCGCAACCGTGGCCCCACCCGTTTCCCGTCCCCGCGCCCACCGGATGGCCGGGGCCGGACCCCGGGGCATCGGCCCCGGGGAATACCCCGGGCGCCCCTCGGTGTTACCCGGCCGTCGAACGATTGGTTTCGGCCGGCTTCGCCACTCCCCGGGTCACCCGTGGGGGTGATCCCCGGCCATCGGGACGGCCCGGCGACACCACCCGCCGGCGGGCTCGGTAGCATCAAGCACCGGCACCGCTGCGGAGGTCACGGGAAACACCGGATCACACCGGGCCCGGGGCCGGTCCCACGACCGAGCCCGCGGAGGTCCCCATGGCCACAGAGGTGACACCCACCCCGCAGTCCCCCCGGCCCGTGCCGGCCGCCTCTCCCCAATATCCCCCACACGAGCGAACGGCCCGCCGGACGCCACGGGTGGATGTGGGCGGGCTGCGCCGCATCCGACGCGCCGCCTTCCTCGGCGGCGCCCCGCGCCACGCCGTGCCCGACGCCATCGAACACCTCGCCCTGGCCCATCGGCGACATCATCCCCGGGCGCCCCTGGAGGTCCTCGGGCAGGCCTACCGGCTGGCCGAGGTCGCCCACAGAGGGCAGTTCCGCAAGAGCGGCGATCCCTACATCACCCACCCCGTGGCGGTCACCCTCATCCTCGCCGAGCTGGGCGCCGGCACCACCACCCTCACCGCCTCGCTGCTGCACGACACGGTCGAGGACACCGAGGTCACCCTCGAGGAGATCCGGGAACGTTTCGGTCCCGGCGTCGCCCACCTCGTCGACGGCGTCACCAAGCTCGAGAAGGTCGACTGGGGCGCCGCCGCCGAGCCGGAGACCTTCCGCAAGATGCTGGTCGCCGCGGGCAGCGATGTGCGGGTGATGGCGATCAAGCTCGCCGACCGCCTGCACAACATGCGCACCCTCGGTGTCATGCGCCCCGAGAAACAGGCCCGGATCGCCCGGGTCACCCGGGACGTCCTCATCCCGCTCGCCGAACGTCTCGGCGTGCAGGCGCTCAAGACCGAGCTGGAGGATCTGGTCTTCGCCGTCCTCCACCCCGAGGAGCACTGCCGCGCGGTGGAGCTGATCCGCGCCCGCGCCGGGCGGACCGACCCCCTGGAAGGGGTCGCGGAGCGGGTGCGCGCGGTGCTGCGGGAGGCCGGCATCGCGGCGGAGGTGGGGATCCGTCCCCGCCACGTCTTCTCCGTCCACCGGGTGCTGACCAAGCGCGGTCCACTCTCCCCGCACGACTTCGGCCGACTGCTGATCCTGGTCGAGGAGAACGCCGACTGCTACGCGGTCCTGGGCGAGCTGCACACCTGTTTCTCGCCGCGGGTATCCGACTTCAAGGACTTCATCGCCGCCCCCAAGTTCAACCTCTACCAGTCCCTGCACACCGCGATCGTCGACGACGCGGGCGGGGAGTCGGGCGGCGTCGCGGAGGTACTGGTGCGCACCCACCGGATGCACCGGGTCGCCGAGGCCGGCGTCGTCGCCGTGCCGCATCCCGGCGTCGAGGCCGGGACGGAGTCGCCCGGGGGCGAGGGGGAGCCCGGTGAGCGGCCGGACTGGCTCTCCCGTCTGTTGGAGTGGCAGCGCGAGGCCCGGGACCCCGACACCTTCTGGGCCGAGCTGCGGGAGGAGCTCTCCGAGGACCGGGAGGTCGTCGTCTTCGACGAGGACGAACCGCACCGCGCGGCGGGCACCCCGACCGAGCCGGCCGCGGCCGACCCCGGCCCGCTGCACCTGCCGGTCGGGGCGACCTGCGTGGACGCCGCCTACGCCCGGCACGGTCGACGCGCCCACGCCTGCGTCGGCGCCCGGGTCAACGGGCGGTTGGTGCCCCTCGGCACCCCGCTGCGGGACGGCGACACCGTGCGCCTGTTGCTCCTCCCCGAGCCGGAGCCCGTCCCCGGTCCCGGTGCCGACTGGCTGGAGCACGCCCGCACCCCCGCCGCCCGCCTCGCCATCCGCGCCTGGGCCGGCGCCCCTCCCGAGATCGTTTCGACGCGTTCGCAGGAGGTGCCCCCCGCGGGCCTCCGACCCCGCACGCGGGTCGGGGGCGACCCCGTTCCCGGGTCCTCGTCGGCGGGGACCGCCGGGGACGGGGGGGCCGGCGCGCCGCCCCCCACCGCCACCATCGGTGACGACGGCGTCGCGACGGAGACCGGCATCACCGTCGAGGGCCCCCGGGGCGCGGTGCCCGCCGAGCGGGTGCGCCTGGCCCGCTGCTGCACCCCCGTGCCGCTCGACGAGGTCACGGCCTTCCCGGTGCGGGGCGGAGGGGTCGCGGTGCACCGGGAGAGCTGTCCGGCGGCCCGCAGGATGGCCCGGTCCGGACGTCCCCCGGTACCCGTGCGATGGCGGGAGACCACCACCGGCTGCCGGGTCACCCTGCACGCCGAGGCGCTGGGGCGCCCCCACCTGATGGCGGAGCTGACCGAGGCCCTCGCCGAGCACGGCGCCTCGGTCCTCAGCGCCGAGGTCGAACCGCCCCGCGAGCGTCGGGTGCGGCACACCTACACGCTGAGACTTCCCGACGCCCGCGAGCTACCCCGACTCATGCGGGCGATGCGCGGGGTGCCGGGGGTGTACGACGTGGTGCGAGCCCTGCGCACCGGCGCCTGACCGCCCCGCCGACGGGCCCGGCGGCGGTCCCGACCCCGCCGGGGCCGGCCCCGGCGGGCGACGCGCCGGACGAAACGGTGCGGAAAACCCCGTGCCGGCCCGGGTGGGGCATGCGACCATGGAGGGGTACGCGCGGGAACGACGGTCGGGAAGCCGGCCGCCCGGCGCTCCGGGAATCCCCCGGGTGCCCCCGGCGTTGTACTCCCCGGGGAGTCGCGTCCCCGGCGGGGCCGGGATCGCCCCGGCGCCCGTTCCGGCGTCCCGACCGTTCCCCGCCTCACCGGCGGGCGAATCACCGGGCGTCCGGGCCGGCCCGACGCGCCGAACGTGTCGCGACCGGATCGCACGCCGTGCCCCGATCACCACCCGCCGACGTTAGGACGACATTGACCCTCTCTTCCCTTCCTCAGGACCAGCACAGCGGCGCCGCCGGGCGCCGGGCCGATGCCCTGATGGATGAGGACATCGCCCGGACCGCGCTCGACGCCGAGCGTGACGGTGAGCAACTCGACCGCGAGGAGCGGGCCGCCCTGCGCCGCGTCGCGGGCCTGTCCACCGAACTCCGGGACGTCACCGAGGTCGAGTACCGACAGCTCCGTCTGGAGCGTGTGGTGCTCGTGGGGGTGTGGACCACCGGCACCGCGGAGGACGCGGACAACTCGCTCGCCGAACTGGCGGCTCTCGCGGAGACCGCGGGCGCCCTGGTGCTCGACGGCGTCATCCAGCGTCGCGACAAGCCCGATCCCGCCACCTACATCGGCTCCGGCAAGGCCCGCGAGTTGCGGGACCTCGTCCTGGAGACCGGGGCGGACACCGTCGTCTGTGACGGTGAGCTGAGTCCCGGCCAGCTCATCCACCTCGAGGACGTCGTCAAGGTCAAGGTCGTCGACCGCACCGCCCTGATCCTCGACATCTTCGCCCAGCACGCCACCTCCCGCGAGGGCAAGGCACAGGTGGCGCTGGCACAGATGCAGTACATGCTGCCCCGGCTGCGCGGTTGGGGTCAGTCGCTTTCCCGTCAGATGGGTGGCGGTGGCTCCGGTTCCTCGGGCGGCGGTATGGCGACCCGTGGTCCCGGTGAGACCAAGATCGAGACCGACCGGCGCCGCATCCGCGAGAAGATGGCGAAGCTGCGCCGGGAGATCGCCGCGATGAAGACCGGCCGGGATGTCAAGCGGCAGGAGCGGCGCCGGAACCTGGTCCCGTCGGTCGCCATCGCCGGCTACACCAACGCCGGCAAGTCCTCGCTGCTCAACCAGCTCACCGGCGCCGGAGTCCTGGTGGAGAACGCGCTGTTCGCCACCCTCGACCCCACCGTCCGGCGGGCCGAGACGCCGGGCGGCCGGGTCTACACCCTGGCCGATACCGTCGGATTCGTTCGTCACCTGCCGCACCACCTGGTGGAGGCGTTCCGCTCCACGATGGAGGAGGTCGGCGACGCCGATCTCATCCTGCACGTGGTGGACGGCGCCCACCCGGTACCGGAGGAGCAGTTGGCCGCGGTGCGCGAGGTGATCCGCGAGGTCGGTGCCTCCGCCGTCCCGGAGATCGTCGTGATCAACAAGGCCGACGCCGCCGATCCGCTGGTGCTCCAGCGCCTGCTGCGAACCGAGAAGAGGGCCCTCGCGGTCTCCGCGCACACCGGTGCCGGCATGGACGAACTCCTGGAGTGGATCGACCGGGAACTGCCCCGGCCGGAGGTGGAACTGCGGGTCCTGGTGCCCTACACCGAGGGCGGCCTGGTCTCCCGCGTGCACGCGGAGGGGGAGGTGCTGGCCGAGGAGCACACGGGTGACGGCACCCTGCTCACCGCGCGCGTCCACGAGGAACTCGCCGCCGAACTGCGGCGCGCCGGCCGGGAGTCCGTGACCGTCTGACATCCGTACCGCGCGCCGGGCCCGCGCCCCGATGGCCTCCATCGGGGCGCGGACCCCTTCGTGCCACGGGGTCCTCGTGGCACGAAACCTCCCGGTCGCCGACCGCGTCGCGTGCCGGGCCCCGCCCGGGGCGCCGGCCCCCGGGACCGGGTCACAGGTCTTCCCGCAGGTTCCGCATCCGGCCGATCTCGGCGTTCTGTTGTGCGGCGATCTCGGCGGCCAGTTCCCTGACGGCCATGTCGCCGGTCTGCGCCAACACGTCGGCGGACATCACCACCGCGCCCTCGTGGTGGACGATCATCAGATCCAGGAAGAGCCGGTCGAACTCCGCGCCCCGGGCCCCCTCGAGGTCGGCGAGCTGTTCGGGAGTGGCCATCCCCGGCATGTCGGAGTGGTCGTGGTGGTCGTGCCCGCCGGCCCCGTGATCCCCGTGGTCGTCCGGCCGGGCGGGGGAGTCCGCGTGCTCCTCCAACCACGCCTCCATGACGGCGATCTCCGGTTCCTGGGCCACCGAGATCCGGCCGGCCAGGCCCCGCACCCGCTCGTGGTCCGCGTACCGTTCCGCCAGGGCGGTCATCTCCAGCGCCTGCGCGTGGTGGACGGCCATCATCTCCATGAACGCGAAGTCGGCCGCCACCGGTTCGTCCCGCAGTTCCTCGGCGGCCTTCCCGGCCTCCTCCGGGGACAGGGTGCGCGCCTCCTCGCCGGGGCGGCCGGGCGCGATGACCGAGGGGGGATCGTCCCCGGCCGCGGCCTCGGCGGCCCCGGCGGCGCTGTCGGCGGTGCAGGCGGTCAGCGGGACGAGCACCAGGGCCGTGATCGCGCCGAGCGCCCGATGGCGGATGGAGTGACGATCCGTCACGTTTCCTCCTGTGAGGCGGGTTTGCCGGTGGGTGTTCCGGTCACCTCCACTGATTTCCCTCTGTTGTGATGTACATGCACGGAGCATACTGGGGCCACCCCGAGCACCACTCCTTGAGGAACCCACAGGATCCGGGAGGACCCCACAGTGACGTTGCTCCACACCCCCCGTCGCCGTCTCGCCGGTGCGGCGGTGGGCGTTTTCGGCCTCTTGGCCGCGTTGTTCGTCGCGAGTCCGGCCGCCGCGACACCCGGAACGGAGGACCCGCCGACCGTCCGGGAGATCCCCGGACACGAGTCGTCCGACACCACCGAGCCCGGGATGGGCATCGCCTCCACCGACATCCCGGGCGTGGACGAGATCGTCCACAGCCGCAACATCAGCCATCTGGCGACCGTTCCCGGCGAGGTTCTCCAGGGCACGACCTCCGACATCGCCTTCCGCGACCACTACGCCTTCGTCGGCAACTACGACGGCTTCACCGTCTACGACATCCGCAAGCCCGAGCGTCCGCGCATCGTCACCGAGGTGTTCTGCCCCGGTGCGCAGAACGACATCTCCGTCCACGGTGATCTGCTGATCCTGTCGGTGGACTCCTCGCGCAGCGACGACTCCTGCAACAGCACCACGATGCCCGCCACCCGGCCCGAGGCGTGGGAGGGCATCCGGGTCTTCGACATCAGCGACCTGCGCTCCCCGAAGTACGTCGCGGCCGTCGAGACCGCCTGCGGCTCGCACACCCATACCCTGGTGCCCGGCAAGGGCTCGGTGTACGTCTACGTCTCCTCGTACTTCCCCCACGCGAGCTACCCCGACTGTCAGCCGCCGCACGACGGCATCTCCATCGTCAAGGTGCCGCTGAAGGCCCCGCAGAACGCCGAACTCCTCTCCTTCGAGGTGCTCTTCCCCGACGGCGGCTTCCCCGGTGACGCCACCGGCACGGCCACCACCGGCTGCCACGACATCACCGCCTACCCCGCCCTGCGCCTGGCGGCCGGCGCCTGCATGGGCGACGGCATCCTGATGGACATCACCAACCCCGAGGCCCCCCGGGTCCTGGACCGCGTCCAGGACGCCGAGCACTTCGCCTTCTGGCACTCGGCGACGTTCAGCCAGGACGGCAGCAAGGTCGTCTTCACCGACGAACTGGGCGGCGGCGGAGCCGCCACCTGCAACGCCGCCGTCGGCCCCGAGTACGGCGCCAACGGCATCTACCACATCACCGGCAAGGGCGACCGGCGCAAGCTGGAGTTCCGCAGCTACTACAAGATCCCCCGCCACCAGGCCGACACCGAGAACTGCGTCGCGCACAACGGCTCCCTGATCCCGGCCAAGGGCCGCGACATCATGGTCCAGTCCTGGTACCAGGGCGGCGTCTCGGTCTGGGAGTTCACCGACTCCGACAACCCCGTGGAGATCGGCTGGTTCGACCGGGGCCCGGTCTCCGACGAGCGGCTGACCTTCGGCGGCACCTGGTCCGCCTACTACTACAACGGCCACATCTACTCCAGCGAGCAGCGGGGCCTGGACGTGCTGCGGATCACCGACCCGCGCACCAACAGCGCCCGGAGCGTGAAGCTGAAGGAGCTGAACGTCCAGACCCAGCCGCGCTACCGCTGAGTCCGGACGGGTGTCCGGGCCGTCCCGGCGTCCCGGACGCCGGCGCCACCGACACCCGGCGTGCCGCCGGGTCGCGGAGGTTGCCTTGTAAACGTGAGCCAACGGCGGGCAGGATGAGAAGTCGGTGACAGGCTTTGTTCCGACGGTGGTGGTGGACGCCGCTGGAGATTGGGCTTCGGACAATCCAGCTTTGGCCATATCGAACGAGTCTCGCGGGGCAGTGCCCTGGACGCCTCCAGACGGCCCCCGCTTCCCTGGCATGCTGTTGTCCCCTCGCGCTTTCGCGTCCGGGTGAGCCAGGCGACTCACGAACATCCCTCCAGATTCTTCCCGACTGCTTCGGGGATGCAACGAAGCGCCGCACGGCGCACCTCGCGCCTCCACGTTGTGCGGATCTGGCATCCGCGAGCTGTCCGGCATTGCGTTGGACCGGGTGGCGGCCGGACCTCTCATCAGCGTCCCCGACGGCACCTCCCGGACCCGACGCGCACCGGGGTGCGTCTGCTTCGGCTACCCGGGATGGCCGGCGGGCGTCACGGTGGACGGCATCCCGAAGGCGCTGTAAAACGTACCGGCCGCCGACCGGACCAGGGACCCGAGCTCCTCATCGGGGAGCCGGCGGGTCCCGAAGCGGGACCGCGCCTCGGCAGGGCCGGTGAGGAGTGCGACGAACTGCTCCGCGGCCTCCACCGGGTCGGGTGTGCGCAGGTGGCCGCCGAGCGTGAGTCGCGCGAACCGGTCGGCCAACGCCTCGGTGACCCGGCTTGTTCCGGTCGCCTGCAGGGTCTCCAGCAGCTCCGGGAACCGGTGGGCCTCCGCGCAGAGCAGCCGTCGCAGGGCCCGGGACTCGTCGCTGCAGTAGCAACGGAGCAGAAGCCGGCCGACGTCCTCCAGCGTGCCGCGCAGATCGTCAACCGGCGCGGCGAGCCGCTCGACGACCCGCAAATTCTCGGTGAGGGCGGTCTCAGCTGCCAACTTCACCGCGTGGTGGAAGAGGTTCGCCTTGTCGTTGAGGTGGTTGTAGACGGTTGGCTTGGCCACACGCGCCTCGGCCGCGATCTCCTTGACGCAGGCGTTCGCGTACCCCTCCCGCGCGAACACGGTGAACGCGGCATCCAGGATCGCCTGCCTCTTGTCGATGCGGCCGCGTGGTGCTCGGCGTCGCGACGCTGCTGTCGAGGTTGCTTCGGTCACGTGGGCATCATACCTGATGTACCTCATAATTGAACCTTCCGGTTCAATTATGAGGTTGCGGTGATACTTGAACTACGGCTACATTGAACTGACAGGTTCATTTTCTCTGGAGGGCAACGGAGGAGTCGTGACGCAGTTACGGACCGACCGCCTGGAACCCGCTCTGGTGCGGTTGATCGCCGTGGTCCTGCTCGGCGGGATGCTGGGCATCCTCAACAGCACCATGCTGTCGGTCGCGCTCGATCCCCTGAGCAGGGAGTTCGGTGCGTCCATCGGCGCCATCGGATGGGCCTCCACGGGTTTCCTGTTGGCCGTCACCGCTCTGATCCCGTTCACCGCGTGGGCGGTCGACCGGTTCGGCAGCAAGCGGATGTGGCTCATCGGCCTGACGCTCTTCCTGGCGGGGTCCCTTGCCTGCGCGCTCGCCTGGAACGTGGGCAGCCTGATCGGCTTCCGGGTCGTGCAAGGGATGGGGGCGGGCATTCTCGACCCGCTGGTGCTCGTGCTGCTGGCGCGTGGCGCCGGGCCCGCGCGCGCCGGCCGGGTCATGGGGCTGATGGGTGTCGTCCTCTCGCTGGGGCCGGTGCTCGGTCCGCTCGTCGGCGGCGCCATCCTCGAAGGCATCTCCTGGCGCTGGATGTTCTGGCTCAGCGTCCCCCTGGGTCTCCTCGCGCTGCTGCTCGCGGTGAAGATCATCCCCGCCGACACGCCGAGCGGAACGGAGCGCGTTCACCACCGCCTCGACATCATCGGGTTGGCCCTGTTCGGGCCGGGTTTCTCGGCCCTGGTCCTGGCGCTGACCCGGAGCGCGGAGCGGAGCGCGTTCACCGACGGGCTGGTCCTCGTCCCGCTCGCCCTCGGAGTGGCGATGCTCGTCGCGTACGTCATGCATGCCCTGCGTGTCCGGCGTACGCCCCCGCTGATCGACCTGCGCCTGTTCAAGAGCGGCAATTTCACCGCAAGCGTCTCGGTGATGATGCTGAACGGTACGGCCACGTTCGCGAGCCTGTTCGCCCTGCCGCTGTACCACCAGCAGGCGCACGGTCACGGCACGCTGGCGGCCGGTCTGCTGGTGACACCGATCGGTCTGGGCGCCGCCATCGCGATGCCGCTGGCCGGAACCCTCAGCGACCGGATCGGCAGCCGGAGCCTGGCACAAGGGGGCGCCGTCGCCGCGGCGCTGGGCGGTCTGTGGCTCACTCGGATCTCCGCCGACACTTCCGAGGTGTGGCCGTCGGCAGCGGCGCTGATCATGGGCGCGGGCATGGGCTTCGTCGGCGCACCGACGATGGGCTCGCTGTACCGGACTCTGCCGGGGCCGCTGGTGCCGCAGGGCAGCTCCGTGCTCTACATGCTCAACCAACTCGGCGCGGCCATCGGCATCGCCCTCGTCACCGTGATCATGAAGACCCTGGGCGATGGGGACGTGATGAGCGGCATCCACGGCGTCTACTGGTTCACCATCGCGACGCTCGCCGTGGTGTTGATCTCCACGATCTTCCTGCCGGGGCGGTCCGAGGACGCGCCCGCGGCCGCCGCGGGGCCGACCGAGGAACCGGCTGCCGTCTCCCGGTAGCGGCCACCGATGCCCACGGAGCACGCGAAGAGGCCGCCGTTCCGGAGCACGTGTTCGGAACGGCGGCCTCCGGGACGCCCCCCGAGGGACGGGACGCGCTTCAGGACGCACGCGTCGGCCGGGGGCCGGGGAGCAACACCGGGATCATGCGAATCCCCCCGCCGGATCACGGATGGCCGAGACGGAAGCCGACTCCTCGGATCGTGACGATCCAGCTGCTCGACCCGAGCTTGCCTCGCAGACTGCTGACACGGGTGTCGAGGGTGCGCCCCTGGCGCGACCGGGCGTCGTCCCAGACCTGCGTCATCAGCTGACGGCGGGAGAAGACGGTGCCGGGCTGCGAGGCGAGCGGATGGAGGAGGCCGAACTCCTTGCGGGTCAGCTCCACACGCCGCCCGTTCACGCGGGTCTCCCGGGTATCGGCATCGATGCGCAACGAGCCGTGGGTGGTGACCCGTACGGCCGGCTGCCGGGAGCGGACCCGACGCATCACCGCTTCGATCCGGGCCAGCAGTTCGCGGAAGCCGCACGGTTTGACCACGTAGTCGTCGGAGCCCGACCGGAGCCCGAGTACGCGGGCGGGTTCGCCGCCGCGAGCGGTCACCGCGGTGATCGGCGTCTCGCTGGTGGCCCGAATGCCCCGGCACACCTCCAAGCCGTCCAGGTCGGGCAGGTCGAGGTCGAGGAGGACGAGATCGACGCTGTGATGCGCCCGCAGTGCCTTGACGCCGGTGGTCACGCTCTTGGCATAGTGGCCATGCCTGCGCAGCCCTTTCACCAGGGTGTCCGCGGCCTGCTTGTCGCTCTCGACGACGAGGACCCGCAGCGCCCGGCCGCTCGTGGCAGCTGCCCGCTCCGCGACGACCGGAGGTGAGGGCCTGTCGAGATGGTGTGCCATCGAGCGCATTTCACTCTGACGCTGCATGCAGTGACTGAGGGGTGATATAAGTCACCGGTGTCGAGACTAATACTCCCCTGATTTCCGCAAAGGGCGTTTCGGTGCAGCCCGAAGACCAGATTCGGGGAATGGGAAACATCATGCCCGGGGACCCGACCGGTTTCTCTTATCGGTATTCCGCAGGGATCCCGCACAGATTTTTCGCGCGGGATTCCTGCGAGCGTTTCGACGGTCAGCGCACCCGGCCGTCCCACCTCCACCCGCGTCGCCGGGGGAGCCCGGGGATCTCGGTCCGGCCGGTGCACCACAGCAGCGTCTCGGCTGGACGGAACCCGGGAGGCGCGTCCGGGAACAGGCGCTCCACGACGGGCTCGGCGAGCTCGTCCGGAATGCCTGGCTCAAGGCCGAGCCCCTGGGCGATGTCCCGGGCGTGCACGGTGAGTTCCAGCACACCCATGGCAGCGAAGCCCGGCCCGTCGGAGTGGCCGTAGGGGTGCCACGCCCGCACGCCCGGGTCCGCCTCCCGTACCGCGGAGGCCAGGATGCTGCCCGCGATCCGCAGCCCTTCCAGAGCCGGCGGGACCGGGGCGCTCTCGTCGATCGAGGAGAACAGCGTGATGTAGCGATCGGTCGGCCGGGCAATGAGTAGACCTGCGTAGCCGACGACGCCGAGGGCGATATGACTGAGTGTGCTGCGGCAGGACCATTCCAGGTCGCCCGCCGGAACCCGCCAGTCGAGATCTGCGCCCTTCTCCAGGGCCGCCGTGGTGTCCGCGGCGGCTTCGATCACAAGATCAGGCCAGGTGGTCATAGCTGAGGTTTCTCTCTCGCTGCAGAGGATGGCGGATGGGAGCGGCGGTCGCCGCCCTCATAGGGAAACGTCGGGTTTCAGCGCATCGTGATTCAATCCTGCCCGGCGGTGACTGTAGACGGCTCTTCGGTGGGTTGGCTCGTGTCTGTGGTCCGGGCCGCCGGCCGGGGCTGGGACTGCCGTACGGCCATGAGCGTCACCGCGACGAGCAAGCCGATTCCGGCCATGACGGCAGTGGCCATGAACGCCGCCTGATAGCCCTCGGTGAGCGCCTCACGCGCCGGGCCCTCGGCGCGGGTGAAGGCCAGGGCCACGCTGGAGCACACGGCGATACCGAGAGCGGCACCGATCTGGAACACCGAGTTGTTGATGCCCGACGCCAGTCCAGCCTCCCGGGGCCGCGCTCCGCTCAGCGCGGCGATCGACGAGGCCACGACCGTGGTGCCGATGCCGATGCCGATGCCGAAGATCAGCAGACCCCAGAAGAGATCGCCGAAGTAATTGCCGTAGGCCGACACCTGAGCCAGCAGCAGGGTCCCGATGCCGAGCAGCGTCATTCCGACGATGGCCACCGGCTTGAAGCCGACCCGCGTGGCGACCAGCCCGCTGACGTTGGAGCCCACGATCGACATCGCGGAGTAGACGGCCGTACTGAGCCCGAAGAAGATCGCCGTGTAGCCAAGGACCTCCTGGGCGTAGAGCGAGGTGATCAGAGCGCCGCCGTAGGTGGCCATGGCGACCAGCAGCATCATGATGTTGCCGCCGACCAGGGTGGGCGAGCGGAAGACCCGCAGCGGGATCAGCGGCTGGGCGACGCGCTGCTCCACGAAGATGAAGCCGATGATCAGCACCGCGGCAACTGCGAGGAGCCCGAGGGTCGTGGCGTCGCCCCAGCCGACCTCGGGGGCCTCCACGATGACGTAGATCAGAAGTGCCAGGCCGGCGGTGATCGTGACGGCGCCCACCGGGTCGAAGGAGCGCCGGCCCTGCGCGATCGGCGTCTCGCGCAGCAGACGCGGACCGAGGAAGAGCACCACCAGGGCGATCGGGATGTTGATGAAGAAGATGCACTCCCAGCCCGGGCGGTCGGTGATGACACCGCCGATCAGCAGTGCCGCGGTCGCGCCGAACGCGCCGATGGCGGTCCAGATGCCCAGGGCGCGGTTGCGGTCGGAACCTTCGCCGAAGGTGTTCATCAGCACGGCCATGGCTGTCGGGGCCATGATCGCCGCGGTGACGCCCTGAACGATCCGGGTCACCACCAGGACCTCACTGGTCCAGGCGAGACCGCAGATCACCGAGGTGATGAGAAAGAGCACGGTGCCGAACATGAACATGCGTCGGCCGCCCAGGAGATCGGCCGTCCGACCCCCGAAGAGCAGCAGTCCACCGAAGCTCAGCAGATACGCGCTCAGCACCCACTGGACTCCCGAGGTGGAGAAGTTCAGGTCGGATTCGATGGCGGGCAGCGCGAGAATCACGATCTGAGAGTCGACGATGACCATGAAGTAGGCGGCGCACAGCAGGGCCAGCGCCTTCCACCTTCGGGGATCGGGTCCCGCCTCCGTAGCAGGGGTCGGAGGCCTGCCGTCGGCACGTCGTCGGCCCATCGGTGTTTCCTCTCCATATTCAACGTGGACGCGTCACGCCCATCGATGTAAGCCGAAATCGGAACGGACGCCTTCACGGTTCCAGAGGCGGGATCCGGCCGACAGTGGCAGAACTGACGCCCTGCGAGCTATTCCTGCCATATGCTCGAAGGCATGACCGCCGGAACGATTGCCATCATCGTGATCGACAGCAGCGACATCCCCGTCGGGGACGTGTACGAGCTCGGGATCGCCTGCTCCGTCTTCGGTGCCCCGCAGCCGGACCTCGCCACCACCTGGTACGACCTCAAACTCTGCGCCCCACAGCCGTCCTCGGCCGCGCCGGGCGGCGGGTTCTCGCTGAGCACGCCCTTCGGGCTCGGTGAACTCGCCACCGCGGACACCGTGATCGTGCCCTCGGTGCCCGACGCCGTGGTCCTCGAGGAACAACCCCTGTCCGCCGAGCTGATCGAGGCCCTGCGCGCCGCCGCCGACCGTGGCGCGCGGATGGTCTCGCTGTGCAACGGTGCCTTCGCGCTCGCCGAGGCGGGCCTGCTCAACGGGCGCCGGGCCACCGCCCACTGGATGCACACCGCGACCCTCGCCAAGCGCTACCCGGAGGTGGAGGTGGACGATTCGGTGCTCTACGTCGATGATGGCGACGTCCTCACCAGTGCCGGGCTCAGCGCCGGGCTCGACCTCTGTTTGCACCTGGTCCGCCGCGACCTCGGTGCGATGGTCGCCAACCAGCTCGCCCGGCGGATGGTCGTGGCCGCGCACCGACCCGGTGGACAGCGCCAGTTCATCGACCTCCAGGTCCCGTTCAGCGACGGCGACAGCCTGGCGCCGGTGTTGCAGTGGGCCATAGAGCGCCTCGACGAGCCACTGACCGTGGATGACCTGGCCCGACAGGCCGGGACGAGCTCTCGGACCTTCTTCCGGCGGCTGCAGTCGGTGACCGGTACCACTCCGCTCCAGTGGCTCCTCAATCAGCGGCTGGCCCGCGCCCAAATGCTGCTGGAATCCACCGATCTCTCCATCGAGAAGATCAGCGAACAGAGCGGAATGGGATCGGCCACCAACCTCCGCCGGCACTTCCAGGCGCATGTCGGGGTATCTCCCCGGGACTACCGGAGGGCCTTCCCCGGGCGGCTCTCCGGAGGATCTGTGGGTATCGCTGCGTAAGAGCGTGTCCGGTGTGGTTGAGTTGGTGTAGGTGTTTGTAGCGGACGAGGGTGGCGGCCGAGCCGAGGAAGGCCAGGTAGTTGCGGGAATGCCGTTCGTAGCGTGGTGAGGGGCGGCGGTGGCCGACCAGTCGGGCGATGGTTCTCTTGATCTTCCACCGCCGGCGTCCGAGTCGTTGGGAACTTTCCACGCCCTTGCGCGCGATACGGACGGCCAGGCGTTTGCCGCGCATCCGTCGTCGAAGGTCGGGAATGTCGTGGGCCTTGTCCGCGTGGATCGGCCCGGGGCGGTGGTGGCGGCCGCGTTCGGGGGCGTGTCCCGATGGGAGGCCGGCCGGGAGCGGCTTCAACCCCTGGTTGTCCCGAGGTGGTGCCGGTTGAGGCGGCGACCACGAGGGGCAGGCCGTTCGCATCGGACAGGATATGCATCCCGGGGCCCGGCCTGCCCCGGTCCACGGGGCTCGGACCCGCGTGTTCGCCCCCTTTTTAGCCCCCACACGCGCGGTGTCGATCCACACCCGGGAGAGGTCGAACAGGTCCGTGGCCGCCAATTGATCGAGCGCCGCCCGGTGCAACCGCGCCCACACCCCGGCCCGGGCCGGATCGGGAAGCGGCGGTGCGCGGTGGACCCGGGGACCCCGAAGCATGGCGGCAGACGCCCCGGGCACACCCACCGGTGGGCACGTACACGATCGCGGCGAGCACCGCCTCGTCAGGGGCGTTCCGCGTCTCCCCGCCCTGCGGCCGCACCCGCTCGAGCGGCAACCATGGCTCCACGAGCTTCCACAAACCATCCGGAACGATCCAGTCCCACCGACCACTCCCCATGCCCCCTCAACGAGCCCACCCCCACATAGGAGACACGCCCTTAGGCTTGTGTCGTCGTCGCGGTGGGGGAAGGGGAGCGGGTGAAGGCCTCCCGGACCATGCTGACGATGCGTCGGGAAAGTCGGCGAGTGGTCAGCATGAGTCTTGAAAAACCCGGGGCAAGCCACCCGAACATGCGACTCGTTGTAGGGTGTGGAAACAGCCCTTGACCTGCAAAAAGGCAGGCAGGGAGCCTAGAGTCGGGAGTAGCGCAGTGCTGCGTACCATGTTCAAGTCCAAGATCCACCGTGCCACCGTCACGCAGGCGGACCTGCACTATGTGGGATCCGTGACCGTCGATGCCGACCTGTTGGACGCCGCCGACATCCTGCCGGGTGAGCAGGTGCATATCGTCGACATCACCAACGGCAACCGCTTGGAGACCTACACCATCGAGGGTGAGCGCGGCTCGGGGGTGATCGGCATCAACGGTGCCGCCGCCCGCCTGGTCGCCCCCGGTGACCTGGTCATCCTCATCGCCTACGCGCAGGTCACCGACGAGGAGGCCCGCTCGATGAAGCCGCGCGTCGTGCACGTGGACGCCGACAACCGGGTCGTCGACCTGGGGTCCGACCCCGGCGAGCCGGTCCCCGGCGGCGGCGACCTCCGCAGCCCGGGCTCCGTGCCGCGCGGCTGACCCCCGGCGTCGTGTCGCGGTCCGGTGGCCGCACACGGGACATCCGGCACGCACGGCCGAGGCTCCTCACCCCGGTCGTTGTAGGCGGGGACGAAGATGATGTTGCGGGCCCGCTGGGCCGTGGCGCCTCCCCCCGGGGGGGGTGTGGCGCCTCGGCCGTGTTCGGATGGTGCCGGCGGGGAGAGGCCCGCTCAGCCGGCGCGGATCTCGTCGAAGACCTCGCGCGCCTCGGTCTCCAGGCGCGGTCCGGCCAGCCAGGTGCTGTCGAACGGGCCGATGGAGGTGACGGAGACCAGCTCCTGCGCGCCGTTCGCCCCGGCGGTCAGCCACGGGCCTCCGGAGGAACCACCGGTCATGGTGCAGCCGACCCGGTACATGACCGGCTCGGCGGCGTCCAGGGACAGCCGGCCCGGCTCGTCGGAGCAGACGAACAGGCCCTGCCCGTCGTAGGGGTCGGCGGCCGGGTAGCCGATGACGTCGATCCCGCCGATGCCGGAGACGGCCGGGGCGTCGAAGGAGATGTCGTAGGCCGCGCCGACGGTCTCCTCCAGAGAACGACCGCTGCCGTCCTCGGCGACCAGGCGCATCATCGCGAAGTCCTGGTGGGCGCCGTTGCCGCCCTCCTCGGTGCCCTGCTCCACCCAGTAGTCGGTGGTGGCGACCAGTTCGGCCCAGAAGGTGCCGTAGGGGGCGAGTTCCTCGAACTCCGGGTCCGGGTTCGCGGCCAGGCTCTCACCCCGGTCGTTGTAGGCGGGGACGAAGATGATGTTGCGGAACCAGCCGCCGTCCCGGCCCGCGTGCACGCAGTGGCCGGCGGTGGCCACCAGGTTCGAGCGCCCCGGGTTGTCGGGGTCGGTGACCACGGCGCCGGAACAGACCATGGTCCCGGCCGGGGTGTCCATGAACACCTTGCCGATGGCCGGGCTGTTGGCGCTGTACGGCGTCGCCGCCGGGAGGGCGTCCACCACGGCGGGCTGCGGGTCGGTGATGCCCCGGTCGGCGTCGGGGTTGTCGGCGGGGGCCTCGGGCTCGGGGGTGGCCGGCTCGTCGATCTCGTCCGGGCCGACGGCCCTCTCCCGGTCCAGCGCCTCGCGCATCCGGTCGGCGTCCCAGAAGTCCTCGATGATGACGCTGATGTACTGACCGGCCTCGCGCATCCAGGTGTCCGAGTCCCAGTTCGCCCACTCGCCCTGTTCCCAGAGTTCGGGGTCGATCTCGACGGGGAGGCTGTCGAGCAGTTCGCGCAGCCGATCCTCGCGCGGGATGCTCTCGGCGGGGTTCTTCGCCTCGTCCCCGCCCGCGTTGTCGTCCGTGTCGTCCGGGCCGCAGGCCGTGAGCCCGAGGAGCAGAACGGTCGCCGCCGTGGTCGCGATCGCGCCCCGACGGCGACCCGTGGACCGCCCGCCAATCCTTGCCATGGGTGAACTCCCCCTGAGGTGTTTCCGTGTGCCGTGCCGATCTTCGGTTGTCCGGACGGTCCCGCCGCGGGACGCGGCCTCCGCGGTCCGTTCCGCTTCACCCGGGTGCCGGGGCGCCCCCCACTATGCCGGTGTGGTGAGGGACGGCGCCGGCGGGGTGTCCGGTTCCCGGCGATTGCGGGGGAAGTTCCGCGTTCCGGGGTCCACCCGATCGGGTTCTTCCGGGGAGTGATCGGTTTCACCCGTCTGTCATGGGTGAGAGCGGGGGAGGAATGTCACACGCGGGTTCCCGGCCGGGGACCCCGGACCGGCGTCCGCACGGACCCGGCCACCGCTTCGCGAAGGAGGGAGGCGTCCCGCCACCGGTTCCGGGACGCCGCAGACCCATGACCCCACACCCCCGCCCCGCCGGACGGACCACCGATCTTCCGCGGCCCGCCAGTTCGCCGGAGGTCGGGACCGGCACCACCCCGGGGAACGACGAGGTGTCCCGGGACCGGTTGGAACATCCCGAGGCCGACCGGGCGGCGGACGCCGCCGCCGTGGAGAACCTGCTGCGCTGCTGGCTGCGCGAGACACTTCCGGACGGTGTGCCGGGGAGCGGATCGACCGACCCGGGCGTGGAGTTGGCGCTGCCGCTGGCGGCCACCGGCGCGACCCTGCGGGTGCCGATCACCCACCGGTCGCCCACGGGCCACCACCGGTTCGGCACGCCCCTCCTGGAGGGCCTGCCGGAGGCCGTCGCCGCACCCGACGCGGTGACCCTCGCCGCGCTGCTGGCCCGCGAGGCCGCGCACCGCGCGGCGGAGGGGACGGGGGGTCGGGTGCCCGGGCCGGCCGCCGCGACCGAACTCGTCGGCAGAGTCGCCGACTCCGCCCGCCGGGTCGCCGCGTACCTGACGGCCCGCCGGGCCGCCCCGGCCCCGCCCCCCGACACCCCGCCCTTCCTCGACGCCGAACAGGCCCTGGTGCTCGGACACCCGTTGCACCCCACCCCCAAGAGCCGGGAGGGGCTGACGGGGCACGAGGCGGTGGCCTGTTCGCCGGAGCTGCGCGGCTCCTTCCGCCTGCACTGGTTCGCCGTCGATCCCAAGGTGTTCGCCTCCGGTTCCTCCCTGGAGGAGAGCGGTCGTGTCCTGCCGGCCGAGGAGATCGTCCGGCGGCTGGTCGGCACCCTGCCGGACGCGCCGCCCGGTACGGTCCCGCTGCCCCTGCACCCCTGGCAGGCCCGGGACCTGCCGAGCCGCCCCGAGGCGGCCGCCCTGATGGAGGCCGGGCTGCTGCACGACCTGGGACCGCACGGGGCGCCCTGGTTCCCCACCTCCTCCGTGCGCACGGTCTTCCGCGCCGACGCCCCCGTGATGCTCAAGCTCTCCCTCGGGCTGCGGATCACCAACTCCCGCCGGGAGAACCTCCGCAAGGAGATGCTGCGCGGACGTGAGGTACACGACCTGCTGGAGGCCGGCGCGGCGGCCCGCTGGCGGGCCGCGACGGAGGAGGGCTCAGGGTTCGACGTGCTGCGCGACCCCGCCTGGCTGGGCGTGGACACCCCCGAGGGGACGCCGATCACCGGCCTGGACACCGCCCTGCGCCTCAACCCGTTCGGCTCCGGGCAGGACGTGGCCTGCCTCGCCGGGCTGCTGGCACCCCGCCCGTGGCCCGGCCGCCCGGCCGGTGAACTGCGCTCCCGGCTGGGGGTGATCCTGGAGGAGGCCGCCGCCCGGACCGGGCGACCGATCGCCGACGCGGCGGCCGACTGGCTGGTCCGCCACCTGCGGACGGTGGTCGCCCCCGTGCTGTGGCTGGACGCGGTGGTCGGCGTCGCGCTGGAGGCGCACCAGCAGAACACCCTCGTCCGCCTGGACGCCGAGGGTTTCCCCGACGGCGGCTGGTACCGCGACAACCAGGGGTACTACTTCCGCGAGTCCCGGCGCAAAGAATTGGACCGACTGCTGCCGGGCGTCGGGGTGGAGTCCGACACCTTCGTCACCGACGCCGTGACCGACGAGCGTTTCTCCTACTACCTCGGCATCAACCACGTCCTGGGGCTGGTGGGGGCGATGGGGGCGCAGCGGTTGTTGGACGAGGACCGGGCGCTGGGCCTGGTGGCCGACTTCCTGCGGGGGTGGGCCCGGCCGGAAGGGGACCGTCCCGCCTCCACTGCCGCGTCGCGTCTGCTGGAGCTGGACCCGCTGCCGTGCAAGGCCAACCTGCTGACCCGGGTGCACGACATGGACGAGTTGGAGGGCCCGGTGGACGGCCAGTCGGTGTACGTGCCGTGGCGCAACCCGCTGGTCGGGGTGTCGGCCGGCGCGGGGGAGGGGGAACGGCCGTGAGCGACCCCCGTCCCGCTTCCGTCGCCGGGGACGTCCGGTCCGAGGAGGCGGACACCGTCGACCTGTCGCTGTCCGGAATCCTCCCCGACCCGGTGGGCGCGGGGGTCGGTACGGCACCCACCGTCGGCCGTTCGGAACTCCTGGACGACCCCGTCGACTGGGGCCCGGTCACCACCGATGTCGGGGTCCTGCACCTGGTGCCGGTGCGTCCCGAACGGGATCTGGGCATGCTGGCGGCCTGGATGAACGACCCCGTGGTGGACGAGTTCTGGGAGCTGGCCGGTCCCCCCGGCCGACTCCTGGAGCACCTGCGCCCCCAACTGGAGGGCGACGGCCGCAGCGTGCCCTGCCTCGGAGTCCTCGACGGGGAGCCGATGAGCTACTGGGAGATCTACCGCGCGGACCTGGACCCGCTCGCCCGGCACTGTCCCGTCCGCCCGCACGACACCGGCGTGCACCTGCTCATCGGCCCGTCCCGGTATCGG
The DNA here is from genome assembly GCF_021390475.1 of Streptomyces sp. ST2-7A. Classification (GTDB taxonomy): domain Bacteria; phylum Actinomycetota; class Actinomycetes; order Streptomycetales; family Streptomycetaceae; genus Streptomyces. Next base: position 44,648 of record NZ_JAJUWS010000020.1, read on the forward strand.
GGACGGGGTACCGGCACGGCGCTGTTGCGGGGAGTGGCCGAGCTGATCCTGAGCCGGCGCCCGAGGTGTTCACGGGTGCTCGCCGAACCCGACGTGCGCAACGGCCCGTCGGTGGCGGCCTTCCGACGGGCGGGTTTCCGCCTCGACCGGGAGATTCGCCTCCCCGACAAGCTCGCGGCCCTCATGATGCTGGAACGGCCGGTGGACGGCGACGGCGGATCCCCCTGACCGGGAGGAACCGCACGTCGTTTTCCGCCGGCCCCGTCCACCGGCCGCCCCGGCCCCACCCCGTCGCTCCCCGCCGTTCCCGGCCCGTCGCAGTCCGTCCCATCGGTCGGTGCCGGGGCGGCGGGACCGGCGATCCCATCCCCCGGTACGGCCCGGCCCGGGCCGTACCGGGGACCCCTCACCATCCGTTCCGCCGAAGGAGCTCCCTTGCCCCCGGACACCCCCGCCGGTCCGTCGAACCCCCCCGTCCCACCGGCCGGCGGTCCCGCCGACTGGGAGCGCGCCTCCCGGACCCTCTTCGCCAAGCTGCTCGCCGAGTTCGCCTACGAAGAGGTCATCACTCCCCTCCCCGATGACACGGACGACACCGACGACGCCGTAACCCCCGGCGCCGCGCACACCGACGGGAGTCGCGCCGTCGCCCCCGTCCCGGCCGCCACGGCCGACGCCTCCGGCACCTCGGTGGACACCGCCGCCCCGCCCCTGCCGCCGGAGCGCGCCTACCGCCTGCCCGTCGGTCCCGACCTGTGCTACCACTTCCGGGCCCGCCGCTGGGCCTACGGCCACTGGCAGGTCGCCCCCGACTCCATCACGCCCGACGCCGACCCGCTGCGGTTCGTGGCCCTCGCCGGGGAGGAACTGCTCGGGCTGACCGGGGACACCACCGGCCACCTCATACGCGAACTGACCGCCACTCTGGCCGCCGATACCGTGCTGGCGACCCGGGCGATCGACGCGGCGGCCCTCGCCGACCTGGGGTACGCCGAATTGGAGGGCCACCAGAGCGGCCACCCCTGGCTGGTCGCCAACAAGGGACGGATCGGCTTCTCCGCCTCCGACGCCGGCCGGTGGGCCCCCGAGGCCCGGGTTCCGTCCCGACTGCCCTGGCTCGCCGCCCACCGCGACCTGGCGCGGTATCGGGGCGTGCCGGCCCTCGCGGACGCCCGCACGCTCTATGAGCGGGAGCTGGACCCGGAGGTGCGGGAGACCTTCGCCCGCACCGTCGCCGACCGGGGCCGCGACCCCGACGACTACCTGTGGCTGCCGGTGCACCCCTGGCAGTGGGACAACACCATCGCCACCCTCTTCGCCCGCGAGGTCGCCGAGGGCACCCTCATCCCGCTGCCCACCGACGGCGACCGGCGCCTGCCCCAGCAGTCCATCCGGACCTTCGTCAACCTCGACCGCCCGGAGCGACGCGGGGTCAAGCTCCCCCTGTCGGTGCTGAACACGCTGGTGTGGCGCGGTCTGCCCACCGAACGCACCCTCGCCGCCCCGGCCGTGACCGACTGGATGCTGGGTCTGCGCGACGCCGATCCCTTCCTGGCGGAGGAGACCCGGGTGGTGTTGCTCGGTGAGACGGCCTCGGTCACCGTCCCCCACCCGCTGTACGACGGTCTTCCCGCCGTGCCCTACCAGTACCGGGAACTGCTCGGCTGCATCTGGCGCGAGCCGATCGCCGCCCACCTGGACCCCGGGGAGCGGGCCCGTACCCTCGCCGCGCTGCCGACCGTGGGCGCGGACGGCCGCGCGCTGGTCACCGAGCTGGTGGGGCGCTCCGGACTGGACGCCGAGGAGTGGTTGTCCCGGCTGTTCTCCGCCCTGCTGCCGCCGTTGTTGCACTTCCTGTACCGCTACGGCACGGTGTTCTCCCCGCACGGTGAGAACGCGGTGGTGCTCTTCGACACCGACGACGTCCCGACCCGGCTGGCGGTCAAGGACTTCGTCGACGACGTGAACCTCAGCGAGGAGCCGATCCCCGAACGGGACGGCATACCGGAGGAGGTCGCCCGGATCCTGTTGACCGAGCCGGCCTCCTTCCTGCCCCAGTTCATCCACTCCGGCCTGTTCATCGGGGTCTTCCGCTACCTCGCGCCGGTGTGCGCGGAGCACCTGGGCGTGCCCGAGGGACGGTTCTGGGCGCTGGTGCGCGCGGAGATCCTGCGGTATCAGTACCGATTCCCCGAGCTGAAGCGGCGTTTCGAGACATTCGACCTGCTCTCCCCGCACCCGGACCGGTTGTGCCTGAACCGCAACCGGCTCCATCTGGACGGTTACCGGGACCGGTCGGAACGCCCGCACGCCGCCGTGCACGGCACGGTCGTCAACCCGCTGCACTCACCTCCCCCGCTCGAGTGAACGGGTGACCGGGCGCCGTCCGGCGCCCGGTCACCCCGGGCCGGCCGGATCCGTCGGCCGACCCCACCGGGCCGCGTCGGGTGTCGGAGGGAGCGCGTAGGGTGTCTGCGCTATGAGCGCACCTTCGGGCGGTCCCGCCATCCCAGAACTCCTGCACGCAGCGGTCGGTGCCATCGGGGGCACCGAGCGACCCGGCCAGGTGGCGATGGCGGAGGCCGTCGCCACGGCCGTCGAGGAGGACACCCACCTGTTGGTGCAGGCCGGCACCGGTACCGGCAAGTCGATGGGCTACCTGGTGCCCGTCCTGGCCCGGGCCGAGCGCGCGGTCATCGCCACCGCCACCCTCGCCCTCCAGCGGCAGCTCACCGAGCGGGACCTGCCCCGGGTCACCGAGGCGCTGCGGCCCCTGCTGGGGCGCCGGGCCGAGTTCGCCACCCTCAAGGGGCGTTCCAACTACCTGTGCCTGCACCGCCTCCACGAGGGCGTGCCGCAGGAGGAGGAAGAGGGTCTGTTCGACCCCTTCGAGGCCGTCGCCTCCTCCGGCGGGGCGAGCAGCAAACTCGGCAAGGACCTGCTGCGGCTGCGGGACTGGGCGGACGAGACGGAGACCGGCGACCGCGACGGTCTGAGCCCCGGTGTCTCCGACCGCGCCTGGGCGCAGATGTCGGTCTCCTCCCGCGAGTGCCTCGGCGCCACCCGCTGCGCCTACGGCGCGGAGTGCTTCGCCGAGGCCGCCCGGGAACGCGCCCGCCTCGCCGAGGTGATCGTCACCAACCACGCGCTGCTGTCCATCGACACCCTGGAGGACGCCTCGATCCTGCCCGGTCACGACGTGCTCGTGGTGGACGAGGCCCACGAGCTGGTCTCCCGGGCCACCGGCGTGGCCACCGGCGAACTGACCCCCGCCTCGGTCTCCAGGGCTGTCCGTCGCGCGGCGAAACTGGTCGACGAGAAGGCCGCGGACGCCCTGCAGAACGCCTCCGACGGCTTCGAGGCACTCATGGAACTGGCCCTGCCCGGACGTCTGGAGGAGATCCCGGAGGACCTGCGGCACGCCCTGGCCCTGCTGCGGGACGCCTCGCGCACCGTCATCACCGCCCTGGGCGGCACCCGGGACGCCTCGGTGGAGCAGGAGGACGCCGTCCGGCGGCAGGCACTGGCCTCCGTGGAGACCGTGCACACCGTCGCCGAGCGGGTGCTGGAGGGCTCGGAGTACGACGTGGTCTGGTACGAGCGCCACGAGCGGTACGGGGCGTCGCTGCGGGTGGCCCCGATGACCGTCTCCGGGCTGTTGAGGGAGAAGTTGTTCGCCGAGCGCTCGGTGGTGCTCACCTCCGCCACCCTCAAGCTGGGCGGGGACTTCGACGGGGTGGCCGCCTCGCTCGGGCTGCCCCCGGAGGCGCGGCAGGGACCGGAGGACCCGCCGTGGCGGGGCCTGGATGTCGGTTCCCCGTTCGACTACCGGCGCCAGGGCATCCTGTACGTCGCCCGGCACCTGGACCCCCCGGGCCGCGAGCCCGCCCGGCCGGACATGATGACCGAACTGGCCGGGTTGATCGACGCCGCCGGGGGGCGCACGCTGGGACTCTTCTCCTCCATGCGGGCGGCCCGGGCGGCCGCGGAGGAGCTGCGGGGCCGGTTGCCGCACCCGATCCTGCTCCAGGGCGAGGAGACGCTGGGCGAGTTGATCAAGACCTTCGCGGACGACCCGGAGACCTGCCTGTTCGGCACCCTGTCGCTGTGGCAGGGGGTGGACGTGCCGGGGCCCGCCTGCCAGTTGGTGGTCATGGACCGCATTCCCTTCCCCCGCCCGGACGACCCGCTGACCGGGGCGCGGCAGAAGGCCGTGGAGGAGGCCGGGGGCAACGGTTTCATGGCGGTGGCGGCCACCCACGCGGCGCTGCTGATGGCGCAGGGCGCCGGACGGCTGGTCCGGGCCGCCGGCGACCGGGGGGTGGTGGCGGTACTGGACTCCCGGCTCGCCCGGTCGCGGTACGGGAGCTTCCTGCGGGCCTCGATGCCGGACTTCTGGTACACGCACGACGGGGCCCGGGTGCGGCGCTCGTTGGCGGCGATCGACGCGGCGGCGAAGGAGGGGGCGGCGAAGGACGCCTGATCCGGGGAGCCCCGGTGCGGCTTCGGCCGGCGCCCGGCCCGGGGCGCCCCGGGGCACCCGCTGCCGAACACGGTCGGGGCGACCCGGGATCGGCCCCCGGGGACGGGGCCCGCGCCCCCGGGTCGTCCCGGTGCCGGGGAGAAATACCGAACAGGGGTCGGGGATGCGCCGGGGAGGCCGGTGCCGAGGGCCCATACGGTCGGGGAAACCCCGGTGGGTGAACCCGTTCCCGGTGATTGGGGTGGTGGCTCCCAGCCGGTTCCAGCCGGTCCCCGACGACCGGCTCCGGCCGGCCGCTTCCCATCACCACCCGTTGCCCGGTGTCCGGCAGCCGCTGCCCGCCGGGCGACCGTCGACGGGGCGCACGGCACCGGCCTCCCCGGCGCGCACCCCCGGGGCGGTCGAAGGGGACTACCGGACCGCCGACCCGTGCGGTCCGGTGCGATCCCCCTGTGCGTGCGCGGTCCCACCGCACGACCCGGCGCGAGCCCGGCCGATGCCGCCCCGCCGGGCGGCACGCGGCTCCGGGCGGTGGATACCACCACCCCGCCGCGCCGTGACCGGACTCAGACGCGGCGCATCACCGCGACGACCTTGCCCAGTATGGTCGCGCTCTCCGCGGCGATGGGCTGGTAGGCCGGGTTCTGGGGGAGCAGCCACACCTGGCCGTTCTCCCGCTTGAACCGCTTGACGGTGGCCTCCCCGTCGATCATGGCGGCGACGATGTCGCCGTTCTCCGCCACCGGCTGGCGCCGGACGGTGACCCAGTCGCCGTCACAGATGGCGGCCTCGATCATCGAGTCACCGACGACCTTGAGGACGAACAGCTCCCCGTCGCCCACCAACTGGCGGGGCAGGGGGAAGACGTCCTCCACCGACTCCTCGGCCAGGATCGGCCCGCCCGCGGCGATGCGTCCCACCAGCGGCACGTAGGAGGCGGCGGGCCTGCCGGAGGTGTCCGAGGGCTGCGGGGCGGGGGTCTCGGCGCCGCGCACCTCATAGGCGCGGGGCCGGTGCGGGTCCCGGCGCAGGAAGCCCTTGCGCTCCAGGGCCATCAGCTGATGGGCGACCGAGGAGGTGCTGGAGAGCCCGACGGCCTGCCCGATCTCCCGCATGGAGGGCGGGTAGCCCCGGCGCTGGACGGAATCGCGGATGACCTCGATGACGCGCCGCTGGCGCTCGGTCAGTCCGCTGCTGTCCGCCCGAATACCCGGCGGACGACCGGGAAGGGACCGTCCGGCGGGAGCCTCCCCCGCACGACCCGGTCCCGGTGGCGCGGCGATGGTGTTCTCTGCTGCGGTGGTCATGTCGCCCCTCTCGTGCGTACTCCCTGGCCGGTCAACGCTATGGGGTATCGAAAGGTTGCGCCAAACACACGTTCGAGTGAAATATGACGATTCCGCTGAAGAGATCATGCCCGGCGGTGTAAGGAATTCCGTTTTTCCGGTGGATTCCGGCCGGAACGACCTTCGGGCCGGGGTGCGCGGGTGCGCGGGGGAGCGTGGTGGGGAGGAAGTCGGCGGGGTCCGACCGGGTGGGGCCCGCGAGGGTCGTTCGGGGCCGGACCCGGGGGGTGGAGTCGGGGTCGGGCCGGCGTATTCTCGCCCCGGTCGTCGCCCATGACCCCCGGGGCCCGGTCGGTCGCCGATGACGGTGGCGCCCGGTGGCATTCGGTGGCACCCGAGGGGGCTCGAGGGCGCCCGGTGGGGCCGGGCGCGGGGATCCCGCACGGATCCGCCCCGCCCGCGCGTCGCCCGGCGCGCAGTCGTTCCGGTGCGCCCGGTGATCTCCGCACGTCGGGGCCGGGGCGGATGCGGGAGGTGCCCGTCGGAGTGATCCCCGGCACCCCGCGCGGGGCGGTGTGTCGGTCCAGATCCCCCCAGATCTAGTGGTTAGATGGCTCGCGACTCCCCAGGGATAGTGGTTCCGAGGTCTCATCCGGGTCCCGGATCGCCTATGCTGGGGAGTGTTCCACGGGGGCCGTTCGGCCCTTGCGGAATCGTCGCGCGGTATCCGTGGGGCCACCGGGGAAGTGCCGGTGTCGGCCTTCCGGGTCCGCCACCGGATCGACGGGTCCATCACATCGGGCATCACATCGGAAGGGGAGCGGGCGCGATGCACTGCCCTTTCTGTCGTCATCCGGACAGTCGGGTCGTGGACAGTCGCACGGCCGACGACGGCACCACCATCCGGCGCCGCCGTCAGTGCCCCGACTGCTCCCGGCGCTTCACGACGCTGGAGACGGCGGCCCTCATGGTGGTCAAGCGCAGCGGGGTGACGGAGCCGTTTTCGCGGAACAAGGTCATCGCCGGTGTGCGCAAGGCGTGCCAGGGGCGACCGGTCACCGGCGACGCCCTAGACCGACTCGGCCAGCAGGTCGAGGAGGCACTGCGGGCCGGTGGGCGCGCCGAGTTGTCCGCCCACGACGTGGGCCTGGCCATACTCGGCCCGCTCCGGGAGCTGGACGCGGTGGCCTACCTCCGGTTCGCCTCGGTCTACCGGGCCTTCGACGGTCCCGAGGACTTCGAGGCGGCCATCGAGGAACTGCGCCGGGAACGACCGGGCGCCGGCGCCGACTGACCGGGGATCCCGTCCCGAACCGTTCCGCGGTGCCGCGGGACGGCGTCGGGTGGAACATTTCGGCCCGTTCCCGGGCGGGCACGCGGTGTGATCACCGGCGTGCGGGCGTGATCGACCATCCGGCGGTGCCGGGGGCGGAGCGGCGCGAGGAGCGCTCCGGGCTCCGGCGGCAGCCGTGCGCGGCGGCATCCGCCACGGCATCGAAGTACATCCGTGCCCCGGGGCAGGAACCGGGGCACACCAGGGCGTTTCGTCCGAAGAGGGAGACGGCATGACAGAGACGACGAGCGGTTCGGCACGGGGTTCACGCGGCAAGGGAACCAAGTCCGGCGGCAAGGGCGCGGCCCCCAAGGGCATGCGCATGGAGCGCATCCACACCACCCCCGGCGTGCACCCGTACGAGGAGGTGGTCTGGGAGCGGCGCGACGTCGTCATGACCAACTGGCGCGACGGCTCGGTCAACTTCGAGCAGCGCGGCGTGGAGTTCCCCGACTTCTGGTCGGTGAACGCGGTCAACATCGTCACCAGCAAGTACTTCCGCGGCGCCGTCGGCACCCCCCAGCGGGAGACCGGCCTCAAGCAGCTGATCGACCGGGTCGTGGGCACCTACCGCCGAGCGGGGGAGGAGCACGGCTACTTCGCCTCCCCGGCCGACGCCGAGATCTTCGACCACGAGCTGACCCACGCCCTGCTGCACCAGGTCTTCAGCTTCAACTCCCCGGTCTGGTTCAACGTCGGGACCAAGCAGCCCCAGCAGGTCAGCGCCTGCTTCATCCTCTCCGTGGACGACTCCATGGAGTCGATCCTGGACTGGTACAAGGAAGAGGGGATGATCTTCAAGGGGGGCTCCGGCGCCGGCCTGAACCTCTCCCGCATCCGCTCCTCCAAGGAACTGCTCTCCTCCGGGGGCAACGCCTCCGGACCCGTCTCCTTCATGCGCGGCGCCGACGCCTCCGCCGGCACCATCAAGTCCGGTGGCGCCACCCGTCGGGCCGCGAAGATGGTCGTGCTGGACGTCGACCACCCCGACATCGAGGCCTTCATCGAGACGAAGGTCAAGGAGGAGGAGAAGATCCGCGCCCTGCGCGACGCGGGCTTCGACATGGACCTCGGCGGGGACGACATCACCTCCGTCCAGTACCAGAACGCCAACAACTCGGTCCGGGTCACCGACGACTTCATGCGGGCCGTCGAGAGCGATTCGACGTTCGGACTGCGCGGCCGGATGACCGGCGAGGTCATCGAGGAGGTCGAGGCCAAGACGCTCTTCCGCCGGATGGCCGAGGCCGCCTGGGCCTGCGCCGACCCCGGCATCCAGTACGACGACACGATCAACCAGTGGCACACCTGCCCGGAGTCCGGCCGCATCAGCGCCTCCAACCCGTGCAGCGAGTACATGCACCTGGACAACACCTCCTGCAACCTCGCCTCGCTCAACCTGATGAAGTTCCTCCACGACGACGGCGAGGGCATCCAGACCTTCGAGGCCGAGCGCTTCGCCAAGGTGGTCGAACTCGTCATCACGGCGATGGACATCTCCATCTGCTTCGCGGACTTCCCCACCGAGAAGATCGGCGAGAACACCCGCGCCTTCCGCCAGCTGGGCATCGGCTACGCCAACCTCGGCGCCCTGCTGATGGCCACCGGCCACGCCTACGACTCCGACGGCGGACGCGCCCTCGCCGGTGCCATCACCTCCCTGATGACCGGCACCGCCTACCGCCGCTCCGCCGAACTGGCCGCCGTCGTCGGCCCCTACGACGGCTACGCCCGCAACTCCGAGGCCCACCTGCGGGTCATGCGGCAGCACGCCGACGCCAACACCGCCGCCACCCGCATGGACGACCTCGACACCCCGGTGTGGAACGCCGCCACCGCGGCCTGGGAGGAGGTGCTGAACCTGGGGGAGAGGAACGGCTTCCGCAACGCGCAGGCCAGTGTCCTCGCCCCCACCGGCACCATCGGCCTGGCCATGGGCTGCGACACCACCGGCATCGAGCCCGACCTGGCGCTGGTCAAGTTCAAGAAGCTCGTCGGCGGCGGCTCGATGCAGATCGTCAACAACACCGTGCCGATGGCGCTCAAGCGGCTCGGTTACCCGACCGAGCAGATCGAGGCGATCGTCGCCCACATCTCCGAGCACGGTTCGGTGACCGACGCCCCCGGCCTGAAGACCGAGCACTACGAGGTCTTCGACTGCGCCATGGGCGAGCGCTCGATCTCCGCCATGGGCCACGTGCGGATGATGGCCGCCGCCCAGCCGTTCCTCAGCGGCGCCATCTCCAAGACCTGCAACGTCCCGGAGACCGCCACCGTGGAGGAGATCGAGGAGATCTACTTCCAGGGCTGGAAGCTGGGGCTGAAGGCGCTGGCGATCTACCGCGACAACTGCAAGGTCGGTCAGCCGCTGTCGGCGAAGAAGAAGACCGACCCGGCGAGCGGCACCACCACGGTCGTCACGACCGCCCCCGCCGCGCAGACCCCCGCCCCCGCCGCACCGGCGACGGTGGAGCACCACCCGGTGCGCAAGCGCCTGCCGAAGGGACGTCCCGGCATCACCACGTCTTTCACCGTCGCCGGCGCCGAGGGCTACATGACGGCCAACTCCTACCCGGACGACGGGCTGGGCGAGGTCTTCCTGAAGATGTCCAAGCAGGGCTCCACCCTGGCGGGCATGATGGACGCCTTCTCCATCGCCGTCTCCGTCGGCCTCCAGTACGGCGTGCCGCTGGAGACCTACGTCTCGAAGTTCACCAACATGCGCTTCGAGCCGGCCGGCATGACGGATGACACCGATGTCCGGATGGCGCAGTCGATCGTCGACTACATCTTCCGCCGCCTCGCGCTGGACTTCCTGCCGTTCGAGACCCGTTCAGCCCTGGGCATCCACACCGCCGAGGAGCGTCGTCGCCACCTGGAGACCGGCTCCTACGAGGGCGGTGACACCGAGGTGGACGTCGAGGGACTGTCCCAGTCCGCCCCCGCCGCGCCCGCCGTTCCCCCCTCTCCGGCGCTCCCGCCGCAGCCGGTGCGGGTGGATCGGGCCGCACCCGGTCAGGTCCGCACCAGCGCCGAGCTGGTGGAGATGCAGCTCGGGGTGAGCGCCGACGCACCGCTGTGCTTCTCCTGCGGAACCAAGATGCAGCGGGCCGGCAGCTGCTACATCTGCGAGGGCTGCGGCTCCACCAGCGGTTGCAGCTGATGACCGAGGCCCCTCGGGAGGGGTGAGGAAGCGAAGGACCCGTCGGGGGCGGTGGAACCGGGAGACCGGTTCCCCCGCCCCCGGCATCCGTGTCCCCCGGTATTGGTTCCGACCGGCGTGCCCCGGCCCCGCGCGCGTGCGGTGCCGCCGTGCGCCGGTCGGGCTTCCCCCGTCCGGCGTCCACCGGGCCCCCGGGGCCGTACGATGGCGCGGTGCTGGTCAAGTGGATTCGCTGCAACGTCGTCGAACGGACCGGTTTCGAGCGGGGGCAGCGGAAGTGGGCGGGACTCCTCGGCGAGCCCGGCTTCCGCGGGCAGGGCGGTGGGTGGAGCCGGAGCGATCCGGAGGTGGCGCACGTCTTCTGCTTCTGGGAGAGCCGCGCGCTCTACGACTCGTTCATGGCGCGCTCCCACGCCCGCCTGGCCTCCTCCCAGGCCGGCACCCATCGCGACGCAAGGGTGCGGCTCTTCGAGTACCGTTTCGACGTCAAGATGGGCTTCGAGCCACGCTTCACCGACGTGGACCTGCTGCGGGTGGCGCACTGCCGCGTCCACGAGGACCGCACCGAGCACTTCTCGCTCATGCAGCGGAAGGTCTGGAACCCCGCCATGGCCGGCAGCCCCGGCATGGTCCGCGGGGTCTTCGCCGAGGCGGAGGCGGACCGGGAGTTCCTCGTCCTGTCCATGTGGGACTCGGCCGCCGAGCGCGCCAAGTACCGAACGGAACGGGTGGAACGCCTGGTGCTGCGCGCCGGCACCGGTGCCGACCTGGCCGCCCTCGCCGGGGACGTGATCGACCTGGAACCCGCCTGGACCGTGTGAGAACGGGGCTGGTGCGGGGATCGCGGCTCCGACGCCGCCGGGGTGGCGGCGTGCCCCGGGACGACAGTGGGCGGGACCGATCACCGGGGAGACGCCCGCCGGGTCCGGGACGGGCCGGTGTGTTCCCTCCGCCCCACGGGGCCCGGCACGGCGCCGCCCCGTCACGTTCCCGCGTCCCCGGGAACGTCGGTTCCACCGAGGGGCGGGTCCGCACCGCGCCGGCCACCGGGATGCCCGAGGGGCATCGGGTTCGGGGAGGCCCCGGCGGGGCCCTAGGGTGGACGACGCCATGTCGACTTCCCCCATTACCCGGTCCGCCGGTTCCGCGCCCACCGGTTCGCGATCCGCCACCCGTCGGCAGCCCACCGCCCGACCCGTTCCCGACCACGGGGTGGAGCGTTCGCTGCGCGCCCGCACCGGCGCCCGCCTGGTGGCGGGGGTCGACGAGGTCGGACGCGGCGCGTGGGCCGGCCCGGTCACCGTCTGCGCGGCGGTCACCGGGTTGCGCCGGCCACCGGACGGCCTGACCGACTCCAAACTGCTCTCCCCGGCCCGCCGTGTCGGGATGGCCGCCCAACTGGAAGAGTGGGTCACCTCCCACGCACTGGGCCACGCCTCCCCGGAGGAGATCGACACCCTCGGCATGACGGCCGCCCTGCGGCTGGCCGCCATCCGCGCGCTGGAGGCCCTGCCCGAGCGGCCCGACGCCGTCATCCTCGACGGCAGCCACGACTACCTCGGCCCACCCTGGACCGTGCGCACCGTGGTCAAGGGCGACCTGTCCTGTGTCCCGGTGGCGGCGGCCTCCGTGCTCGCCAAGGTGGATCGGGACGGTCGGCTCGCCGAACTGGGCCGCGACCACCCCGACTTCGCCTTCGAACGCAACTCCGGCTATCCCTCGCCCACCCACCGCGCGGCGCTGGAACGGCTGGGGCCGACCCCGCATCACCGCCTGAGCTGGTCCTATCTGGACGCGCTGCCGCGTTGGCGACATCTGAGGAAGCCGGCCCCCGCCACCGTACGGAGCCGACCCCACGGCGCCGCGGCGGACGCTCCGGCCCCGGGACAACTCGGCATGTTCTGAGCCCCGGACGCGCGAGCCCGGTCCCGCGCGGCCCGGCCGGCCGTAACGGGAACCGGGCCGGCGTCCGACCCCGCCCGGGGCTCAGCCCTGCACGGCGAGGACCAGGGGCAGCACCCCCGGCGCGCCGCCCCGCCGCAGCAGCCGGGACGCCACCGCCAGTGTCCAACCGGTCTCGGTCCAGTCGTCCACCAGGAACACCGGGCCGTCGAGCGAGGGCAGCGCGGCGGACAGGTCGGCGTCGGGTACCAACGACTCGTGCAGCGTTCGCAGCCGCTGCGCGCTGTTGCTGCGGGGCGTGTGCGGGCCGTTGACCGCCACCGATCCCAGCAGTGGCATCCGACCCACCTCGGCGACGCGCGCCCCCAGGCTCGCCACCAACCGGGGCCGGTCCCGGGAGGCCACGGTGACCACGCCGATCGGCCTGGCCGGGGCGTCCGGATCGCCGGAGGCCCAACCGCCGGGCCCCCGCGCCCAGTCGGCCAGCACCTCCACCACCGCTCGCAGGACGTCGTCCGGGACCGGCCCGTCCGCCCCCCGGTTGCCCAGCAGGGGACGCAGCCGGTCGCCCCACCCCAGGTCGGAGAGGCGACCCAGGGCCCGCCCGGGCGCGTGCTGTTCGCCGGCGGGGATTTTGCCGCGCAGATCCACACCGACCGCCTGCATGCCGGTGGGCCACATCCGGCGCGGCTCGATCGGTACGCCGGGGCGGCGCAGGTCACGGCGGGAGGCGGCCAGGGCCTCCTCCTCCACCGACGCGTCGAAGCGGGCGCCCGCGCAGTTGTCACAGCGACCACAGGGCCGGGCACCCTCGTCGTCCAACTGTCGCCGCAGATACTCCATACGGCAGTCGGACAGGTCGGCGTACTCCAGCATGGCGCGCTCCTCCTCGGCACGCCGCCTCGCCACCCGCTCGTACCGCTCGGTGTCGTACACCCACGGTTCGCCGGTGCCGATCCACCCACCCCGCACCCGGCGCACGGCGCCGTCCACGTCCAACACCTTGAGCATGGTCTCCAGCCGGGAACGCCGCAGGCCGACCAGTGGTTCGAGGGCCGGCAGCGACAGCGGTCGCTCCGACTCACCGAGCACCCGCAGGGTCTGGCGCACCTGCTCCTCCGGCGGGAAGGCCAGGGAGGCGAAGTACCTCCAGATCGCGGAGTCCTCCGGGCCCGGTAGCAGGATCACCTCGGCGCGGTCGGTGCCGCGCCCGGCCCGGCCGATCTGCTGGTAGTAGGCGATGGGGGAGGAGGGCGAGCCCAGGTGCGCGACGAAGCCCAGGTCGGGCTTGTCGAAACCCATGCCCAGGGCGGAGGTCGCGACAAGCGCCTTCACCCGGTTGGCCAGCAGGTCGGACTCGGCGGCGGCCCGCTCGGCGGCCTCGGTGCGCCCGGTGTACGCGGCGACCACGTGGCCGCGTTCGCGCAGGTGGGCGGCGGTCTCCTCGGCCGCGGCGACGGTCATCGCGTAGATGATGCCGGAGCCGGGCAGTTCGCTCAGTCGTCGATCCAGCCAGGCCAGGCGGTGGGCGGAGTCCGGCAGCCGCACCACCGACAGCCGCAGACTCTCGCGCTCCAGGGAGCCGCGCAACACCAGCGCGTGTCCCGTCTCCCGCTCCGTGCCGTCCCTCCCGGTGGCGCCGGTGCCCAATTGCTCGGCGATGTCGGCGGTGACCCGGGCGTTGGCGGTCGCCGTGGTGGCCAGGACGGGTACCCCCTCGGGCAGGTCGGCCAGGACGGTGCGCAGACGGCGGTAGTCGGGACGGAAGTCGTGTCCCCAGTCGGAGATGCAGTGCGCCTCGTCCACCACCAACAGGCCGGTGCCGGCGGCCAGCCGGGGCAGCACGTTGTCCCGGAAGTCCGGGTTGTTCAGGCGTTCCGGACTGACGAGCAGGACATCCACGGCCCCTGCGGCGATCTCCTTCTCGATCCCCTCCCACTCCTCGGGGTTGGCCGAGTTGATGGTCCGGGCCCGGATACCGGCGCGCGCGGCGGCGTCGATCTGGTTGCGCATCAGGGCCAGCAGGGGGGAGACGATGACGGTGGGGCCCCCTCCCTCGCGGCGCAGCAGGGCGGTGGCCACGAAGTACACGGCGGACTTCCCCCAGCCGGTGCGCTGGACGACCAGGGCCCGGCGGCGGTGTGCCACCAGGGCCTCCACCGCCCGCCACTGATCCTCCCGCAACACGGCGCCGGGGACTCCGACCAGTTCGGCCAGCACGGTGTCCGCGCGGACCCGCAGCTCTCCGCCGGGCTCCGGGGACGGGGAGGGGGACGCCGGGGCGTCGGTGGACGGAGGGTCGGAGGGATCGTTGCCGGGAAGCTGTTCCATGGCCTCCATGGAAGCCGATACGGGTGGCCGGCGGCGAATCACCGTCCACAGGCACCCGCGATGATCGGATCGTCTCGGGTGCCTGTGGATGACGCGGGAGACGATTTCGTCCCGAGCCGGCACGGTGCTGCCATGACACGACACCACGAGTCCTCCCGCGGTTCGTCCGACGGTTCCGTGCCCGCCCTCCCCGCCCTGTCCGGCGGTCCGATCGTCCACTCCGCACCACGGGAGCGGACGGACCGCGACGCCCCGATCGGCCCGTCGGGCCCCGGGGTCGCATGCGGTCATCCCACCGGTACCGGGCCGAGCGGTGACGGGGCCGACCCCGCCGCCGCTCCCGCCCCGACTCCCGGGACGCCGGTGCGTTCGGCTCTCCCCGACGCCCCGCGCCCCCGCACCCCCGGATCCGACGCCTTCGGTTCCGAGCCCCCCGGCTCCGACGCTCCGGGCCCCGGCACCCCCGGTTTCGGGACTCCCGGCTCCGGCAGGTCCGGGGGGTCCGCCCACGGCCCGAACGGCGACGGTGCCGATGTCCCGGATCGGGTCCCGGCCCCTCTCCCGGCACCCGATCCGACCGCGCACCCGGTCGGGCATCCGAGGGGAGTGCCGGGATGTCGGAGCCGGCGCCCCGGGGTCCCCTTCCGTGTGGCGGCGACCCGTCCACCCGCCCGGGTCCCGCTCCCCGTCGGCGTCCGGATCCCCGCCCCGCGCCGTCCCGCAGGTGAGGAACCCGGCTCCGGCGCCTGTTCCCTCCCCTCCCGACCGCCCACCGGTCCCCTTCCCGGCGCCACGACGCCCTTCGTCGGCCGGGGTTGCCGGAGCGCTCCGACCGGCCGCGGTGTCCCCCGTCCGGTCCTCTTCCGGTGCGCCGACGGCCATCGGCCGCTGCCGCGCCGACGGGTGATCGGGACCGGGATCCCCGCCCCGATCCCCGCCGGGCACGCGTCCCGACCGTCGCCGTCCCTGCGGCCCGCCCGCACCGAGCCGACCCGACCGGTGACCTCCCGTCGGCCGGGCACCGGACGACGGGAGGTCACGGCCGGCGACGGAGGCGGGTCCCGTACCGGGGCACCGGATGCCCCGGCCGTCGTCCTGCGCGGTGCGGAGGAGCTGGTGGACGCGCTGCCCCACCTGCTGGGCTTCCACCCGGAGGATTCGCTGGTGCTGGTCGCCGTGCACCGGAACGGCGGACGGCTCGGCGGGCGGGTGCGCGCCCCCATCCCGGAGTCCCCGGCGGACTGGCCCCGGGCCGCCGAGGCGGTGGCGGACTGCCTGCTGGAGGGTTCGCGACGGCGTGAGGGGGTGCCCGCCTCGGCGGTGCTCTATCTGTGCCGGGACCCGAGGTCGGGGGAGTCCCCTCGTCAGGTGATGGAACGCCTGCGTCCGTTCGCAGCGCTGCTGCGCTCCTCCTGCGCCGCGCTGGCCGTGCCGGTGCATCGGGCGCTCTGTCTGTCCGGCGACCGCTACTGGCCCTATACGGGGCCGGAGGTGTCGGACTGGCCGCCCGAGGGAGTCTCCCGCCCCCGACCGGGACACTCCGAACTGGCCGCGGTATCGGTCCTGGCGGGTGTCCCGATGCCGCCCACCCGCAGCGAGATGGAACGTCGCATCGCCCCCGCCCGGGGAGCGGCGGCGGAGGACCAGCTCCGGGCCCTGGACGAGGCGCTCGCCGCGATGGCGCCCCGGGTGCTGGGTGACGAGGCGGGCCTCACGCTCCTGCGGGAGGAGACCGTCGACCTGGTCCGACGACTGGTGGGCCGGTTCCGTCGCGGCGGGGTCGAGCCCCGACGCGGTTCACCGGCCATGGCGGACACCCGTGACGACGCGCTGTTGTCCTCGGTGGAGGCGGCCTCCCTCATCCTCGGTCTGCAGGACCGCGAGACGCGGGACCGGGCCGCCGAGTGGCAGGAGGGGGCCGACGGGCGGGCCGCCCTGAGACTGTGGCGGGCGCTCTCGCGGCGCTGTGTGGCGGAGTACGGCGTGCACGCGGCGGCCCCGTTGACGCTGGTGGGGTGGGTGGCATGGTCGCTGGGGGACGAGGTGGAGGCGCGGATCGCGCTGGCGCGGGCGTTGGAGACCGACCCGCGCTGTCTCATGGCCGGCCTGCTCCACCACGCGTTGAACGAGGGGCTGGACCCGGAGCCCCTGCGGCGCTCGCTGCGGTCACGACGGTCGTTCGCGAGGGACTGATTATCGTCAGGCAGACGACTATGATCACCGTATGCCCTACGACCCGTCGGCCTTCCCGCCGTTCGCCGTCACCGTGGACCTGGTCGTGCTCACCGTTCGACGGCACGCGTTGTGCGCGTTGGTGGTCCGGCGCGGGGAACCCCCTCACAAGGGGCGCTGGGCCCTGCCGGGCGGTTTCGTCCGGGAGCGGGAGGATCTGGCGGCGGCGGCCGCCCGCGAGTTGGGAGAGGAGACGGGGCTGCGGTCGCGCGAGCCCGGGACCGAGCGGCCGGGGGTACACCTGGAGCAGTTGGCGACCTACGGGGAGCCGGGCCGCGACCCCCGGATGCGGGTGGTCAGCGTGGCCCACCTGGTACTGGCCCCCGATCTGCCGGCCCCGGTGGCCGGGGGTGACGCGGGCAGCGCCCGATGGGTGCCGGTGGCCGAACTCCTTCCGGCGAGGTCGACCCCGGGCAGCGGCACGGAGACCTCCGCCACCGGCACGGGCGTCTCCCCGGGCGAGGGGGATGCCGACGGCGCGGGCACCCCCGGCGACCCGGAGGTGCCCCGGGGGCCGCTCGCCTTCGACCACGATCGGATCCTCACCGACGGTGTGGAACGGGCGCGCTCCAAGCTCGAGTACTCCTCCCTGGCCACCGCCTTCTGCCCGCCCGAGTTCACGGTGGGGGAGTTGCGCCGGGTCTACGAGGTGGTGTGGGGCGTCGCGCTGGACCCGCGCAACTTCCATCGCAAGGTCACCGGCACCCCCGGATTCCTGGTGCCCAGTGGTGGCACCACCACCCGCCAGGGTGGGCGCCCCGCGCAGTTGTTCCGGGCCGGAGGGGCCACCCTGCTCAATCCACCGATGCTTCGACCGGAGGTGTGAGACCGGGACGGGTCGGGGCGCCGCCCCGGGGCTCGCCGGGGAAGCGGGCACCCGGCCGGCCCGCCACCATTCGGGTCCGATCAACCGACAAGGAGATCGGTTCCCCGGCGGCACGGTTCCTCCTGGCTACCGTGTGGTCACCCTGCGCAAAGGCGCGGGGGCCGCACCGTGATCACCGGGGGCAGCGATGATCCAGGCCATCGGACTCACCGGGCCGTTCGGACGCCGGCGGGAGCCCGTCGTGGACGACCTCACCTTCGACGCCCGACCCGGGGACGTCACCGTGCTGCTCGGCCCGCCCGGGGCGGGGAAGACCACCACGCTCCGCCTGTTGTTGGGACTGGCACCGCATCGGGGCGCGGCTCTCGTCCGGGGCCGTCCGGTCCGTCGCATCCCGCGCCCGGCACGGGAGATCGGTGCCCTGCTGGGGGACCCCGAGCCGCACCCGGGCCGGACGGTCCGGGGGCACCTGAAGCTCTCCGCCGCCGCGGCCGGGGTTCCCGCGGCCCGGGCCGATGAGCTGATGGAGGCGGTGGGGATGACCGGCCTCGCCGACCGTCGGGCGTCCACCCTCTCCCGGGGCATGGAACGGCGGCTCGTCCTGGCGACGGCCCTGATCGGCGATCCCCATACCCTCCTGCTGGACGAGCCGACCCGGGATCTCGACCCCCGGGAGGCGGCCCTGCTGCACGGACTGGTGCGCGGATGGGCCGGGGCGGGTGGCACCGCCCTGGTCACCTCACGGGACCCCGCCGAGGCGGCCCGGATCGCGGACCGGGTGATCTCCGTCGCGGACGGCCACCTGGTCGCGGACCAGGTGGCCGAGGACTTCGTCCGCACCAGGCTGCGCCCCCGGGTGGCGGTCCGCACCCCGCACGCCGAACGCCTGGCGTCCCTGCTGAGCCGGGAGTTCCGGGCGGTCGGGGCACCGGCCGCGGCGCGGTCGGGGGACACCGGCGCCGGACCGGTCGGTACGGCGGCTTCCGGGGCCGCCGGCGCCGGACCGGGTCCCGACCGCTTCGACGGACCCGGTGGACCCACGCCCTCCGGTTTCCCGGACGTCCCCGCTCTCCCCGAGGTGGTGGTGGAATCCGGCGGACGGCTGTCGGTGTACGGGACGGACTGCGCCGAGGTCGGGGAGATCGCCCACCGCCACCGCCTGGTCCTGCACGAGTTGACCCGCGAGACCGGGACGACGGGTGACCGCCGCGCTCCGGGACCGGCCGGCCGGGCGGATGGACGTCCCTGCCGACGTCCCGGGGAACGGGTCCCCGAGCCGCGCGGCACACGGGAGAGGGGAACGGTCCGGCGCGCCCCCCTGCCGGCGGCCCCGGCACGCCCGTTGCGGTACGAGGTGCTGCGTTGGTGCGGTTCCCGGGCGATGGCGGCGGGCGCGGCGGCGGGGGTGCTCCTCACCGTCCTCCTGGCCGGAATCCTGGCGCACGGGGGTCACGAGGGGGCGATCCTGCACCCACGCGTGTTGCTGGGGTGGGCGCCGGTGCTCCCGGTGCCGGTCTCCGCGCTGACGGCGGGTTGGTTGGGAGCGGCGGCGGTGGGACAGGAGCTGCGTCGCCCCGGACTGCTGCCCCGGGTGGTCGGGGTGCGCCGGTGCGCCCCGCTCTCGGCCACGATCGTGGTCGCCACGACCGCCGCCCTGTCGATGTCCGCCCTGGCGGCCCTGATCGGCGCCTCGGTGTTCCCCCTGTTCACCGGAACGACGGACGGTTGGGTCGCGGTGTCGGGAGCCGCCCCGGTACCGGCGTTGCGGGCGGTGGTGGAGGGTGCCGGGCCGGCGGTCTGCTGTGCCGTGCTCGGTCCGCTGCTCGCCGCGGTGTTCCGTTCCGGTGCGGTGGGGGTCTCGGGTGTTCTCCTGCTGCCGCCGGCGCTGCTCGTGCTCGCGCCGCTGCTCCCCTCCGGCCTCCTCGCCCCGGGGTCGGGCGTTTCCCCGACCGGTCGACTCGTCGACGCCCTGGGCTCGGCACCGCTGCCCGGCGCGGACCTGCCGGCCACCCCCGCCGCCTGGTTCCCCGCCTTCGCCGAGACGCTCGCCCGGTTGCCCGGGGTCGGGGGGCCCGGGTGGTGGGTGGTGCCGGCGCTGTTCGGTTCGGTGCTGGTGGCGCTCCCGCTGCGCTGCGCGTTCACGGCGCTGCGGCGTCGGTGGGCGGACGCCGGGACATCCCTTTCGGTGGGGCGGATCGCCGTGCCCCGGACCGGGGGCGGGTACGGGACCGTGGCCGGCGCCGGAGGGGGACGGCGCGCGGAGGGGCGGTTCGGGTCGGCCCCGGGAGTGACGCGCGGGCAGCCGCGGGGGGTGGAAACGGCGGATGGGGGAGCGGGAAACACTCGACGCACGCCCCCTGGGGAAATGTCTGGTTTGAGGTGATAATTCGTCAATTATCTACAGGGTGCCGATCACCCTTTCGTGTGCTTTTCAGCAAAGACCTCAAGCGGACGGCCGGGGCCGCCGACAAAGGATGCGTGACTACCCTTGCGCATTCCATGATGTCCGCCGCCCGGTCCGCAGCCGCTTCGGGTGAGGCCGACCGCTTCGGTTACCCCGACTCCACCGGTGCCCGGGGCGCCACGACCGCCACCGGTGCCCCCGCGTGGGGCGCGGGTGAGAACGACATGGGCCGTCCCGGTCGTCGTGCGGCGGGTAACCGCGGGCGCGGCCTGCACGGCCAACTCGTCCAGCAGCTCGGCCAGATGATCGTCTCCGGCGATCTCGGGGCGGACCGCCCCCTGGTCCCCGAGGAGATCGGTCAGCGGTTCGAGGTCTCCCGCACCGTCGTCCGTGAATCCCTGCGGGTGCTGGAGGCCAAGGGACTGGTCAGCGCCCGTCCCAATGTGGGTACCCGGGTGCGTTCGGTCGCGGATTGGAATCTCCTGGACCCGGACATCATCGAATGGCGTGCCTTCGGTCCGCAGCGCGACGAACAGCGTCGCGAACTGTGGGAGTTGCGGGTCGGTATCGAGCCGTCGGCCGCCCGGCTCGCAGCCGAACGCTGTGACGAGGAGGTGCGGGCCCGCCTCTCCGACATGGTGGACATCCTGCGCCACGCCATCGAGCAGGGTGACGGGCTGACCTTCTCCCGCGCCGACTCGGAATTCCACGCACTCCTGCTGCGGGCCGCCGACAACCGGATGCTCGAGCACCTCGCCGGTATCGTCGCCGTCGCGCTGCAGGTCTCCGGCGGCACCGACGGTCCCTGCCGGCAGTCGAACGAGGCGTGCCTGACCCATCACCAGCGCATCCTGGACGCGGTCTCGGCCGGTGATCCGGAGGCGGCCGAGGCCGCGGCGCGGGCGTTGCTCGACCCCCGCACCGGAGAGGAGCCGGCTCCGGGGCCCGACACGGTGGTGCCCGCCCCCCGCGAGCACTGATCGGCGGGGACGGGGGGTCGGTACCGGCGGGGCGGCGTCCGATCCCCGCCGGTACCCACCCCCCGTCGCGCTTCGTCGAGGTCGACCCACCCCGGTGTTCGCGCCCGGCGGGGATCGGAAGCACCCGGCGCCGTCCGGCGGTCCCCGCGGGGAGGCCCGGTCGGTGACACCCGACGGGCGCCCGCGCCCCATCGCCGGCTCCACCACCCGACCGATCGGATCGCCCCGACCGCCGGAGCCGGACCGTTCCGCCGACCCGCCCCGCCTTCCGGGTGTCCCGGCCGTTCGTCGGATTGGTTTCGGGACGAACGGGCATACGTCGGCACGGGAACACCCGTGTCGATCCGATGGTTCCGGCACGGCGTGTCCGCCGGGCGCCCCGTCTTGGACCGCCGGCCGGTTACAGTCGGAGGGGCGGTGTGACTCGGACCACGCGAAGGTGTGCGTAACGCTTCCGGGCGCAGCGCGATGACTCAAGAGGTGACAACGGGAATCGAATCCCCCGGGCCCCGCGGAACTCAGCGGGATCCGGAGGTCGGTCGTCCTTCGTCGCCACCGGTGGTCGATCCCCGCCACCGGTCGGGGACCCCCAACGGGTGGTCCCCAAGCCGTTCCCAGAGTTCCGAGAGGTTGTTCGTGTCGGCCAGCACTCCCCGTACGCTCCCTGCAGAGATCGCCGAATCCGATTCTGTGATGGCGCTCATCGAACGAGGGAAGGCTGAAGGGCAGATCGCCGGCGATGACGTACGCCGGGCCTTCGAGGCGGATCGGATCCCTCCCACTCAGTGGAAGAACGTGCTGCGCAGCCTCAACCAAATCCTCGACGAGGAAGGCGTGACGCTGATGGTGAGTGCCGCCGAAACCCCCAAACGCGCCCGCAAGAGCGTCGCGGCCAAGGCATCCGCCAAGCGCACGGCCACGCGCACCGTCTCCACTTCCACGAAGACCGCCGTGGCCGCCGAGCCGGCCGCCGATGAGGCGTCCGAGACCTCCGTCGCGGCGAAGGCGCCGGCCAAGAAGACCGCGAAGAAGGCCGCCCCGGCCAAGAAGACCGCGAAGAAGGCGGCCCCCGCCAAGCGCGCGGCGAAGAAGACCGCCGGCGGCAAGACGACCGCGGCCGGCAAGAACGTCGCCGACGAGATGCTGGCCGAGGAGGAGCCCGCGGAGGAGCTCGCCGGCGCGACCGGGGCCCGTCCCGAGGGAGCGGCCGAGGGGACGCCGGGGAAGCCGGAGAACGAGGGCTTCGTCCTGTCGGACGAGGACGAGGACGACGCCCCCGCCCAGCAGGTCGCCGCCGCCGGTGCCACCGCCGACCCGGTCAAGGACTACCTCAAGCAGATCGGCAAGGTCCCGCTCCTCAACGCCGAGCAGGAGGTGGAGCTGGCCAAGCGGATCGAGGCCGGCCTCTTCGCCGAGGACAAGCTCGCCGGCGCGGACAAGATCGCCCCCAAGCTCAAGCGCGAGCTGGAGATCATCGCGGAGGACGGCCGCCGGGCCAAGAACCACCTGCTGGAGGCCAACCTCCGTCTGGTGGTGTCGCTGGCCAAGCGGTACACCGGTCGTGGGATGCTCTTCCTGGACCTCATCCAGGAGGGCAACCTCGGTCTGATCCGGGCCGTCGAGAAGTTCGACTACACCAAGGGCTACAAGTTCTCGACCTACGCCACCTGGTGGATCCGGCAGGCGATCACCCGCGCCATGGCCGACCAGGCGCGCACCATCCGGATCCCGGTCCACATGGTGGAGGTCATCAACAAGCTGGCCCGGGTGCAGCGCCAGATGCTTCAGGACCTCGGGCGCGAGCCCACCCCGGAGGAGCTGGCCAAGGAACTGGACATGACCCCCGAGAAGGTGGTCGAGGTCCAGAAGTACGGTCGCGAGCCGATCTCCCTGCACACCCCGCTCGGCGAGGACGGGGACAGCGAGTTCGGTGACCTCATCGAGGACTCCGAGGCCGTGGTGCCCGCCGACGCGGTGAGCTTCACGCTCCTGCAGGAGCAGCTGCACTCGGTGCTGGACACCCTCAGCGAGCGCGAGGCCGGTGTGGTCTCGATGCGCTTCGGTCTGACCGACGGGCAGCCCAAGACGCTGGACGAGATCGGCAAGGTCTATGGCGTGACCCGTGAGCGCATCCGTCAGATCGAGTCCAAGACGATGTCCAAGCTGCGGCACCCCTCGCGTTCGCAGGTGCTCAGGGACTACCTCGACTGATGCGCCACGGCCCCGCGTGAGGGGCCGCCCGCCGGGGCCCGGTCGGTGACGACCGGGCCCCGGGCGCGTGTCCGGTGCCCGTGGCGGGGGTGCCGGGCCGATCCACGGCCGGAGGAGGAGGCCGGTGAGAAGCCCGTACGCGGATTCGGGGCCCGAACGCCACGCCGGGCGGGGCGGCACCCGGGGAGACGGGAAACCACCCGATCGGTGACTTCGGGTATCCGGTCGGGTGCGTGGAGTGCCCGTGCCGGGCATGGTGGGGATGCCAGACGACCGGCGGACGCCAGGAGCGTGTCCGTCCCGGATCCCCACCGCAGGAACGGCAGGTCTCCATGCGCGCATTCACCCGGCGTCCCCTCACCCGCCGGCGAGCCGCCCCCCGGCCCGGCGACGCCCCCGGCCCCCGACGCGGCTCCTTTCGGCGCGGTCCTTTCCCTGCGATGCGACGCGCCGCGCTGATCGGCGTGGCACTGGGTCTCTGTGCCCCGCTGGCCGCCGCGCTGCCGGGCGGGGGTACGGGGACGCCCGCGGCGGCCCGGGACGTCGTGGTGGGCGGCCTGCCCGCCCACACCGGTGACAGCCCGTGGGCGGTGGCCCTGGCCAGCCGGGCCCGTTTCGGCGAGTCCCGTTCGGGACAGTTCTGCGGCGGTGCGCTGATCGGGCCGACCACGGTGATCACCGCCGCCCACTGCCTGGACCGCCGCGTGCTGGGCGTTCGCCCCGAGCGCCTGCCGGACCTGCGGGTGATCGTGGGACGCGACGATCTGCGCCGCACGGGTGAGGGACGGGAGATCGCCGTGACCTCCCTCCGGACCGATCCCCGCTACGACCCGTGGACCAACATCGGGGATCTGGCGGTGTTGGAGTTGGCCGAGGCGCTGCCCGCGGGGTGGGCCCTGCCGGTGGCCCGTGCGGGGGACCCGGTGTACGCGGCGGGTACCCCGGCCCGGGTGTTGGGTTGGGGGGACACCAGGGGTGACGGGAGCCACTCCCCGGTGTTGCTGGCCGCGGATGTCCGGATGATCTCCGACGCGGAGTGCGCGGCGGCCTACCCGGGTGGCCCGGAGGGGCGTTTCGTGCGCGGTGAGATGGTTTGCGCGGGCCTTCCGGGGGGTGGCGCGGACGCCTGCCAGGGGGACAGCGGGGGACCGCTGGTGGCCCACGGGCGCCTCGTCGGACTGGTCTCCTGGGGTGTGGGATGCGGTCTGCCGAACAAGCCCGGTGTGTACACCTCGGGCGCGATGGCGGCGCAGCGACTCGGCCTGTCGGGCTGAGCGGGCCGTTCCACCACGGGGTGTGCCCCGCCCTGCCGATTCCCCCGTGCCGCCCCGGCTCCCCGCCCCGGGGCGGCACGGGCACGTCCCGCTGTCCTCCGGTGTCCCCGGTGGGGCCCGAACGGCCCGGGCGGCGGATACCCGGCGCGCCGCACCCGGGCCCGGACACGACGACACGGCCGCCCCCGGGTGGGGGCGGCCGTGTTCGAACTCCGACCGTGTCGGATCAGCTCGCCGGGCGGGCTCCGGGCCCGCGTCGGGTCAGCGCTCGTCCTCCGTGCCGGTCGCGCCGGTCGTGGAGAGCCGCTCCGTCTCGTCCTGGATATCGGCGGCGATCTTCTTGAGCTCCGGAGCGAACTTACGGCCGTGGTGGGCGCAGAACAGGAGCTCGCCGCCGTTCACGAGCACGACGCGCAGGTACGCCTGGGCGCCGCAGCGGTCGCAGCGGTCAGCGGCGGTCAGCGGGGTCGCGGGGGTCAGAACAGTAGTCACGTCGCCTCTTCTCTAGCTCGACGAGCTGTCGTACCAGGGTCAACATCCAACCGGGCCGAAAACGTTCCCGCTCGCGGCTTTTTCTCGGAAATCCCTTCTCGACTTCCTCGGTCACCGGATGCTGCCCGTTGGCGGCGAATGGGCCGTAGTGCGGTGTGGTGCTCGTATGGTCGCGCTGTCGTCGCAGATGGTGGATGATCGGTTTCGCTGGGTGATGGTGTCCCGTTGGTTCTCCGGCCACGGACGCCGTCGCCGCCGTCCTCCCGGGTGGGGTCGGTCGCCGTTGACGAATGCCCTTGTGGAGAAGGACGTGCCCGGAGCCTAATTGGTTCATGCCTCGAAAGGAACGCGATGTGTCACTCACCTCTTCCCGAAATCGAACACCAGATCGGTTCCGGTAGGGTGGGAAGACGCCGGGGTGCCCGGTCAGCCGCGTCGTTGGGCCTCGGTACCCTCTGAGCGGCGAACCCGCCACCCAGCAGAATTCAGCGAGGAGCGAACTGCGTGACCGCCGATACGTCCGTGCCGTCCACCGCGCTGCTCACCGGTGCCGAGACCGGGGGCAACTACACCGCGCGGCACCTGTTGGTCCTCGAGGGCCTCGAGGCGGTCCGCAAGCGCCCCGGTATGTACATCGGTTCCACGGACAGTCGGGGGCTGACCCACTGCCTGTGGGAGATCATCGACAACTCCGTGGACGAGGCCCTCGGGGGCCACTGCGACCACATCGAGGTGATCCTGCGCGCCGACGGATCCGTGGAGGTCCGCGACAACGGTCGTGGCATCCCGGTGGACGTGGAGCCGCGCACCGGTCTGTCCGGCGTCGAGGTGGTGATGACCAAACTCCACGCCGGCGGCAAGTTCGGTGGCGGCTCCTACGCGGCCTCCGGTGGCCTGCACGGTGTCGGCGCCTCCGTCGTCAACGCCCTCTCGGCCCGGCTCGATGTCGAGGTGGACCGCGACGGGCGCACGCACTCCATCGGCTTCCGGCGCGGGACCCCCGGCTCCTTCGCCGGAGAGGGCCCCGACGCGCCCTTCGAGCCCGGTGGCGGCCTCGTCAAGGGCGGGCGGGTGCCCCGCGAGCGCACCGGCACCCGGGTGCGCTACTGGGCCGACCGGCAGATCTTCCTCAAGGACGCCGAGCTCTCCCCGGAGAATCTGTACGCCCGTGCCCGCCAGACCGCCTTCCTGGTCCCCGGCCTGACCATCGTCGTGCGCGACGAGCGGGAGGTGGGGAAGGTCGGCGCCGACGGGGAGATCGCGGAGGGCGACGACGCCAAGGGCACCACCGAGATCTTCCACTACGACGGCGGCATCGGGGAGTTCTGCGAGTTCCTGGCCCCCGACCGGCCGATCTGTGACGTGCTGCGGCTGCGCGGCGAGGGCACCTTCAAGGAGACCGTGCCGGTCCTGGACGACCGCGGCCACATGATCCCGACCGAGGTCAAGCGGGATCTGCGGGTCGATATCGCGATGCGCTGGGGCACCGGCTATGAGACCACGCTCAAGTCCTTCGTCAACATCATCGCCACCCCCAAGGGCGGCACCCACGTCGCCGGCTTCGAACGGGCGGTCACCCGTACCGTCAACGAGGTGCTGCGTTCGGCCAAGCTGCTGCGCGTCGCCGAGGACGATGTCGTCAAGGACGACGCCCTGGAGGGTCTCACGGCGGTCGTCACCGTCCGACTGGCCGAACCACAGTTCGAGGGGCAGACCAAGGAGGTGCTGGGCACCTCCGCCGCGACCCGGATCGTCGGCCAGGTCGTGGCCAAGGAGCTCAAGGCCTTCCTGACCTCGGCCAAGCGGGATGACAAGCAGCAGGCCCGGGCGGTTCTGGAGAAGACCGTCGCCGCCGCCCGCACCCGGATCGCCGCCCGTCAGCACAAGGAGGCCCAGCGCCGCAAGACGGCGCTGGAGTCCTCCTCGCTGCCCGCCAAGCTGGCAGACTGCCGCAGCGACGACGTGGACCGCAGCGAACTGTTCATCGTCGAGGGCGACAGCGCGCTGGGCACCGCCAAGCTCGCCCGCAACAGCGAGTTCCAGGCGCTGCTGCCGATCCGGGGCAAGATCCTCAACGTCCAGAAGTCCTCGGTGTCGGACATGCTCAAGAACGTCGAGTGCGGCGCCATCATCCAGGTCATAGGAGCCGGCTCCGGGCGCACCTTCGACATCGATCAGGCGCGCTACGGCAAGGTGATCTTCCTCGCGGACGCGGACGTGGACGGCGCGCACATCCGCTGCCTGCTGCTGACCCTCTTCCAGCGTTACATGCGCCCGATGGTCGAGCAGGGCCGGGTCTTCTCCGCGGTCCCCCCGCTGCACCGCATCGAGTTGATCAACCCCCGGCGGGGCCAGGAGAAGTACCGGTACACCTACTCGGACTCCGAGTTGCGGGACACCCTGCGGGACCTCACCGAACGGGGCATCCGCTTCAAGGAGTCGATCCAGCGCTACAAGGGCCTGGGCGAGATGGACGCCGACCAACTGGCCGAGACGACCATGGACCCGCGCCACCGCACCCTGCGCCGGATCAACATCCTCGACCTCGAGGCGGCCGAGGCGGCGTTCGCCCTGCTGATGGGGAACGACGTGGCGCCGCGCCGGGAGTTCATCGCGGGCTCCGCCGCCGGTCTGGACCGCTCCCGCATCGACACCTGAGGAAGATCCCGGGGACGCCGGAGGGTGGGTGACAGGCCGCACGGCCTGTCACTCACCCGCCCCGGCGTCTCCGCCCCGGCGTCTCCGCCCCGGCGACGGGGCCGGAACATTCCGGGGAACGACATGGGGGACGGTCGGAATTCGGCCGGGAATCGCCGCTCGCACAGCCGATCCGCATCCCCGCCCCGCCCTTCGGATCGGCGGAACGCGGCGGCCTATGCTGATCACCACCCGCGACGGTGATCGGCGCGGCGGACCTCCCGGCACTGCCGGGCCGACGGAAGGGACGGACAGGTGACGGCGGCATCCGGCGGGCGCATCCCGGTGCTCGTCCTGACGGGTTTCCTGGGCGCGGGGAAGACCACCCTCCTCAACCACCTCCTGCACAACCGGCGCGGGCTGCGCATCGGCGCGGTGGTCAACGACTTCGGCAGCATCGGTGTGGACGCCTTCGCCGTCTCCGGGCAGGTCGACTCGATGGTCTCGCTGGGCAACGGTTGTCTGTGCTGTGCGGTGGACACCGAGGACCTGGACGAGATGCTGGGGCGGCTGGCGGAGCCCTCGGTGGGCATCGATCTGATCGTCATCGAGGCCAGTGGCCTGGCCGAGCCGGAGGTGCTCGCCCGCATGGTGCTCGCAGCCTCCTCCCCCCGGGTGCTCTACGGCGGGCTGGTGGAGGTGGTCGACGCCGCCGAGTTCACCGCAACCCGTGAGCGGCACCCGGGGATCGAGCGGCACCTGGCCGTCGCCGACCTGGTGGTGCTGAACAAGGTGGATCGGTTGCCGGAGGAGCGGTTGGGGGTCCTGCTGGGGGAGGTTCGTGCCCTGGCCGCCGGCGCCCCGGTGGTCACGACCGTCCACGGGCGGGTGGACCCCGAACTGCTCTTCGATCCCGTGCGACGGGGGAGCGACGGCCCCCGGCAGTTGAGCTTCGGAGATCTCCTCGCGGAGGAGGCCGGGGACACCGGAACCCCCGCCGGCCCCGACGACGGACCGGTCGAAACCGGCCGGCCCGGGGAGGGCATCCATCCCTCTCCACCGGTCCCCGTCTGCTGCACGGCGGACGCGGGGGAGGGGGACCACGCGGGCCATCTGCACGCCGGCTACGCCTCGCTGGCCTTCACGGCCGACGAACCGCTCGGCCCACGTCGCTTCGCGGCCTTCACCGAACGTCGCCCGGAGGGCCTGTACCGGATCAAGGGCACGGTCCGCTTCGCGCTCCCGCCCGGTGAGCCGGACCGGCGGTTCGTCCTGCACGCGGTGGGGCGCTTCCTGCGCTACCGCCCCGAGCCGTGGCCCGAGGGGGATCCGCGCCGCACCGAACTCGTGCTGATCGGCGCCGGGATCGACACCGAGGCGTTGCGCGCGGAACTCGAGGAGTGCGTCGGCGCCGGGCCGGAGGACGCCCGGCCCGACGCGCTCTACGGTGTGCTGAGATTCGTCGACCACCCGACCGACACCCCTGCCGACGAACCGGTCGATCGCGAGGAGGCCGGCACCGGCGCCGGTCTTCCCACCCCGGTGGGAGCCGACCGGTGGGCCGGGAGTCCGTGGGCGGGCATCGGATCGTCGGCGTCGCGGGACCCGTACGCCGGCGGCGAGCCGGGCGAACCCGGGGACTCGTACGACACGACGCCCCCGTACGCCGTCGGCGACCCCGGATACCCCGACGATGCGTACCCCGCCGTACTGATCCGGCCGGCGGCACGACGAGTGTGCCCCGCCGTGCCCGGCCCCGCGAATCCCCGGACGTGCCGGTGCCCGCCCGTGCGGGCGGGCACCGGTCGGTCAGACGTCCCGACCGACCGGCCCGGCCATCACCGCGATCGCCTTGGGCACCGGGACACCCGAGCCGTCCCGACGCGGATCGGGCTCCGGCAGCGTCGCCGCCGCGCCCGAGGCGGTGGCGGCCCGGGCGGGCGCCGGCCCGGCCCAGGCGAAGGCGAGACGCTCCTCGTCCTTGAGGAAGCGCTGACAGCGCACCCCGCCGGTGGCCCGGCCCTTGCGCGGGTACTGCTCGAACGGGGTCAGCTTCGCGGAGCCCCGGGACCCCGCCGCCCCGGTACCGGCGGCCATCGTGAAGACCACCGCCTCGACGGCCGGGTCCACGGCCGTGAAGGAGAGCACCCGGCCCCCCTCCGGCAGCTTGACGCCCGCCATGCCGCCCGCCGGCCGCCCCTGCGGGCGCACCTGCGAGGCCGGGTAGCGCAGCAACTGCGCTTCGTCGGTGATGAAGACCAGGTCCTCCTCGCCGGTGCGCAGCTCGACCGCGCCCACCAGTCGGTCCCCCTCGCGCAGCGAGATGACCTCCAGTTCGTCCTTGCCCGCCGGGTAGTCGGGGACGACCCGCTTGACCACGCCCTGCTCGGTGCCCAGCGCCAGACCGGGCGAGGACTCGTCGAGGCCGGTCAGGCAGAGCACCCGTTCCTCCCCCTCGAGGGAGACGAACTCGGCGAGCGGAACGGCCTCGGTGAGACCCGGTCCGGTCGCGTCGAGGGGCAGTTCCGGCAGGTCCACCACCTGTAGCCGCAGCAATCGGCCGGCGGAGGTCACCGCGCCGATCTCGCCACGGGTGGTGGCGGGCACCGCGGAGACGATGACGTCGTGCTTGGCGCGTTTGCCGGCGGTGCTCTGCTCGAAGAGGTGCTCCGGGCCGGTGGTGCGGGTCAGCAGCCCGGTGGAGGAGAGCAGCACCCGGCACGGGTCGTCGGCCACCTGCAGCGGCACGGTGGCGAGCGGCGCCCCGTCCTCCTGCGACAGCTCGGTGCGGCGCGGGGTGCCGAACCTCCGGGACACCTCGGTCAGCTCGGAGGAGACCACCCGGCGCAGCTCGGCGTCGGACTCCAGGATCCGGGTCAGCTCGGCGATTTCCCCGGTGAGGCGGTCGCGCTCGGTCTCCAGCTCCAGCCGGTCGAAGCGGGTCAGCCGACGCAGCGGGGTGTCCAGGATGTAGCGGGTCTGCGTCTCGCTCAGTTCGAAGCGCCCCATCAGCGCGTCCTTCGCCGCCGCGGAGTCGTCGCTGGCGCGGATGAGCCGGATCACCTCGTCGATGTCCAGCAGGGCGATC
Source organism: Streptomyces sp. ST2-7A (assembly GCF_021390475.1). GTDB lineage: Bacteria > Actinomycetota > Actinomycetes > Streptomycetales > Streptomycetaceae > Streptomyces. The sequence continues at coordinate 75,290 of NZ_JAJUWS010000020.1, forward strand.
AGCAGGCCCTCGACCAGGTGGAGGCGGTCCTCGCGCCGACCGCGTCGGTGTTCGCTGCGCCGCCGCACCACCGTCAACCGGTGGTCCAGGTAGACCTGGAGCAGCTCCTTCAGCCCGAGGGTGAGGGGCTGGCCGTCCACCAGGGCCACGTTGTTGATCCCGAAGGACTCCTCCATCGGGGTGAGCTTGTAGAGCTGGGCGAGCACGGCCTCGGGGTTGAAGCCGTTCTTGATCTCGATGACCAGCCGCAGCCCGTGGTTGCGGTCGGTCAGGTCCTTCACGTCCGCGATGCCCTGGAGCTTCTTGGCGTTGACCAGGTCCTTGATCTTCGAGATGACCTTCTCCGGACCCACCGTGAACGGTAGTTCGGTGACGATCAGGCCCTTGCGGCGCGGGGTCACCTGCTCGACGGCGACGGTGGCCCGGATGCGGAAGGTGCCGCGCCCGTTCTCGTAGGCGCCACGGATGCCGTCCAGACCGGTGATCCGCCCGCCGGTTGGCAGGTCGGGGCCGGGGACGAAGCGCATCAGCGTGGTCAGGTCGGCGCCCGGGTGCTTGAGCAGGTACTTGGCGGCGGCGATCACCTCGCCCAGGTTGTGCGGGGGCATGTTGGTGGCCATGCCCACGGCGATCCCGGAGGCGCCGTTGACCAGCAGGTTCGGGTAGGCGGCGGGAAGTGCGACGGGCTCCTGCTCGCTGCCGTCGTAGTTCGGCGCGAAGTCGACGGTGTCCTCGTCGATCGAAGCGGTCATCAGCTCGGCCGGCGAGGCGGAACGGCACTCGGTGTACCGCATGGCGGCGGGCGGGTCGTCGTTGCCCAGGGAACCGAAGTTGCCGTGGCCGTCGACCAGCGGCAGCCGCATGGAGAACGGCTGAGCCATCCGCACCAGGGCGTCGTAGATGGCCGAGTCACCGTGCGGATGGAGCTTGCCCATCACCTCGCCGACCACGCGGGCGCACTTCACATGCGCGCGGTCGGGGCGCAGCCCCATCTCGTGCATCTGGTACAGGATGCGGCGGTGCACCGGCTTGAGACCGTCCCGGGCGTCGGGGAGCGCGCGGGAGTAGATCACCGAGTAGGCGTATTCCAGGAAGGAGCCCTGCATCTCGTCCACGACGTCGATGTCGAGGATCCGCTCCTCGAAATCGTCGGACGGCGGGGTCTTCGTACTGCGGCGGGCCATCGCGGCTGGCGCTCCTTCGGCACGTGACGGACGGTCGGGGACGGGCGATCAGGGCGGGCGGCACGCCGCGGGGCGGGTGCCGACGCGACCCCCGGTGACGCGCGCCGCCGACCATTGTGGACCGTGCCGGTGACAACGAACCGCCGGACCGGTCCGGTTTGATGGCGGCGGATCCGTTCGGGGCTTCGCCCCGCGAGGGCATCCGCGCATACAGTGACAACGTCCGTCCGGGAACCGGCCCGCGGCCGGTCGCCCGGCCGGGCCACGGTACCCGGGTTCCGGGGCACCGTGCGCACCGCCCCCGCCGATCGGCCCGGCGGGAACGGCCGCCGGCCCGTGCGTCCCGACCCGGTTCCGTGCCCTGTCGGCCACCCGGCCGTGCCGCGGGCCCGCCCGCACCGAACCGCCCGTGCCCGCCGGCCCCCCCGTCGGCGACACGACGAAAGGAACCACATGACCATCGGCCACACGGCCACCCCACGGGAGTCCGTCGGCGGACTCACCGCGACCGAGCACCGGCTGGCCAACGGCCTGCGCGTGGTGCTCTCGGAGGACCACCTCACCCCCGTCGCGGCGGTCTGCCTCTGGTACGACGTGGGCTCCCGCCACGAGCGGCCGGACCGCACCGGCCTGGCGCACCTCTTCGAGCACCTGATGTTCGAGGGGTCGGCCCAGGTCTCCGGCAACGGACACTTCGAGCTGGTGCAGGGCGCCGGCGGCTCGCTCAACGGCACCACCAGCTTCGAGCGCACCAACTACTTCGAGACCATGCCGGCCCATGAGCTGGAGCTCGCGCTCTGGCTGGAGGCCGACCGGATGGGCACCCTGCTGACGGTGCTCGGCCAGGAGTCCCTGGACAACCAGCGCGACGTGGTGAAGAACGAACGTCGCCAGCGGTACGACAACGTCCCCTACGGCACCGCGTTCGAAAAGCTGGTGTCGATGGCGTACCCCGAGGGGCACCCGTACCACCACACCCCCATCGGTTCGATGGCCCACCTGGACGCCGCCTCGCTGGAGGACGCCCGGGAGTTCTTCCGGACCTACTACGCCCCGAACAACGCGGTCCTGGCGGTCGTCGGCGACATCGACGCCGAGCGGACCCTGGAGTGGGTCGAGAAGTACTTCGGCACCATCCCCGCCCACGACGGCAAGCACCCGCCGCGCGACGGCACCCTCCCGGAGATCCTCGGCGAGGAACTGCGCCGCGAGGTGGTCGCCGACGTCCCGGCGCGCGCCCTGATGGCCGCCTACCGACTCCCGCACGACGGCACCCGCGAGGCCGACGCCGCCGACCTGGCGTTGACGGTGCTGGGCGGCGGCGAGTCCTCCCGTCTGCACAACCGCCTGGTGCGACACGACGGCACGGCGGTGACGGCCGGGTTCGGCCTGTTGCGGCTGACCGGCGCGCCCTCCCTGGGCTGGCTGGACGTGAAGACCTCCGGCGACGCGGAGATCCCCGTCATCGAGGCGGCCGTCGACGAGGAACTCGCGCGGTTCGCCGCCGAGGGCCCCACCGACGAGGAGATGGAGCGGGCCCGCGCCCAATTGGAGCGCGAGTGGCTGGACCGCCTGGCCACGGTCGGCGGACGCGCCGACGAACTGTGCCGCTACGCAGTCCTCTTCGGCGACCCGCAGCTGGCGCTGACCGCGGTGGAGCGGGTGCTCGCGGTCACCCCGCAGGAGGTCCGCGAGGTCGCAGCCGCCCGACTGCACCCCCGCAATCGGGCGGTCCTGGTCTACGAGCCGGGCGGGGAACCCGCCGACACCGGCGCGGAGACCGAAGCGGACGTCGCCGAGACCACGGGCACCGAGAGCGAGGAGCAGCGGTGACGGACACCGAGACGACCACCGCCGGGGAGACCGGGATGCGGCTGCACCCCCGGCCCGGCAGCGGTACCCCGAAGCCCTGGGCCTTCCCGGCCCCCGACCGCTCCAGGCTGCCCAACGGCCTGACCGTGCTGCGCAGCCACCGCCCCGGACAGCGCGTGGTGGCGGTGGAGATCCACCTGCCCGCCCCGCTGGCCGCCGAGCCCCGGGACCGGGAGGGCGTGGCGACCGTCACCGCCCGCGCCCTGTCCGAGGGCACCGACCGGCACACCGGCGAGGAGTTCGCCGCCGAACTGGAGCGCTGCGGGGCGACGCTGGATTCCTGGGCCGACCACGCCGGGATCCGGATCTCCCTCGAGGTCCCCGCCTCCCGGCTGGGGCGGGGCCTGGAGTTGCTGGCCGACTCCCTGCGGGCCCCCGCCTTCCCCGAGCACGAGGTGGAGCGGCTGGTCCGCAACCGCCTCGACGAGATCCCGCACGAGCTGGCCAACCCGGCCCGCCGGGCGGCGATCGCCCTGTCCGAGGCGCTCTTCCCCGCCGACAGCCGGATGTCCCGGCCCCGCCAGGGCTCCGCGGAGACCGTCGCGCGCATCGACACCAAGGCCGTGCGCGCCTTCCACGAGGCGCACCTGCGGCCCTCCACGGCCACCGCGGTGGTGGTCGGCGACCTGACCGGTGTGGAACTGGACGGGATGCTGGGGGAGACCCTGGGCACCTGGCGGGGCGACGACCGTCCCCCGGCCCCGTACGCGCCGGTGACCGGTGACGACTCGCCGCGGGTGATCGTGGTGGACCGACCCGGTTCGGTGCAGACCCAGCTGCTCATCGGCCGGGTGGGCCCGGACCGGCACGACCGGGTCTGGCCCGCCCAGCAGTTGGGCGTCTACTGCCTGGGCGGCACGCTGACCTCCCGGCTCGACCTGGTGTTGCGCGAGGAGAAGGGCTACACCTACGGCGTGCGGGCGTACGCCCGGGTGCTGCGCTCCTCCGCCGACGGCACCGGTGGCTCGCTGCTGGCGATCAGCGGATCGGTGGCCACCGAGGTCACCGGCGAGGCGATGGCCGACCTGCGCCGGGTGCTGGTCACCCTGGCCGAGGAGGGACTGACCGACGCCGAGCGGGACACGGCGGTGCGGAACCTGGTGGGCGTGGCCCCGCTGCGGTTCGAGACGGCCGCCGCGGTGGCGGGCACCCTCGCCGACCAGGTGGAGCAGGAGTTGCCGGACGACTTCCAGGCGCGGATGTACGAGCGTCTGGCCGAGACCGGCACGGTGGAGGCGACGGCCGCCGCCGTCGCCTCCTTCCCCGTCGACCGCCTGGTGACGGTCCTGGTGGGTGACGCCTCGCGGATCGTGGAGCCGGTGCGCGACCTGGGCTTCGGTGAGGTGACGGTGATCACCGGCGAGGCCGTCGACCCGCAGGCCGACCCCGAGGCGGTGAGCGGGGAGGGCCCGGCCGCCTGACCCCCGGTCCGGTGGGGTCCGGGACGCCCCGGATCCCACCGATATCGGGCGTGGTGTCGGGCAAGCGGGTCCGGTATCCCCGTCCCGCCCTCTCCCCGGCGGCCCGCGGAACCGGCGGACCGAAGGACCGTGATTCCCTGCCCGCCCGCGTACGGCCGGTATCCGCCCGATATCCGTTCACGGCGGCCGAAATCGGATGCCCGGGAAGGGCGCCTATCGGCATCCCGGGATTTTTGCCATACAGTTCGGGGAGGGCCCGGCGTGAATATGGCGGGGTGCAACGGGGCCGGCACCGTTATCAGTGGGAGCTCTTCATGCGTGTCTCCGCGCACACGGTATGCACGGCGATCCGTGACGACATCATCGGTGGGGTGCTGCCGCCGGGCGCCCGGCTCGCGGAGGAGCAGTTGGCGCACCGTTACGGCGTCTCCAGGGTGCCGGTGCGCGAGGCCCTGCGCACCCTGGAGTCGGAGGGCTTCGTGGTCTCACGGCGCCACGCGGGGGCCTGTGTGGCGCAGCCCGGTGACCGGGAGGCCGCCGACCTGCTGGACGTCCGGGGCCTGCTGGAGCCGCTGGGCGCGGCCCGCGCGGCCCAGCGCCGCACCGAGGCCCACCTGAAGGTTCTGCGCGGACTGGTGCGGTTGGGGCGACAACGTGCCGGTCAGGGGCAGGAGGCCGACCTCCGCTCGTTGGGCGACTGGTTCCACGAGACGGTGGCCCGCGCCACCTGCAGCCCCGGCCTGACGTCGATGCTGGTGCAACTGCGCCGCAAGATCACCTGGCTCTACACCACGGAGCCGATGTCGCGGGCGGTACCGCTGTGGCAGGAACGGGGAGCGCTGGTGGACGCGATAGCCCGCGGGGACGCCGAGCGGGCGCGCGCCCTGTCGGTGGCCCAACTCGAGCACTCCACGACGGTGCGCAGAACTCCGCGCCAGGGCGCGGTGAGAACTCCGAAACCTGCCGTCAACACGGCGCGCGGGCGGATTTAACGGGGGTCGTATACACCTGGGTTCACGGCGATTGATTCGGCTCCCGAATCATCGTGTCGATTTCCATCTGCCTGCTTCGGTGAATTCCGGACCGGTCGCGGAGTCGAACATTTGGATCCCGGTTCCCGCGGGTGTCGTGACGGTATCGCGTGACGGCTCCGGGGAAAACGGTGGGGAATTCCCGCCGAAGGCCGAAGGTCGGGCCACCCCGGACCGGAGGAACCCGACCGGCGGGTGATCCGACACGGCACGCCGCCCCGCCCCGTCCCCGGGGACGTGACGCCCCGGGGGCCGGTGGAGCGCCGGCGCCGGAAGCGCCCCCCCGGACGCCACCACCGGTTCCCGACGGCCCGGCCCTCGACGTCCCGGTTCCCGACGCCCCGGGGGCGGCACCCGACCCGGGTACCGCCCCCGCACCGCCGCGAGAGTCGCGTCAGCCCGCGGCGGGGAGCTCCTCCAGCCCTTCGGACACCAGCTTCGCCAGTCGGTCCATGGTCTCCTCCGCCCCGTCGGCCCCGGAGGCCAGCACGACCTCCTCGCCGCCCTCCGCGCCCAGTGCCAGCACCGCCAGCATCGAGGCGGCGTTGACGGCCGGAGCGTCACCCTTGGCGATGGTCACCGGGATTCCGGCACCGGTGACCGCGCGGACGAAGATCGAGGCGGGGCGGGCGTGCAGGCCCTCCGGCCAGCCGACGGTGACACGGCGCTCGGTGGTCATGGTGGTAAGCCCTTCGGGTCGGGGACACTGCCCGGCCGGGCCCCCCGTGGACCCGGACCGTTTCCCGTGGACCCCGCCCGCCGACGGGACGCCGGGCGTCCCGTCGGGGTGCGATCCACGGATCTCCAGCCTGCCCCGGGTGCCCCGGCCGGGCGCACCCGGGGCACCCGGAAGAGCAGTACGCCCCGAACCCGCCCGCCGCCGCGACCCGCCGCCGATCCGCGGGTCGGGACACACGCCGGTCCCGGTGCCGGTCGGCCCCCCGGCCGGCACCCCCGGGTCGGCGGCGGGACGTCCCGAAGGTCCCCCGGTCGGGTCCGGTACGCCCGGTGCCGGGACGGCCCCCCCGGCCGTAGGGTGGCACCATGCCGCCGTCCGCCGCCCCCCAGCCGAGCCCCGACGCCGACTCCGAGTCGCAGCGGTACCCGGCCCACTGGGAGGCCGATGTGGTGCTCCGCGATGGTGGCACCGCGCACATCCGGCCCATCACCGAGGATGACGCGGGCCGCCTGGTGGACTTCTACGAACGGGTCTCCGACGAGTCGAAGTACTACCGCTTCTTCGCCCCCTACCCCCGGCTCTCGGCCCGCGACGTCTACCGCTTCACCCACCACGACCACGTGGACCGGGTGGGCCTGGCCGCCACGGTCGGGGACGAGTTCATCGCCACCGTGCGCTACGACCGGATCGACACGGACGGCCATCCCGCCTCCTTCCCCGCCGACCACGCCGAGGTGGCCTTCCTGGTCGAGGACGCCCACCAGGGCCGGGGCCTGGCCTCCGCGCTCCTGGAGCACATCGCCGCCTGCGCCCGGGAGCGCGACATCCGGCGGTTCGTGGCCGAGGTGCTGCCCGCCAACAGCAAGATGATCAAGGTGTTCACCGACGCGGGTTACTCCCAGCGCCGCAGCTTCGTGGACGGCTCGGTGCACCTGACGCTCGATCTGGAGCCCACCGAGGCCTCGCTGAACGTGATGCGGGCGCGCGAGCAACGCGCGGAGGGGCGGTCGGTGCACCGTCTGCTCGCCCCTCGTTCGGTGGCCGTCATCGGCGCCGGCCGGCGCCCCGGCGGCACGGGCCGCACCGTCCTGGAGCACCTGTTGCGCGGTGGTTTCGCCGGGCGCGTGCACGCAGTCAATCACGCCCTGCCCGCCGACGGCGGACTCCTGGAGATCGGCGGGGCCCCCGCCCACCGCTCGATCGCCGACATCCCCGAACCGGTGGACCTCGCCGTCCTGGCCGTGCCGACGGAGGCGGTCCCCGGCGTGGTGGAGGAGTGCGGTGAGCACGGCGTCCAGGGGCTGGTGGTCATGGCCGGCGCCCCGGACCGCGTCCGCCAGCGCGAACTGGTCCACCACGCCCGCTCGTTGGGGATGCGGATCATCGGCCCCAACGCCTTCGGTGTGTTCAACACCGCCTCCGGTGTGCGGATGAACGCGAGCATGGCCCCCTACCTGCCCCATCGGGGTCCGATCGGCCTGTTCACCCAGTCCGCCGCGATCGGCATCGCGGCGCTGGAGGAACTCGAACGCTGCGGCGCGGGTCTGACCACCTTCGTCGCGGCGGGCAACCGCGCGGACGTCTCCGGCAACGACCTCCTGCAGTACTGGTACGACGACCCGGACACCCGGGTGGTGCTGATGTACCTGGAGTCCCTGGGCAACCCGCGCAAGTTCACCCGTTTGGTGCGCCGGGCCGCGGCCGCGGGGCGACCGGTGGTCGTCGTGCGCGGTGGTCGGCACAGCGGTGGCAGCGTCCCCACCGGCCACGCCGTCCCGGCACTGGGGTCCGGCCGCACCCCCGACGCCACCGTCTCGGCCCTGCTGGGCCGGGCCGGCGTGATCGAGGCGGACACCGTCACGGAGATGGTGGACGCCGGGCTGTTGCTGGCCCGCGGTCCGCTGCCCGCCGGCCCCCGGGTGTCGGTCGTGGGCAACGCCGAGTCGTTGGGCTTGGTGGTGCACGACGCCTGCCGCGCCCAGGGCCTCATCCCGCGACTGACCCCTCCGCTGCCGGCCGACGCGGATCCGGCGGCGTACCGCCGGGCGGTCGCCGCGGCCCTCGCCGACCCGGCGACCGACGCCGTGGTGGTCACCGCGGTGCCGGTGGTGGGCGAGTCGCGGCAGGAGGCGACGGGCGTCGGCTCGGAGCGCTGGGGGCGCGCCCTCACCGAGGCCCTGCACGCCGCCCTGCGCGACGCGGCCCCCGGCACCGGGGACGACCCGGGGGAGGACACCGCGGGCGCCCCGACGACCACGACCGGCCCCGCCGCCCCGGCCCCCGCCCCGCGCCACACCGGCTCCGACACCACCCCGACGGGTGACGACGGGGAGCGCCCCGTCGGCCCCTTCGGCACCAAACCGGTCGTCGTCGCCCACGTCGCGATCGAGGGCCTCGCCGAGGCCCTCAGCGCCCGGGACATCCCCGCCTACCCCTCCGCCGAGCGCGCCGTCCGCGCCCTGGCACACGCCGACCGGCACGCGCGCTGGCGCCGCGCCGCCGGCACACCCGGGAAGGCCCCCCGGTTCGAGGACGTGGACGAGGCCGCCGCCGAGGCGGTGCTCGCCGAAGCCCTCGGCGGCCGGGCCGCCGGCGGACCGCTCACCACCCCCGCCGGGATGCCCGGGGCCCCCGCGGCCGTCCGCAGCACCCCCCTCGCCGACGAGGCCGCCCACCGCCTGCTCGCGGCCTACGGCATCCACGTCCTGCCCGCCCTGCCGGCCCCCACCGAGGAGGCCACGGTGGAGGCCGCGGAACGCCTGGGGTACCCGGTGGCGCTCAAGACCACCGCCCCCCACCTGCGCCACCGCGCCGACCTCGGCGGCATCCGCCTCGGCCTCGGCTCCGTGGACGACCTGCTGCGGGCCCGCGCCGGGATGATCGCCGACCTCGGCGGCCCGGCCGGGCTGCGCCCCGTCGTGCAACCGATGGCCCCGCGCGGCGTGGACACCGTGGTGCGCGCGGTGGTGGATCCGTCCATCGGCGCCGTGCTCTCCTTCGGCCTGGCCGGCCCCGCCTCCGAACTCCTCGGTGATCTGGGTCACGCCCTGCTGCCCCTCACCGACCGGGCCGCCGCCGAGGTGATCCGTTCCATCCGGGCCGCCCCGATGCTCTTCGGCTGGCGCGGCGCCCAACCGGTGGACACCGCCGCCCTGGAGGAGATGCTGCTGCGCCTCGGCCGACTCGTGGACGATCACCCCGAGGTGGCGGCCGTGGACCTCGAACCCGTCGTGGTCTCCGCCCGGGGCGTGGCCGTGCTCTCCGCCTCGGTGCGCGTCGCGCCCGCTCCGCCCCGCAGCGACCTCGGCCCCCGCCGGCTCGCCTCCTGGTGAGCCGGCGGGGGCCCGACGGGGCGCCGGGCGGGCGCGGCGCCGGCACGCGGACGCCGGGCCCGCTCGGGGACGGCGCGGTCGGTACCGCCCCTTAGGATGGACCGCATGGCGAAGACCGGTACCACCACCCAGGGGCTGCGTGCGGCGATCGAGCGCAGCGGCTACTACCCGGCGCTCGTGGCGGACGCGGTCGAGTCGGCCGTGGGCCGGGAGCCGGTGGTCTCCTATCTGGTGCACCAGGAGACGACCTTCGACAGCAACGAGGTCCGCCGGCACGTCACCGTCCTGGTGCTGACCGCCACCCGATTCGTCGTCAGCCACACCGACGAGCAGCCCGCCGACCCCGGCGCCCCCGCGCCCTCCGGCCGGGGCTCCGACCCCGCCCAGCCCGCCGAGCCGGTCGCCTACGCCACCACCTCGACCGAGTCGGTCCGGCTGGAGCGGATCTCCTCGGTGGTGCTCAGCCGGGTCGTCGCCGACCCCGAGTCCTACACCCCCGGCACCCTGCCCCACGAGGTGGTCCTCACCATCGGCTGGGGCGCGGTCTCCCGCATCGACCTCGAGCCCGCCGGCTGCGGCGACCCCGGCTGCGAGGCCGACCACGGCTACACCGGCTCCACCACCGCCGACGACCTGTCGCTGCGCATCAGTGAGGCGGGTGACGGCCCGGAGACCGTTCGGCAGACCCTGGAGTTCGCCCGTGCCCTCTCCGAGGCCACCGCCCCGACCGGCCGGTGACCCGGGTGCCCTCGGACGCCTACGACGAGCCGCCGCTCCCCGACCCGGCCCTGGCCCCGGTACCCGCCTGGGGCACCGCCTCGCTGGCGGACCTGCTGCCCGCCGCCCTCGCCGGCATGGGCGTGCCCGGCCCCGCCACCGGACTGGTCCTGCCGGCCGCCGATCGGGTGTGCGTCTTCCTGGTGGACGGCCTGGGGTGGGAGGTGCTGTGCGCCCACCCGGCCGAGGCCCCCTTCCTGACCTCGCTGCTGCCCGGCTCGCTCGCCGGCAGCGGCCGGCCCGCCACCGCCGGCTTCCCCTCCACCACCGCCTCCTCGCTGGCCTCGGTCGGCACCGGTCTGCCGGTCGGCGCGCACGGCCTGGCCGGCTACCGGGTCCTGGACCCGGCGGCCGACCGGTTGATGAACCAGCTGCGCTGGGATCCGTGGACCGATCCCCACCTGTGGCAGCCGCACCCCACGGTCTTCCGGCTGGCCCACGAGGCGGGGGTGGCCACCTGTCAGGTCTCCGCGCCGGCCTTCGAGCACACCCCGCTGACCCGGGTGGCGCTCAGTGGCGGCCGGTGGTTCGGCCGCCTGGACCCGGGTGAGCGCATGGACCTGGCGGCGAGCCGGCTGGCCGTCGCCGACCGGGCCCTGGTCTACACGTACTACGCGGACCTGGACGGCTGCGGTCACCGCTTCGGCGTGGACTCCCCGGAGTGGCGCGCCCAACTGCGGATCGTGGACGGCCTGGCCCGTCGGCTGGCCGAGCAACTCCCCCCGCGCTCGGTGCTGTACGTGACCGCCGACCACGGCATGGTGGACGTGCCGATGACCGAGGAGTCCCGCTACGACGTGGACGAGGATTGGGAGTTGGGCGCCGGCGTCCGGCTGCTCGGTGGCGAGGGCCGCGCCCGGCACGTCTATGCCGTCCCGGGCGCCGCCGCCGACGTGTACACCGTTTGGCGGGAGGTGCTGGGGGAGGACGCCTGGGTGGTCGGGCGGGAGGAGGCCGTCGAGTTGGGCTGGTTCGGGCCGCCGAAGACCGTGGAATCACGGGTGGTGGGACGGCTGGGCGACGTGGTCGTCGCGATGACCGGCACCGCCGCCGTGGTCGCCGGCTCCACCGAGCCCAACGAGTCGGCGCTGATCGGTATGCACGGCTCGCTGACCTCCGCCGAGTTGGACATCCCGCTGCTGGAGGTCCGTACCTGAGCCGGTCACCCGCCACGCCGTGACCCCGGGTCCGGCGAAGAGCCCCACGCGATGCCCCGCGTCCGCCCCCGCCCGCCGCACCGAAAGCCCCCATCCGTGGCCGAACTCGCCTTTTACGCCGGAACGATGAACTGCGGGAAGAGCACCCTCGCCCTGCAGATCCAGCACAACCGCTCGGCCCGCGGGCTCCGGGGCCTGATCTTCACCCGGGACGACCGGGCGGGGGAGGGGCGGCTGTCCTCCCGGCTCGGCCTGGTCACCGAGGCGATCGAGACCGACGGCGCCTTCGACTTCCACCACCATCTGGTGCGCCGGCTCACGGCGGGTGACCGGGTGGACCACCTGATCGTGGACGAGGCCCAGTTCCTCTCCGCCGCCCAGGTCGACCAACTCGCCCGGATCGTCGACGACCTGGGCATCGATGTCTTCGCCTTCGGCATCACCACCGACTTCCGCACCCGGCTGTTCCCCGGTTCCCAACGTCTCATCGAACTCGCCGACAGCGTCCGGACCCTCCAGGTGGAGTCTCTGTGCTGGTGCGGGGAGCGCGCCACCCACAACGCCCGTACCGTGGACGGCCGGATGGTCGTCGAGGGAGAGCTGGTGGTGGTCGGTGACGTGGACGGCGAGCCCGCCGACGGGGCCGGGGACCGGGGCGCGGTCGGGTACGAGGTGTTGTGCCGGCGCCACCACCGGCGGCGGCTGACCGCCGCCTCGGCCGGCGCGGCCCGCCTCTCCCCGGATGTGCTCCCGGTCGATCCCCCCGAGGACCCGGCACCGGCCCGACCTCCTGTCCCGCGGGGTGGGCGGGGCCCGATCCGTATCGGCTGATCGCACGGACGATCGAGGCGTTCCCCGGTCGGGGGCCCTCCGGCCGGGTTCCACGCGTCGTTCCACACGACGTGCGTCGGGGTCCTCAGCCGCCGGTCGGGGCGTCCGCCGGTCGCACCAGGCCGAAGGGCGCGCCCTCGGGGTCGGTCACCCGAACGAAGTCGCCGAACGGCGCCGGCCGCACCGGTCCCAGCACCTTCCCGCCCAGCCGACCGACCCGGTGGGCGGCCTCCTCCGGGTCGGCCACCGAGAAGTAGGTCACCCAGCAGGCACCGTGCCCGGGCGGCAGACCGGTCGCCCCCACACCGTGGATCCCGGCCACCGGTCGGCCCCCGTGGTGGAGCACCACGTAATCCCCGGTGTCCCCGGTATCCGGAGCGCCCCCGACGTCATCAACACCCTCGGATCCCGCCGGCGCCCACGGACCTCCGCCCCGGTGTTCGGTGCGGGGATCGTCGTCGAAGACCAGCGAGTAGAACTTGCTCACCATCGAGGAGTCCACGGTCACCAACTCCGTCCACACCGGGGCCCCGGGGCGGGTGGAGAAGGGCGTGCCGTGCACGGCACCGGCCTGCCAGACGCCGAACACCGCGCCCAACGGATCGGCGGCCAGCGCGACCCGCCCGGCCCGCTCCACGTCCATCGGCCCCACCGCCGGTGTGCCGCCGCACTCGCGCACCAGGTCCATGGTGGCGTCCGCGTCGGCGGTGGAGAAGAACGGCACCCAGGCCACGGGGTGCCGACGGCCCGATGCCGTCCCGCCCAGGCCGGCGATCGGCCGACCGTCCACCATCGCGTTGAGGAACGGGCCCAGCATCTCCGGACCCGCCTCGAACTCCCACCCGAGCAACTCCCCGTAGAACCGCCGACCGGCGTCGAGGTCGTGCATCATCACGCTGACGAAACAGGGGATGCCGGGGGTGGGTCCGCTCACGGATTCGGTCATCGTCGCCTCTCCTCGGAACTGAACCGGGTGCTTCCGGTCACCGCGCTCCCGGCGCCGTGCGGCGGACACCGTCCGAACCGCCGGTCGATTCCGTTCGCCGGGCCCGGGGCGATGACACCGGTGTCACTGTCGATGCTCCCACCGATCACCTCCCGCGTCGTCGTCCGGGGCCGGAGTGGTCCGGGGTGTCGCGGGTTTTCGTCCGGAGCCCGACCCCGTCACGTTCGGAACGTGTTCGACGCGATACCCCCCGTGCCCGACGTCGAGGTGTTCGGACCCGTCCGGGCGGCTACGCGCCCCGGCCCACCCGAGCACCGCCCGCACGGGACAATGACCCCATGACCGCAGCGATCATCTCCCCGGACGAGCTCGCCGCCGTGCTCGCGGACCCCCACACCGACGCCGAACCGCCGGTCCTGCTCGACGTGCGATGGAACCTCGGCGGACCACCGAGACGTGAGGAGTACGGGCGCGGCCACCTGCCCGGCGCGGTGTGGATCGATCTGGAGACCGAACTCGCAGGACCGCCGGGAGCGGCAGGCCGCCACCCGCTGCCCGACCCGGATGTCCTGCGGGACGCGATGCGCCGCGCCGGCGTGGACGACGACAGCCACGTCGTGGTCCACGACGGCGGTCCCGGCTGGGCCGCCGCCCGCGCCTGGTGGCTGCTGCGTCACGCCGGGCACGAACGGGTGCGTGTGCTGGACGGTGGCCTGGCCCGCTGGAAGGGCCCGCTCACCACCGAGGTGCCCGACCCCCGGCCGGGGACCTTCACCCCGCGGTTCGGGGCCATGCCGGTGCTGGACGCCGACGCCGCCGCCCGCCTGGCCCGCGACGGCATCCTCCTCGACGCCCGCGCCCCCGAGCGCTACCGGGGCGACACCGAGCCGATCGACCCGGTGGCCGGGCACATCCCCGGCGCCCGCTCGGCCCCCACCACCTCCGCCGTCGGATCGGACGGCGCGCTGTTGCCGGCCGACGAACTCGCCGCCCGTTTCACCGCTCTGGGCGTCACCCCCGGCACCGGGACGGGCGTCTACTGCGGATCGGGCGTCTCGGCGGCGCAGCAGGTGCTGGCGCTGTCCCTGATCGGGGTGCGGGCCGCCCTGTACCCGGGCTCGTGGAGCGAGTGGTGTGCCGACCCCGCCCGGCCGGTGGCCGTCGGCCCCGATCCGGGCTGAGCCGCCCCCTGCCGATCCGGTTCGCGCCGGTCCGGTCCGGACCCGAACGCTCCGCACGGGCCGGACCGCGTCGGGCTGAGAGCCCGGGCCCGCTCGGACCCGCTCGGACCGGCCCGAGCCGGCCCGAAAAGGGCTGAACCCCGGTCGGTGTCGGACCGGGCCGGTGCGAGAATCCTCCCGGGCCGACGCCGATCCCCGCGCCGGGCCGAAGGCCGGTCGGGGCCGTGCCGAACCGGGTCGGCACGGCCCCGAAGGCCGGACAGGACACGGCGGCGGGTGCCGAAGACGATCTCGTCCCAGCTGGGCACCGCCGCGCGCCGTCCGGGCCGCACGCCGTCCGCTTCGGCCTGTCGATCGGTGGTGCCGACCAGCCGGTCCCGGTGGCCGCTGACCGCCCGGGGCATCAACACGTCCGCGTACGCCGCGCCCGCACCCGCCGCGGAGGCCGCGCGCTCGGCCGGGGGTTCCTCCCCGACCTCCTCCTCGACGGCCTGCGGCTCCTCGTCGTCCGGCGGGGGGCGGTCCGGCACGACGAGGTCGCCCCGGAAGCTGGGTACCGCCTCCAGCAGACTGGTCAGCGAGTCCTGGTCGTTCGGCGAGGAGGTCCGGGAGTCGGGGGACGCCGAGGACATCGCCGCCGCCGGATCGGTCACCCGGTCCCGGCCGGGTCGGGCCCGACCCGCCTCGCGTTCACCTTCGCGCGGAAGGCGGGCGATGCGCGGCACGAAGGGCGTACTGGGGGAGGGGGTGTCGTCCACGTCGCCGAGTAGCGCCCGTGCCTCGTCGTCGACCGCCTGCACCAGCCGGCGCGGAGGGTCGTACATCCAGCTCGCGGAGTGCGTCTCGCCGGCGACCCGGTAGACCAACAGCACCTCCCAGGTGCCGTCGTCGCGCCGCCAGGAGTCCCAGCGAACCGTGTCCCGATCGGCGCCGCGCACCAGCAGCCGCTCCGCGACCGCGTCACCGAGCTGCGGGCCGGTGGTCTCACCGGAACGCCGCACCGGGGTCTTGCGGGCGCGTTCGGCCATGAAGGCGCGCTCGGCGAGCACCGGCCCCTCGAAACGCCGCACCCGCTCCACCGGGATGTTCGCGAACTGCGCGACCTCCTCGGCGGTCGCACCGGCCCGTATACGGGCCTGGATGTCGCGGGGGCGCAGGTGGCTCTCGACCTCGATCTGACCCAGACGCGCGCGATCGTTGCGCACGGCGGCGCGCAGACGTTCGTCGATCGGCAGGGTGTATTCCGTGTTGTCGGCAGCCTTCAGCACCAGCCGTGTGCCGTCGTTGCTGACGGCCACGACACGCAGTTCGGGCATGAGGACCTCCCGGGTGGTGCCTGCCGACGTCACGTGCGTCGCTGGTTCTCGCTGGACGAGTGTGGCCTGCCCGGGTGCAGCCTGCCACAACCCTGCGGACCAGCCCGGAGTGTCGGGCCGGGGCCCGGGGAGCCGTCATGGCGACGCCTCACCTCCCTGCCACCCCGCGGGGCCGATGGTTTCGGCCCCTTCGGATGGTCGGTCGGCCCACGCCGCCGGAATGGCCACACTACTCCATAGGGGCCATCCGGGAGGGGTGGACGCGCCAATCCGGATCGGCTCCCCGGGGGGCCGGGAAAGCCCCGCGGAACCTCCCGAATCGGCCTCCTCCGTCCGGCGGACGGCCCGTCTCCCGTCCCCGACCGGCGGGTGATCGGGGACGGAAGCCCCTTTCGGGGAGAGTCCGGGAAGCGCGGAGGGGGCCCGGACGGGGTGCTCGACGAACGTCCCGGAAAGGGGCGGACGCGGTCCCCGGAGGACGGCCCGGTGGCCCCGCACCGCCGGGGAGGGGGTTCGTCCGGCCCGGCCGCACGCGGCTGTCGGTCGACGTCCGGGGCCGCCGGCCGACAGGGCGAAGGGGGACCCGTGACGGTAGTTCCGGGAACGGTTTCGTCGCCGCCGCCCCCAGTGGCCGCCGGTACCGCCGGCGCGATCCGCCGATATCCGCCGCACCGTGTCGGAGTCTTCCGGCGGGGCGCGGGCGAGCCCCGGGGAGGATGTCCGGGACCACCCGGATGGCGGTCACCGGATCGAGGGACCCCTTCCCGGGGGTGAGGTCCATGTGCCCCGGTGGGCCGGCGAAAGTGCCGGGCGGGGGCGCGGAACGGGGTGGCGGCCCCGACATCGGGGCGCGGTGCCGTGCGGCCGGCTTCCCCACCCGGTGGTGCCCCCCGGTCGATCGCTTCGGCGGTTCCCCGGGATCGTGGTCCCCCCGGCCGGCCCCTCCCGACCGTGTGTGGTCGATCGGACCCACCGGCGGTCCCGATCCGCCCGTATCCGGTGGCGCCGCCGGGAGGGGAGCCGCTCCGAACGACCCCACCGCGGACCGCGCCCGCACCGTCGGCGAGAACGGTGGTGCCGACCCGTCGGGTGACCGTGAGTGATGCGAGGATGGCCGACATGGCACACCCCACCGACCCCACCCCCTACGACGCGCTGCTGCTGCTCTCCTTCGGCGGACCCGAGGGCCCCGAGGACGTCGTCCCCTTCCTGGAGAACGTCACCCGCGGGCGCGGGATCCCCCGCGAACGCCTGGAGGAGGTGGGGCAGCACTACTTCCTCTTCGGCGGTGTCAGCCCGATCAACGAGCAGAACCGCCGTCTGCTCGCCGCCCTGCGCGAGGACTTCGCGGCGAACGCCCTCGACCTGCCGGTGTACTGGGGCAACCGCAACTGGGACCCCTATCTCACCGACACCCTGCGCGAGATGGTCCGCGACGGCCGCCGGCGGATCCTCACCCTGGCCACCAGCGCCTACTCCTCCTACTCCGGCTGCCGCCAGTACCGCGAAGACCTCGCCGGGGCGCTCGCCGCGCTGGAGGCCGAGGGGGCGGAGCTCCCCCGGGTGGACAAGATCCGCGTCTACTGGAATCACCCCGGCTTCCTGGAGACCATGGCCGAAGGCGTGGTGGCCGCCCTGGAGGAACTGCCGGAGGAGGTGCGCGACGGTGCCCACCTGGCGTTCTCCACGCACTCCATCCCGATCTCCGCCGCCGACACCTCCGGCCCGCAGGCCGGTCACGGCGACGGCGGCGCGTACGTGCGCCAGCACATGGACGCCCTGCGGTGGATCTCCGAGGCGGTCCGCGAGGCCACCGGCGTGGAGCGCTCCGCCGAACTGGTGTACCAGTCCCGCAGTGGTGCCCCGCACATCCCCTGGCTGGAGCCCGACATCTGCGACCACCTCGAAGAGGTGCACGCCAGGGGTGTGTCCGCCGTCGTGATCGTGCCCATCGGCTTCGTCTCCGACCACATGGAGGTCCTCTACGACCTCGACACCGAGGCGAAGGCGAAGGCGGAGGAACTGGGTCTGCCCATGGTCCGCTCGGCCACCGTCGGCGCCGACCCCCGCTTCGTGGCGGCCGTCCGCGACCTGGTGCTGGAACGTGCGGCCGCCGAGCGCGGGCAGGAGCCCGTGCGGTGCGCCCTCGGTGACCTCGGCCCGAGCCACGACCGCTGCCCCGTGGGTTGCTGTCCCGGCCGCACCCCGCGCCCGGCGGCCACCGGCGTCGACAGTCCCCAGGCCTGACCCCCACGCCCGACCACCGGGTCCGACCCGCTCGCCCCTCGGCGGAGTCGGGCGGATCGCCGCGCCCGACGATCCGCCCGACACCACCGCCCCGGCCCGTGGCCCGGACCCCGTACAGGAGGAACTTCCCCCGTGAGCGACCACACCGGATACCCACCCGCCCCCGGCGACCTGCTCGACCTCGCGTTGGAGGCGGCCGCCCGCGCCGGCCGGCTGCTGCGCGGCGGGCGCCCCGACGACCTCGCGGTCGCGGCGACCAAGTCCAGCCCCATCGACGTGGTCACCGAGATGGACCTGGCCGCCGAGAAACTGATCACCGACTTCCTCGCCGAGCGCCGCCCCGATGACGCGGTGTTGGGCGAGGAGGGTGGTGACACCGCCGGCACCAGCGGGGTGCGCTGGGTCGTCGACCCCCTCGACGGCACCGTCAACTACCTGTACGGCCTGCCCAACTGGTCGGTCTCCATCGCCGCCGAGATCGACGGCCGCGCCGTCGTGGGTGTCGTGGAGATCCCGATGCGCGGCGAGACCTGTTGGGCCGTGGCCGGTGGGGGAGCGCTGCGTCGTACCGCCGACGGCACCACGACCCCGCTGCGCTGCCGCCCCTCGCCCCCGCTGGAGCAGGCCCTGATCGGCACCGGATTCAACTACGTGACGGAGGTCCGCGTCGCGCAGGCGGAGGTGGCGCGCCGACTGATCCCCCGCCTGCGGGACATCCGGCGCGGTGGCTCGGCGGCGATCGACCTGTGCGACGTGGCGGGCGGTCGGCTGGACGGTTACTACGAGCGCGGACTCGGCGCCTGGGACCTCGCGGCGGGCGAGTTGATCGCACGTGAGGCGGGGGCACTGACCGGCGGACGCCCGGGGCGACCGGCGGACGGCGACCTCACCGTGGCCGCCTCGCCCGGCGTCTTCGAGCTCCTCCAGCCGTTGCTGGAGGAGCTGGGCGCCTGGCACGACTGAGCGAGCCGGCGCGACCGGCGGTATCCGGCCCGCCCCCGGCCCCCGGCACGACCGGCCCGCACGCGAAGAAGCCCCGGGAGGAGAGAGATCCTCCCGGGGCTTCTTCGCGTGCGAACCGCGTGGGTCGGTCCGAACGTGATCCCGGGTCGCCCCGGGGAAGGTCGCGGTGCCGGGCGCGGCACGCGCGACGGAGTGCGTGACGTCAGGCGGGTACTCCCCGCTCGACCCGTACGCCGTGCTCGGAGGCCAGACGCAGCAGGTCCTCCAGCTCGGCCTGCTCCAAGTCCGCGGAGAAGACGTCGCCGGCCTCGCGGGCGCGCTCCAACTGGGTCTCGGTGTTCTCGATGCGCTGCAGAATGCCTGCGGTGAACGCGTCCATGATGCGCCCCCTTGTCATCGGTCGGCGGCACGGGGTGCCGGGGTGGTTCGCGATCGCCACGCCCTCGAGGAGGCGGTCCCGTCCGTGTCGCCGGCGTCGATGCCTGGCGCCCGGTAGGGGGGAATCGCTGGGGTGTGCAGGGGTGATCCCCGGGTGGCACTCCTCGGAAACCTTCCGGCAACAGAAAAAACGATGGACATTCCGGCGGACGCCCGGTGCGCGGTCGGGCCCCGGATCCGACCGTCGCCCGCCCCCGGGCTTCCCGCGCGCTCCTTGCGAACCGCTCACGGCACTCCGTGCCCGCTCCTGCCCCGGGACACGTGATCCACTCCACCGGGTGATTCCTGACGGCGCGCTTATCCGTGTCCGGGGGAGTATGGCTCCGGGACGAATGATCCCCGGGGTCGGGCCGACCGTCCGGCCCCGGGGCGTCCCCGGTGGACCCCGGCCGCCTCGGCGCCACCGGAGCGGGCGATCCGGAGCCGTCGGCCCGCCGCGCGAATCCGTCGCCCCCGCGCCCCGGAGCCCTTCCGCACTCCCCGCCCCGTGACCGGTCGCCGGTCGGGTCGGTGAGCGGGGACGAACGGTTCGGGCGACCACGAGCGGAAACGATCAGGAGAGGGAGGTGCCGCGTGCGCGTGCTGGTCGTCGAGGACGAACACCTGCTCGCCGACGCCGTCGCCACCGGTCTGCGACGCGAGGGCATGGCGGTCGACGTCGTCTACGACGGCGGGGCGGCCGAGGAGCGGGTGGAGGTCAACGACTACGACGTCATCGTCCTGGACCGCGACCTGCCCGTGCTGCACGGCGACGACGTCTGCCGCCGCGTCGTCGACCTCGGCCTGCCCACCCGGATCCTCATGCTGACCGCCGCCGGCGACGTCAGCGACCGGGTCGAGGGACTGGAACTCGGCGCCGACGACTATCTCCCCAAACCCTTCGCCTTCACCGAGCTGGTGGCCCGGGTACGCGCGCTGGCCCGTCGTTCGGTCCCCGCCCTGCCGCCGATCCTGGAACACGCTGGCATCCGGCTGGACCCCAACCGGCGCGAGGTCCTGCGCGACGGCCGGTTGATCCACCTCGCGCCCAAGGAGTTCGCCGTGCTGGAGGTGCTGATGCGGGCCGAGGGCTCGGTCGTCTCCGCCGAGCAACTCCTGGAGAAGGCCTGGGACGAACACACCGACCCCTTCACCAACGTGGTGCGGGTCACCGTCATGACCCTGCGGCGCCGACTGGGCGAGCCGCCGGTGATCACCACGGTGCCCGGCGCCGGATACCGGATCTGACACCATGCCCGGCACCTCCCCACCCCCCGGCGCCGACGCGCCCCGCGGCTCGGCGACCCCCGGTCCGCCGAGCCGTCCCGCCACCCCGTCGCCCCGGCCCACCGATCACGTGGCCGGCCCGGGGGCCGCCGGCCACGCCCGTACCGACGGCCCCCCGGCCGGCGTCCGGATGCCCGCCCGGCCCCCCGGTCCGCCGCCGGGTCCACCCCCCGGTCCGCCGCCGGGCCCCACCGATCCGCGCCCGCCCTGGCTGCGCCCCACCATCCGCATCCGCCTCACCCTGCTCTACGGCGGGATGTTCCTCATCGCCGGTGTGGTGCTGCTCGGCATCATCTACCTGCTGGCCGCCGACGCACTGGGCGCCGGCAGCGCGGTCCCGTTCCGCTTCGTCTCCGAGGCCGAGGTGGAGATCACCTCGGAGGCCTGCCGGCCGATCGCGGGCATGGTGGACGCCGAGACCTTCCGTTCCTGGTACGCCGAGTGCGCCGGGATCCAGCGCCGGCTCGCGCTGGAGGAACTCCTGCAGCGCTCGCTCCTCGCCCTGATGGGTCTGGCCGTCCTGGCCTTCGCCTTCGGCTACCTGATGGCGGGGCGGGTTCTCGCGCCGCTGGGCCGCATCACCCGCACCGCCCGCCGGGTCGCCGGGTCCGACCTGCATCGCCGCATCGAGCTGGGCGGCCCGGACGACGAGCTCAAGGAGCTCGCGGACACCTTCGACGAGATGCTCGACCGCCTGGACCGCGCCTTCACCGCCCAGCGGAGGTTCGTCGCCAACGCCTCCCACGAGCTGCGCACCCCGTTGGCGATCAACCGCACCCTGCTGGAGGTGCACCTCTCCGACCCCGCCGCCCCTCCGGAGCTGATCCAGCTGGGCCGCACCCTGTTGGCCACCAACGAGCGCAGCGAGCAACTGGTGGAGGGCCTGCTGCTGCTGGCCCGCAGCGACAACGAGATCACCGAGCGCAAACCGCTGGACCTCGCCGAGCCCGCCGACCGGGCGGTGGAGCAGGTCCGCGCCGAGGCCGTCGCGGCCGGGGTGGAACTGCGCGGCACCCGTCGACCCGCCCCGACACGGGGCAACGGCGTGCTGCTGGAACGAGTCGCCCTGAACCTGGTGCAGAACGCCGTCCGGTACAACGTCCCCGAGGGCGGTTGGGTACGGGTCGACACCGAGCTCCGGGGGTCCCAGGCCGTCCTGGAGGTCGAGAACACCGGCCCGGTGGTACCCGCCTACGAGGTGGACAACATGTTCGAGCCGTTCCGCCGACTGCGGCACGAGCGGACCCACAGCGACCGCGGGGTGGGCCTGGGCCTGTCCATCGTGCGGTCGGTGGCCCGGGCCCACGGCGGAGCGGTCACCGCCGAGCCCCGATCGGAGGGCGGCCTGGTGATGCGGGTGTTTCTGCCGATCTGAGATGATGTCCGGACGGAAAACGCCGGATGTGATCAATCACACATGCGACCCCGGTTCCCCGGGCAATCGACCGCCGTGACCGGCTTTCCGGCCCCCGCACCACGGCCCCGCCCGTGCCGCCGATCGCTCCTTCGGGCGCCCGGCCGGGTGTCGATTGAGTAACACAGCTTGATGTGAGGCAAAATCTCCGCCTCGAGTCGGGCACAAGACCGGCCCTCCGGGCGTTACCCGCGCTGGAGACCATCACCGAATACCACGGACACCCAAAGGGGGAGTTACGAGCATGGCCACCGATTACGACACACCACGCAAGACCGATGACGACGTCAACGAGGACAGCATCGAGGAGCTGAAGGCCCGGCGCAACGACAAGTCGGCCTCCACGGTCGACGTCGACGAGTTCGAGCAGGCCGAGGGCCTGGAGCTGCCCGGCGCAGACCTGTCCAACGAGGAGTTGTCGGTCCGGGTGCTGCCCCGCCAGGCGGACGAGTTCACCTGCATGAGCTGCTTCCTGGTCCACCACCGCTCCCAGCTCGCCGCGGAGAAGAACGGTTCGCCGATCTGCCGCGACTGCGCCGGGTGAGCCCGCTCCGGAGTGCGCGGCGGGCGGGACCGCGGGGGCCCCGCCCGATCGATCACCCGGCGTCGCGTTGTTCGGACCGTTCGGCCGGTTCGGCGGGACCGGTCGTTCCGGCCTGCCCGGTCATCGGTTCGACGCGAGGCCCCTCCGCCTCCGGAGCGGATCCCCGCCCGGCCTCCAACGCCGCCACCAGGCGTCGCGGGTTCCGGGTCGAGAGGTACAGGTAGGGGGTCGGGTCGTCGGGATCGACGACCTCGACCCGAACGGCTTCGGGCACGTACGCCCGCAGCAGCATGAACGCGCGGGCGTCGGCCCGGTGGGTGCGCCAGGCCACCGCCTCCGCCTCGTCCAGCGGTCGGGCCGCCCCCAGGGCCGACAGCGGCACCCGGGCCCGGCCCGCCAGCAGGGTGCCCCCGGCCACCCTGATCCGGGCCGAGCCGTAGGCGCTCAGCGCCATCCCGCAGCCCACCAGCGCGGCGGTCGTGCCGATGAGGGCCGGCACCGGACCCAGCGGCACCAGTGTCACCCCCGTCAGCGCCGCGCCCATGAGCGCGATCAGCCACCACGTGCGGGGCACCGTGAGACGTTCCTCGTAGGGGCGGGGCGGCCGGGACGGCCGGTTCGCGTCGGACTCCATGGGACAAGCATCCCGGGCGCACCCGGATCACCCGCACCGGCGGTAGGGTCTGGGAGGCGTTCGGGCCCGTCCCGTCCGGACCCGCGCCCCGGCCCCCATCCGGGGTGCGTACCAAGCCCGCGCGCGGCAGTGCGCGCTCGCCGGCGCGCGAACGAGGCCGTACGCCCCCTCGGGGGAGCGGAGGTCGGCGACGACCACCGGGGACGGCCCCCGCACCCGCACGACCGACCCGGGCCACGTCGGCCGCGCACCGCGCGACCGGTGTGGCGGACACCCCGGGAACGGACGAGCGGGAAGCCGGTCCGGGGCCGACCGGGGACCGACACGAGCACGACGCGAGTACGACGAGAGACCGAGAGAGGGTGAGACCGGGTGCTTCCGGGACCGCAGGAGCCGGTGGACGTCCTGATACACCGCACGACGCCCGATGTCCCCCTGCCCTCCCGCGCCCACCCCGGCGACGCGGGCGTGGACCTGGTGACCACCGAGGCGACCGAACTGGCCCCCGGCGAGCGCGCCGTCCTGCCCACCGGTGTCGCCATCGCGCTCCCCGACGGACACGCCGCCTTCGTCCACCCCCGCTCCGGACTCGCCGCGCGGTGCGGAGTCGCCCTCGTGAACGCCCCGGGGACCGTCGACGCCGGGTACCGTGGAGAAATCAAGGTCATCCTGATCAACCTCGACCCCCGGGAGAGCGTGCGTTTCGAACGGTTCGACCGGATCGCCCAACTGGTGGTCCAACGGGTCGAGACGGTGCGCTTCCACGAGGTCGCGCAGCTGCCGGGTTCGGCACGGGCCGGCGGGGGCTTCGGCTCCACCGGTGGCCATGCCGGCGCGGAACACACCTACGCCGTGAAAGGACAGTGACGTGTTCGGACGTCGCCGCAAGCGGAATGAGGAGCCCGGGGAGGCTGTCGAGCCCACCGCTCCGGAGGCTCCGGACGAGGAAGAGGTCCGCCGGGTGAGACTCGCCCCGGCGCCCCGCCCCGAGGGCCCCTGGGACATCTCCGAGGTGAGCCGGCCCACCGAGGGCCGTGTCGACCTCGGCGGGATCTTCGTGCCGGGTGTACAGGGCATGGAGTTGCGGGTCGAGGTCGCCGGTGAGTCGATCGTCGCCGCGACCGTCGTCCTGAAGGACAGCGCCGTGCAACTCCAGGCGTTCGCCGCGCCCAAGCGCGAGGGCATCTGGGGCGAGGTCCGCGAGGAGATCGCCGGTGGCATCACCGGCCAGGGCGGGGTCGTCGACGAGATCGAGGGCCCCCTCGGCTGGGAGCTGCGGGCGCAGGTGCCCGTCCAACTCCCCGACGGCAAGCGCGGCATGCAGGTCGTGCGCTTCATCGGCGTGGACGGCCCCCGCTGGTTCCTGCGCGGCGTCATCTCCGGGCAGGGCGCGGTGCAGCCGCAGGCCGCCGGCGTGCTGGAAAGCGTCTTCCGCGACACCGTCGTGGTGCGCGGCGACCAGCCGATGGCCCCCCGTGACCCCATCGTCCTCAAGCTGCCCGAGGACGCCAGCATGGTGCCCGAGGGCGTGCGCAAGCAGGAGGCGCAGGAGCAGGACGCGGGCTCCCGCTTCGCGGGTGGCATGGACCGCCTGCGCCGGGGCCCGGAGATCTCCGAGGTCCGCTGAAACCCGCCCGGGAGACCGGTCGACCGCCCGGCCACGAGGGAAGGCTCCCGACACCTTGGGTTCCAACGGTCCTCGCAACACCCGCGATCTGTGGGAGTTGCGAGGACCGTGGGCGTTGAGCGTGATGATCTTGCGGGATTGAGGGAGCGTTTCCTTGCGCGTTCCCCTCGGGCGTCCGGGAGGGATATCGGCCCCGCCCGGTTTCCTCCCGCCGGGTCCCGCCGGGTCCCGCCGCGTCCCGCAGCCTGAACCCTGAACCCCGGACCCTGAACCCCGGCACCCGGCACCCGGACCCCGGGGTCCGGGTGCCGGAGCCGGATGTCCCCGCTTCACGCCTCGTCGTACGGCGTGCCGAGCGGCGGCGCCGGACCACGGCGGTTCACCGTGCGCCCCGGCTCCGCGAGCCGCCGCACGGTATGCCCCCGGCCGGGACCCGCCCCGGTCCCGACCGGGACCCGCCGCGGGCCCCGGATCCGTCCGTCGCCCGGAACCCGCGCGGAACCGGGAGCCGGGAGCGCCCCCGTGGGGGTTAGGCTGAACGCATGACTGATGGGAGCCGTTCCGGGCGACGCGGTACCGGATGGCGGCGCTTGTTGGGCCTCCCGGAGCACTCACCGGAGCCCTCGGACCTGGGTGCCGATCCGGCCGACGACGAGGCCGAGTGCGTCCATATCTGCGACTGCGCGGAGGGCCCCGAGGGGCGACGTGTGGTAACCGTGCGCGGTACCCTCCGTACCGTTGGTGAGCGCACCGTGGGCGGGCTACCCGCCCTGGAGGCCGAACTCGACGACGGCTCGGACTCGCTGAGCATCGTGTGGATGGGACGCCGGTCGATCGCCGGGATCCAACCCGGCCGCGACATGATCGTCTCCGGGCGGCTCGTCGCCTCCGGGGGCAGGTCCGTGCTCTTCAACCCCCGCTATGAGCTCAAACCCCTCGGAACGGAGTGACGGGTGACCTCCCTGGACAGGCCGACGAACGGCGCCCCCGGCGAACCCGAACCGGATCCCGCGGGGGCGACCCAAGCCCCCCGGGAGGCTGACGAGGCGGCCACCAAGGCCGCTTTTTTCGAGGCATTCGGCGGCGTGCGGGGCATGATCGAGACCACCGTCCCGGGCCTGGTCTTCGTGCTCAGCTACACCCTCAACCGTGACCTGAACACCTCGGCGATCCTGGCGCTGTCCATCACCGGCGTGATGTTCGTCGCCCGCCTCGTGCAGCGCGGCCCCACCAAGCACGCCTTCAGCGGCGTCTTCGGCGTGGTCATCGGCGCGGTCTTCGCGATGATGACCGGAGACGCCCGCAACTTCTACCTGCCGGGCATGATCTACACGCTCGTCCTCGGCGTCGCCTACACCCTCTCCGCCGCCTTCGGGTTCCCACTGCTCGGCCTCATCCTCGGTCCGCTGTTCAAGGAGAACCTCTCCTGGCGCACCCGCAACCCCGGGCGCAAGCGGGCCTACGTCAAGGCCAGTTACGTGTGGGGTGCCATCCTGCTGGCCAAGTCCGCGATCACCTTCCCCATCTACTTCTGGGGCGACGCCGCCCAGCTCGGTTGGCTGCGGGTGGCCCTGGGCATCCCGCCGTTCCTGCTCGCCGTCTACCTCACCTGGATCATCATGGTGAAGGCACCCGCCCCCATCGACGTCATCGCCGAGATGGAGGCCGAGGAGCGGCGCGAGTCCGAGCGGGAACGGGAGCGCGAGGAGGAGCGGGCCCGGGCGGCCGCCCGCGCCACCGGAACCGCCGGCACCGGCCCCTGATCCGACTCCGGCACCCGGCACACGGGGACGGGGCGCGGATGCGGGTGGAGACCGAACCCCTCCGGACGCCCCGATCCGCCGTTTCCCACCCGGCCCTACCGCTCGCCCCGCTCCCCTCGTTCGCCACGACCCTCGCGTGGGGACAGCAGATCCTCCAACTGCCGTTCCTGCTCCGGCGAGGCCACGAACAACAGTTCGTCACCGGCCGCCAGCGCGTCGTCCGGATCCGGGATCAACACCCGGGTCCCCCGGATGATCGTCACCAGGGCGGTGTTCTGCGGCCAGGCCACCTCACCCACCCGGGTGCCGACCAGCGTCGCCGTGTCCGGCAGCGTCAGCTCCACCAGGTTCGCCTCGCCCTGGCTGAAGCGCATGAGCCGGACCAGGTCGCCGACGCTCACCGCCTCCTCCACCAGCGCCGACATCAGACGCGGGGTCGAGACCGCCACGTCCACGCCCCAGGCCTCGTTGAACAGCCACTCGTTCTTCGGGTTGTTGACCCGGGCCACCACCCGGGGCACCCCGTACTCGGTCTTCGCCAACAGCGAGACCACCAGATTCACCTTGTCGTCGCCGCTGGCCGCGATGACCACCTGGCAGCGCTCCAGCGCGGCCTCGTCCAACGAGGTGATCTCGCAGGCGTCCGCCAGCAGCCACTCCGCGTCCGGCACCCGGTCCACCGACACCGCCTGCGGCGACTTGTCGATGAGCAGCACCTCGTGCCCGTTCTCCAGCAGTTCACCGGCCACCGACCGGCCCACCGCGCCCGCGCCCGCGATCACGACCCTCATGCCCGCTCCTCCTCGGGGCCCAGCGCGCACGCGGCCTCCACCTCGGCCACCCGGTCCGAGGGCAGCATCACGTGCACCAGATCCCCCTCCTGGAGAACCGTCTTCGAGGTCGGCAGCATCGCTTCACCCATTCGGGTGAGAAAAGCGACCCGCACCCCGGTCCGCTCCTGGAACAGCGCCACCTTGTGCCCCAGCCAACCGGGTGAGATGTGTACCTCGGAGAGCTGTACCGCGCCGCTGGGGTCCTGCCACAGCGGTTCCGCGCCCGAGGGCAGCAGCCGGCGCAGCATCTGGTCGGAGGTCCACCGCACGGTCGCGACCGTCGGAATGCCCAGCCGCTCGTAGACCTCGGCGCGCCGGGGGTCGTAGATGCGGGCGGTGACGTTCTCCACGCCGAAGACCTCGCGGGCCACCCGGGCGGCGATGATGTTGGAGTTGTCGCCACTGCTGACGGCGGCGAACGCGCCGGCCTCGGCCAATCCGGCCTTCTCCAGGGTCTCCCGGTCGAAGCCCAACCCGGTCACCCGCCGACCGCCGAAGCGCGAACCCAGTCGTCGGAAGGCCGTCGGATCCCGGTCGATCACGGCGATCGAGTGGCCGCGCCCCTCGAGTTCCCGGGCCAACTCGGCGCCGACCCGCCCGCAGCCCATGATGACGATGTGCATCGAACCTCTACCCCGCACTCCTGATCGGGACCCCGAACCGCTCCGGCAGTGTGCTCACGTCGCCCTCTTCTTCCTTTCCGGGATTTCGCTCCCGATGATCGGTCCCACCGGTGACAATCCGGGATACCCGGCCGGTGTTCGGCCGGGAGCCGGCTGGGTGTCGATCTCACCGTAGCCCCATCGGGCCCGGGCGCATCGACCTCGGGTGGTGACGATCCGTGCCCGGGACATCTGTCAGGGGTACCCCCGCGCCGGTGGGAGGCGCGAGGTCCGGGATGATCGAGGCAGGGGATCTTGATCGAACCGTGCCTCTTTCGCTTCTCTTCCGCCTCCTTCCGGGCGATCGCCGGTTCTTCCGGGGGCCGCACGGTTCGGCGCGGCCCGGCTGTTCCACCCGGCCGGCCGGTGCGGTCCGCACAACCGGCCGTTTTCGTGTACCGGCACCCGCCCGTCCCCGGGCTCCGGCCCCACCCACCGTGTCCACCCTCGCTCCGACGTTCGTCCCGGCCCCGGCGTTACACCCCCGCGCCCGGAGTTCCCCGCCGGAGTCGCGGAGCCGATGGTGGGCGTCCCGGAGCCTGCCCACCGGCCCGGGCCCCCGCCTCCGGCCTCCGTTCACCGGGCACCCCGTGCGGCCCGGATGGAGAAAGGCGCACACCCCGGCCCGAAGGGGCCGACCCTCCGCGCCCGCTGCCGAGGGCACCTCCGGCCGACCCCGTGCGGACCCGACCCGACCTGCCGTCCTCCGGCCCCACCGGTCCGTCGACTCCCGCCGCCGTGCCGAACCCCCCGCCCCCGCCCGCCGGCCCGGCCCCCCACTCGGACGCACGCATCTCGCGCGGGGCCTAGACTGGGCGGCTGCCGTCCGTACCGTCCCTGGAGCCGTTCCTCGTGTCGACCGACCCCTCCGCCGCCGCGCCCCGCCCCGCCGGGTCCGACGACGCATCCGCCCACCCCGCCGTCCCCTCCCTGGTCGGACGGGAGTGGGAGGTCGAGGTCGGCCCGGTCGCCCACGGCGGACACTGCGTCGCCCGCACCCCCGAGGGACGCGTGCTGTTCGTCCGGCACACCCTGCCCGGCGAACGGGTGATCGCCCGGGTCACCGAGGGACACGAGAAGTCCCGGTTCCTGCGCGCCGACGCCGTGGAGATCCTGGAGGCGTCCAAGGACCGCGTCACCGCCCCCTGCCCCTACGCGGGGCCCGGCCGCTGCGGTGGCTGCGACTGGCAGCACGCCAAGCCCGGTGCCCAGCGTCGCTTCAAGGGTGAGGTCCTCGCCGAGCAGCTGAGCCGCTTGGCGGGCATGACCCCCGAGGACGCCCGCTGGGACGGCACCGTCGAGCCGGCCCCCGGCGACAAGCTGCCCGCCGGCGAGGTCCCGGCCTGGCGCAGCCGCGTGCAGTACGCCGTGGATGCCGAGGGACGTGCCGGCCTGCGCCGTCACCGTTCCCATGAGGTCGAGCCCATCGACCGCTGCCTGATCGCGGCCGAGGGCGTCTCCGAACTGGGCGTGGAGCGTCACGAGTGGCCGGACATCGCCTCCGTCGAGGCCATCGCCGCCACCGGCTCCGGCGACCGCCAGGTGATCCTCACCCCCCGCCCCGGGGGACGGCTGCCGCTGGTCGAGCTGGACCGGCCGGTGTCGGTACAGCGGGCGGAGGAGCGCGACGGATCCGTCCACCGTGTGCACGGCCGCCCGTACGTCCGCGAGCGGGCCGACGACCGCACCTGGCGGGTGAGTGGCGGCGGCTTCTGGCAGGTACACACCCGCGCACCCGAGGTGCTGGTGGACGCCGTCATGCGCGGCCTGCTGCCCCGCAAGGGGGAGACCGCCCTCGACCTGTACTGCGGCGTCGGCCTCTTCGCCGGGGCACTGGCGGACCGGATGGGGGAGACCGGCGCGGTACTCGGCATCGAGTCCTCCGCCCGCGCGGTGCGCGACGCCCGGCAGAACCTCGCCGACTTCGAGCGGGTCCGCGTCGAGCAGGGGAAGGTCGAGGTCGTCCTGCCGCGTACCGGCATCACCGAGGCCGACCTCGTCGTCCTCGACCCGCCCCGGGCGGGTGCCGGCCGCAAGGTGGTCGAGATGATCGCCGGACTCGGTCCGCGCCGCATCGCCTACATCGCCTGTGACCCGGCTGCCCTCGCCCGCGATCTGGCCACTTTCCGCGACCTCGGCTACCGTCCCCGCTTCACCCGCGCCTTCGACCTCTTCCCGATGACCCATCACCTGGAGTGCGTCGCGATCCTCGAACCGGCCGCAAAGGGCTCCTGACCTGCGATTTCGCGTGTGCGCGTTATGTGCGTTGTGGGCGTTACGGGCGATATCCTGACGCTGAAATGACGCTCGTGACGCTCATTTGACGCTCGTTCCGATGGGGCGTCAGCTGCCTGATCGCGCAGGTCGCGCCGGGTGGAGGACGTGCTCCCGCGGGCTGGCTTTGCGGAAACTTTAAGCAAACCCGGCCGAGTTCCCGCCGGTGGTTCGACGGGTCGAACCGTTGGCGGAGCGGACGCTCCACGGGTCGGTCCGTAGGGCTCCGGTGTCCGGGGAGAGATCTTGCGCAACCCCCGCTGTGTTCCCCGGCCCCCGGGGAACGCAGCGGGCACGGTGGCGGCCGGGGGCCGGGTGGTGGACCCCTCCTCTCGACCCGGGGCGGGGGCGAGAGGGGAGAGGCTGTTGAGGAAGCGTGAGCAAGAGGCAGGGCGTCTCGCTCACGCGGCCCTGTCTGCGTCTCGAAGCGCCCCTACACTGCTTCCGTGATCGAAGAACCCGGCCACGACTTCCCCCGTGGGGCAGAGGGCTCCTGCAATGGTAAAGAAATTGCAAAGCTCCTCTAACGTCGCAGGTGGGGAAGTGTGCTCTCCGCGCGAGCGGAGGTGACCCGCAGCGTGCATCGCGTTGTACATCTGCCGCAGGGTGCTCTCCGCGCGAGCGGAGGTGACCCTGTCGGCGGTCTTTGAATTTGGGCTCTGGATCACTTTCCGTGCCAGGGCCACAGAGGGTCACCACAACCGCGATCATGAACGGGCTCGCGGTGCGAGGAGCACCCGCTTGCGCAGCAGGTCGAAGTTGGCCCGGCCGAACATCTGCCG
>NZ_JAJUWS010000021.1 GCF_021390475.1 Streptomyces sp. ST2-7A
TCCCCCCACCTCCCTCCCCACTACACACAGTGAGGAACCGATGGACCGCCTGCCCGACACCCCAGCGCCCCCGATCACCCCGACCACCATCACCCCCGCCCCGCTGCCCACCCCGGCGGCCGGGGAACGCGAGGCGATGGTGTGGATCCCCGGCCCCGGCAACGACTTCGTCGCCGTACCCCGCTCCCTGCTGCCCGCCGACTACCTCACCCCCCACCCCACCGCCAGCCCGGCCCTCGACCCGGAGCCCCGACGGCGGACCGGGATCGACCCCCGCGCGCAGATCCTCACCGCCGCAGGCATCGCGACGGCCGGGGCCGGCTGGGGAGTGGCCCAGGTCGTCTCCGCCCTCGCCGGATTCGGCGCCGCCGGAATCGCCGCCCTGGCCCTGCTCCTGCTCGCCACCCGCATCCCCCGACCCACCACCGACCCCCACCCGAACGCGGGAACCGAAATCCACCTCCACCGGGGTGCCCGGGTCCGCGCCCGCCACCTCACCATCCGCTGAAAGGCCCCATGGACGACAACGAGATCTGCGAGCCCGAGTTCATCGACGGCATCCCCCACGGCTGCGGCGCCTGCGAGGAATGCCACCAGGACGAGTACGACGCCATCGAGGCCGACGTCGAAATGGGCGTCATCACCGACGCCGAAGCCCTCGCCCTCCACCACCGCAACGGCGCGCTCTGACCCGTACCACGCACGAGGGCGGCCCGCTTCTCGCCAAAGACCCGGGCCGCCCTCACACCTTCCCAACCAACACATCAGGAGGTTCCCCCAGCATGACTCATGACCCCCGTTCCGCGCTGCTACCCGTGGCCCTGGAGTGCGCGACGCTCGGGCTGCCGGTGTTGCCCCTGCGTCGGGGCAAGGTGCCGTTCGGCAACTGCCCGTTGTGTGCGGACAACGCGTGCGGTGGGCGGCCGAACATGAAGGCGCCGGGCCCCTGCGGCTGCCCCCATCCCTGCCACGCGTGGGCCGCCGCGACCACCGACCCGGCCGTGCTGTCCTCCCCGGCCTGGGTCGATGTCTGGGCCCAGGCGGTGGCCGTGGCCTACCACCCCGGCGGCGCCGATCTGACGGTGGTGGACCTGGACGACGCGGACGCCCTCGCGTGGGCCCGTGCCACCCTGCCCGCCACCCGGATCGTGGCGACCACGCGCGGGGAGCACTGGATCTACCGGGGCGCCATGGCCTCCCGCAACGCGGTGCGGCCGGGCGTGGACATCAAGTCGACCATGGTCTACGCCCGCTGGCTCGGGCCCGGCACCGGCACCATCACCGACCTGCCCCGGGCCGTGCGCGCCCTGGCGGTGAGCAAGGCGGCCCCCGTCCGGCCGGTGCCGCCGCGTGCGCTCGCCCTGCCCGCACCGGCTGGGGGCGGGGTGTGTTGTCATCGCACGCCGACCTATCTGGAGCGTGGCATCGCCATGGCCGAGCAGCGCATCACCGAGGCCCGCAGCGCGATCCACGCCACCGTCTACCGGACCTTCCTGGCCGTGCTGTCCACCCACGGGCGGTGCGGGTGCCTCACCGACGGGCACATGGAGCGACTGTTCACGGCGGCGCAGGCCAGGGGCGAGTCCGCGCGGCACTGCTCCGTCGCCTGGGCCAACGCCCGTACCAAGTTGGGGATGTGACGGCTGTGTCCGAGGAGGAGAAGACCCCGGCCCGTGACGTCATCGCGGGCTACGCGCAGGAGCACTTCCGGTACTTCCGCACCGCCGACGGCACCGTGTACGCCCAGCGCACCGGCCACCCGGTCGCCCGCCCGATCCGCTCCCAGGGCACCACCGGCAGTCACCGGCAGGAACTCATGGTCGGGCTGTTCCGCGACGGATACGGCGTGTTCAACGGGACCGCATTGAAGGAAGCGTTGGATCTGATCGAAGCCCTTGCGCTGGACCAGGACGTTCGGCCGGTCCATATCCGGGTGGCGCCCGGGTTCGACGGCGCCACCTGGCTGGACCTCGGTCGG
Organism: Streptomyces sp. ST2-7A; assembly: GCF_021390475.1. Taxonomy (GTDB): domain Bacteria; phylum Actinomycetota; class Actinomycetes; order Streptomycetales; family Streptomycetaceae; genus Streptomyces. The sequence goes on from NZ_JAJUWS010000021.1 coordinate 1,979, forward strand.
GACGACGGACGGTCGGTCCGCATCCACCCCACCGGCTGGACCGTCACCGTTCCCGACCCCCGGGAAGTGTGCTGGCGGCGCACCCAGCTCACCGGCGAACTGCCCCTGCCCGAGAAGGGAACGGACGGCAAGGGCATCGACCTGCTGTTGCGGTTGTGCAACTTCGCAGGCGCCGACACCGAGTGCCTGGCCATCGCGTGGCTGGTCGGCTGTCTGGGGCCGTCGGTGCCGGTCCCGGCACCGTTCCTCACCGGTCCGCAGGGCGCGGGGAAGTCCACCGGCGGACGGATGCTGGTGCGGATCATCGAGGGCATGAGCGGGGACCTGCGCCGGGCCCCGAAGGACGAGGAGAGCCTGATCGCGTCCGTCGCGGCCGGATGGGTGACCGCACTGGACAACCTCTCGCACCTGGCCCCGGACCTCTCGGACCTGATGTGCTGCATCGTCACCGGTGCCGAGACCATCAAAAGGGCCCTTTTCACCGACGGCGACGTCCACCGCTCCCGCTACCGCAGGCCGATGCTGTTGACCGGCATCGACGTCGGAGTCATCCGGCCCGACCTCGCCGAACGGCTGCTGCCCCTGCGGCTGGAGCGGCCCACCGTCCGGCGGACCGAAGCAGAACTGTGGGCAGAGTTCGAGGAAGCCCTGCCCACCATCCTCGGCTCGCTCCTGGACCTCACGGTCAAGGTCCGCGCCGCCGATGCGGGCGGCCCGACCGATCTGCGGATGGCCGACTTCGCCCAGCTCTGCGCACAGCTCGACACCGCAACCGGACTCGGCTCCCTCAACGCCTACCGGGCCAGCCTGGACGACCTCAACGACGACGTCATCGAAGGCGACCTGTTGGCGCAAACCGTGCTCAAGCACGCCGCCACCCTCACCCCGGGTGTCGAGGCTCGGATGACGTCCTCGGAGTGGCTGCACCTGCTCAGCGGCATCCACAGCGGGGAGGACTGCCGTCCCCTGCCCAAGGGCTGGCCGACCACCGGCAAAGTCCTCTCCGACCGCCTCAAGCGCCTTCAACCCACCCTTGCCGCCCGGGGCGTGCTCATCGACTGGGGCCGCACCAGGGAGGGCCGCTACATCGAGATGACCCGCCGCCCCACCCCACCCGAGCACCAGCAAGAGCAGATGCTCTGACAGGGGACGAACCGTTCAAGCAAGAGGAGCACCCCGGCCGCACCGGCCGGGGTGCTCCTCTTGCTGTTCGGCGGCAACGCCGCCCTGCAAGGGTCGCGCCGCGAAGCGGCCCCTTCTTCATCTTCTGAGCCGCGCAGACAACAGAACACCCCCTCCTCTTTTCCTAAGAGAAGAGATCCTGCGTCACCTGCGTCACCACGTCACAAAACCGGCCACTGACCAGCGCAAACACCGGTGACGCAGAGCCGATTTTCTGCGTCACCCCTGCGTCACCGCGTCACGCCGTGACGCGGCCCTGCGTCACCGGTGACGCACCCCCAACGCTCTGCGTCACCGCGTCACCGCAGGTCAGAACGTGTTCATGACGCAGATGACGCGGTGACGCAGAAACCCCCACCTCGGACACAGCCGCGTAGGAACAGGCCGCCCGCCACCCAGGAAGCCGCCCCGTCTCGCGGCTCCGATGCTCCCGCCACATCTACTTCGTAACCCGTCTGAAAGGTCGCTCATGGGAGCGAAGACGCCCGAACCGACCCCAATCCATCGCCTACGACGTGGACTGCCCGACCGCTACCTCACTCCCGCTGACCTGGCCTCCCTCCTCGCCGTTCCGGTGGAGACCGTCTACGCCTGGCGCCGCAAGGGCACCGGCCCTCCCGGGTTCCGCGTGGGCAAGCACCTGCGCTACGACCCCGGGACCGTTCACACCTGGATCGCTGAACGCACCGCCCCTCGCGACGCTGCCTGACCCCTCACCCCAGGGCCCGGTACCGGCACTTTGATGCCGGTACCGGGCCCTTCAGATGCCACAGGAGAGTCACCAACATGGCAGGCCACATCCAAGACCGCTGGTTCAAAACCGAACCCGACCCGGATGGCGCCAATCGGCGAGTCAAAACAGATCGGCACGGCATCGGTATGCGATACCGCGCCCGCTACGTCGGACCGGACGGAACCGAGAAGTCCAAAAGCTTCCCCGACCGTCAGAAACGCCTTGCGGAAAAGTGGCTCACCCACATCGAGGCCGACATGTCACGCGGTCAATACATCGACCCCAATGCCGGAAAGGTCACCTTTCGCCAGTACGCCGAGAAGTGGCTATCGACCCAATCCACGGAAGCCACAACTCGAACGTCGGTCGAGGTGCAGGTTCGCAAGCATGCGATTCCTTACCTCGGAACACGACCTCTCGGCTCCTTCCAGCCGAGCCATATCCGTGATTGGCTCAGCGAGTTGGAGCGGGCCGTACCGGCTTCTTCATATCGCCGCGTCATCTTCGGCAGTGTCTCCGGGATTCTCCGGGCGGCCGTTGAAGACGGGCATCTCCGCAAGAACCCCTGCCAGGCCCGCTCGGTCCGTCCCCCTGCACGAGCAACCGGGAGAGTGGTGCCCTGGAGCGCCGAGCGCACTTTTGCCGTGCGGGAGGCTCTTCCGAGGCGGTTTCGAGCAATGGTGGACGTAGGTGGCGGGTGTGGTCTTCGGCAGGGAGAAATCTTCGGCTTGGCTGTGGAAGCGGTGCATTTCGATTCCGGTTGGCTTCATGTCGCCTGTCAAGTGAAGGTAGCTGACGGACATCTCGTCTTCGGGCCACCGAAACGCAACAAGGAACGCGATGTACCCCTCCCTGATCGCGTGGCAATCGCCTTGAAGCAGCACATGGAGGAATTTCCACCCGTGAACGTATCATTGCCGTGGCTTCACAAAGATGGCCCCGAAGTCACAAAGCGGCTGCTGTTCACACGACTCGACGGAACCGGAGCCGTACGGCGCACTGACTTCAATGTGCGTGCATGGAAACCAGCCCTGGTAACTGCTGGCGTGATCCCGAAACCCTCTCCGGGAGAGCGGCATAAACCGACCCGGGAACACGGTATGCATGCACTGAGGCACTTCTATGCCTCAGTGCTGCTGGACGCTGGGGAGAACATCAAAGCCCTGAGCCACTACCTGGGCCACGCCGATCCCGGCTTCACGCTGCGGGTGTACACGCACCTGATGCCGAGCAGTGAGGGGCGGACGCGACGGGCCGTGGACGGCATGTACGAGGGCATCGGCAGAACGCCTGACGGCCCCCAGACGGCCCCGCTTGCCTAGAAGCATCGGGGGTGGTGCTCGAAAGACACACCACCCCCGAGCCTCAACAGTGCGATAAAGGGCTCTGACCTGGGGCTACAGCACCGGGAGGTTCTTGCGCAGCTCGAAGGGGGTGACCTCGGAGCGGTACTCCTCCCACTCCTGCTTCTTGTTGCGCAGGAAGAAGTCGAAGACGTGCTCGCCCAGGGTCTCGGCGACCAGTTCGCTGCGCTGCATCAACTCGATGGCCTCGCCGAGGTTCTGCGGCAGCGGGTCGATGCCCATCGCGCGGCGCTCGGCGTCGGTGAGGGCCCACACGTCGTCCTCGGCGCCGTGCGGCAGCTCGTACCCCTTCTCGATGCCCTCGAGACCGGCGGCGAGCAGCACGGCGTAGGCCAGGTAGGGGTTGGCACCGGAGTCCAGGGAACGGACCTCGACCCGGGTGGAGCCGGTCTTGCCCGGCTTGTACATCGGCACCCGGATGAGGGCGGAGCGATTGTTGTGACCCCAACAGATGTAGGAGGGGGCCTCGCCACCGGCGCCGGCCGGGCGGTTGGCGCCGCCCCAGATCCGCTTGTAGGAGTTGACCCACTGATTGGTGACGGCGGAGATCTCGGCGGCGTGCTTGAGCAGGCCTGCGATGAAGGAACGGCCCACCTTCGAGAGCTGGTACTCGGAGCCGGTCTCGTGGAAGGCGTTGCGGTCGCCCTCGAAGAGCGAGAGGTGGGTGTGCATGCCCGAACCGGGGTACTCGGAGAACGGCTTGGGCATGAAGGTGGCCTGTACGCCCTGCTCGAGCGCGACCTGCTTCATCACCAGCCGGAAGGTCATGATGTTGTCGGCGGTGGTCAGCGCGTCGGCGTAGCGCAGGTCGATCTCCTGCTGACCGGGGGCGCCCTCGTGGTGGGAGAACTCCACCGAGATACCCATGGACTCCAGCATGGTGATGGCCTGGCGGCGGAAGTCCATGCCCACGTGCTGCGGGGTGTGGTCGAAGTAGCCGGATGAGTCGGCGGGCACGGGGGCCCTGCCGTCGGTGGGCTTCTCCTTGAGCAGGAAGAACTCGATCTCGGGGTGGGTGTAGAAGGTGAACCCGAGGTCGGAGGTGCGCGCGAGGATGCGCTTGAGCACGTACCGGGGGTCCGCGTAGGAGGGCGAGCCGTCGGGCATGAGGATGTCGCAGAACATCCGGGCCGTACCGGGGGCCTCCGCGCGCCACGGCAGGATCTGGAAGGTGCCGGGGGCCGGCTTGGCGATCATGTCGGATTCGTGGACCCGGGCGAACCCCTCGATCGCCGAGCCGTCGAAACCGATGCCCTCCTCGAATGCCTGTTCCAGCTCGGCGGGGGCCACGGCCACGGACTTCAGGAAGCCCAGCACATCGGTGAACCACAACCGGACGAACCGGATGTCGCGCTCTTCCAGGGTGCGGAGCACGAATTCCTGCTGCTTGTCCATCTCCACCCAATCCTCGCTGGTCAGGCCGCCCGCTCCCGGGGCACGGAAACCGTCCGGGTCACGGGAGCATTCCACCACACCGTTTCGGGGGCGTTGCGCACGCGCGTCCGACCGTCCCGCGGGGCGCGTGCCCCCTCACGGTACTGCCCGGGGCCCGCCCCGCCGGGAGGAGCGGGCCGGGTACCGGGGTCACCCCCGCCCCGCCCGGGGCCCGGACGGGGCGGGGGTGACCACCGACCGTCGCCGGTCGGCACCGGCCGGATCGGCGGGCCGGGGTCGGCGGGCCGGGGTCGGCGGGCCGGGGTCAGCGGGAGGTACGGAAGGGGCCGGTCACCTCGTAGGTGATGCCCCCGCTGCTGGATCCGCCGGTGCCGCGCTGGGAGGAGAAGTACAGCCGGTTGCCGGCCGGGTTGAAGGCCGGGCCGCAGATCTCCGAGGAGTTCTGTCCGGTGATCCGCAGGAAGGGGGCGACCACGTCCTCGGGGGTGATGACGCAGATCTCCATGTTGCCGCCGTCCTCGGCCACATAGAGGTCCCCGACCGGGGTGCCGGTGATGTTGTCCACGCCGGTCAGCGGCGGGTTGGCGGTCAGGTTGTCGTCGTAGACGATCTCCAGGGTGTTGGCGGCGGCGTTGTACGCCCACACCCGGTTGTCGCCCTTGGTGGTGAAGAAGCAGATGTTCCCGCGGTGGTAGCAGCCCTCACCGCCGTTGAAGCGCCGGGTGTCGGCCACCTGGTTGCGAGTGGCGGTGGAGGCGGCGGAGGGGTCGGGGACCGTGACCCAGCGCAGCGCGCTGCCGGTCTGGGTGAGGATCTGCAGGGTTCCGGAGGAGAGGTTTCCCCAGGTGGTGGGGATGAAGCGGTAGAAGCCCCCGGTGGTCTCGTCCTCGGTGAGGTAGATGACCCGACGGACCGGGTCGCAGGCGGCGGCCTCGTGGTTGAAACGGCCCATGGCGGGGCGCCGGACCGCGGCGTTCACTCCGCGCGGGTCGGTCTCGTAGACGTAGCCCCGGCTCACCTCCTCGCAGGACAGCCAGGTGTTCCACGGGGTCTCGCCGCCCGCGCAGTTGCGGTTGGTGCCCGAGAGGATGGAGTAGGCGTTGGTGATGCCGCCGTTGGCGTCGAAGCGGATCGCGCCGACGCCACCGGCGCCGTTGGACAGTTCGGCGTTGGAGACGTAGATCCATCCGCTGCCGTCGGCGAAGCAGGCGCCGCCGTCGGGGGCGCCGTGCCAGCGGTACGAGGTGCCGGCGACGAGTTGGGAGGAGCGGGCGACGATCCGGCTGGTGAAGCCCTGCGGCAGTTGGATACCGTTGGCGTCGGCGGCCCGCAGGGGGCCGTAGGGGCCGGGACCGGTTTGAGCGGGGTAGCCGAAGGACTCGCGGGTCATGGTGAACCCGAAGGCCACCGCACCCGCGCCGACGACCGCGCCGCGCAGGAGATGACGCCGTTCCATGAGTGCTCCTTGGGGAGGCCGGCCCCGCCCCGCGGCGGGGCACCGGGTGAGCGTTGCAGGACACGGGACAACCGGAACGAGCCGGGGACGCGGTGGCCACCACCCCGGGATCGGCGGCCGGCACGGGAAACCGCGGGTGCCGGGAGGCGCCGGAGGGGCACCCGGGGGTTGGGGGACATCGATGACGGCGGACGCCGGCCGATCCGGGATCGAACCGAGCGGAGCGTAGCCGCGCTTCTCCCGCCCGGGCAGGACACATTGGGCGGCCGGGGACCAACCGACTCGTGAACTCCGCGGAACGCGGCGGGCGTTGGCCCTCCCGGCGGGAGAGCCGGGGAACGTCGAACGCCCCCACCGGAGTGGGGGCGTTCGGTTTGCGATCGAGCGTCCGAGGATCGGGCGGCTCACCGGAATTCACCGGAATTCAACGGCTTCCGGCGGAACCCGGCGGGCCCCTCGGGACGCGCCGGGGCCGGGTGGGACGCGCCGGGTCGGTCAGGAGCGCTCGCGGATCCGCTCGACGATCACGGCGGCCTGGATGCGGCGGCTGACCCCGAGCTTGGCGAGAATGGCCGAGATGCGGTTCTTCACGGTCTTCTCCGCGAGGTAGAGCCGTCCCGCGATCTGGCGGTTGGTCAGCCCCTCGCCCACCAGCTCCAGGATCTCCCGCTCGCGCGGGGAGAGCCGGGCCAGCTCCGGCGGCACGTCCGCGCCCTCGGGCTCGCGCAGCCGGGCCATCACCCGGGCGGTGGCCCCGGGGTCGAGCATGGAACGCCCCGCGGCGACGGTGCGCACCGCCTCGATCAGGTCGGAGCCCTTGATCTGCTTGAGCACATAACCGGCCGCGCCGGCCATGATGGCGTCGAACAGTGCCTCGTCGTCGTCGAAGGAGGTCAGTATGAGGCAGGCCAACTCCGGCATGCGGGCCCGCAGTTCCCGGCAGACCTCGATGCCCTCGTGATCACCGGCGGGGTCGCCACCGCCCAGCCGGACGTCCAGCACTGCCACGTCCGGCCGCACGGCCGGCACCCGTGCCAGCGCCTCGCGCGCGGTCGCCGCCTCGCCCACCACCTCGAGACCGGGGGCCGCCCCGAGGAGGTCGCGCAGACCGCGCCGCACCACCTCGTGGTCGTCCAGGAGGAAGACCCTGATCGGGTCGCCGCCGGTCGCCGTCTCCACCATCGCACTGCCCCTGTCGCCGGTCGTGCCTCGTCCCCGTGCCGGCCCACGCGACCGCTCCCGGGGGAGCGTCACGCGTCCCGACCTCCCCAACTTTCGCACGGCCCGGGCCGTGCGGGGCAGGGCCGGTCGGCCCTGCCGGGGCCGATCGGCCGGTTCCGGTCGCCCCGGGGCGGTGTGACGGGCCGGTGGGTGGAACGGGCGGGACCCGACCCCGCCCTCAGGTGACGGGGACCAGCAACACCGGACAGTGCGCGTGCTGGAGGACCGCGTGGGTCACCGGCCCCAGCCGCAACCCGAGCCGGCGCGGTCGGCGGTGGGCGGCCAGGATCAGCACCGATGCCGTGCGGCTGGCCTCCACCAGGACCGGGGCGGGCCGTCCCGTGACGTGCACCGGTTGGACCACGGTCCTCGGGTGGGCGTCCCGGAAGGGCGCGGCGGCCAGCCGGGGCACCTCCTCGGCGGTGTCCCCGTCCTCGGTGTGCGGCCAGGCGTGCAACAGACGCAGCCGGGCGCCGCGCCGCCGGGCCTCCTCGAAGCCGAAGGCCACCGCGTCGGTGTCGGCCTCGGACTCGACGCCGACCAGCACCGTCCCGGGGCCGGACAGCCGGGGCGGTTCGCGACGCACCACCAGCAGCGGTCCCTCGGTGTGCGAGGCCACCCGCAGGCTCACCGAGCCGATGAGCAGTCCGGCGAACCCCCCGTACCCCCGGGCACCGACCACGGTCAGGGCCGCGCTGCGCCCGAAGTGCACCAGGGCCCGCGGCGCCGACTCCGTGGTGAGCGAGGAGACCACCCGCAGCCCGGGGTGGTAGGCGCGCGCCCGGTTCGCGGCCTCCTCGACGACCGCGCGGGTGGCTCGGTACCGCATCCGGCCGCTCTCGGCCGAGCGCCCGGCGGGGCCGGGCTCGCGATCCCAGGGCCAGCCGCACAGCACCTCCAGGACCGCGTCCCGGCGGGCCGCGTCGGCGGCGGCGATCTCCAGCGCGCGCAGCGAGTGCTCCGAGCCGTCCACGCCCACGAGCACGCGGCCCCCCGGTGGTCCGGAGACCTCCCTCCGGACGGGGACGTCGCCGGGGACGATCGATGTGGCGGAACCGGCGGAACCGGGGTCGTGTCCCCGGATTCCGATCCCGTGGATGGTGTCGGTCATGACCGGCCTCCCTCACGCCTCGGGGGCACCGATGCCGAAAACGGGCCCCCATACCCGCAGGGTGCCCGGTCCGTGGTGAATCGCCCCGGGGCCGGGCAGTCCGTGCGCGGGGGCCGTTCGGCCCCCGCGCGACGGCCGAACGGAGGCGCGCGACGGCCCGGGGGAGGTGCGGACCCCGACCTGGCCGAACCCCTCCGCCCCGGGTCGTCCCCGTGGGATCATGCCCCCCGGTGGGACCGGATGGGTGATGACGACGAGCACGGCGGAGGGCGGAGGGCGGATGCCGGACGGCGAAGAGCGCGAGCGGACCGGACGGCCACGGACGCGACGGCGACCGGGGAGTCCCGACGGCGGACGCCCCGCGGTCCCCGGGCAGGGAACGAACGATCGGAAGGACACCGCGGTGGACGGGGGACCCGGGCCCATCACGGAAGGGGGAACCGGCGGCACGGCGCCGGTCGCGAGGATCGCGGACATCGCGGGGGACGGTCGGTCCGCGCGCTCCCCGCACTTGCGGCTGGACCAGCTGCTGGACGAGTTGCAGTCCCGACTGGACGCCGCGCGCAGCACCCAGAACCGCATGCACAGCCTGCTGGACGCGGTGCTGAGCGTGGGGCGGGAGCTGGACCTGGAGCAGGTGCTGCGCCGGATCATCGAGGCGGCGGTGGCCCTGACCGACTCGCAGTACGGCGCGCTGGGCGTGATCGGCGACCGCAACGAACTGGACCAGTTCGTGCACGTCGGGCTGGATCCGGAGCAGGCGGCGCGGATCGGGGAGCTGCCCAGCGGTCGGGGCATCCTGGGCGAGTTGATCCACCGTCCGGAGCCGTTGCGGCTCAAGGACCTGACCGAACACCCGGCCAGTCATGGCTTCCCGCCGCACCATCCGCCGATGCGCAGCTTCCTGGGGGTGCCGATCCGGGTCCGCGGGGAGGTGTTCGGCAACATCTACCTCTCCGAGAAGCGCGGCGCGGAGTTCGACGAGGAGGACGAGGCGGTCCTGGGCACGCTGGCCGTCGCGGCGGGCGTGGCGATCGACAACGCCCGGCTGTACCACGAGAGTCGGCGTCGCACCCGCTGGCTGGAGGCCCTGGCGGGGATCAACCGGAGCCTGTTGTCGGGGTCCCCGCCGGACGAGGTGCTGCGGCTGATCGCGCGCGGCGCCATGGAAGTGGCCGACGCGGACAGCGCCTGCATCCTGATGCCCACCGAGGACACCGACCGGCTGCGGATCACCGTCGCCGAGGGGCAGCCCGCCGAACGGCTGCTGGGCAGCACCCTGCCCGGCGACGAGTCGCTGGCCGGAGTGGCGGCGCGCACCGGGGAGCCGGTGGTCGCCGGCGATCTGCGCAACGACCCGCGGGCCCGGCTCTCGCCGGGGGTGGAGGAGGACCACGGTCCGGCGGTGGCGGTGCCGATGCCCACCCGGGAGGAGAGCGGCGGGGCGCTGCGGCTGACCCGGTTGGCGGGGCGTCCCCGTTTCGACGACACCGAGGTGGGGTTGCTGTCGAACTTCGCGGCCCAGGCGGCCCTGGCGCTGGAGCTGGGCCGGCATCGGGCGGAGGCCGAGCAACTGGCGTTGCTGCACGATCGGGACCGGATCGCCCGCGACCTGCACGACCTGGCGATCCAACGGCTCTTCGCGACCGGCATGACGCTGCAGAGCGCCGGTCCGCTGATCGAGCACCCGGCGGCGGCCGAGCGGGTCGGGCGTGCGGTGGACGACCTGGACGAGACGATCAAGATCATCCGGTCCACGATCTTCGCGCTGCGCACCGCCGAACAGCGCGGTGGCGATCCGACGTCGCTGCGCCGCCGTCTGGCCCGGGCGGTGGGCGAGGTGGCCGGCCACCTGGGGTTCACGCCGTCGCTGCGGGTGGAGGGGGCGGTGGACGCCCGGGTGCCGGCGGACATCGCCGAGGAGTTGCTCGCCGTCCTCGCCGAGGCACTGAGCAACACGCTGCGTCACGCCCGGGCCCGCCGGGTGGACGTGGCGCTGAGCGTGCGGGACCGGATCGTCCTGGTGGTGACCGACGACGGGGTGGGCCTGGGCGACCGCGAGCCGCGCGGCGGGCTGCTGAACATGCGTTCGCGCGCCGAGTTGCTGGGCGGGGCGCTGCGGTTGGAACCGGGCACGGCGGAGGGCACGGGCACCCGGATCCACTGGGAGGTGCCCTTCCCCGAGGAGGAGGGATGAGCGCCCCGGCGGGGGCGCCGGCCGCGGGCCGGGGGTTCCCGTCGGGCCGGGCCGGGGGGTTCCCGTCGGGCCGGGCCCCGTGGCCCGCACGACACGCCGGGACACCCGTTCGAGCGATAGCGTCACTTGGACGATTAGGGGCGTAGACTCGGGCGCGTGCCCCAGCTCCGCCTCGCCCTGAACCAGACCGACTCCTGTGTCGGTGACCTCCTCGGCAACACCGAGGAGGTGATCCGCATGACCCGGCGGGCCGCCGAACACGGGGCCCACCTGGTCGCCTTCCCCGAGATGATGCTCACCGGCTACCCGGTGGAGGACCTGGCGCTGCGCCGGTCCTTCGTCGAGGCCGGCCGAATCGCGCTGGAGGACCTGGCCACGCGTCTGGACCGGGAGGGGTTCGGCGACCTGCCCGTGGTCGTCGGTTACCTGGACCGCAGCGCGGAGGACCACCCGCGTCCCGGCCGCCCGGCCGGTTCCCCGCAGAACGCCGCCGCCGTGCTGCACGGCGGCCGGGTCGCCCTCTCCTTCGCCAAGCACCACCTGCCGAACTACGGCGTCTTCGACGAGTTCCGCTACTTCGTGCCCGGCCGCACGCTGCCGGTCGTCCGGGTGCGCGGGGTGGACGTGGCACTGGCCATCTGCGAGGACCTGTGGCAGGACGGTGGCCGGGTGCCCGGCGCCCGGGAAGCCGGCGCGGGCCTGCTGCTGTCGATCAACGCCTCGCCCTACGAGATGAAGAAGGACGACGCCCGGCTGGACCTGGTGCGCCGTCGCGCCCGTGAGGCCGGCTGCGCGCTGGCCTACCTGGCACTCTCCGGGGCCCAGGACGACCTGGTCTTCGACGGCGACAGTATCGTGGTCGACGCCCGGGGCGAGGTCGTCGCGCGGGCCCCGCAGTTCACCACCGAGTGTCTGGTGGTGGACCTGGACCTGCCGGCCGCGGCGCCGGAGTCGCCCTCCGGAACGGTCGCCGACGACCTGCGGATCGACCACCTGATCCTCTCCGCCGAGCCGGTGCCGGCGTACGAGCCGGAGTACCCGGGCGAGGTCGCCGAACCACTCTCCGACGAGGCGGAGATGTACGGGGCGCTGGTCGCGGGACTGCGTGCCTACATCACCAAGAACGGCTTCGGGTCGGTACTCATCGGGCTGTCCGGCGGCATCGACTCCGCCCTGTGCGCCGCGATCGCCTGTGACGCACTGGGGCCCGAGCGGGTGCACGTGGTGTCGATGCCCTCGCGCTACTCCTCGGACCACTCGCGGCACGACGCGGCGGAGATGGCCCGTCGCACCGGGATGCACTTCCGGACCGTCTCCATCGCCCCCATGTTCGACGCCTACCTGGGCTCGGTGGAACTGACCGGCCTGGCGGAGGAGAACCTCCAGGCCAGGCTGCGCGGCACCCTGCTGATGGGCCTCTCCAACCAGGAGGGGCACCTCGTCCTGGCACCGGGCAACAAGAGCGAACTGGCGGTGGGGTACTCCACCCTCTACGGCGACTCGGTGGGGGCCTACGGCCCGATCAAGGACGTTTACAAGACCTCGGTGTTCCAACTGGCCCGGTGGCGCAACGCCGAGGCCGAGCGGCGCGGGGAGACCCCGCCGATCCCGGAGAACTCCATCACCAAGCCGCCCAGCGCCGAACTGCGCCCCGGCCAGGTGGACAGCGACTCGCTGCCCGACTACGACCTGCTCGACGCGGTCCTGGAGCGGTATGTGGACCGCGACATGGGCAGTGCGGAGATCGTCGCCGAGGGCTTCGACCCCGAGACGGTGACCCGGTTGCTGCGGATGGTGGACGCCGCCGAGTACAAGCGGCGTCAGTACCCGCCGGGCACGAAGATCTCCGCCAAGGGTTTCGGCAAGGACCGCAGGCTCCCCATCACCAGCCGGTGGCGGGAGGACCCGGCCGCCGGCTGAGGCACGGGCCGGGCACCGCGGGGAACGGGGGCGACGGCGGACGGGGGAATGACGGGAGGGGCGGAACCGGTGGTCGCCGGTTCCGCCCCTCCCGTCATTCCCCCGTCCGCTCCCCACCGCATCGCCGTTCCGTCGCGGCGGCCCGGGGGGCCGGTCGGTCAGGGGTCCAACCGCGCCGCCACCGGCCGGTGGTCGCTCCCGGTACCGGGGAGGGACCACGAGGAGACCGGCACCAACTCCCGCACCAGGATGTGGTCGATCCTGGTCAGCGGGAACTCGGAGGGGAAGGTGAACCCGAAGCCTGCGCCCGCCGCTCCCTGGGTGGAGCGCAGTTGTGAGGTGAGCGGGGCCAGGGCTCGGTCGTTCATGGTGCCGTTCAGGTCGCCCAGCAGGATCGCCCGCTCGTGCGGGTCATCGGCGATGGCCCGGGCCAGCCGGTCCGCCGAGTCGTCCCGCTGACCGGCGGTGAAACCGGCGCGGAACTGCACCCGCACCGACGGCAGGTGCGCCACGTAGACCGCCATGTCCCCGAATTCCGGAACGGTGGCCGTGGTGCGCAGCGCACGGGTCCAGCCCAGTCCGATGTCCACCGGCTCGGTGTCCGCCAACGGGTGCCGACTCCAGACCCCGACCGTGCCCTCCACCGCCGAGTACGGGTACTCCTCGCCGAGGGTGGCCGCGTACAACGCCAACTCCCCGCGGGGCATCTCCTGCAGGGCGATCAGGTCGGCGTCGCTCTCCATCAGTTGGCGGGCGGTCGCGGTCGGATCGGGGTTCCCCGCGTCCACGTTGTGGCTGACCACCGTGAGCGCACCGCCCTCGCCGGTCTTGTCCACCAACAGGCCGGCGAACAGATTCATCCACACCAGGGCCGAGACGGTCACCGCGGCCACGGCCGTGATCGATCGGCTGAGCAGGGCCGACAGCAGGAGCACCGGCACCAACAGACCGAACCACGGCATGAAGGTCTGCACCAGGCTGCCGAGGTTGCCGATGGCGTTGGGGATGCGGGAGTGCAACAGCATCATCGCCGAGAGCGCCATGGCGGCGATGATGACGAACTTGCCGCGCTGCCAGCGATCCGCCCGATCCCGCCAACTGCGGCGGGGCGGCGGATCGCCCTCGGGCCGGGCCTCGTCGACCGGGGCGGAGGCGGAGCGCCGTCGGCGCCACCGACCGCCCCGCCCCTCATCCCTCCCGCCCGGTGGCTCCGCGATCGTCGGAGCCTCGGTCGCCGTGGCGGCGGGGGACCGCCGGGCCTTCCGCTCCGAGGCGGGCGGGTTGTCGCTGTCTGCCATCTGTCACCCTCGCTGACCGTGCCGCTGTGCCGTGAGGTGGACCGTATGCCCTCGACCCGCCTTCCGGGGAGTCGGGTACCGAGGACGCCGGGATTGCCGGGATCACCGGAAATACGGCCACCGTCCCTCCCACCTCCGCCCGAACCCCCGTCGACCGGGCCGGAGACATGGACCACCTGCCCCGGGGCGGACGCTATCAACCGGGCCGGGGCCGGCCGCCGGCGCGGTCGGCCCCGGCCCGCGGGGCATCCACCCCCGATCACGGGGACGTGCGGCGGGGAGCCGGGGTTCCCGGATGTCGGCCCGACCCCTCCTTCCGGGGCGTTCCGGGGCTTTCCGGTACCGAACGGGGATGCGACCATGGAGGGGATCCGGGGACGCCGTGACGGCGCCTCGAGACGACGAAACGGAGTACTGCGATGACGCGGACGCACACCCCTGCCCACTCCTCCCCCGGCGGGGACGACACCTCCCGCACCGGCCTCTACGGCGGGACCACGAATCGACGCGTGACCGTACGGGACATCGCCGCCGCCAAGCGGCGCGGCGAGAAGTGGCCCATGCTCACCGCCTACGACGCGATGACCGCCTCGGTGTTCGACGAGGCCGGCATCCCGGTGCTGCTGGTCGGCGATTCCATGGGCAACTGCCACCTGGGGTACGACAGCACGGTGCCGGTCACCATGGAGCAGGTCCTGATGCTCTCGGCCGCCGTGGTGCGCGGCACCCGGCGGGCCCTGGTCGTCGGCGACCTGCCCTTCGGCAGCTACCAGGAGGGGTCGGTCCAGGCCCTGCGCAACGCGACCCGGCTGATGAAGGAGGCCGGCGTCGGGGCGGTCAAGCTCGAGGGCGGGGAACGCTCCGCCGAGCAGATCGACCTACTGGTGCGCTCGGGCATCCCGGTCATGGCCCACGTGGGCCTCACCCCGCAGTCGGTGAACGCCTACGGCGGCCACCCGGTGCAGGGGCGCGGCGAGGAGGCGGCACAGCAACTGCTGCGGGACGCCAAGGCGGTGCAGGACGCCGGGGCCTTCGCCGTGGTCCTGGAGCTGGTGACGGCCGACCTCGCGGCGGAGGTCACCCGGGACCTGCACATCCCGACGGTGGGCATCGGGGCGGGCTCCGAATGCGACGCCCAGGTGCTGGTGTGGACCGATATGGCGGGGATGACCGACTGGTCCGGCGGGCGCCGCCCGCGCTTCGTCAAGGAGTACGCGCGGGTACGCGAGGTGCTGGCGGGCGCGGCTCGCGGTTTCGCCGAGGACGTGGTCGGCGGGACCTACCCGGCGCCGGAGCACTCCTTCCGTTGACCGTCCCGGCGGTTCCCCCGGAGGAACCCGATCCGCTCGGTCGCGAAACGCCGCCCGTCCCGTACACGGGGCGGGCGGCCTCGGGCGCGCGTTCGGGCTCGGCGATCGGCGGGGCGAACGGGGACGACCGGTCGCCCGGGTCAGGCCCCGCCGCGCTCGCGACGGGCCCGCCGGTGGTAGTACCAGGCCAGGTTGGAGGCCACGGCGGCCAGCAGGATCCAGATGACGCCCAACCAACTCCCCCGGGTGAAGGCCACCGTCGCCGCCACCAGGGCGGCCACACAGACGATCAGGGCCTGCACGGAGAACCGACGGGCCGAGGTGGGGGGCAGGGGCTGCGACATGGGAGCGCTTCCGGACATCGGGGACGGCTGACCCTCCCATTCTCCCCCGGGGCCCCTCATCCGGCGGGCCCGGGGCGGACCACCCGGGGCCGGCCGGTCCCGGCGACGGCCGGGGGTCCGCGGCGGACGAGGACCGGGGATGCCGGGACCGCGGGAGGAGGGATCGGGGGTTCCGCTCCCGTCGTCACCGCCGTGCGATCACGCCCCGGCCCGGGGTGCCGGGGTGCCGAACCCCGTCGCGCGGGGTGACGGGCCGCGGGCGCCGGATCACGTGGAACGGGCGCGCGGCACCCGGCCGCCGTCCTCCCCGGTGCCCCGACGCCGCGCCGGGGCACGGGGGAACGCGCGGGTCGGCCGCTCCCGGGACCGGTCGGCCGGGTGCCCCCTGTCCCGTGTCCCCGACCGGGGACACGGGACAGGGGTCCGGAACCGTCAGACGTCGGTCAGGCGCACCCCGGCGTGGGCCCGGTAGCGGCGGTTGACCGAGATGATGTTGGCCACCAGCGCCTCCACCTGGTGGGCGTTGCGCAGGCGTCCGGCGAAGACACCCCGCATCCCCGGGATCCGCGAGGCCAGCGCCTGCACGACCTCGCAGTCGGCCCGGGACTCCCCCAGCACCATCACGTCGATCGGGATCTCCGCCACCTTCGGGTCGCACAGCAGGACGGCGGAGAGGTGATGGAAGGCGGCGGTGACCCGGGAGTCGGGCAGCAGCGCGGCGGCCTGCTCGGCGGCGCTGCCCTCCTCCGGACGCAGCGGATACGCGCCCTTCTTGTCGAAGCCCAGCGGGTTGACGCAGTCCACCACGAGCTTGCCCGTCAGTTCCTCCCGCAGGGAGGTCAGGGTGGCGGCGTGCCCGTCCCAGGGGACGGCGACGATGACCACGTCGGCGCGGCGGGCGCACCCGGCGTTGTCATCGCCCTCGACACCGGTGTCGGCGAGGAGGTCCCCGGCGGCGATCTCTCGGGCCCGCTCGGCCGAGCGGGAGCCGATGATCACACGGTGACCGGCCAGGGAGAGGCGGTAGGCGAGGCCACGGCCCTGGTCGCCGGTGCCTCCCAGGACGCCGATGGTGAGGTCGGAGACGTCGGGCAGGTCCCACGGGTCCCTGGCGGGCTTCTTTCCGGTCGGGCCCGGTGCGGCGGCGTCGGGGGTGGCGTTGTCGGCGTTGTCGGGAGTCATGGTCGCATCCTGCCAAAGGCGGGGCGTCGGGGCCGTGAGCCGGGCCACCCCGGGCCCCGGCTCAGCGACCGGGACCGTCGGGCCCCGCCCCGGCGCCACCGGGGCCGTCGTTCGAGCCGTCGTTCCAGCGCGGGTCGGTGCGCCACTCCTCGTTCCGATCCCGGGCGGTGCGCAGGGCCCGCTCGGCCCCGGCCCGGTCGGGGTACGGACCGAGGCGATCCCTCGCCGGGCAGTCCGGCCCCTCCTCCACCGACTCGTGGCGCAGGCAGTAGTACCACTCACCCGGCTTGCCGGAGGTGTCGCGGCGGAAGATCGAGAACAGACCCATGCCGTCATTCTGCCCCCGGCGGGCGGAACGACGCCGCTTACACTCGGGGGCATGTCTGCGCAGTCGCTTCTGGTTCCCGGTACCCTCTCCCCCGACCGTTCGGTCCCCGTCACGATCCCGCGTCCGGAGTACGTCGGCAAGTCCGCGCCGACGCCCTACACCGGCCCCGAGGTGCAGGACGAGGAGACCATCGAGCGGATGCGGGTGGCGGGCCGTCTCGCCGCCCGGGCGCTGGTGGAGACCGCCTCGCACATCGCGCCCGGCGTGACCACCGATCGGTTGGACGCGGTGGCCCACGAGTTCCTGTGCGACCACGGCGCCTACCCCTCCACCCTGGGGTACCGGAACTTCCCCAAGTCGCTGTGCACCTCGGTGAACGAGGTCATCTGCCACGGCATCCCGGACTCCACGGTGATGCGCGAGGGCGACATCGTGAACCTGGACATCACCGCCTACCTCGGCGGGGTGCACGGGGACAACAACGCCACGTACTTCGTGGGCGGTGAGGAGGCGGTGGACGAGGAGTCCCGCCTGCTGGTGGAGCGCACCCGCGAGTCGCTGAACCGGGCGATCAAGGCGGTGCGCCCGGGGCGCCGGATCAACATCATCGGCCGGGTCATCGAGTCCTACGCCAAGCGTTTCGGCTACGGCGTGGTGCGGGACTTCACCGGCCACGGCATCTCGACCTCGTTCCACTCGGGGTTGATCGTCCCGCACTACGACGACCCGAGCGCCGACACCGTGATGCGACCCGGCATGACCTTCACCATCGAGCCGATGCTGACCCTGGGCACCCATGAGTGGGACATGTGGGAGGACGGCTGGACGGTGGTGACCCGGGACCGGAAGCGGACCGCGCAGTTCGAGCACACCCTGGTGGTGACCGACGACGGGGCGGAGATCCTGACCCTCCCCTGATCCGGCGCGCCGGACCGGCGTGTCGGCGTGCCCCGTGCCGGGCGCCCCCGTACCGCCCCGCCCCGCTTCTTCCCGACAGGACGTCGGGAACTTGACTTAGGTAAGCCTAAGTAGCGAGGATGGGATTCCACCGGGCGTGCCCGTCGCGCCCTCCGCCCCATTCCGGAGGCCCCCGTGACCGCTGTGACCGCCGCGACCCCGTTCTCCACCCTGATCCGCGAGGCCTCGCACGAGCAGCACACCGAGGCGGAGAACTCCACCTTCATGGGGGACATGCTCGGAGGCCGGCTCGGCGTGGACGCCTACACCCGGTACACCGAGCAATTGTGGTTCGTCTACGCGGCGCTGGAGCGGCACACGGAGCGGCTGGCGGCCGACCCGGTCGCCGGTCCCTTCCTCCGTCCGGAGCTGTCCCGCCGGGAGGCCCTGGGCCGCGACCTGGACCACCTGCACGGCGGCACGGAGTGGCGCGAGGGGATCCGCCCGCTGCCGGCCACCGAGGCGTACGCGGCACGGATCGACGAGGTGGCCCGGCAGTGGCCGGGCGGCTACGTCGCCCACCACTACACCCGCTACCTCGGCGACCTGTCGGGCGGTCAGATCATCCGGGGCACCGCGGAGAAGACCTGGGGCTTCGCCCGCAAGGGCGACGGCGTACGGTTCTACGTCTTCGAGGACATCGGCAACCCGGCCGCCTTCAAGCGGGAGTACCGGGCGAGCCTGGACGCCGTGCCGGCGGACGACGCCGAGAAGTCGCGGATCGTCGGGGAGTGCAAGCGGGCCTTCTCCCTGAACACCGCCGTCTTCCGGGAGTTGGGCACGGCCTTCGCCCACTGAACCGGACGGAGCCGGCCGGCTCGGCCGCCCTTCCGGAAACGTGTGCCGCCGGCCCCCGCGACATCCTGTCGCGGGGGCCGGTGGCGTTGGTCACGGGAGGACTCGGGCGGAGAGACGCGGGCACCGTCCCGACCTCCGAACCCGTCCACTGCCGGATGCGGGGCGCCGTACCCCTGATCCGACTCCGTCGGGGTCGGGAGCGGGCTCGGGGCCGCCGATGGAACCGTTCCCGGCTCCGCGCGGGGCTCCGGTGGTCTCAGCGGCTGATCGCGTACGTCCTGAAGGCGGCCCGGGTCTCCGGACCGGCGATGCCATCGATGGGGCCGTCGTAGCCGTACGCCCTCAGCAGACGCTGGAGTGCCGAAATCGTGCCACCACCGACGATCCCGTCGATCGGCCCGGTGTAGCCGGTGAGCCTGAGGCTGCGCTGCATCGCCTTCCAACTGTTGGTACCCAGCTGTCCGTCGATCGCGCCGGTGTAGCCGTGCAGGTCACGCAGGTACAGCTGCACCCTCTTGGCCTGCGCGACGGTCAGGCCGAGGTTGACCACCGAGAGGGGGGCGACGGAGTCCGCGCTCACGGCCGGCGGAGCACTCGGCGGCGGCGCCGCCACGGCCGAGCCGGCCGTCGCCAGACCACCGGCGGCGATCGCCAGAGCCATACCGGCTCCGACCGTCATCCTCGTCATGTTGCGCATTCGCGTTCCCCTTCATCGGGTCGAACCGACCGGGGCGGCCGGCTCGACAACGAGACTGCCGACGGGGACGCGGGGACGCCGGCGTTCCCACCAGAATGACCCACCCATGGGAACCGCCCCCTCCCCACCTGCTGAAACGTCGTGCCTCCCGGGCGGCGGCGGGACGGGCGGGGACGCCGGGATCGGCTGCCCGGGTGCCGGTCGTGGTGTCGGTCGCCCGAGGAGGACGCCGCCGGACGCGATCGGCCACGGAAGCAGGCCCGGGTCCGGAACCGGTGGACCGGGGTCTGAGCCGGTGCGATGACCCTCGCGGCCGGAGGCCCGGCGATCCGCTCGGCCGGAAGGAGCGGACGACGAGGGGCGGTGTCCGTCCGGCCTGTCGGAGCCGGGCGGACACCGCCCCTCTGGTCACGCGCGGGGCCCCATGGCCCCGCGACCCTCAGATCGCCAGACCGCCGGTCTCCCCGCCGCCGGAGGCTGCGACGGAGCGTCGACGCACGGCCCACAGGGCCACCGCGCCGCCGGCCGCGAGGGTCACCGCGCCACCGATCAGCGCCGAGGTCGGCAGGTCGGTACCGGTCGAGGCCAGGGCCCCGCCGCCGAGCGCGCCGCCCACGGCACCGCTGGTGACGCCACCCGTCCCGGCGCCGCCCACGGCACCGGTGCCGCCGGTGTTCCCGGTACCCCCGGAGGAGGCGCCGGGGATGGGACCGGGCAGCTCGACGTCATCGGCCAGGGCGAGGGCCACGCTGACCGGGTCGAGGTCGTCGCCGGCCGAGTAGAAGCCGCCGAAGGCCTCGGCGCCGTCGGCCGTCAGGACGGCCGGGAGGTTCTCCAGCACCACGAGGTCGTCCTCGACGGTGAGCGCGGAGGCGGGAACGGTCAGGTTCGCCACGGTGACGCCGGCGCTCTCGGTGACCTCGCCGCTCGCCCGGTCCTTGGAGGAGACGTCGGCGATCAGCTCACCGGAGGTGCCGTTGAGTTCGACCGCGAGGGAGGAGAACTTCAGCTCCAGCTCGTACTCGCCGTCGGCCTTCTCATGGCCCAGGAAGGACACGGTGCCCCGGAAGCCGGCGGAGACGGTCTCCTCCTCGGCGTCGAGGTCACCGCCACCGTCGGGGAATCGGTAACCACCGTCGGGGTTCTCGGTGGCGCCGTCGGCCAGGTGGACCCGGCCGGAGGCTATCGGGCCCTTGACGTACGAGCGGAAGGACTGCTTGACGCCCCAGTCCAGGACACCGTCCTCGATGGTGCCGGAGGGAACCTCGTCACCACCGCCGGAGCCGTCGGTGTCACCGCCGGCGTTGGCGGAGCCGTCGCCGTTGGACCCCTCGGAACCGTTCCCGTTGGAGTTCCCGTCGCTCGACCCCCCGGAGCCGTTGCCGTTGCCGGTGTCGCCCGAGCCGTTGGAGCCGCCGTTGCCCGTGTCCCCGGACCCGTCCGAGCCACCGTTACCCGTGTCGCCCGTGTCGCCCGTGTCGCCCGTGTCGCCGGTGTCGCCCGAGCCGTCCGAGCCGCCGTTGCCCGTGTCCCCGGACCCGTCCGAGCCACCGTTGTCACCCGAACCACCGTTGCCCGAACCACCGTTGCCCGAACCACCGTTGCCGCCGCCGGGGGAGGCGGTGGAGACGGTCAGCGTGACCGGGTCGAGCGCGTCACCGACGGCGTAGAAGGGGTTGCCGTTGTACGCGAAGACGGCGGCGCCCTCCTCGGTCAGAGTGGCCGCGATGTCCGCGAAGACCATCGCTCCGGCCTGCGATCCCCGGTTGGCGGTGCTCATGTCCAGCTCGGCGATCGGCACGTCCTGCGAGGTCTCGCCGTTGGCGGTGACATCGGCGAGAACGCTGCCGCCGACGCGGTCGGAGACGAACCGGAGGTCGGAGAACTCCAGGTCCAGGTCACCGTGGTGGCCGGTGAAGTGCACGCTGCCGTCGAAGGCGGTGTTCACCCCGTGGGTGCCCATGTCGTAGGTGCCGGCGCCGTCCACGAAGCGGAAGGTGCCGTCGGCGTTGCGCTCGGCCCCGCCCGCGACCGTGATCGAGCCGCCGACGAAGGGCAGCCCGATGTAGTTGCGGAAGGACTGCTTGATCCCCCAGTCGAGGGTGCCGTTCTCCAGCCCGATGAAGGCGGGCCTGCCGTTGCCGTCGTCGGCGACGGCAACGGGAACGGTGAGGGCGGTCGCCGAGAGGACGGTCGCGGTGGCGGCGGCCAGGAGCAGCGCGCCCCGGCGGACGGTGCGGACCGGGTGGGCGGTCATGGTCGGGTGTTCTCCTTGGGTACCGGGGTGGGTCGGTCGGAGTGTGGGGGTGGGGTTCCGTCCGGGGTCACCGGGCGGGGGTGTCCGGCACGGGTTCACCGGCCGGGCTTCCCGGGTCCTCACGGTCGGCCGGAGGGGCGTCGAGGGCTTCGGTGTCGTCGCCGGCGGCGGCGGCACCGGCCCCGTCCGTCCCGCCGGTCCCGACGGGGTCGGACCCGGTGGGGTCCCCGTCGTTCGCGGCGCCGGTGGGGTCCGCGGCGCGGCGCCGACGGCGCCACAGCGGGATCCCGGCCGCGGGAAGCGACAGCAGGAGCGCCGCCCCGACGAGGAGGGGGATGGTGGGGAGGCCGGAGTCCGTGTCGCTCGCGGCGGGTTCGGGCTCCGGGGCGGGGGTCGGCTCCGGTTCGGCGACCGGTTTCCCGGCGGCCGGCTCGGCACCGAGGTCCGGGAGGGCGGGAAGTTCGGCCTCCTCGGTGAGGGCGAGGGCGACCGTGATCGGATCCATCTCCGTCTCCGGCGCGTAGAGGCCGCCGAAGACCTCCGCCCCCTCCTCGGTGAGGACGGTGGGAACCTCGGAGAACAGCGCCAGATCGTCCTCGACGACGAGTTCGGGGACCTCGAAGGTGACGACGGGCAGGGTTCGCGCTTCCCCGCCGTCGGTGACCACGTCCGCGATCAGGGTTCCGGTGCCGTCGGCGATCTCGACGGCGACCTCTTCCAGCCGCAGGTCCAGCCCGGTACCGGTGAAGTGCAGGGCTCCGGTGAACTCCGCGCGGGCGGTGCCCGCCTCGGCGTCGAGTTCTCCCCGGCCGTCGGGGAAGCGGAAGAGCGCGCCGCCGTCGAGGGCGCCGTCCTCCAGGTTCCAGGTGCCGTCGGCGATGGGGCCGGTGACGAACTCCCGGAAGGTGCGCCGCACACCCCAGTCCACGATCGCGTCGTGGAGTTCGGCCCCGCCGGCGTCCTCTCCGTCCTCCTCCGAGGCGTCCTCGTCGCGATCGTCGCCCTTCTCCTCGCGGGCGTCCTCCGGCTCCGGTTCGGCCACCGGAGGGGCGGGCTCGGGGGCGGCGGGGGCAAGGCTGTCGGCGGTGAGGCTGACCGGGTCGAGTGGGTCACCGGCGGCGTAGTAGCCGGCGAAGGCCCTGGCTCCCTCGGCCGTGAGCGTGGCCGGGACGTTGGTGAGGACGATCTGCGAGCCACCGCGCAGGTCCACCCCGCCGAGGGCGAGGGAGGCGAGCGCGACCCGGCTGCTCTGCGTGACCTGTCCGCTGTCGCGGTCCCGGCTGCGCACGTCGGCGTAGAGGGTGCCGGAACCGCCGGACAGTGAGACCGAGGGGTTGCTGATCGTCAGTTCCAGTTGGTACGCGCCGCTCTCCTCGCGATGGCCGACGAAGTGGACACCACCCGCGTAGTGCGCCCGGACCGCTCCGGTGTCGGGGTCGTAGGTGCCCTGCGCCGAGTGGAAACGGAATTGTCCGGAACCGATCGTCCCGGCCCCACCCGACAGGATCCAACTCCCCTGCGCCACGGGGCCGGTGATGTAGGTGAGGAAGGAGGAGCGGATGCCCCAGTCGAGTCGCCCACCGGAGAGGGTGCGTTCGGCCGCGTGGGCGGGGGAGGCGGGGACGAGCGCCAACGGAAGGGCGATCGCCACCATCAGGAGCGCGAGGACCGCCGCGGGCAGTGCGGCGACGGAAGTCACCACGGAACGGGCGGATCTGGGCAGCACGGGACATACCTCCGGGGAACCGGGCCGACCGAATCCGGCCGACCAAGGTTAGGCTAACCTAAGCCATGAGTGCTGTTGTGCGGAACCCGGTACGGAAGGCGGAATCCCAGGTGTGGACACGGCCAGGACTGCGAGCGAAATCCGGTGCCCTGATCGCCGTTCTGCTCGGCGCGAGCCTGTTGGTGGGATGTGCCCCGGGGTCCGCCGACATCGGGAACGGTGACGCGGGGACGACCCCGGCCGCCGTCGAATCGGCTCCCGACCGGGTCGAGCCGCTGGAGGGTCCCACCCCCGCGCCGGAGTTGCCGGTGACGGTGACCTCCGCCGACGGCGCCGAGGTCACCGTCACCGCCGCCGACCGGATCGTGCCGCTCAGCGGTTCGCTGGCCGAGATCGTGTGGACCCTGGGCCTGGGCGACCGCGTGGTGGCCCGGGACGTCTCGGCCACCTTCGAACAGGCCGCCGACCTCCCCCTGGTGACCCGGGGCCACGAGGTCTCCACCGAGAGCGTGTTGTCCCTGCACCCCGACGTGGTGCTGGTGGAGGACACCACCGGTCCCGAGGAGGCGATCGACCGCATCCGCGCGGCCGGTGTCCCGCTGCTGGTCTTCGAGACCGCCGACGAACTCGCCGACGTGACCGAACGGATCGAGGCGGTGGCCGGGGCCCTGGGTGTCCCGGAGGCGGGTGACGCACTGGTCGGGCGCACCACCGAACGGATCGGGGCGGTGCGCGCGGAATTGCCCGATGTCCCGGAGGCCGAGCGTCCCCGGGTGGCCTTCCTCTACCTGCGCGGCTCCGCCTCGGTGTACCTCATCGGCGGCGCGGAGTCCGGGGCCGGCTCCCTGATCGAGGCCGCCGGCGCCGTGGACGCGGGCGCCGAGGCGGGACTGGAGAAGGACTTCACCCCCATCACCAGCGAGGCCCTGGCCGCCGCCGCCCCCGATGTGATCCTGGTGATGACCAAGGGACTGACCTCGGTGGGCGGCGTGGACGGACTGTTGGAGATCCCCGGCATCGCCGAGACGCCCGCCGGGATGAACCGTCGGGTGGCGAACATCGACGACGGCGTGCTGTTGAACTACGGGCCGCGCACCGACGAGGTGTTGGCGAGCCTGGCCGAGCAGATCCACGGCGCCGCGAAGGAGGGGGCGTGACGACGGCCCGGGGGGTCGTCGGCACCGCCGGCCCCCCGACCGACCGCCCCGTACCGGACCCCGCCCCGCACGAGGCCCCGGGGTCCACACCGGGCACCGATCCGGGCACCGATCCCGGGATCGACGCCCTGGCGGCGGCGGACCACCCCGACGCGGGAACCCCGCCTCCGGCGAAGGCCCTCGGCCCGACCGGGCCGAGGGCCCCGGCCCGCCCCGTCCGGGGGCGGCGTCCGTACGGCACCACCGCGCTGCTGACCTCGGGCCTGACCGCCGGGGTGCTGCTGCTCTCGCTGCTCTCCGCCGGCATCGGCGCCTACCACATACCGGTCGGCGACGTCCTCTCCTCCACCGCGCACCACCTCGGTGTCGGCGGCGCGCCCCTGGATCGGGTGCCCGAGAGCGTCCTGTGGAACATCCGGTTGCCCCGGATCGTGCTGGCGCTGCTGGTCGGCGCCTCCCTGGGCTGCGCCGGCGCCCTGATGCAGGGCGTGTTCGGCAACCCGCTGGCGGAGCCGGGCGTGATCGGCATCTCCTCCGGGGCCGCCGTGGGGGCGGTGGCCTCGATCGCCTTCGGGCTGACCGTGCTGGGGAGTTGGACGGTCACCGCGGGGGCGTTCGTCGCCGGACTGGCGACGGTGCTGGTGGTGTACGCGCTCTCCCGTTCGGGCGGACGCACCGAGGTGGTGACCCTGATCCTCACCGGGATCGCGGTGAACGCCTTCGCCGGTGCCCTGATCGGCCTGAGCATCTTCTTCGCCGACAACGCGCAGATCTCCGAGATCACCTTCTGGCAGCTGGGTTCGTTGGCGCAGGCCACCTGGCCCAAGGTGCTCGCGGTCCTGCCGTGCGCCGCCCTCGGCCTGCTGGTCGCCCCCGTGTACGCCCGCCGGCTGGACCTGCTCTCGCTCGGCGAGCGGCCGGCCCGCCACCTGGGAGTGGACGTGGAGCGGATGCGGATCGCGCTGATCGTGGTGGTGGCGCTGTTGACGGCGGCGGCGGTCGCCGTCGCGGGCATCATCACCTTCGTCGGACTGGTGGTGCCGCACCTGCTGCGAATGGTCGCCGGACCGGGCCACCGCTTCCTGATCCCCGGCAGCGCCCTGGCCGGGGCCCTGGTACTGCTCGCCGCCGACCTGGCGGCGCGCACGATCGCCGCCCCGGCGGAGATGCCGTTGGGGGTGCTGACGGCGCTGATCGGCAGCCCGTTCTTCTTCTGGCTGCTGCGCCGGACCCGACGTCGACAGGGGGGATGGGCGTGAGTGCCGCGGGGATCCGGTCGCTTCTCCGCGCGGGGGGACGCGACGGGTGGTGGGAACGTCGCCGGGGGGCGGTGCGCGACGCGCTGTTTCCGGCCGCCGTCGAGCCGCCGGCCCGGCCCTCACCCGGCGATGTCCTCGCCGAGGCCCGGTCGGTGGGGATGCGTCGCGGCGGCCGGCCGGTGCTGGTCGACGCCTCGCTGCGGGTCGTCGCCGGCGAGGTGCTGGTCCTCATCGGCCCCAACGGCGCGGGCAAGTCGACGCTGCTGTCCGTACTGGCCGCCGACACCCTCCCCGACGCCGGGGAGGTGCTCCTGGACGGTCGCCCCGTGACCGGATGGCGCCCCCGGGAGTTGGCGCTGCGCCGCTCGGTGCTGCCCCAGGCGGCGGCGCTCTCCTTCCCGTTCCCGGTCGTCGAGGTGGTGCGGATGGGCCGCGCCCCCCGGGCGGGGACACCGGCCGAGGAGCGGGACGACGCGGTGGTCGCGGCGGCCATGGCCGCCGCGGAGGTGTCCGCGTTCGCCGGGCGGTCCTTCGCGGAACTGTCCGGCGGCGAGCGGGCCAGGGTGGCCCTGGCCCGGGTGCTGGCGCAACGCGCCCCGCTGATGCTGCTGGACGAGCCGACCGCCGCGCTCGACCTGCGCCACCAGGAGTTGGTGCTGCGGCTGTGCCGGCAACGGGCGGCGGCCGGGGAGGCGGTGGTGGTGGTCCTGCACGACCTGGCGCTGGCGGCCGCGTACGCGGATCGGGTGGTGGTCCTGCACGACGGGCGGATCGCCGCCGACGGGCCGCCGGCGGAGGTGTTGACGGAGGAGCTGATCGGTCGGGTCTACCGGCATCCGGTGGACGTGCTGCGCCATCCGGACACCGACGTGCCGCTCATCGTCCCGGTCCGTTCCGGGCGCCGGCCGGGGTAAGGGGCCGGGAAAGGCCGGGAAGGGGGATGTCCCGGCGGGCTCCGTACGCACCGACCGGATATCGATCCGGTTGGCCCGAAAGGGAGTCGATTTTTGGAATACCGCCTTCCGGACCACCCATCGGTGACGTGATCCGGGTCACTTCCGCCGGGCCGGGGGTCGGTACCGGCCATGTCCCGGGACTCTCTCCCGTCACACCCGTCCGGCCCTCGTCCCCCGACCTCCCCCGGTGACCTGGATGTTCCCCGACCGGCGCCGAAAGGGAGCGGAGGGAGCGGTTCCGATGGTTGCGGAATGAAAGTGGCCAACCCCGCCCGACCCCTCGGGAAAGTTTCAACAAACCGCAGCCGAACACAAGTTGGATCCCCTACTCTCATCATTCGAGTACCCGCGGAGCGGCATGGGGAGATGTCGGTTCGTGCGGGGAGACGACAGGGGTTCCTGACGGTTTCCGGGGGGTTTCATGCAGCACGTCGGTATGTCCGGCACCACTCGCACGACCCGCGCCACCCGTGCCGCACGCGCGGTGCGGCACGGGGATCCCGGCATCGGCCGTCCGCCGATACCGGGACCGCCCGACGGCGCCGGCGCCAAGGGACGCGGCTACGCCCCCCTCGCGGTGGCGAGCGACGCCCTGGGCGTACTCGTTCCGGTCGCCGGTGTGTACCACCTGACCGATCAGGGACGCCCCGTGCTCTCGGCGGTGGTCGCCTGTTCCGCCTGGCTGGTGATCCGCGCCGGTCATCTGCGCTACGTCCGGCGGGTGATCGGCGAGTCCCGCGGGCTGCTGGCCGCCGCGCACGACTGGGCGCTGCTGGTGGGTGTGCTGGCACTGCTGCGGGTGTTGACCGGGGAGAACTCGGCGATCGGGGCGGCGCTGGCCGCGCTGCTGCCCGCGCTGCTGCTGTCCGCCCTCACCGGCGCCCTGATCCACCACCGGCTCGCCGCCCGCCGCCGGGCGGCGGAGGCGGTTCGCCGGGTGTTGGTGGTGGGCGAGGCGGATCCGGTCGCCGGCGTCACCGCCCGGCTCGCGGCCCGCACCGATCACCCCTACGTGGTGGTCGGGACGGTGCCGGTGGGAGCCGGCGAACCGGCGGACGGGGTCCCGGTGACCGGGCGCCTGACCTCCGGGCCGGTGCCCGAACGTCCCTCCGCCCCGGAGGGTGACCCGGACGACGGGGTCGTGACGGGCGCCGCCCGGCGCTGTGGCGCCGATCTGGTCCTCGTGGTCCCCGGCAGCCGGTTGACCGGTGACCGTCTGCGTCGGCTCTCCTGGCAGGTGCAGGACGCCGGACTGCCCCTGATGATCTCCTCCGGGTTGGGCGATGTCCCGCCGCGACGGGTACGGGTCTCCACCGCCGCCGGGTTGCAGCTGATCCAAGTCGTCGCACCCACCCGCGGCGGCCCCCAACTGCTGGTCAAGCACCTGGTGGACCGGGTCGGCGCGGCCCTGGGCCTGGTCCTGCTGGCTCCGCTGTTCGCGGTGATCGCCCTGCTCGTGCGGCTGGACTCGCGCGGCCCGGTGCTCTTCCGCCAGCTTCGGATCGGCCGGCGGGGCGTGCCCTTCGTGATGTGGAAGTTCCGCAGCATGGTGCCGGACGCCGACCGTCTGCGCGGCACCCTGGAGGAGGTCAACGAGCAGAGCGGCCCGCTGTTCAAGATGCGGCGCGACCCCCGGGTGACCCGGGTCGGTCGACTGCTGCGCCGCAGCTCCCTGGACGAACTGCCGCAACTGTGGAACGTGCTGCGCGGCGAGATGTCGCTGGTCGGGCCGCGTCCTCCCCTGCCCGAGGAGGTCGCCCGTTACGGCCCGGTGGAGCACCGCCGACTGGACGTGCGCCCCGGCCTGACCGGCCCGTGGCAGGTGGAGGGACGTTCGGAGCTCTCCTGGGAGGAGAGCCTGGCCCTGGATCTGTCCTACACCGACAACTGGTCGCTGACCGGGGACCTGGACGTGCTGGCCCGTACCGCCCGGGCGGTGGCGGGGGGCCGGGGGGCCTACTAGCGGGCGGGGAGTCGGGGACCGGGCACCGAGCCGCCCGCCCGCCGGTTCCCGCCCCTCCCCGATCCCCCGTTCCCCTGTTCTTCTCCCCCGTCCGATGCCGTGCGGGGCCGGTCGGACGACCCGTCGCCGTCCGACCGGCCCGACCGCCCGACCGGGGCGTTCCCGGCGCTTCTCAGGAGTTCTCGTGCAACCACCGGTGATAGGTGTCCCGGATCCCCTCCTCCAGGGGGATCGCCGGGGCGAAGCCCAGCTTGTCCAGGCGGGAGACGTCCAGCAGTTTGCGGGGGGTGCCGTCGGGCCGGGTGGTGTCCCAGGCGATCCGGCCGGTGAAGCCGGTGACCGAGGCGATGGTCGCCGCCAGTTCGGCGATGGTCAGGTCGGCGCCGCAGCCCACGTTGATCGGCTCGGACTCGTCGTAGGAACGCAGCAGGAGCAGGCAGGCCGCCGCGAGGTCGTCGCTGTGCAGGAATTCGCGCCGGGGTGTGCCGCTGCCCCACAGCACCACCTCCGGGGCTCCCGCCCGTCGGGCCTCGTGGAAGCGTCGGATCAGCGCGGGCAGGACGTGCGAGGTCTCCGGGTCGAAGTTGTCGCCGGGGCCGTAGAGGTTGGTCGGCATGGCCGCGATGTAGCGGCGGCCGTACTGCCGACGGTAGGAGCGCACCTGGCAGATCCCGGCGATCTTGGCGAGGGCGTACGGCTCGTTGGTCGGCTCCAGCGGCCCGGTGAGCAGCGAGTCCTCCCGGATCGGCTGGGGCGCGTGCTTGGGATAGATGCACGAGGAACCCAGGAACAGCAGCCGGTCCACGTCGGCGGCGTGCGCGCCACCGATCACGCTCAGTTGGATGCGGAGGTTGTCCTCCAGGAACGGCACCGGGTACCGGTGGTTGGCCATGATCCCGCCGACCCGGGCGGCGGCCAGCACCACGGCGTCGGGGCGGGTCTCGCGCAGCAGGTCGGCCGTCGCCTCCGCGTCCCGCAGGTCGACCTCCTCGCGGGTGCGGGTGATCACCTCGTGGCCCTCGGCCTCCAGACGCCGGGTCACGGCGGAACCCACCAGGCCCCGGTGCCCGGCGACGAATATGCGGGCGGTGGACGGCAGCAGGCCGTCGGCAGCAGTCATGGCAGGGGATTGTGCCGGCGTTCCGACCCGTCCCGACGGCGATCGCCGGAAATCGACGCACACGACGGATGTATGACGCGATGTCGTGCCCGCGCCGCGCCACCCCGCTTCGCGCGCCATCGCGTCACGCCGCACCACCCCGCTCCGGGCCGCGCCCATCGGCCCCGCCACCACCGACCGAGGGAATGACCCCATGACGAAGACCGCGCTGATCACCGGTGTCACCGGCCAGGACGGTTCCTATCTGGCCGAGCTGTTGCTGGAGAAGGGGTACCGGGTTCACGGCCTGATCCGGCGCTCGTCCTCCTTCAACACCGAGCGCATCGACCACATCTACCAGGGCCCGCAGGACCCCGAGCGCAGCCTGGTCCTGCACCACGCCGACCTCTCCGACGGTGTGGCCCTGGTCAACCTGTTGCGGGAACTGCGGCCCGACGAGGTGTACAACCTGGGGGCACAGTCGCACGTGCGGGTCTCCTTCGACGCACCGTTGTACACCGGGGACGTCACCGGCCTGGGCAGCATCCGGTTGCTGGAGGCGATCCGGGCCTCCGGGATCGAGACACGGATCTACCAGGCGTCCTCCTCCGAGATGTTCGGCTCCACGCCCCCGCCGCAGAACGAGCACACCCCGTTCCACCCGCGCAGCCCCTACGGCTGCGCCAAGGTATACGGCTACTGGGCGACGGTGAACTACCGCGAGGCGTACGGGATGCACGCCTCCAACGGCATCCTGTTCAACCACGAGTCGCCCCGCCGCGGGGAGACCTTCGTGACCCGCAAGATCACCCGTGCGGTGGCCCGGATCCGGGCGGGTCTGCAGGACCGGCTCTACATGGGCAACCTCGACGCGGTGCGGGACTGGGGGTACGCACCGGAGTACGTCGAGGCGATGTGGCGGATGCTCCAGCAGGACGAGCCGGACGACTACGTGGTGGCCACCGGGGACGCGGCGAGCGTCCGACAGTTCCTGGAGGTGGCCTTCGCGGCGGCGGACCTGGAGTGGAGCGCGTACGTGCGCTACGACCCCAAGTACGAGCGTCCCAGTGAGGTGGACGCCCTGATCGGGGACGCGACCAAGGCCCGTGACCGGCTGGGGTGGGAGCCCGGGGTGCGGTGGCCACGACTGGCCGAACTGATGGTGCGGGCCGACATCGACCTGTTGAACGCCGAGTTGTCGGGGGCCCGGGTACGCGTGGACCGCTGACTCGCCTCCGCCTCCGCCCCCGCTCCCGCTCCCGATCACCGCTCCCGATCGCCGACCCGGTCCCCGGCGGAACGCCGACGGACCCCGACCGTCCCCTCCACCGG
The DNA here is from genome assembly GCF_021390475.1 of Streptomyces sp. ST2-7A. GTDB lineage: Bacteria > Actinomycetota > Actinomycetes > Streptomycetales > Streptomycetaceae > Streptomyces. The sequence goes on from NZ_JAJUWS010000021.1 coordinate 33,221, forward strand.
CCCCGGGCATCCCGGGGTCGGTGCCACCCGCCGACCACTCCGGTCCCGACCCCCGCCCGCCCCACCGGGCGCGGCGGGACCGCCCCGTCCGGGGCACGGAAGCCACCGGGCCCACCGGAGAATCCCGCACCCACGGGCCTTCCGGACCTCCCGGACCTTGCCGACCTCTTCGGAACCTTTCCCGAACCCCGGACACGACTCCGTGGTCGGCTCTAGGGTTCCGCTGATCGACTGACCAAGTGTCAGTCGGAATTGACTGATCACACATCGCATGCGACCGCTTTTCGACCAATATGCGAGCAGGCGTGATCGGATCCGGACCACCCGCCGGATCCCGACCACGGGTCCCGACCTTCCCGGGACCCGCAGCACTAAGTGGGGGCACCATGAAACCGAGCCGCGGCAGTACGACGAGACGGGCGGTGACGGCCTCGGCCGTCCTGACCCTGACCCTCGGGGCCCTGGCGGGGGCGGAGACCGCGGTCTCCCCACCCGCCGAGGCCCTGACCCCGCCGGTCGCCATGACCGCCGACACCCTGCCCACCTGGCAGACCAACGGCATCGTCTGGGCGTTGGCCGAATCCGACGGCGTGATCTTCGCCGGTGGTTCCTTCACCACCATCCGCCCGCCGGGGGCCGCCCCCGGCACACAGGAGCGGGCCGTGCGCAACTTCGTGGCCCTCGACGCCGCCACCGGCGCGCCGATCGAGGACTGCGCGCCGGAGTTCACCGTCGGCTCGGGCATCGAGACGGTCCGGGCGCTGGCCGTCTCCCCCGACGGGGAGACGCTGTACGTCGGCGGGCGCTTCGGCGCCGTCAACGGGACCGGCGCCTCCTCGGTCACCGCCATCGACCTCCCCACCTGCACCCCCAAACCCTTCTCCGCCGGGGCGAGCAACACCGTGCACGCGCTCGTGGCCACGGACGACCGGGTCTACCTGGCCGGTGACTTCGTCCAGCTCAACGGAGAGCAGCGCCGCCACTTCGGCGCCGTGGACCCCACCGGTGCCCTGGTGCCCGGCTGGGTGGCCGACGGCGACGAACCCGGCCGCGCCCTGGCCCTGACCCACGACGGGGAGAACGTCGTGCTCGGCGGCGACTTCTTCACCATCAACGGGAGCAACTCGCACGCCCTGGCCATCGTGGACGCGGTCGACGCCTCGATGACCCGGGCCTACCCCCTGGGCTTCATCGAGACCCGCTCGGTCGTCAAGGACCTGCACGCCGACGCGACCGGCATCTACACCGGCAACGAGGGCACCGGCGGCGGTGTCTTCGACGGCCGGATCGCCATCGAACCGGACACCCACGACCAACGGTGGCGGGACACCTGCCTGGGCGCCACCCAGGCCGTCCACGTGTACCGCGACGTGCTCTACAGCGGTCACCACGCCCACGACTGCGCCTCGATGGGGTCCTTCCCCAACCAGCCGCGCTTCCACCTCTTCGCGCAGTCGGTGCACGACCCGTCCCTGCTCGGCTGGTTCCCCGACACCAACGACGGTCTGGGCGAGCGGATCGGCCCGCGCACCATCACCGTCTCCGAGGATCATCCCGCCACCGGGGTGGACTACATGTGGGTCGGCGGCGAGTTCACCACCGTCAACGGCTCCCCGCAGTGGGGACTGACCCGTTTCGCGAGCGAACCGGACACCGGCAACCCCGTGACGCCCGAGGCCCACGCCTTCAGTCACGTGCCCGGCGAGATCGAGGTGACCTGGCGCTCGAGCCTGGACCTCGACGACAGCCTGCTCACCTACCGGGTGTACCGCAACAACTCCGTCGTGCCCGTCCACACCGTGCAGGGCTCCTCGGTGCCCTGGCGCCGACCCCAACTTTCCTTCACCGACACCTCGGTCACCGAGGGCGTGACCTACGGCTACCGGATCACCGCCACCGACGCGGCGGGCAACACCAGCGCCCTGTCCCCCACCGTCTCCGCCACCGCCGCCTCGTCCGTCCAGCCCTACGTCCAGGCCGTGCTGGCCGACAACCCGGTGCTGTACTGGCGCAGTGACGGGACGGCCGGCAACTTCGCCTCCGACGCCTCGGGGAACGACAACTCCGGCGTGCACCGGGGCGGCCCGCAGCGCGGGGCGCTCCCGCCGGCCGTCAACGGCCCCTCCGCCGCCTCGATCGGCCACAACGGCACCTCCACCTACACCTACGGCGACACCCCCTTCGCCTCCACCAACACCTTCTCGGTGGAGACGTGGTTCCGCACCACCACCACGCAGGGCGGCAAGCTGATCGGCTTCGGCAACCGCATCCTGGAGAACAGCAGCATGCGCGACCGCCACGTCTACATGCGCAACGACGGCCGCCTGGTCTTCGGCGTGAACAGCGGCGGCACCCGCACCATCACCACCAACGCCGCCTACAACAACGGGCAGTGGCACCACGTGGTGGCGACCCTGGGCACCAACGGCATGCGGTTGTACGTCAACGGACAGCAGCAGGCGGTCAGCACGCTCTACACCACCGCCCAGAACTACGGCTCCACCCCCGGGTTCTGGCGGGCCGGCGGCGACTCGCTGGCCGGTTGGTCCAACCGGCCGTCCACCGACTACTTCCAGGGGCAGTTGGACGAGATCGCGGTCTACCACTCCACCCTCTCCGCCGCCCGGGTGAACGCCCACTTCCAGGCCGCCTCGGTGCCCTCCGACACGGTGGTGGAGGCGGTGCCGACCGCCGACACCTACGTGAACCAGGCGGCACCCAACACCGTGCACGGCACCCACCAGCAACTCGCGGTCCGCAGCTCGCCCGCCTACGAGAGCTACCTGCGCTTCGACGTTCCCACCGCCCCGCCGGGCACCGTCCTCAAGGCGGCCACGCTGCGGATCCGGCTGACCAACGACGGTCACGCGGGGTCCGAGGACAGTCAGGTGGTGCTGCCGGTGACCGGCTACTGGAGTGAGGCCGACACCAACTGGAACACCAGGCCCGACCTCGGCACCGAGGTGTTGGGCACCCTCACCGGGGCGAACTCGCCCGGCGCGGTGCACGGCGTCCCGCTGGACACCGGGGCGGTGAACGCGGCGCTCGGCGGGGAACTCGACCTCGCGATGGTGGGCGAGGGACCCTCCAGCCTCTGGTTCTGGTCCCGCCAGGCCTCGGCCGCCAACCAGCCGCGGCTGCTCCTCACCTTCGGGGCCCCCTGAGATGCGCGGGCACGGTTTCCGCGCGGGTGTCGTGACGGCCGCCCTGGTGGCCGTCACGGCGCTCGCCGCGTGCGGGGGCCCCGGCGACGACGCCGGGGCCGCCGTGGCCTCGGGGACGGAGACGGCGGCCGGGGCGACCCCGACCACCGGCGACGGTCCCGAGGACACGGACGCCGGTGACACCGACCCCGAGGCCACGGGGGGTACCGACGACGACACCGGCCACGAGGGCGACGAGAACGGCCCGGGCGGCGAGGGAAAGGACGAGGAGACCGGGAAGGACGACGACCGGAAGGGCCCCGACGGCGGGCCGGACGACGGGGCGGAGGACGCCCCGTCGATGGGCCGGATCGGCGAACCCGCCCCCGACCAGGCACCGGCCGTGGAGGACCGCGCCTTCTCCACCGAGGAGCGGGAGTACCTCGACGGGCGTGTCCCCCGGGGCGCCGACCCGGCGCCGATCCTCCAGGCCGGTCTGGAGGCGTGCCAACGACTGGGCTACCTCTCCCGGCACGACCCGGACGGCGCCGTGGAGGCGCTGCGCGACGGCGAGATCGCCAACGCCGAGGAGGCCGTCCCCACCCTGTGTCCCGAACACCGGGACCTGCTGGACCGGTCCCGCCGCTGAGCCGACGGGACCGATGAACCACCCGGTCGCCGCGGACCCGACCACGGGCCCGCGGCGACCGGCCACGACCACGGGGCAGAGCCCCGCGAGCGAGCAGGGAGTGAGCGCGTCATGACGAGGCTGCCGATCGTGGTGGCGATCCCCACCAAGAACGAGGAGCGCAACATCGCCGGGACGGTGCGCTCGGTCATCGACCACTTCGAGGCGGTGGTCGTGGTGGACTCCGACAGCACGGACGCCACCCGGGCACTGGCCGAGGCGGAGGGCGCCGAGGTGGTCCCCTACACCTGGGACGGGAAGTACCCCAAGAAGAAACAGTGGTGCCTGGACCACGTCCGGCCGGACATCGACTGGGTGCTGTTCGTCGACGGTGACGAGGCGCCGAGCCCGGAACTGCTGGCCGAACTGCGGCACGTCTTCCTGGACGGCAGGCCGGTGCGTCCGGCGGCCTTCGACATCCCGCTGGGCTACTGGTTCGCCGGGCGCCGGTTGCGGCACGGCTACACCATCGTCAAGCGGGCGCTGGTGGACCGGACCCGGACCCGATTCCCCGAGCCGGACGACCTGGGGGCGCCGGGCATGGGTGAGCAGGAGGGTCACTACCAGCCGCTCGCCGACCCGGTGCACCGTCTGTCGGGGACCCTCGAACACAACGACCTGGACCCGGTGGGCACCTGGTTCGACCGGCACAACCGGTACGCGGAGTGGGAGGCGTGGCTGGAGTGCCGACCGGAGGTGCGCGAGCAGATCCGCACCGCCAAGACCCGGGCGGGACAACTGTTCCACCGCGCCCCGTTCAAGCCGCTGGTCTCCTTCGCCTACGGCTACGTGCTCAAGCGGGGGTTCCTGGACGGGCGGGCCGGCTTCGACTACGCCCTGGGCCTGAGCCTGTACCGCTGGCAGATCGGGGTGCGGGCCCGGGAGATGGACCGCCTGGAGCGGGAGGCGGCCGGCGAACGTCCGGCGTCGGGGGCACTCCCGCGCCGACCCGCCTGACAGCACTCGTCCGGCGCGCGGCCGGCGCGGCCACCGGATGTCCGCGCACGGCGGTCCCGCCGCGACGGGCCCCGCCCGTCCCCCGACGGCCCGACGGGGGACGGGCGGTCCGGGTCGGATCCCCGGCCCGGCGGATCCGGCCGGGGGCCTGCCGGTCGGCCGGACCGGGGCCCGATGGTCCGCGCCGGGTCGACGAGGTGGGGGACGGGACCGAACCGCCGACGCGCCCGGCTTCCGGTCGGCGGTCGGTCGGTGCCGGGGCACCGGGGCACCGGGGCGCCGGGGCGCCGGGGACAACCCCCACCCGACGCCGGGGAGGCCCGATCGTCGGACCGAACCGTTCTCCCACCCGGCCACCGATCCCACCGACCCTCGGCCGGCCGGCCCTCAGCCGGCGGCCCTGCGGGCCAGCACCTCCCGGTACACGCCGCGCAGGGTGTCGGCGACGATGCCATCGGTGAACCGTTCGGCGATCAGCGCGGGCCCGGCGGCGGATGCCTCCGCGTGGGCCTCCGGCTCCAGCAGCTCCAGGATCGCCCGGCCGACCGCCCCGCCGTTGTCGGCGTCCTCGGCCGGGTCGCTGTCCACCACCCGTCCCGCGCCGGAGGCCGCCACGTCCGGGGAGAGACCGCCGGTACGGGTCACCACCACCGGCAGCCCCACCGACATCGCCTCCAGGATGGAGACGGCGAACGGCTCGAAGGTGGAGGGCAGCACGTACACGTCCGCCTCCTGCATCCGGCTCAGCAGCTCGTCGTGGTCCAGGGCGCCGAGGTACTCCAGGGAGTCGGCCACGCCGAGGCGGTCCGCGAGGGCGAGCATCTCGTCGGCGAGGGGACCGGTGTCGGGGCCGGCCATCAGGAAACGGGCGTCGGGCACCTTCTCCAGCACGGTCGGTATGGCGGTGACGAAGTCGCGCGGTCGCTTGACCCGTTGCACCCGGGCGGCGAACAGGATCGTCGGTGGACGGCCGGGCTCGCCGGCGCGCGGCTCCGGCCGCTCGGGCACCCCGTTGACCAGTCGGTGGGCGGGGGCGAGTGGGGCGGGGGCGACCACCTCGGCGGTGGCGCGGCGCTCCCCCTCCGTCAGGTACAGCAGCGCGTCGGCCTCCCGCAGCACCCGGCGGGTTCCCAGCACGTCCACCAGTCGGGCGGGCGGCTTGTCGGTGGGGTCGACCATGCCGTGGGTCTGCAGGACCAGCGGGCGACGCAGCGCGAGGGCGAGCAGGGCCACCGGCAGGGTGACGAGGTCGCGCATCAGGTGGACGTGCACGATGTCGGCGGACCGCAGGTACGCCGGGGCGTTGGCGAGCAGCGCGGGCGAGGTGATGCCGCTGACCTCGAAACGCGGCAGGACGTGGCGGGCGGGGAAGAGCTTGACCGGCACGCCCTCCACCCGGCGCGGCAGGGACTCCGCCGGCCCTCCCCCACCGTCCTCGGCGAAGCCGTCCCCCAGGGCCAGGACCACGGCCTCGTCCCCGCCGGCCCGCAGACTGCGACAGAGGTTGAGCGCCACCCGGGTGGGTCCGCCGAAGGCGTGGGTGGGCGTGTGCAGCGTGACGACGTGCAGGACTCTCACGATGGGTTCCCCTCCCGAAAGGCGCGCCCTCCCCTGCGGCGCGACCCGGCAAGCCTAGTCAACCCACCTGGTTCCGGGGCCCGTTCGACCGAACGCAGGTCCGGAAACCACCCCCGTCCGGCGCCTTCGGCGCCGACTGTTCCCACCGTGGGTCATCCCCTTCACCCTCGAAGGCCGGCCCTCGATTCACACCCTTCGCGCGTGGTCCCCGGATGCCGGTAGAACGTCCATCGGTGCCGGGCCCGATCACCCGAGCTGTGATCGGGCCCGGCACCGATGGAACCTCAGTCGGCCTCGGGCGTCCATCGCGCGGCCTGCCGAAGCGCCTGGACGGTACCCGCGACCCAACTGCCCAACGCCAGGACCACGCCGACGATCGCCATGGCGGCGATCCCGGTCGCGGAGATGCGAGCGCCGATGAGCGGCACCGTCATCGGCGCCACCAACCAATAGTTCACGAGAAGACCGACAGCCGTGGCCAGGAGGAGAGGGAGACAGATGACCCAGGCGGCGATTTCCGCATGAATCCTCCGTTGCCCCGTGAGCACCGTCAAAGGAGCGGCGGCACGACTGAACCGCAGGAACTCGCCGGCGTTGTTCATTGCCACACCAGCCCCCAGGGAGATCAGGCCGACAACACCCAACAGAACGACCCAATCAACCGTTTGTGCTCGCTGCTTCGCCCCTCCGTACCAGGAATATCCGAGGGTACCGACCCCCGGACTCAGGGAAACCTCACGATAGGCGGTGGCCTTCACGGTGTCCACCGGCAGGTCCGTGCCGGACGCCGAAATCAGCACCAGTTGTTCCACCGGGTGATCGGAGTGACCCGTGGGGGAATCATCCCGGACCACGATCCTCCCACTCGGGCTTTCCCAGTTCGCCAGTTCCGACAATCTCCCATCCGGGTGGGCGCGGTTGACCTCCGCCCGCCCGTCACAGGCAAGATCCAGTTCGATCAGGACGGAGCACGGCGCCAAGAGAGATTTATCCCCCTCGGAGTCGGGCCAAGTGAGCCCCAGAGTGAGAATCCCTTCCGGTAACGCCTCGACAAAATTTGAAATACGCGAGGATTCCTCCGGCGCCTTGACCATGATGACACCGGCGCCCACCCGTTCGAGGGTTTCCTCTGCCGCGATCATCGGTTCACTGATACGACTGGAATGGGCCTGAACCTGTCCCATGAGACCGATACCGATGACGATTCCCGCCACCAGGCGTGCCGTTACTCCCGGCTGGGCGGCCATCCACCGACCGGCCACGAGAGCGCTGGAGACCCCCTTCCTCCCACCGAAATTCGCAAGTACCCTCCCCACGGTGGAAATCACCAGAGAAACAACCGCCGGGAGCGTCACCAAGGTGCCGACCACGCCCACCGTGTAGATGATGATGAACCAGAAAGGGGAATTCGCGGCGATCAAATCCGGCCCACGGGTGGCCAGCAGCAGGAACATCGGGCAGAGCAAAACCTTCAGCCGGGGCTGCTTCTCCGCTCGCGCTCGCGGCGACACCGACTGTTCTCCCCTCTTCCCCCTCCGCCCTCTTCCGGAACGGTGCAGAAGGACAACCGCGACCAGTACGACAAGGGCGGCGAGAAGCCCTCCGGCACACAGTTGCCACCAGGCGCTCCGAAGGCTCATGGACGGCATGATGAAACCGGTCAACGGCAGTCGGTAGTCGAGCCCCATGGCCACCACCCAGGGAAGGAGCCCGATGACCGCGCCGACGGAGACCGGCAGCACCGCCTCACCGAGGTTGAGGTACGCACGCGCCGACCAACTCCCTCCCAGGGCCTCGATCAGCGCGGATCGCCGATCACGCGCGGTCGCCCCGAGACGTGCCGCGATGACGACGAGCACGAGAGCGGGAAGCACGAGAAGGCACAGCAGTGTCGTCTGGAGCGCCCATAGAGGAGACACCAGGGTGTGCTCTCCGATGCCGCCGCCACCGGGGTTTCCGTATCCGACGATTTCGAACAGTCGAGGATCCTCGAGGTGGGAGGCGTCCGGACGCACGTAGGCGATCCACTCGCCCGGGGACTCGAGCCCCGCCTCTTCGATGAATCCGACCGTCTCACCCCACCTGGTGGTGATTCCCTCTCCCCGTCCCGCCTCCACGAGAGCGGGCGAGAGCACCGCTTCGCCCGGTCCGGGCCACCGCGGGACTCCCGGAGGCAGCGGGGCATCCTCGACGAGGGGGGCGATGAAGATGACCGAATACTGAAGGTCATCGATGGTGTCGTAGGTGTATCCCCACAGTGCGACCGCTTGTTCCCCGGGGTTCGCCGCCAACGTGTTCGGACTACGGGCGGCCGCTTTCTCGTCCCGTGTCTCATAGACGACGGAAGCGACCACGACCGCACAGACCGCGATGGTCAACAATGAGGAGGCCATCAGCAGAGCGGTGAACCGCAACCGGCCTTCTCTGGCCCCTCTTCCCGCGGCCCAACCCACCCGGAGCAACTGTGAGGCGAGGGCACGCCGGGTCACTCGGTATCACCTTTCTCCCGGGGTTCTCTCAGAACCCCGTTCCACAATTCCAACCGACGGTCCGCCCGGCTCGCCACCTCGACATCATGTGTCACCACCACGAGTGCACACCCATGGGTTCCCGGAAGGTCGAACAAAATGTCGCAGACCTGATCCCGAATCCTCTGGTCAAGGGCTCCGGTGGGCTCGTCCGCGAGAAGCACGGCAGGTTGATTGACCAACGCTCTCGCGACGGCCACCCGTTGCCTCTCCCCACCGGAGAGCCGCCCCGTCACCGTACGCGAGACGGGAACCTTCAATTCCTCCAACAACTCCTCGGCCCGCTCGAAAGCGACCCGACGCCCCTGCCCGGCCAGAAGACCCGCCAGAGCCACATTCTCCACCGGTGACAACTCGGGTAGAAGCTCTCCGAATTGGAACACCATGCCCAAATGTTCACGACGATGCCGCGCTCTCTGCCCGGCAGAGAGTCCCACCATGTCGCGCCCCGCGACCGAAACAACCCCGGTGTCCGGCCGGATCAATCCGAGCGCGCACATGAGCACCGTACTTTTCCCGCTGCCACTCGGCCCCGTAACGGCCACCGACGTACCCGACTCGACCGTGAGCTCCAGGTCAACCAACAGCATGCGATCGCCGACGATATGCGACACTCCGGACATCTCCAGGGGCGCCGTGACCTCGGAATTCTCCGTCGAGCGGAGCCTCCGGTTTCGAGCCGTCATCTCTGGTCCCACTCTGCGAGGACCACCTTTCCGTGGAAGTGGGGTCCGCCGCGTTCGGCGGACCCCGTGTCATCCGTTCTCAGCAGACCCGGTCAGCGGGACCGGGTGAGCGATCATGCGGCCCAGTTTCCACATGAGTCGGGGCCCCACTGCTCCTGACGGCACGCACGAATCTTGTACACCTGGGCACCGTCGGAGTACACGGTCGTCCCGGCACCGCTCTTGTTCCACAGCGTACGCACCTCGCCCGGCGCAGACTTTCGTTCGTACTGACCGTAGGCCGCACGACTGTCAGCGCTGGTGTCCTCGACGTTGGCACGACCGTCGGTGACGCCCGCACCCGACTTCGATGTATAGGCCTTCGACCCAGTGGTCGTGGATGTAATCGCGAATGCCGGGGCACTGCCCAGAAGAACACCTATCCCCAGAGTAACCACCGCAAGACGCCTGGCGATTGCCATGCTTTTCCTCCCGAAACGAACCCTTGAGGGGTAACTTGCAGGCATCGATCGATGCCCTCCGCAACTATCCCCCCCCCGGGGAGTGAGAGATCAACGCCATGATCAACCTTGGCCGATTTCAGTGAATCATCCCTGCTCACAGTTACTTCACCTCTCATTCATTCCGGACATGACCCCCATTCGACACCACCCATAGTTACGGTGAGCTGTTCATCCCGTCACAGAGAAAGATGATCAGGCCAGGTACATGGAGCCACGTACGGTGACCGAGTCCCGGTCCGATGTGGGAACGTTCGCCCTCCCGGTCGCGGGGCACCCCCGCCACGCCGGGTGTGACTCGTCATCACCGGGGACTCGGACGGATGTCGCCGAAAGGATTCAACCGGCCCGGCATCCAGCGCTCGGAGCACTAGACTCCCCTCGGGTGGTGCCGACGGACGAGCCGGGGGGCGCGGGCGCGGCGGGGAGGGGGCGGCGATGGCCGTGGAGATGACGGACCGGCCGCGCCGGACGGTGGGTCCGCGGGATCTCCGGGACCGGGCCCAGTTGTCCCGCGCTACCGCCCTGCCCCTGATCTTCGGCATCGTCGCGGTGATGCCCGTGGCGGTGGCGGCCCAGTCGGGCGAGGGGGTGCGGGACACCGCCTTCGTCCTCCAGCTCGCGCTCGCCTGCTACGCGGGCGTACGGCTGTGCACCATGGTGCTCTCCGGGCGGCGCCGGCTGATCCAGGGCGTCTTCTGGCTCTTCTGCTACCTGGCCATGGGCATCGCCCCGCTCGCGCAGAGCGTGCTGGGGCGGGACCCGACCCCGGTGCTCGGCCCCCGGTCGGACACCGTCCTGGCGACCACCCTGGTACTGCTGGGGTTGGTGGCCTTCGACGTGGGGGCGATGCTCGCCCGGCACCGGCCGACGCTGGGGAACCGGGTCCGCCCGCCGGCGCGGGTGCACCGCACCCGGCTGTACCTGCTGATCGGGGTGGCGTACGCGGGCTCGTTGGTGTTCATCGCCTCGCTGGGGCCGGAGGTCTTCTTCACCAGTCGACAGGAGCTGGGCGAGAGCCTGGAGGCGTCCGGCGGAAGCGACGGGGGCGAGGCCGGCAACGCGCTGCTGCGCGGGTTCGGCACGGTCCCGGTGCTGTTGGCGCTGCTGTTGACCACCCGCTGGCTGGTCACCTCGCGGCGGGCACGGCGCAGCCCGTCGGTGCTGCTGCCCTGGGCGGGACTGGTGGTGCTCAACATCGTGGTGAACAACCCGATGTCGAATCCCCGGTACTGGTTCCTCACGGTGATGTTCGCCCTGCTGTTCACCCTGTTCCCGCGCAGCCCGGTGATGTACCGGGCGTCGCTGGCGCTGGGCGTGGTGATGGCGCTGCTGGTCTTCCCCTTCGCCGACCGCTTCCGGTACGACGAGGACGGACACCGGCCGATGGACGCGGGCTCGGTGCTGGAACCGCTGGTGGTCAAGGACTACGACCAGGTACCCATGATCGCCAACACCATCACCTACGCCGAGGACGGCAACGGGCACACCTACGGCAAACAGCTCAGCGGCTCGCTGCTGTTCTTCGTACCGCGCTCGCTGTGGTCGGACAAGCCGGTGGACACCGGGGTGCGGGTGGGCGAGTGGATGGGCACCACCAACACCAACCTCTCCGCCCCACTGTGGGCGGAACTGTGGCTGGACTTCGGCCCGTTGGGGATGTCCCTGGGCTTCCTGGCGTTGGGATACGCGGCGGCCCGCACCGACCGACGGTACGTGCAGCGGACGGTGGACGACCCCTCGCCCGGCAACATCCCGGCGATCGTGGTGCCGGTGATCGCCGGGTACTCCTTCATCCTGTTGCGCGGACCGCTGCTGCAGGCCACCGGACGGATCGCGATCGCCGCCTTCTGCCTGGCGCTGGTGACGACCTTCCGGGACGATCCGCACCGACGCCTGGAGTGACGCCCGGGGCGTTCCGGGACCGGCGGTTCCGTGCCGGGGACAGCCCGGGCCCCGGACCTTCCGCAGGGGCCCCGCGCCCGGCCGGGTGCCGATGCGGATCGCACCGGCGGGTACCGCCCGGGAACGGACGGGACCTCCGTCCCACCCGGCCGGGCCGGGTGGGACGGGTGGGACGGGCCGGGTAGGACGGGACGGGTGGGTGGGTGGGACGGGATCACACCGGGGGTCGAACCCCGGCGTCCCGGGCGTCCTCCCGGACACCGGCGGGGGTCCTCCCGCAGCCGGGAGCCGCCCCCGCCCGGCCCTCCGGATCGCGGGGAGCGGCCGTCTCCCCCGGGTCGGCCTCCCCCTCCGGGCCGGGGTCGCGGAGCACCCGGCGCACCCGCCACCAGGCGGCCAGCGACTTGGCGGCCGACCCCACCACCAGCCCCCACGCCGCGCCGAGCACCCCGCCCAGCAGGTAGCCGCCCACCAGGCAGACCACCGACAGGGCAGAGAAGGTCACCTGGATCGGAAGGGTGGCACCGGGCCGCAGCACCCGTAGGGTGACCAGGCCGCACACGCCGGCGGCCATGATCGCGTACTGGGTGCCGGTGGCGGGCAGCAGCACGGCGGCGGCGTCCCAGGTCTCCCCCAGCACCTGCCGTCCGGCCTCCGCCGGCAACAGGTACAGGACCAGTCCCCAGCAGACGGCCATGACCGCCAGCGCCCCGCCGGTCGCGGCCGCCGCCCGGGCCCGCCGGGCGGGGGCGCCGAGCCGGTTGAGCAGTGGCGGGCCGAACCCGGTGACGGCGTTGTACAGCACGTTCATCGGTCCGAAGAGAGTGGTGGCGCCGCGCAGCGCGCCCACCGCCAGGGGGCTGGCGAACACCCCGAGACCGATCACGGCCAGGTGGGTGCCGGCGTTCCCCACCCCGAACTCGACGACGAAGCGGCGTCCGAGGTGGCCACGGGCCAGCAGCGCGCGCAGCGGACGGCGGGCGGGCCCGTCCCCCATCGGTTCACCGCCGCGGTCCCCCGCCGGGTCCGCACCCGGAGTCCCGCCCGGACCCGTCTCCGGGACCCGGCGCGCGGGGCCGATCGCCCGGCGCAGCAGGAACAACCCCAGCGCCAGCGCCGGCAGCGCGGAGAGCCCCCAGGCCAGCACCGTGCCGAAGGTCCCCGTGCCGGAGGGCAGCATCGCCAGGGCGGGGAGGACGACGGCCAGCCGCAGCAGGTCCCCGGCCAGCGCCCTGCCGGGACGTCCCAGCAGGGAGAAGGCGTACCGCAGGGCGTCCTGGGTGAGCACCACCGGCAGGACGAGGCCCAGGGCGGCCAACCCGGAGGGGATCCCGCCCGGCACCACCAGGGCGGGCACGGTGAGCGGCACGGTGAACGCGGCGGCGGCCACCGGGGTGAAGGCGACGGCCGTGCGGCACTCCCGGGCCCGCTCGGCGGTGTCACCCCGGCACAACACCAGGGCCTGCCCCACGTAGGCGGTGAAGGCCCCCAGCAGCAGGGTGAAGACCGTGTAGACGACGGCGAAGTGGGCGAAGGTGGCGGCGTCCGCACCGCGCGCCACGAAGACGACGACGGCGATGTTGGTCAGCGCCGCGACGCCCTGGTCGGCGACGGAGGCGAGGACGGCGGTGCGGACCCGCCCCGGGCCCCGCCCCGGCCGGGCCGCCGGCACGACGGCGCCGGTCACGGGCGGGGGGAGCGTTCTTCGAGTTCGGAGGGGTCGACGATGCGCAGCCCCAGCGTCTCCGACCCGAGGTCGCGGGAGCGCGGGCCGGTCCGGGGGTCCCCGTACCGGGTACCGGGGGCGTCCTCGCCCTCCCTGCGCCGGGGTCGGCCGACGGGTCCGGGGAGCTCCCGGTCCCGGTTCTCCCGGGCCCGCCCGCGCGGTTCGTGTCCCTCCCGGGCCTCGGCGCCGTCCGGGAGGTCGGCCTCCTCCGGGTCACCCGGTCCGTCGGTGTCCCGGTCGTCCTCCCGTTCCGACCAGCGGTCCACCCCGGCACCCAGGGAGTGCAGGACGGCGCCCAGGATCATCCCTCCGGCCCCGACGACCAACTCCCGCACCCGGGCCAGGTCGTCGCGCCGCACCTCGCCGGGGTCGCAGACCACGAGCACGCCGTCCACCCGGTCGATGAGGGCGATGGCGTCGGCGTAGGAGAGCACGGCGGGGGCGAGTACGGTCACCACCGCTCCCCGGGCGTCGGCGTGGGAGACCAGGCGGCCGGCGGCCGGCGAGGTCAGGGCGCGCGGCACGTTGCGCACCCGGCGGCCGGGCACCAGGTCGAAGACGCCGGATTCCCCGGCGTCGATCGGGACCCGCCGGCCGGCGGGCCACCCGCCGTCGCCGCCGGGGGAACTCGCCCAGCCGGGGCGCACCCCGTCGGCGTGCCGCAACTGGTCGGTGAGGGTGGGGGTGCGCAGGTCCGCCTCGATGAGCAGGGCGTCCATGCCCATCTCCGCGAACGCCGCCGAGAGGTTGACGGCGGTGGTCAGGGGTGTCTCGATGCCGCCGCGCGGCGCCACCACCAGCAGTCGGCGGCGCTTGGCGAAGGTCTCGTCGTAGGCCAGCCGGAAGGCGACCGAGCGGAACTCCTCGGCCAGGCGTCCGCCGGCGAACAACCGGCCGGAGTCGGGGCGGGCGGTGCGCGGCAACACCCCCAGCACGGGGGCGCGCAGGGCACGGCTGACGTCACCGGCCGAGCGCACCCGGGGGTCGAAGACCAGCCGGAGCCAGGCGGCGAGCAGCCCGAGGCCGGCACCGAGCATCGCGCCCAGCGCGGTGAGCAGCACCGGTCCCGGCCCGGAGGCCGAGGCGGGCGGGGCGGCCTCGGTGATGATCCGGCCGCCGGTGGTGTCCAGGGCGGTGAGGGTGTGGACCCGGTCGTTCAGGTCGTTGATCCGGGCGGTGAGGGCGGTGCGGGAGGCGAGCGCCTGCTCGTGGGCCGCGCTCCCCTCGGGCAGGCCGGCGATGTAGGAGTCGAGGGTCTCGCGCTCCTCCAGCAGGGGCTCGCGCTGCTCCTCCAGCGAGGCGACCATGTTCTCCACCATCCGGTCGGCCACCGCCTGCCGGTTCGCCAGGTAGGCGGTGGCGAAGGCGTTGGCGTAGCGGGCGGCGCGGGCCGGGTCCTCGGCGGTGTAGGAGAAGCGCAGCACCTCGGTGTTGGGCGGGTTGGTGACCTGCAGTCCCTCCTTGACCCGGTCGGCGTCCTCCTCGGGGAGGTCGAGTTCGGCCGCCGCGGCCCGGGCGACGGTTCCGCTGACGGCGGTACGGCGCTCGGACCCCATCGCCACCCGGTCCAGGGTGCCGCCGTCGAAGGCGTCCCGGGTGGGGGCGCGCAACACCACCTCGGTGCCGGCGATGTAGGTGTCGGTGGTGCCCATGCCGAGCCAGCCGCCGCCGAGCAGGCCGACCAACACGCCGATGCCGATCAACAGCCGGTAGCGCAGCAGTTGACGGAACTGCTCGCGCAACTGGTCGGGTTCGTCGTGGCCGTGTCCGGCGCGGGAGTCCTCGCGGTGCGGTACCGGGTCCCTCATGCGGTGGCTTCCTTCCGCTCGTCGGGGGTGTCCGGGGCATCCGGGCGGTGGACGGCCAGGGCCTCGTCGATGAGGGCGGAGATCCGGGCCAGACCGGCCTCGCGACCCAGGTGGGTGCGGGCGTAGTCGAATCCGCGCGCGCCGATGGCGTCGGCCGTCGCGGGGTCGGCGGCGATCTCGCGGGCGGCCTCGACGATGGCGGCGGGGTTCTCCGGCGGCACCAGGTATCCGGCATCGGAGCGGCGGATCTCCTCGGCGGTGCCGCCGCCGTCGGCCACCGAGGCGATGACGGGGCGGGCGGCGGTGAAGTACGAGGTGAGCTTGGACGGGACGCTCATGTCGAGGACCGAGGCCCGCTGGGTGACCATCAGGGCGTCGGCGGCGGCCAGGACATCGGGGAACTCGGCGTCCCCGGCGGGTGGCAGGATCCGCAGGTTCGGCACGCCGGCGGCGGCCCCCACCAGATGGGCCCGTCGGTTGCCGTCCCCCATCAGGACCACCAACAGGTCGGGGGCCAGCCGGGCGGTCTCCACCAGGACCTCCAGGCCCTGTTTGAGGCCCATGTTGCCCGAGTGCAGCAGCACGGTGCGGCCCGGCTCCCAGCCGAGCCGGGCCCGGGTGTCGGCCCGGGTGCCGGTGGGTCGGGCTACGTGGGCCCAGTTGGGCACCAGGCGGATCCGGTCGGTCGGTACGCCCAGGGAGCTCACCCGCTCCCGGAAGCTCTCGTGGATGACGCCGACCAGGGTGGCGGCGGCGAGCACCCGTCGTTCGAGACCGGTCGCGACCGCGGCGGCCCGACCGCCGCCGTCGATGCCGCTCTGCGCGGCGGCGGCCCCCATCAGGTCCTGCACCACCGGCACGAAGGGCACCCCGTGGCGGCGGGCGAGCCGGGCGGCGAGCACCCCGCCGGCCAGGGAGGGCATCTGGGCCAGGATCGCGTCGGGGCGGCCGCCGCGGGGCGGAAGGAACAGGCCGCCCACCAGGATCGACGCCTCGTACAGGCCGCGCCGTACGGCGGTCTGGCGGGTCGGCACGGTGTGGCGGCGGCGGTGCACCCGGACGCCGTCGCGCAGTTCGGTGGCCCGCCACCGGCCGCGCCAGGCGGGATCGACGCGCCACGCGGGGTAGTGCGGCATCCCGGCCAGAACGTGCACCTCGGCGCCGCGGCGGGTCACCCAGTCCTCGGCGATCTGGGCCGCGTAGGGGCCGATGCCGGCGCTCTCGGGGGCGTAGTTGGTGGAGACCAACAGCAGGCGTTCACGACGGGCGGGCGGGGGGCCGGGGGCGTCCGGGCCGTCGTGATCACCGGGGGTGTCCGGGGGCGGGGCCCCCGGCGTGCCGGACACCGTCCCGGCCCCGGGTGTGCCGTCCGCCGCCCGGTCCGCGCCCTCTCCGGGCACGTCCCCCGCCGCGTTTCCCGCCCCGTCGCCGATCGACCGCGCATGGGCCATCGCGGACTCCTCCCCTGGTCCTCCCCCGGCCGCCGCCTCCCCTGACGACGCCGCGCCCAGCGTAGCCTTATCGCACATGCGTGTGCCGGCGTTCGCCCGCATTCACAGGGGAGTTGACGCTATGGTCGGGCGGAGGTGCCTCGTTCCGCGCCGGGCCGGGGAGGGCCCGGGGCGGGAGACGGGGCATCCCGGCACGGCACCGCGCGGAAGACCGCGCGGACCACCGACTTGGGGGGTGGATTTCCACCATGCGTCAGATCGTGGGTTACGCCTCGGGCGTTTTCGATCTCTTCCACATCGGTCACCTGAACATCCTTCGGCATGCCAAGAGCCGGTGCGACCACCTGGTCGCGGGTGTGGTGACGGACGAGGCGGCCGGGGGAATGAAGGGGCGGCCACCGGTCGTCCCCCTGGTCGAGCGACTGGAGATCGTGCGCAGCGTGCGCCATGTGGACGCCGCCTTCGTGGACACCTCGTCGGACAAGCGGATCGCCTGGCAACAGGTGCGCTTCGACGTGCTGTTCAAGGGCGACGACTGGCGCGGGACGCCCAAGGGGGACCGTCTGGAGGCGGAGATGGCGGAGGTGGGCGTGGAGGTCGTGTACTTCCCGTACACCGTGCACACCTCCAGCACCCACCTGCGGCTCGCCCTGGACGCCCTGGCCCGGCCGGCCGCGCCGTCGGCCGGCCCGGGCGAGCCGCTCAGCGGCGCGGGGCGGTGACGGCGACCACCCGCCGGTACCACAGCGCGAGGAAGGCCGCCGCGAAGAGCAGGTTCGCGGCGGCCAGCAGGGCGTAGCCGACGCGGAACCACGGGGCCTGCGCGAGCAGCAGGAACGACCAGCACAGCACGCCGTAGTCGGCCGGCAGGAGGGCCAGGGCCCGCCACCACGGGGGCGGTGTCTCCCGGTCCGCCGCGCCGTCGGCTCCCGTCGATGGTGCGGCGGCCCGTGCGGCCGAGAGCAGTTTGTCGGTCAGCAGGCCGCCGCAGAAGATCACCACCGCCGCCGTCTGGAAGACGAGCGGGACCAGCAGCCAGCTCTCGGCGGGCAGGTCGTGGAAGCGGTACAACGAGACCAGCACCGCGGCGTGCAGGGCGACGACCTTGGCGCAGTCCACCATGTGGTCCAGCCACTCCCCCGCCGGGCTCGCCTCCCGGCGCAGGCGGGCGAGTTGGCCGTCCGCCGAGTCCAGGGCGAAGCCGAGGACCAGCAGGGCCGCCACCGCGATCCCGGTGCCCGGCGACGGCGGGACCAGGGCGATCACCGCGATCCCGGTGTAGGTGAGGGCCGCGCTGATCAGCGTCACGTGGTTGGGTCTCAGCCCCATGACCAGCGCCGCGGCGGCGGCCGGTCGGCCCAGCGGGCGGTTGACCCACCGGGAGTACAGCGAGACGCCCCGGGCGGACTTCCGGACGCCGCGCAGTTCGCGCAGGGCGGCGGTGAAGCCGGTGGGCGGAGCGGGGCGGGGTGCGGCCGGTCGGGCCGGCGCGGCGCCGACCTCCGGTCCCGGTTCGCGCGCGCCGCCGACCACCGTGTCCTCCGCACCCCCGTTCGCGGTCTTCCGTGTCCCCTCGTGCGCGGTGCCGCGCGACGTGTCGCGTGCTGTGTCCCCCACCCCGTCCCCCTCCGATCACGATGTCCCGTCCGGCCCGGGCCGGGCCGGACGGCGCCGGCCGTCGTCTCCGCCTCCCCCGCGCGGGCGGGGGATCGGGGGATCATCCCATGCCGAACGCCGACACGAACACGGATACGATGCATGGGCTCACGCGACGGTCACCGGGGGGCGGGAAGTCGTACGGGAACCGTGTGGATCCGGCCGGCGACACCGGCCGACGATCGGCGGGCGGCGAGCGGTCACCAAGGACACCGAGGAAATCGGTCAACGATCAACGGGGCGCGCCGGGGAACGGCGTGCCGGCGGCGGGGAGGTCCCCATGGGGGCGGTGCGAACGACGGCCCGGACGAACGCTGTGCCGATGGCGCGCCTGGTCGTACTCCTGGCGGTCACGGCACTACTGATGAGCGGCTGCGTGCGGGTGCACGGGGAGAACGCCGTGGTGCCGGCGCTCACCCCGGAGGAGGCGGCGGAGGTCCTGGCCCGCTACGCCGATATCGGCAACGAGGCCAACCCCGTGTACGACGCCGAACTGAACCGGGAGATCGACACCGGTCCCCTCGGTGAGATCAACCAGGCCGGTCACCGGGCCCGGCACGCCGTGCACCCGGAGGGGAACCCGAACTACCGGCCGCTGGACTTCACCGACGTCCGCTTCGCCATCCCCCGGCAGGCCGGATGGCCGAAGTTCTTCCTCGCCGACGCGGAGAGCGGGCGCGCGGGGGACGACAACCGTTGGCTGCTGGTCTTCACCCGGAACTCGATCGAGGAGGAGTGGCGCGCCTCGTACCTGGCCGTGGTGCCCCCGGGGGACACGCCCGAACCGCTGCTGGACGGGGACGGGTGGGCGGAGGCGGTGCCGGTCACCGGGGAGGCCGGCCGGCTGAGCGGCGCCTACGCGGACTTCCTCGCCGGGGCCTCCACCGGGAACGCCGGGGAGGCCGGGAACATCGTCTTCGCCGAGGGGCGGCACACCAGCGGCGAGGTGGAGCGCCGGGAGCAGGAGGGCACCCGCCCCGAATTCGTGGTCCAGTACGGGGACCTGGCCGCCGAGGCCGCCGCGCACGCCCCGGTGGGGCTGCGCACCACCGACGGCGGCGCGCTGGTCTTCTTCGCCTCCCACCACCACGAGAAGAAGACCTGGGCCGAGGGTGAGACGCCCGTGGTGGACGAGTACGTGGAGGCGCTGATGGAGGGCACACCCGATCGTTCGGTGACCTCCGAACGGCTGTCGATCCAGGCCGCCGCGGTCCCCGACGGGGGCGGTCCGGTCCGGGTGCTCGCCCGGATCGCGATGACGGTCACCGCCAGGGGCGAATGAGGGGAACCGCCGGCCGGGGCCCCGACGGTCAGCGGGCCGGCCAGGCCCCGGCCGGGTGGTCG
Organism: Streptomyces sp. ST2-7A; assembly: GCF_021390475.1. Classification (GTDB taxonomy): domain Bacteria; phylum Actinomycetota; class Actinomycetes; order Streptomycetales; family Streptomycetaceae; genus Streptomyces. The sequence goes on from NZ_JAJUWS010000021.1 coordinate 53,191, forward strand.
TCCAGGTGCTGTTCGGCATGGGTGGCGCAGGCGTCGGTGAGGGCGCCCAGCAGCGACAGCGGGTCGGGGAGCGGGTGCTCGGGGCCGCGCAGCCAGGTGACGGCGGGCGCGGTCGAGCCGGCGCCGATCGGTCCCGGCAGCCGGGCCGGGGGCACCAGCACGTAGCTGCCCCGGCAGTGCCAGCGCAGACCCGGGTGCTCGACCATGGTCTCGGGGTGGCAGTCCAGCTCGCAGGGCCACCACTCCTCCTCGTCCTCGGGGGTGCCCCGGGTGGCGGTGAAGAAGAGCATCCGCTCGTCCGGCTCGACCAGCGCGACCGGGCCGACCTCCACGCCCGCCGCGTTGAGCCGTTCCAGTGCCGGACGACCGGCACCGGCGGGTACGTCCAGCACGTCGTGCACGCGGCCGGTGGCGGTGATGAAGTTCGCCTCCGGGTCGGCCCGCAGCCAGTGCAGCACTCGGCCGGAGTCGGTGCCGGCCTGGGTCCGCCAGGCCTGGGAGATGGGGTGCCGGGCCGGGGTGGGGCAGCCGATGCGCTCGCAGGAGCAGCCGTACCCGTCGGGGTGGGCGGCCGGCGCCAGCGGCAGTCCGGCCGCGGCGGCGGCGAGCAACAGATCCTCCCGGGCCCGCGCGGCGGCGTCCGCCCCGGCGGCGCGTCGGGCCGCACCGGGCCGCATCCAGCGGAGCAATCCGCGCTCGCTTCTCATGGGCTGACTACCGCCTCACTTCTCCGAGGTCCGCGTGGCCGTTGTCCGACCATCCTGCCCTGTGCTCGACGCGAATGGGTAATCCGGGGGACACCGAAAGGTCGAAAACGGTGACACGTTCGTCACACCGGTGTCATGCCACCGGCATGATCCGGATCCCCGGTGAACACCCGGGGGCCGACCCCCGGGCGACGCGTGTTCGCCCGGTGCCCGGCGGGTGGGCTCCGGTGTCCGCCGCTCACCCACCGGCATCGGGATCGGTGTCCCCGGTGGTCGGGGTCGGGTCGGAGGCGTCGCCCCAGGTCGCGCGGCGGGCCGCCCGGTACGCCTCCCGGTCCCGGCGGGTCACGGTCTCCTCCCGCAGCCCCTCGTCCCGGGTGCACAGGTTCAGCAGGACCAGCCCCTTGCGGACACGGGGACGGCGCACGATCCGGGCGGCGGCCGGGGACGCCCCCTCGGGCAGCGGGGGCCGCACCACCGCCACCCAGGAGTACTTCTCGTCCTCGTGACCGAGTTCCCCGCCCTTGACCCGGCGGTGCAGCGCGGACCGCCCGATCCGGGCGGCGAAGTGGCACCAGTCGGCGCCGGGCACGATCGGGCACTCCCCGTCGTGCGGGCAGGGGGCGAGCAGCCGCATCCCCGCCCCCACCAACCGCTCCCGGACCCGCCGGACGCGGGCGAAGCCCTCGGGGGTGCCCGGCTCGACGAACACCGCGACCCGGCCGGCGGTCCGCGCGACGGCGTCCACCAGGGCGTCGCGGGTCTCCCCGGTCAGCTCGCCCAACACGTAGGAGACGGTCACCAACTCGGCCGCCGGGAGGTCGAGTCCGGGCGCCAGGCGGGCCCGGCGCCACTCGGAGGCGCGCAGCGCGGAGGGTGCCCCGGCACCCCGCGCCAGCTCCCGTCCCAGGTCCAGTGCGGGTCCGGCCCAGTCCAGGACGGTGACCGGGCGCCCGCCGCCCGGCCAGACCGCGTCGGCGGCCCAGATCGCCGCGCCGGTGCCGCCCCCCACGTCCAGGTGCGAGGCCGGCTCCCATCCCGGCAGACGCGCGGCGAGCGCGTCGAGCGCGGCGGAGACCGCTCCGAAGGTGGCGGGCATCCGGTAGGCGGCGTAGGCGGCGGCGTCCGCCCGGTCCCGCAGGATCGGGGCGTCGGTGGGGGTGCGTCCACGGTAGTGGTGGATCAGCCGCTCCACCGCCGCGGCGGTGCCACGTTCGGGCAAACCGTCGAGCAGCACGTCCAGGGCGGCGCGCAGGCGGTCGGCGGGGGCGGGTGCGGTGGTGCCGTTCACCCGCCGATTCTACGGTCGGCGCGATGGCCGGCCCCGACGGCGATCGCCCGGGCCAGTCGGTCGGCCGCAGCCGCCCGGGGCCGGCTGTCGGGGCGGGCGGGCCGGACCGGGTGGACGGTGGTGGCCAGCAGCACCAGGAAGGCGTCCGTGGCGCGGTCCAGGACCAGGGAGGTGCCGGTGAAACCGGTGTGGCCGGCGGCGCCGCGTCCGGCGAGTCCCCCCATGAACCACGGCTGGTCGACCTCGAGACCGAGGCCCGGCGGGTCCAGCAGCAGACGGACCGAGCAGGGGGTGAGGATCGGGCCGCCCCCCGCGAGCAGGGCCCGGCACAGCCTGCCGAGATCGGCGGCGGTGGAGAAGAGACCGGCGTGCCCGGCGATTCCGCCCAGGGCGAAGGCGTTCTCGTCGTGGACCTCGCCGCGCACCATGCCCCGGTCCAGCTTGGCGACGGGACGCCGCTGGTCCTCGGTGGCCGCCGCGCCGGGCACCGGGCCGAAGCCGGTGCGGGTCATGCCGAGGGGTTCGGTGATCCACTCGCGGAGCAGGACGTCGGGACGGCGGCCGGTGACGCGTTCCAGCAGCACGCCCAACGCGATGAGGTTGAGGTCGGAGTAGATCCGGACGGCGCCCGGCGGGTGCAGCGGGGCCTCCCCCCACAGCGGCTCCAGCCGACGACCGGGCGGGGCGTCGTACAGCGGGAGTTCCGGGCGCAGGCCGGAGGTGTGGGTGAGCAGGTGCCGGACGGTGATCGGGGCCTTGCCCGCCGCCCCGAACCCCGGGAGCCGGTCGGCCACCCGGGTGTCGGGGGCGAGTTCGCCCTCCTCCATCAGGCGGACGGCGAGGACGGCCGTGAACACCTTGGTGAGGGAGGCCAGGTCGAAGGGGGTGTCGAGGCGGACCGGTTCCCAGCGCTCCGGCGGGAGTTCGCGGTCCCGGGCGGCCCACCGGAGCGCCCACCCGGCGGCGTGGTGCAGGAGGTCCGCCGGACCGTGCCCGGCGAGCACCACCGCGCCGCCGCACCAGGGGTGTTCCCCGCGCGGGAGGTCGTCCACCTCCCGGCGCAGGGCGTCGGTCTCGGCGGCCGGGTCGCCGGCTCGCTCCCCGGCCCCGGTCGAGGTCAGGAGAGGTCGGCCGTCTTCGGCGGGGCGGTGCGCTGCCATGGACGGCACAGTACGAGGAAGGAGACCCCGGCGATGACCGTGGTGACCAACTGGACGACCGCCATGGGCACGGCGGTGTCCTCCCCCGCCACGCCGACCAGCGGGGAGGCGACCGCCCCGATGAAGAACTGCGCGGCGCCCAGCAGCGCGGAGGCCGAACCCGCCGCGTGCGGGGTGCGCAGCAGCGCCTCCGAGTTGGCGTTGGGCAGGACCAGGGCCATCGCCGACATGAGGACGAAGAGCGCCACGGCCAGCGGGAGGAGACCGATCTCGCCGAACATCCCGGCGGTCATGAGCAGCAGGGCCACCGAGGACACCCCGATGATCACCAGGCCGACCACGATCACCGCGTTCAGCGACACCCGACCGACCAGGATCCGGCCGTTGACCTGACTGAAGGCGATCAGGCCGATGGAATTGACCATGAACAGCAGGCTGAAGGTCTGCGGCGAGGCACCGTAGATCTCCTGGACAACGAAGGGCGAGGCGGCGACGTAGGCGAACAGCGCGGCGAAGGCGAAGCTGCAGGTGAGCAGATAGCCGACGAACACCCGGTCGCGGCACAGTCCCCGCATGTCGCGCAGCGCGGGCCCGACGCCGCCGGCGGTGCGCCGCTCCGGCGGCAACGTCTCCGGCAGCAACCGGACGACGACCAGGACCAGCAGCACACCACCGACGGCGAGCAACACGAACAGGCCGCGCCAGGAGGTGACCAGCAACAACTGACCACCGACCACCGGCGCCAGGATCGGTGCCACCCCGGAGATCAGCATCAGGGTGGAGAAGAAACGAGCCATGGCCAGGCCGTCGAACATGTCCCTGACGATCGCGCGGGCGATGACGATGCCCGCCGCGCCCGCCAACCCCTGGATGGTGCGGAAGACGATGAGCATCTCGATCGACGTGGCGAAGGCGCAGGCCGCCGAGGCCACGATGTAGCAGATCATGCCGGCGATCAGCGGCCGGCGACGGCCGAGTTGATCGCTCATCGGACCGGTGATCAGCTGGCCCAGTCCCAGGCCCAGGAGGCAGGCGGTGAGGGTGAGCTGGACGTTGGCCGCGCCGGTGCCCATCACCTCGCCGATCTCGGGGAGCGCGGGCAGGTAGAGGTCCATCGACAGCGGCGGCAGGGCCGTCAGGCCGCCGAGGATCAGGGTGATGAGGAGACCGGCGCGGCGACGCCGGGAGAGGGGCGGGGAGATGGGCGAGGTCGCCTTCTCCCCACCGGCCGGGAGGGCTCCGACGACGATGTCGGGGACGGGGTCGTGTGCGACCGTGGTGACACACGCGTCGGTGGTAGGGGCCGTCTCGTCGGTGGCCGGGCCGTATCGGGTGGGCCGCCGGGATATGTCCCCGGTCGCCCCGGCGACGGTGCCGGAGGTGAACGGTTCGGGGTCGGGATCGGTCGCGCGGCGGGGACCGGGCTGGGACATACGCCTTCTCCGGATGTTTGCAGGAACCACATAATCATTCCATGCCTTTGTGGCCACCCATGGCGATTTTCGGGGAAGCGCGGAGCCGAAGTCCGTCCGGCGCGCCCGGGCGGCGCGCCCGGCACCGACCGGCGGTGGAGCCGGCCGACGTTCCGTTCCCCCCTCCCGCCCCGACCGGCGGCGTCGGACACGGCCCCGCCACCTCCCGGAATACCCCCACCCGCACGATCGTTGCCCCGGGTATGAGTCTTGGCAGCGACCCCGTCCCCTCCCCCGTCCGCTCCCCGGAATCCCCGCCCTCCGGCGACGCCGGTGATCCCGGCCACACCGGTGATCCGACGGGACACCCACCCGGCCATACGGTGACCGGAGGACGCGAGGTGCTGCACCTGACCGCCTTCTCCGCCGACCCCCGGGGCGGCAACCCCGCGGGAGTGGTACCCGATTCGGGCGATATGACCGACTCCGAACGGCAGGCCCTCGCCACCCGCCTCGGCTACTCCGAGACCGCCTTCCTCGCCCCTCCGCCGCCCGACCTCGACGCGCCGCCGGGACACGGCTTCTCCCTGCGGTTCTTCAGTCCGCTCGCCGAGGTGCCGTTCTGCGGCCACGCCACCATCGCCACGGCCGTGGCGATGGCCGACCGGGTGGATGGGGCGGGCGGTTCGGGGGTTCGGGGTGGTCCGGCCGAAGCGATCCGGCTGGTCTTCGCCACACCGGCCGGAGTGGTGCCGGTGTCGGTCACCAGGAGCCCGGAGGGCCCGCTCGCCACCCTGACCAGCGTCCCCGCCGAGGACTTCCCGGCGCCCGCCGGCCTGGTGGCCGGCGCCCTGGCCGCCCTGGGTTGGTCGGAGGGGGAGTTGGACCCCTCGATCCCGCCCCGGATCGCCTTCGCCGGGGCCCGGCACCTGGTGCTGGCCGCCGCCGGGCGCGACCGGTTGGCGGACATCGGTTACGACACCGACCGCCTCACCCGCCTGATGCTCGCCCACGACCTGACCACCGTGACCCTGATGTGGCGACTGGACGCCACCACCCTGCTGGTGCGCAACCCCTTCCCCGTGGGCGGTGTGGTCGAGGACCCGGCGACCGGCGCGGCCGCGGCGGCGCTGGGCGGCTACCTGCGCTCGGTCGGTGTGGTCGCGGCGGACGCCCGGCTGACCATCCATCAGGGGGTGGAGATGGGACGCCCCTCGGTGCTCTCGGTCGAACTCCGGGCCGGCGACCCCCGGGTCCGGGTCTCGGGTACCGCCGCGCGCGTCCCGGTGTCCTGACACCCCGACACCCCCACCGCCCCCGGGTCACGCGGCCGTCACCCGTGCCCCGGGGGTGTGTGCCCCTCGTACCGTTGGCCCGGAGCCCGGGGCGGGAGGGGACGTATTCACGACGGAACCCCTTCCCGTTCACCTTCCCGTCCCCGGCGGCGTGCCCGTGAATCGGTGTCATGAGAAGACACCCGTACGGACGGACCGCACTCCGCCTCCTCGGCGTCGCCACCACCTGCCTCCTGATGCTGCCGCCCGGCGCCGCCGGCGCCGCCCCCGCCGCGCCGCCCGGCACGGGGTTCCCGACGGCCGCCCTGGACGCCCTGCTGCAGGACCCCCGTCTGGCCGGCGCCCGGGCCGCCGTCGTCGTTCGCGACACCGACACCGGGGCGGTGCTGTACGACCGCGGGGGTCACGACCACCTGACCCCCGCGCAGACCCTGATGGTCGCGACCTCCGCCGCCGTCCTGGAACGGCTCGGGCCCCACCACGAGGCGCAGGCACCGTACCGCTGGCACACCGAGGTCGTGGAGATCGCGGGCTCCTCGCCGGGCACCACCGACCTCGTGCTGCGCGGGTACGGCGACCCCACCACGACCGTCTCCGATTACCGGGACCTCGCCGAGCAGGTCGCGGACGCCGGGATCACCACCGTCACCGGGGACCTCGTGATCGCCTCCGGCGTCTTCGGCGGCCTCTTCTCCCCGGACCGGTACGGAACCGGCTGGACCGTGGACGACCTCGGCACACCCTCCGGCGCCCCGGTCTCGCAGCTGACCCTCTCCCCCGACCCGGACCCCGGAGCGGGAGGTGGGGACGGGCGATACCTCACCAACACCGTGCGACTCACCGTCGAACCGGGCGCGGACGGTTGGTCGCCGCCGACGGTGACGGTCCATCCGGAGTCCTCCGCCGTACCGGTGGACCCGCGGGTGACCACCTCCTCCGAGACCCGCCTCCTCGCGTACCGGAACCCGGGCGACGGCACGCTCGTCGTCGTCGGATGGATCGCCCCCGGCGCCGAGCCCCCGGTGGTCCACCTGCCGGTCCCCGATCCGCACCGCCACGCGGGAGAGGTGTTCGCCGCCGCGCTCGCCGACGCCGGGGTGGAGGTGGCGGGTGATCTGCGCGTCGACCTCGACATGACCGGGTACCTCGAGCCGGTGGCCGAGCACCTCTCCGCCCCGATCACCGACATGGCACGGCACCTGCTCGAACACCCGAACGTCCCGCACGCCGAGGCCTGGCTGCGCACCCTCGGGTGGGAGAACACCGGGGTGGGAACCGTGGAGCAGGGCCTGCTGATGGTGGCCGGGGCCCTGGCCGACCTCGGCCTCACGGAGTCGATCCCCCGCCAGGTGGACGGCTCGGGACTGTCGCGGGACAACCTGGTCGACGCGCACGGGCTCACCGAGGTGTTGCTCGGCACCCGGGACCGCTTCTGGTACCCGGCGTGGTACGACGCGTTGCCGAAGGCCTGCGCGGCCGACGGGTCCGGGGCCCTCGCGGAGCGGTTCTGCGACGGCCCGGCGGCCGGCGTCACCCGGGCCGTTCCCGGTGAACTGCCGGGAATCGACGGACTGGTGGGGTACACCACCGACACCGATGGGCGCGAACTGGCCTTCGCCGTACTGCTGAACCACGTGCGGGAGCCGGCCGCCGCGCGGGAGGTGGTGGACGCCGTCGTCACCACCCTGGCCGGGGGCGGGGCGGCCCCTCCGAAGCCGGGGCCGGGAAAGCCCGGGAAACCGGGCGGGCCGGGCAAGCCCGGAGTGCCCGGTGGACCGCGTGACACCGAGGCCGTCGCCTCCACCCCGACCGTCCGGGTCACCGCCGACCGTCCCGTCCGGCGCGGGACGCGCTGACCCGGTTTCCCGGGGCGTCCGCGTGACGCGGGCGCCCCGGCCCACCGGTGGTTCCGTACCCGGCCGGTCGGCGGGTTCCTCCGCGTCGAGCTGCCCGGATCACCCGGCCGGGGCGGACCCGGCCGGGGCGGTGGGGAGAGGTCGGAAATCCCGCCCCGGCGAGCGGGAGGAGCGGGTCCTCCCGTCGGGGTCCCCCGCCCGGGGCCCCGGGACGACCGGGCCGCTCACCGGACGTCGCGGACCGCCGGCAGCCGCAGGGCCAGCAGGGCCACGTCGTCCGGATGGTGGTCGGCCAGCAGGCCGGCGAGCAGTTCGTCGCAGAACACCGGGAGCGGCTCGCGGGCCAGGGCGGCGGCGTGCTGCCGCAACCGGGTCAGGCCCAGGTCGATGCTCTCCCCGCGTCGCTCGATCAGCCCGTCGGTGTACAACACCAGGGTCGAACGGGCCGGGAGCCGATCGACGGCGCTGGGCCGATTCACCCCGGGGGAGACCCCGAGCATCATGCCCCGCCCGCCCTCCAGGTAGTGGGTGTCGCCCTCCGGGCCGACCAGCAGCATGGGCAGGTGACCGGCCGAGGAGTGGTTCAGCTCCCACACCCCGTCCTCGGGGTGTCGCAGGACCGCGTACAGGCAGGTGGCGGTGGTCCGGGAGACCGTGTGGTGGGCCAGGTCGAGGCGCCCGATGATCTTCCCCGGCGGCTCCTGCCGGTCGCAGGCGATACCGCGCAGCATGTTCCGCAGCTGGCTCATCTCCACGGCGGCGCGCATGTCGTGGCCGGTCACGTCGCCGATGATCAGCGCGGTGTCGCCGGTGGGCAGCAGGAAGCCGTCGTACCAGTCACCGCCGACCTCGGCGGCCTCGGTCCGCGCGGGGACGTACCGGGCGGCGAGTTCCAGGTGCCCCACCCGTGAGAGGTCGGGCAGCAGGGCCCGCTGGAACTGTTCGGCGGTGTGCCGGACCTCCCGGTGCAGGCGGGCGTTGTCGACCGCCAGCGCGATCCGGTGGCACAGGTCGTCCACCAGTTCGAGATGGTCGGTGTCGAAAGGCTGCTCGCGTTCGGCCGTCCGGGCGAGGGTGAGGACGCCCAGGACACGACGACGGGCCCGCAGCGGGGCCACCACGGCGGAGGTCGCGGGCACCCGACCCAGCAGTTCGGGGGAGTCCGCCGCGGGGGGGTCGGTGGGCTCCGGCGGATCGGTGATCAGCAGGGGCCCGGCACCGCGCAGCACCCGGACCGCCGGACCGCCGGCACCCCGGGGATGCCGGGGCAGCCGTCCGGTGGGCAGATCGGGCGGCAGGGTGGGCGGGTCGTGGTGCACGACGACCACGCGATGCAGGTGGTGGCCCCCGTCGTCACGTTCCACGTCCTCGATCAGGTCCACGGCACACCAGTCGGCGAGCTGCGGCACCAGGATGCGACACACCCGCCGCAAGCCCTTGGCCGCGTCCAGGGTGCTGCCCAGGGCCGTGGTGACCTCGGCGATGAGGGCGAGCCGGCTCAGCGCGCGCTGCAGCACGTCGTCCAGGTCGTAAGCGTCCACGTACCTCCTCCCGGATGCCGTTCCCGTCCCGTCCCGACGCGGAGCCGGGACCCCCACCCTGCCCCCATCCGGCGGGAACCGCCCCCTCGGCGAACCGTGAATCCCGCCCCCCCGCCTGTTATACACCCTTTCGGAAAGGTTTCCGGGGGCGGCGGGACGGCGGTACCCCGCGACACGACGGTGCCCGATCGCACGGGGCCGCTTCGGGGACGACCACCGGAGGGAGGACCGAGGGGAACCGGTCCCGGGGGGAGGCCGGGGGGTGTCCCCGGGTGGCGACCCGTGACGGTGGGCGGGGGCCGGTCCCGGGGACCGGGGAGGCCGGCTTCACCGGGGTTCGAACCACCGACGACGGCACAGCGGCAGACGAGTCGCGCTGTACGCCGGGTTCTGTCTCCCGGGGGCCTCGCGGCCCCGGGGGAGGCGGTCATCCATCTAGGACTGCCGTTGCCGACAGCCTCCAGCGGCCTACCCGCGGACTCGGGCGGGCAGCCCTCGAACGTCCGCGCAGGACCGCCTCGCGGCGGTCCCTCTCGGCCTTGCTCCGGGTGAGGTTTACCGAGCCGCCCGGGTCACCCCGGGCGCTGGTGGTCTCTTACACCACCGTTTCACCCTTACCGGGTGCCGCCGAAGCGGCCCCGGCGGTCTGTTTTCTGTGGCACTGTCTCGCGGGTCACCCCGGGTGGCCATTAGCCACCACCCTGCCCTGCGGAGCCCGGACGTTCCTCGTCGGCGCCCCCGGGGGCGCCGACGCGACCGCCCGCGCGACTCGTCTGCCGTGATCACATCCTACCCGGCTGGCGTTCCCGCTCCCGACCGGCCCGGGAGCCCCGCGCACCCGCCCGGAACGCCCCGGCACGGGCGCCCCGTACGCTGACCGGTGGCCGACCGGAGAGGCCGGCGGGGAGGTCGAGGCGAGGAGAGGGAACGCCGTGCTGGTGCTGTTGCCACCGTCCGAGGGAAAGGCCGAGCGGGAGGGGGACGGTCCGCCGCTGGATCTCGGCTCCCTCGCCCTGCCCGGGCTGAACGACGCCCGGAGGACCGTGCTGACCGAGTTGGTGGAGCTGTGCTCCGGCGATCCCGACAAGGCCCGCGAGGTGCTGGGGCTCGGCCCCCGCCGGGCCGGGGAGATCGGTCTCAACGCCGCACTGTGGTCGGCACCCACCCTCCCGGCGGGCGAGCTGTACACCGGGGTGCTGTACGACGCCCTGGACCTGCCCTCCCTGGGCCCGGAGGCCCGGCGACGGGCCGCGGAGTCGGTGCTGATCCTCTCCGGACCGCTGGGCGCGCTGCGGGTGGACGACCGGGTGCCCGCCCACCGCTGTTCGGTGGGGGTGCGATTGCCGGCGCTGGGCGGACTGGGGCCGTTCTGGCGGGGCCCGATGGCGGAGACGATGCCCGCCGAGGCCGGGAAACGGCCGATCCTCGACCTGCGCTCGGCCGCCTACGCCACCATGTGGAAGCCGACCGGCGAGTGGGCCCGTCGCACGATCACCGTCCGGGTACTGCACTCCCGGACGGTGGACGGCGAGGAGAAGCGGAGCGTGGTCAGCCACTTCAACAAGGCGACCAAGGGCCGCCTGTTGCGGGACCTGCTGGAGTCGGGGCTGCGGCCCGCCGATCCGGCGGCCCTCGTCGACGCGTTGCGGGAACTCGGGCACCGGGTGGAAGAACCCGGCGCCGGGCGGTTGGACGTCGTCGTCACCGAGGTGTGAGTCCCGGGCACCCGGGACTCCCCCGGCCCCGGTCCCCGGTCGGGCGGCCGGGGACCGGCGGGGATCGGTTCAGCCGTCGGCCCGGCGCAGGTGGGCGGTGTCGTTGAGCAGCCGCAGGGTGGCGTTGCCGTCGGCGTGGTGGGCGACCTCGGACAACGAGGCGGCGGACAGCTCCATGCGGAACAGCGACTCGGGCGGGGCCCCGAGGGCGAGCCGCACCAGTGACTTGATCGGGGTCACGTGGGTGACCACCAGCACCGTCCGACGGGGATACCGGGCGATCACCGCGTCCCGGGCCGCCGCGACCCGGCGGGCGACGGTCTCGAAGCTCTCCCCTCCCCCGGTGGGGCGCACCCGGGACGAGGCCAACCAGGCGTCCAGATCGGCGGGGTGACGTTCGCGCACCTCGGCGAAGGTCAGCCCCTCCCAGGCGCCGAAGTCGGTCTCGCGCATCCCCTCCTCCACTCGCACCGGCAGGCCGAGCCGGTTGGCGACCACCCCGGCGGTCCGCCGGCAGCGCAGCAACGGGGAGGTGACGATCGCCCCCACGGTGCCCCGGTCGGCGAGGGCGTCGGCGACCGCCCCGGCCTGGCGCAGTCCCGTCGGGGAGAGGTCGGGGTCCCCGCCGCCGCTGCCGGAGAAGCGCTTCTGCGGGGTGAGCGGGGTCTCCCCGTGCCGTAGCAGCACCAGGGTGGTCGGCGGACCGAGGTCCGGGCCCCAGCCGGGCGCCGTGCCGGCGGGGGTCCCGGCGGCGGGGTCACCGGGGTTCGGGCTCCCGGTGGGACTCCCGGCGGAATGTCCGGCGGCGGGGGACGACGCGGCCGTGCCGCCGGCGTCGCCGGAACCGGTGCCGGCCCCCCCGTCCGTTCCGCCGCCGTGTCCGGCGGGTTCCGGGCCGCCCCCGGACCCGCCATGGGCCTCCGCGGCCGGCACGCGGCCGTCAGTGGTGTCGGACACGCTCCGGATCACAGCCCCGAGTCGGCGGTCCGCACCAGCACCCGGCCACAGTTCTCGCAGCGCACCACGGTGTCGGCGGGGGCCCGACGGATGTCGTTGAGCTCGGTGATGTCGAGTTCCAGTCGGCAGCCCTCGCACTGCTTGCGGTACAGGCGCGCCGCGCCGATCCCGCCGTACTGCCCGCGCAGCCGGTCGTACAGCTTGAGCAGGGCCTCCGGCAGGGTCCGGGCCACCGCCTCGCGCTCCCGGCGCACGGTCGCGGCCTCCTCCTCGATCCCGCCGACGGCGGTGTCCCGGCGCTCGCGGACGACGGCGGCCCGGGCCTCCAGGCCACCGACGATGCCGTCGGCCTCCCGGGCGTGCTCGGCGGCGGCCTCGTGGCGCTCCATGATCTCCAGGACGACGTTCTCCAGGTCGTCCTGACGACGGGCCAGTGAGACGAGTTCGCTCTGCAGGCTCTCCAGGTCCTTGGGGTTGGCGACGGCGCCGGAGTCCAACCGCTGCTGGTTGCGCTCGGCGCGGCGGCGGACCTGATCGACATCCTGCTCCGCCTTGGTCTGCTCGCGGGCGGTATCGCTCTCCTCGGCGCGGGCGGCCACCAGCAGATCCCGCTGCTGGGTCACCTCGGCCTCCAACTCGCGGAGTTCGGCGTGCTCGGGGAGGTTGGCGAGCCGGTGGTCGAGCTGGGTGAGCCGGATGTCCAAGGCCTGCAGGTCGAGGAGGCGGAGCTGGTCGGCGGGTTCTGCGTTCAGTTGGGGGCTCCCGGGGTCACGAATCGGAGGGGACGGCGGACGCGTCGCGGTCGGTGGGGCACCGGGCCGCGACGGGCCCGGGCCGGCGGGTGGGCCCCGGTGGGGCGGTGGGGGGCTGTCGTCGTTCAGCGCAGCATGACCGCATGGGTGCTCCACGGGTCGGTGACCCGGCCGGAGACGCGGACATCCAGGTTCCAGCCCGACTCCGCGGCGATCGCGGTGAGTTGGCCGGCCGCCTGCTCGCACCACGGATGTTCGGTGGCCCAGTGGGCGGCGTCCAGCAGAGCGGGGCCGGAACCGGTGTGCGCGGTCGTCTCGGCCGCCTCCGAGGCCGGATGATGCCGCAGGTCGGCGGTCAGGTAGGCGTCGGCGCCCAGCGCGCGCACGCGTTCCAGCAGGCTGTCGCCGGATCCGCCGCAGACCGCGAGGGTGCGCACGGTCCGGTCCGGGTCACCCGCCGCCCGGATGCCCTGCGCGGTGGCGGGCAGGCGGGCGGCGGCGTGTTCGGCCAGGGCCGCGAGCGTCATCGGCGCGGGCAGTCGCCCGAAGCGGCCCAGCCCGCGGCGGCCGGTGGGGTCGGCGGGGTCGGGCACGAGGGGGACGAGGGGGGAATCGGCGCCCAGTCCCAGCCGACCGGCGAGGGCGTCCGAGACACCGGGGTCGGCGCGGTCGGCGTTGGTGTGCGCGACGTGCAGGGCGATGCCGTGGCGGATGAGGGAGTGCACGACCCGACCCTTGAAGGTGTCGGTCGCCACCGTGGTGGTGCCCCGCAGGTAGAGCGGGTGATGGGTGACCAGCAGGTCCACGTCGGCGGCGATCGCCTCCTCGACGACGACGGGCACCGGGTCGACGGCGAACAGCACCCGCCGCACCGGGGCGTCCGGCTCGCCGCAGACCGTGCCGACGGCGTCCCAGTCCTCGGCGGTGTCGGGAGGCCAGAGGGCGTCGAGGGAGCTGATCACATCGGTGAGTACGGGCACGCGCCCAGGCTACCCGCCCCGGAGAGGGGCCCGGGGCGCCCGGGGCCGGCGCTTCCGACACGATGGTCGAGGGCGCCGCGGACCGGGCGGAAACCCCCCGGGGTGTCACCCGTACGCGTGAAGCCTCCCGTCACACGTTGTTCGGCCGGTGGGACGAAACCTAACGTCCTCACCGGAGGTGGTCGGATCATGACCGTCGGTGTCACCGCGCGGCCGGGCGTCGCGCAGATCGAACCCGCCCGGCAGACCGGGCAGCGGGGCGCCCCACCGGGGCTCCCGGCGCCCCGTCGGATCGGCGGCGGGCGCGGCCCGGCGGCGGCGGACACCGGGCCGGTGATACCGCCGTTCCCGTCGGAACCCCCGCCGGGTGCGGCGGCGATCGGGGCGCCGGCGACCGCGGCGGCACCCGACTCCGCCGACGGGGCCGCCCCCGCCCCGCCGGCACCGCCGGTGGCCACCACCGACCTGTCCTACGCGGCCCGTCTGGTCCACCCGCCGGCGGGCCCCGGCGCGGACCGGGGGCCCGCCGGCCCGGACGACGACGGCGGGCCCCGCGCCCGGCACGCGGAGCGGTGGACCCTGACCGGCCCGGAGCCCTACGTGGTGCCGCTGCCGGCCGGGCGGGTCGAGGCCGCGCACGCGCAGGTCCTCGCGCTCTCCGACGGGCTGGTGCTGCTCGCCCGGCCGGAGGACGACGGGCACCGGTTCGTGCTGCTCTACCCCTCGGGGCCGGGCACCGCCGAGGTGCCGTTGGGCGGATTGTCCGGCCCGGGGATGCGGCTGCTGCCCCCGGTGCCGGGCGGCAGACGGGCGTACGCGCTGCTGCCGGAGGCGGACGCCACCGGCGTCTGGTTGATCCGCGGGGGCGGGGTGCGGGCCCCCGTCCGGGTGGCGCGCGTCCCCGGCCGGTGCTCGGGCGGCGCGTGGCTGGACCGGGAGGGCCGACTGTTGGCGGTCGACCGCTTCGACGGGACGACCGGTCTCACCCGGGCCGTCACGGTGGACGTGGCGACCGGCGCCGGCGCGACTCCCCTGTTGGAGATCGGCGGGCACAGCAACGACCGGTTGCTGCTCGCCGATCCGGACAGTGGCCTGCTGTTGGTGCGGTCGGACGCTCCCGGCACCGACCGCGTCGGGTGGGGGGTGCTGGGCAGCCGGAGCCCCGCGCGTTTCCCCGACGCCCTGCACCCGGACGGCCCGGCTCCCCGGCCGCTGGCGATCCAGCCCGGTCAGGCGCTGACACCGGAGACCTGTGCGGTGGCCCTGCACCTGTCGGGGCCCGGGGGTGACCGGGTGGGGGTGTGGTGTCCCGGCCTGCGCGGTGTACGGGAACCCGGGGTACCCGCCGGCTGGTTGATCGGCGCCGGGTGGTGGACGGCCGGCGGAGAGCTGTTGCTGCCGTACGACACGCCCGGTGTCCCGCCGGGGGTGGCCCGCCGCGCGGTGCCGGTCGGGGAGCCGGAGGCGGCGGCGCCGTCCCGGCCCGCGGCCTTTCCGTTCCCCTTCGTGGGGTACCCCGCGGCCCCCGGGACCCCGACCCCGACCGGCGCGGTATCGGTGGACCCGGCACCGGCCGGCGCGGCATCCGTGGGTCGGGGCCGCACCGCCGACCGCACCGCCGGGGCCCCCGCGACGCCCGGTCCGATCGGGACCCCGCCCCCCGGCGCGCCGGGGCGGATTCCGGCGGGCGTGGGCGCGGGTTCGGGACCCACCCGCCCGGTGCCCCTGCACCTGGCCCCACCGGCCCGGCGCTGAGGCCTCCCGCCGCCGGGCCGGGCGGACCCCGGCCGGCGGCCCGGCGTCGGTATGCGGCAGAGTGGGGCCGGCCGCTCGACCCGCCGGGCGGCCGGTGGACACGGGCGGAGCGGGCCGAACGGGGGTCGTCGACCATGGATGTCACGGGGAACACGGGGGCGCGCCCCCTGGCGCCGGAGGTGTTGGCCGCCTTCCGGGCCGCCCGGGGATTCATGCCCGAGGACGAGGGGTTGGCCCTGCACGCCGCGGCCGTGGAGGTCGCCGTGCGCCTCGGTCTGCCGCTGCTGGAGATCGGCAGCTACCGCGGGCGCTCCACCCTCCTGCTCGCGGAGGCCGCCCGCCGCGCGGGCACCGTGGTGGTGACGGTCGATCACCACCGGGGCAGCGAGGAACAGCAGTACGGCTGGGAGTGGCACGACCCCGAGCTGTGGGACCCCGCCGACGCGGATCTGCCGCCCGAGCGGCGCCGGACCGACACCCTCCCCTTCCTGCGCCGCACCCTGGCCGACCGCGAACTCGGCCTGGAGGAGCACGTGGTGGCGGTCGTGGGCCGCTCACCGGTGGTGGCCCGGGTGCTGGGGCCGGGTCCCCGGTTCGGCCTGGTCTTCGTCGACGGCGGTCACACCGACGAGCACGCCCGCGCCGACTGGGAGGGTTGGGTCCCCCAACTGGCCCCGGGCGGACTGCTGGTGATCCACGATGTGTTCCCCGACCCGGCCGACGGCGGGCAGGCCCCGTACCGGATCTGGCGGCGCGCGGTGGAGTCGGGCGACTTCTCCCCCGTCTCCGCGACGGGTTCGCTACGGGTGCTGCGGCGTCACGGGCCGACGGACGGGCCGACGGACGGGGCCGCACGTCAGGGGTGAAACCCCGGCCGGAAAGGCTTCGCGGGCCGTTTTCCCGGGCAGGACCGGGCAACGTCACGGAGGCATCACAAGCGTGTCGCCCGGGCAACAGTCGGCCCACCGCCCGGACCGTGGGGCACGCGAATCCGTAGCATGGGGCCCGCCACCGCCCTGATCAGGTCATGACCAACCCGTGTCCGGTCGGAGCGCGGGCAGGCCGACGGACCGATGACAACCGACTTCGACGAGGGACCAGACGTGAACAACCGCTCGCTCACACGAGGCGACGCAGTGGTGCTGGCAGCAGCGGTCCTGCTGTTCATCGCCTCCTTCCTGAACTACTACAGTCACCGCGGGTACGGCATCAGCGGGTGGCACGCCGACATCTTCCCCGTCCTGCCCTCCATCTTCCTGGCGGGCTTCATCGCCGCCGGCCTGATCGTCGGTTCGCGCTTCATGGCTCAGCCCCTGCGGGAGCGTCTGTTCCTGGGGCTGCGCCTGGAGCAGTGGGGCATCGCCCTGGCGGTGACCTCGCTGTGGGCGGCTTTCTGGAGCCTGATCGGCGGACCGAGCAACAGCTTCGGTCCCGGCAAGATCCTCGCCTTCCTCGCCGCGCTGCTGCTGGCGGGCGCCGCCGCGGCCACGCCGATGGTGCCGGCGCTGCAGGCGCCGCTGACCGGGGGGCCGAAGCCGGCCGCCCCGCCCGCCGGTCAGCCGCAGTTCGGTCAGCCGGGGCACCCCGGCCCGAACCCGCAGGCCGGGTACGGCTACCCGCAGCAGCAGCCGACCGGGGCCGCGCAGCAGCCGGTCGGCGCGCCGGGCGGTCAGCCGCAGCCGGGAACCCCGGCCGGCGGGGTGGACCACTCCTTCCAGCCGTTCTGGTTCGCGGTGCCGGCGCAGCGTCCGCTGTTCGCCGAGGACGGTTCCTCCGGCCCGATCGCCGAACTCACCCCGGGCACCTGGTACCTGGCGGTGGAGCAGCGCGGTCCGGCCCTGGTCGCGCAGACCCAGGACGGTCGACGCGGCGTGCTGCACGACACCTCCGACATCCACCGCAGCTGACCCGTCGGGGCGACGGACAGCCGTCACCCCGACGGGGTCGCCGCGCGATCACCGCGCGGCGGCCGGGACGTCATCCGGCGCCGGCCGGGACGGTCCTCCCGAGATCCTCGGGAGGACCGTCCCGGCCGCTGTCCTTCCCGCCCCCGCCGGCGCCGCCCGTATCGGCTGTCACGCTCGCGGGACCCGTCCCGGACATCCCGGACGCGTCGTCCGGTCGGTGTCCCCGGGGGGCGGGCAGCACCGGCGGGTCGGGCGGCTCGTCCGGGCAGCAGTCGGGCAGCGGGCCGTGCGGCAGGTCGGCGCCGCCGAAGACCGCCCGGGTGGCGGGATCACCGGCGAGGGCGGCCACCGCCAGCAGCACCGCGCCGGCCGTCCAGGAGGTCAACTCCTCGGGCCACACCACCCGGTCGGTGTAGACCCGGCCGGTCCAGTAGAGCCCGTCGGGGGTGCGCAGGTGCCCGATGGCGCGCAGGATCTCCTCCGCGCGCTCCGGCTCGCCCGCGATCCACAGCGCGAGCGCCAGTTCCGCGCTCTCCCCGCCGGTGACCCAGGGGTTGGGCACCACGCAGCGCACTCCCAGATCGGGTACCACGAACTCGTCCCAGCGCGAGGCCAGTCGACGCCGGGCCTCCTCGCCGGTGACGGCGCCGCCCAGGACCGGGTAGTACCAGTCCATCGAGTAGCGGGACTTGTCCAGGAAACGCTCGGGGTGCCGGCGCACGGCGTGCCCCAGCGCGCCGGCCGCCAACTCCCACTCGGGGCGGGCCTCCCCCTCCAACTCGGCCAGGCGCAGGGCGCACCGCAGGGCCTGGTGGATGGAGGAGCAGCCGGTGAGCAGGGCGTCGCGAACGGCGGTGCCGTCCTCCTCGCGCTTCCAGCCGATCCCGCCGTCCTCCCGGGCCAGCCCGAGCACGAAGTCGACGGCGGCGGACACCATCGGCCACATCTCGCGGCGGAAGGCCTCGTCCCCGGTGCTCAGGTGGTGGTGCAGCACCCCGACCGCCGGATAGGCGCAGAAGTTGCTCTCCCGGACCCGATCGGTGACCCGTTCGGGGTCCCCGTCCGCGTAGGCGGCGTACCAGGAGCCGTCGGGCAACTGGTGGCGGGCGAGCCACCGGTAGGCGGCGGCCGCGCGGTCGTGTTCGCCGGCGGTGTCCAGCGCCATGGCCGCCTCGACGTGGTCCCACGGGTCGAGGTGGTGGCCGCGGAACCAGGGGATGGCTCCGTCGGGGCGTTGCAGGGCGGCGATCCCGGCGGCGGTGCGGGCGGCCTCCTCCGAGCCGAGCACGCCGGGGAGCGCGAGTCGCCCGATACGGTCGGGGAGGCCCTCGACCGCCCTCACGCGCCGGCCGCCGCGCCCGCCGGGTCGGCCGCGTCGGTGCCGGTCCGGCCCGCCGCGGGACGCGCGGGAGCGGTGCGGGGTGTGGGGGCGGTGCGGGGTTTGACGGCGTAGGCGACGAAGCTCTTGCCGATGAGGGGGTCCAGGGTCCGCTCGGCTATCCGGGTGGCCAGCGGCTTCTTCATGATGTCCCAGACCAGCAGCTTGTGGTACGCCCGGACGGGCAGCGCGCGGTCGTTGTTCACGCCGAAGGCGCACTTGAGCCACCAGTACGGCGAGTGCAGCGCGTGCGCGTGGTGGGTGCCGTACGGGCGCAGGCCGGCGGCGCGGATCTTGCGCAGCAACTCCGGGGCCCGGTAGATGCGGATGTGCCCGCCCTCCACCTCGTGGTACTCGTCGGAGAGCGCCCAGCAGACGCGTTCCGGCCCGTAGCGGGGGACGGTGACCGCGATCCGGCCGCCCGGTCGCAGGACGCGGACCATCTCGGCGAGCACCCCGGTGTCGTCGGGGATGTGCTCCATGACCTCGGAGATGATGACGACGTCGAAGCTCTCGTCGGGGAAGGGCAGGGCGAGGGCGTCGCCCTCGATCGCCGTGGCCGAGGCCCCGGCGGGCGCCTCCCCGGCCTCCCGCATGGCGGCGAACCAGCGGTCGACCTCCCGGATCTCCTCGGCGTTGCGGTCCAGCGCCACGACCCGGGCGCCGCGCCGGTAACACTCGAAGGCGTGCCGGCCCGCGCCACAGCCCAGGTCCAGCACCCGGTCGCCGGGGGCGAGCGGGAAACGGGTGAAGTCCACGGTCAGCACGCGGTCGACTCCTTGCTCGGGTTGCTCGGTTCGTTCACATCGTCCGGGACGCGCGGCGTGTCCGGGAGGCGCCGCCGGTCCCGGGCGGGCCGGGGAAGCGCGCGGAGGCGGCCGGTCACCGGCG
Organism: Streptomyces sp. ST2-7A; assembly: GCF_021390475.1. GTDB lineage: Bacteria > Actinomycetota > Actinomycetes > Streptomycetales > Streptomycetaceae > Streptomyces. Next base: position 72,788 of record NZ_JAJUWS010000021.1, read on the forward strand.
GGTCCCGGCAGCCCGGGGCCCGCGCGCGGCGATCGCCGTCCGGTAGTGCTCGACGGTGGAGTGGGCGGCACGTTCCCAGGTGAAACGGCCCAGCACCCGCTCGCGCCCCGCCGCGCCGATCCGCGCGCACAGTTCGTCGTCCGTCAGCAGCCGGCCGATGGCCACCGCCAGGGCCCCGGCATCGCCGGGCGGCACCGCCAGGCAGGTCTCCCCGTCGGGGCCGGAGACCTCGGGCACCGCCCCGCCGGTGGTGGCGACCAACGGGGTGCCGGTGGCCATCGCCTCGGCGGCGGGCAGCGAGAACCCCTCGTACAGCGAGGGCACGCAGGCGACCCGGGCGCCGCGGATCAGACGGGCCAACTCCTCGTCGTCGATGCCCTTGACGAACTCCACCGCGCCCTCCAGGCCGAAGCGCTCCAGCGCCTCGGCGACCGGCCCGCGCCCGGGACGGGTGCCGACGACCACCAGGTGCGCGGCGGGATGCTCGGTGCGCAGCTTGGCCAGCGCCTCCACCAGGTGGACCAGGCCCTTCAGCGGCACGTCGGCGCTGGAGGTGGTGACGATGCGGCCGGGCACCACCGGCTCGGCGGGATCGGGACGGAAGACCCGGGAGTCGGCCCCGATGGGCACGACGTGGATGCGGTGGGGCCGCACGCCGAGGTCCTCGATGATCTCGGTGCGGGAGGTGTGGGAGACCGTCAGCACGGTCTCCAACCGGCGGGCGACCCGCTTCTGCATCCGGGTGAAGGCGTACCAGCGGCGCAGCGACAACCGGCGGCCGAGGCCGGGGGCGGCGGCCAACTCCAGGCGTCGGTCCACGGTGATCGGGTGGTGGATCGTGGTGACCTGCGGCGGCGCCGCGTCGGGGCCGGGGCCGGGGCCGGGGGCCGCGCCCATCAGGCCGTAGCCGAGGGTCTGGTTGTCGTGGACGACATCGAAGTCGCCGCGGCGGGCGGCGAGCAGCCGGCGGGCGCGCAGGGAGAAGGTCAGCGGCTCGGGGAAGCCGCCGGTGCGCATCATCGCGAACTCCAGGGCGTCGATCCAGTCGCGGAACTCCCCGGCCCGGGGGGTGCGGAAGGGGTCCGGATCGCGGTACAGGTCCAGGCTCGGCAGCTCGGTGAGCGCGACACCGGGGTCCAGGACCGGGTAGGGCTGGCCTCCGATCACCTCGACCCGGTGGCCGAGGGCGGTCAGTTCGCGGGAGAGGTGCCGCACGTACACCCCCTGCCCGCCGCACCAGGGGTTGCCCTTGTAACTGAGCAGGGCGATCCGCAGGGGGTGGTCCCCCTCCGCGTGCGTGGCCACTCCGGCTCCCTTCCGTCCGCGTGCGCCGGAGCGCCTCCGTCCCGGGGCCGGCGGAAGCGGGGGTCCGCCGCGCCGGCCGGGCTACCGACGAGTACGAAGACGATAGCCTGCCCCTTCCCGGTCACCGCCGGGCCGGGGCGTGACGCGCGCCACGCGGGCGACCCCCGGGCCCGACCCCGGGCGCGGGGTCCCCGGCGGACCGGGGCCGTCGGGCACCATTGTCATCGACACCCGTCCGGCCCCCGACGGCCGGGTCCCGCTCCCACCCGGCCCCCCGCGCTCGCCCCGGGGTCCCGGTTCCCCGACGCGTCGAGGGGGAACCCACCCGAAGCGACCCGTACGGCCCGGGTGGGAGCGGGCGGGAATCCCGGGCCCCGGCCCGGGAGGATGTCACCATGGCCGCATCCCGGCGCCCCGGAGCCCGGGCCGGGACCGAGAGGAGTGAGGGGGTCCCCGCCGCCGACGCGGTTCGGCGCGCCGGTGTCCCCGGACCGCCCATGACGACACAGCCGCCCGCCGGGAGCTCCCGGGTCGCCCCGCCGCGCACCGAGCGACAGCGCGAGCGCCGTCGTCGCATCCTGGACGCCGCGACCCGGCTGGCCTCGAGCGGTGGTTTCGAGGCGGTGCAGATGCGGGAGGTCGCCGAGGCATCCGGCGTGGCGTTGGGCACCCTCTACCGTTACTTCCCCTCCAAGATCCATCTCTTGCTGGGGGTCCTGCTGGACCAGTTGGAGTTGCTGCGCGAGACGTTGCGGGAACGGCCCCTGTCCGAGACCGACCCGGCGGACCGGCTGCTGCGCACCCTGCGGCGGGCCTTCCGCGCCCACGAGCGGGAACCCCGGTTGGCGGAGGCGATGATGCGGGCCCTGGTGTTCGCGGACGGCTCGGCGCAGGAGGAGGTGCGGGCGGTGTCGGAGCTGACCACGGACATCCTGGTGGACGCCGCCGGTCTGCCCGCCGACCCGGGACCGGAACGCCGCAGCGCGATGCGGGTGATCCAGCTGACCTGGCACTCCACCCTGATGCACCGGCTGGCCGGGCACACCACGGCCGCCGAGGCCGACCGGGACCTGGGCACGGCCTGCCGCCTGGTGGCGGGCGCGTCGGGCGGGTAGCGGGCGGGACCGGCGCCCGGACCGGGCGGGACCGGCGCCCGGACCGGGTGGGAGGGCAGCGGTTACGGTGACCGGCGCAGTCCACGGCCCGCCACCGGCCGGACCGGTGGGGCGGTCGGGCCTGGCTGGTGACCGTCTCGGGCCGGGTTCCGTTGGTGGTGTTCGCGCTGGTGGGGGCGACCGATCCGGCCGCCCTGCACCGGTTTGTCGGTGCCACCGGCACGGAGAACGACACCGACCCGGGTGACACGCCGCGCGGCGTTCGACGCGTCGGTGCGGTTCGACGCGCCGAGCCGGGGCGACCGTCCGGCCGGGCCGACGGAACCGCCGGGGGCGGGGTTCAGCGACCGTCCCGGTTCCGGTCCGTGACGGCCTCCAGGCGCTCCCGGGTCAGCGCGCAGTAGACGCCGCGCTCATGGCGGTTCCAGACCCCGAACCAGTCCTGGAAGCGGGCGACCGAGTCGAAGGTGGCCTGGTCGTAGCTCCCGGTCACGTCGACGCGGAAGTGTCCGCCGAGGCGTCCCAGCCGCTCCTGCAGGTCCCGCACGGCGGGCCCGTCGGCCCCCATGGCGAGCACGCCGGGTTCCTCGGGGGCCGCCCCCGGATCGGGCGCCTCCGACGGAGGGGCGGGGTCGACCGGCGATTCCTCCGTCGGCTCGGGCTCCTCGGGCGGCGACTCGGGGGTCGGCTCCTCGACGACGGGCGCCTCCTCCTCCACCGGCTCGGGCTCGACGGGGAGCGGCTCCGGGACGGGGGCCTCGACCGGGGTGGTCTCCTCGGTGAGCTCCTCCGCCGGTTCCGGCCCGGTCGTCTCCTCGTCCACGTCGGGGGCGCCCTGACCGTCGGGCAGGGCGATGCTGGGGCCGGGATCGGCGTCCCGGTCGGCGTTGTCGCCGGCGGCGCGCCCGCCGATCAGCGAGGCCGCCACGGCGGTGCAGCCGACGACCGCGGCGACGGCACCACCCGCCAGGGCGGCCACCCGGCCCCGGCTGCGGGGCTTGCGGTGGGCCGCGCGGTCCTCCTCACCGTGCCACGGCGGGGCGGGCGCGTAGACGAGGGGGGCGGGCACGCGCCGCTCGATGACGCCGTGGTTCGGCGCGTCGGCGCCGGGCGAGTCGCGGGCGAGTTCGCCGGGAACGACGCGGGGTATCGGAGCGGTGTCGGTGAACATGGCCACGTCACCGGGGTTCGGCCCCTGCTCCGGCGGGAGCACCGGGCGGATCAGCCGCTCCTGCGGAACACCGGCCGGCGAGCCGGGCGCGACCACCGCGACGGCGCGGATCACCACCGTCTGCGGATCCCCGGCCGGGGACGCCGGGGACGCCGGGGACGCCGGGGCGGGCCGGGCGGCACAGCGGTCACAGACCGCCCGCTCGTCCCCGTCGGTGGTTCCGCCGCATCCGGTGCAGGACGTCCCCTGGTTCACGGCGCCCTCCCCTGGCACTCGACAGCGGTGCGATGATGCCACACCCATTCGGCGGATACACCGGGTCGATCGGCGCGACGCGGAGACCCTCCCGGGACACGATGGGACGAATCATGACGGAACCTCCGCCCCGGTTCCCCGCCGGGGCGGAGTGCCCGCACCGATCGGCGTTTCCCTCACCGTGACCGACCCGGGAGGCGCGGGGCATGTCGGCGGATCGGACTCTTTCCTCCTTCCGGTGGTGTTGGACCGCAAGGTGACCTTCATCGCGAAGGCGGAGTACTTCAACACCCCCGGGTCGACGTTCCCACCGGGGGATTCCCCGAAAACCCGCCCGGTGTCGAACCCGCCGCGGCCGGCGGTGTGCCTCCCGCCCGGCCGCGGCTCTCACCGGACGCGCCGTGGACGGGCGTGTTCCTCGCCACGCCGGGCCGGGGGATCGTGGCCACCGCCGCCGACCATCGTCGGCGAACCGGGCGACACGGACCGCCTTTCACGGGTGGTGACGACCCATCCGCTCGCCTCCACCACCGGGACACCGCCGTGGGAGAAGCTCGTTGACCGGTACGGCCACGGGCGTCTCCTCCTCACCGCCATCGTGGTCTTCCCGGTGGGATCGGCGCTGTGCGGTCCGGCCCGGAATCCGCCGGAGTCGATCGGTTTCCGCGCGCTGCGGGGCGTGGGCGGCGACGGGTTGATGGTGTTGTCAGGCGATCCCGGGAGACCTGGTGCCGCCCCGCGAACGCGACCGGCACCAGGGGTTGTTCGGCGCGGTCCTCGGCAGCACGAGCGTGCCGGGGCCGCTGCTGGGCGGCCTGTTCGTGGACGGCCCCGGTCGGCGGTGGGCGTTCCGGGTCATTGGGGTGGTCATCGACGCGGGGCGACTGCCGGAGGGTGACGGGCCGATCGAGCGGCGGGGCCGACCGCTCGCCGTGACGTCGGGCGGTCCGGAGGTCGCCGGTCGGCCGGTGGCGTCCCGGGAGGCGATGCTCGGCGATCGGACGGGCGACCGGTGGACGACGGAGTGACCGTGCGGGTCGGCGGAGCCGGGCGGGGAGCGTGCGGGGCGGAGAGGCCGACGACGGCGGACGGGGGCCGTCGATTCCCGGGTGCCGGCCGGGATTCCACCGCGGGTTCGGGGAATGTTCCGCCGAATGTTCCCCGAGGGGTGGTGCGAGGGGACCCTCTTTTTGTATGGTGGAAAAACAAAGTGGTTCCGCCCGCACCCCGACCACGAGCGGGCGGGGCCGCTCTGTCATCGTGGATCGACCCGGCGGATCCACCGGCTCCGGGCCTCCCGGTGCCCGGGACCCGCCGCGCCACCCGCCCGTCGCCCACCGACGGGTCCGCACCACTCGGAGGATCTTCCGTGTCGCAGTCCCCCTCCCCGTCCGGGGCCCACGCGCCCCGGGCACTGACCGCCCGCGCCGTGCTGCTCGACATGGACGGCACCCTCGTCGACTCCGGGGCCGCGGTGGAACGGGTGTGGCGGGAGTGGGCCCGGGAGCACGATCTGGACCCGGAGCGGGTGATCGCCGTGGCCCACGGCCGCCAGGGGTACTCGACCATGGCCGAGCTCCTCCCGGACCGGCCCATGGAGATCAACCACGCCGAGAACCGTCGGCTGCTGGAGCTGGAGACCGCCGACCTCGACGGTGTCGTCGCCATCCCCGGTGCCGCCGCCCTCTTGGCCGCGCTGGAGCCCCTGCCGCACGCCCTGGTCACCTCGGCCGACCTGCCGCTGGCCACGGCCCGCATGGGGGCCGCCGGGCTGCGCGTACCGGAGTCGCGGATCACCGCCGAGTCGGTGGGGGCGAGCAAGCCGGACCCGGAGGGCTTCCTGAAGGCCGCCGCCACGCTGGGCGTGGAACCGGCCGACTGCGTGGTGTTCGAGGACTCCCCCGCCGGGGTCCGGGCGGGTCTGGCCGCCGGGATGCGGGTGATCGGCGTCGGCGCCGGCACCGCCGCGCTCGGGGCCGATCCCGCCGTGCCGGACCTGACCGGCGTACGGGTGGAGCCGGACGGCACCGGCGGCCTGCGGATCCTGATCGACCCCTGAGTCCCCGCCGGGGCCAGGCGGCCCCCGGGTCCCGACCGACACGTACCGCCGGCGGGCCCGTACCGGGGTGGACCCCGCTCCCCCGCCGGCCCCCGCCCGGGGCCGGCCCATCAACCCCGTCCGGCGCGTTCGCCCACCACCCCGCCGGGTGCGCGCGCCGGACGGCATGTCCCGTCCGAACACGGGGCGTCGCCCCCCCCCGATCGGATCGGGGGCGGGCGACGCGTTCCGCGGGGGCGCGCACGGCGACCTCAGCCGGTGATCGCCTCCCAGAAGCTGAGGGTCGCCATGATCAGCATCACCGTCGCCGCGATCCGGGTGATCAGCCGCAACGGCACCCGGCGCATCAGCGCCCGGCCGCCGAGGATGCCGATTCCGGCCACGGCCCAGAGCGCCAGCACCGCCCCGAGGCCCACCGACAGCGGGTCCTCGTAACGGGCCGCCAGGTTCGCCGTCATGATCTGGGTCAGGTCACCGAACTCCGCGACCAGGATGAGCATGAAGCCCGCACCGGAGACCTTCCAGAAGGAGGTGTCGGCGGGGGCCCGCACCTGCTCCTCCGCGTCGGGGCTCTTGCGCAGCAGCAGAAAGGCCCCGAGCAGGAACAGGGTCCCCACCACGGCCTGCAGCGGCCGCTGCGGCAACAACGTCAGCACGCTGCCCGCCGCCACCGCCAACACCACGTGCACCACGAACGCGGCGGCCACGCCGACGAAGACGTAGGAGGCGCGGAAACGGGTGCCCAGCAGGAGGCCGGCCAGCGCGGTCTTGTCGGGCAACTCGGCGAGAAAGACGACGCCGAAGGTCACGGCGGCGACGGAGAGGGTGAACACGGTTTCCTCGGTCCTTCCGGGGCTGGTGCGCCGCGCCGAGGTGTCCGCGGGGAGCGCACGCTTCGGCACGGCAGCGTCGATGACACTGCGGCCGAAGGTCTCGCCGACGGACGGGACGCGCGAAACGCGTTCCCCTCCGCCCCCGGGCGCCGGGCCCACCGCTTCAGCGGCGGGCCAGTGTGTCGACGGGCCGGCGACGGGCTACTCCCCTTCAGTGCCGTCCACCTTACCCGCGCGGGCGCCGCCGGCGGAAGCGGGGCGGGTGGCCCCGCCCCGGGGGTGCGGCGGGTGGACGAGGGGGGCGGATCGGCGGACCCCGGCTCCCGCACCGGACACCATCGAACCCCGACTCCGCCGGGACGGGGACACCCGCCCCGCCGCCCCCGGGGGTTCGCGGACGGTGACCCGCCGAGAACCCGATGACCCGTGGAACGGGACGGAGCCTCCCGTGCCCGGCTCCGACCTCGGTCCCCTCATCGGGGTCGACGGCCTCCGGGGCCCGGCGCGGCCGAGTTGGCCCACTCCGTCTCGGCCACAGCCTCGGCGCCCCTTCCGGACGGGGCCGGGCCGGCGGCCCTTCTCGGGGCGCCTCGCCTCCCCTTCCGGACGGGTCGGAGCCACCCGCTTGACAGTCACGGCTAATGAAATTAGCTTATAGCTAATAACATTAGCTTGCCCGGGAGGCCCCATGACCGAGTACCTCGCCGTCGACGACGGCACGATCGCCTACGAGGTGACGGGGGCCGGCCCGCTGATCGTTCTCGCGCACGGCATGGGCGACAGCCGTGCCGCGTACCGCGCCGTGATCCCGGCACTGGTGGCGGCGGGCCACCGGGTCGCCGCGGTCGATCTGCGCGGCTGTGGTGAGTCCGGCACCGACTGGCCGACCTGGAGCCGCACCGCCGTCGCCGGCGACCTGCTCGCCGTCATCCGCCACCTGGGCGGTCCGGCCGTCCTCGTCGGCCACTCGTTCTCCGGCGGCGCCGCGACCATCGCCGCGGCGCGGGAGCCCGCGTTGATCAGCGCGGTCGTCGAGTTGGCGCCGTTCACCCGCAAGCAGTCGATCCGCCTCGGCGACCTGCGCGTGGGGCGCTATCGCCGGGGCATGCTGCGGCTGCTCGGCACCGGGGTTCTCGGCAGCGTGCCGCTCTGGCGCTCGTACCTCGACCTGGCCTACCCCGGCGTGAAACCGGCCCACTGGGCCGAACGACTCGACCGTGTCGACTCCCTGCTGCGCGAGCCGGGCCGGATGAAGGCCCTGCGGGGCATGGGCCGCAGCGCCCCGACCGACGCCGGAGCGCGGCTCGGGGACGTCCGCTGCCCCGTCCTGGTCGTGATGGGCACGCTCGACCCCGACTGGGCCGACCCGCACGCCGAGGGTTCGGCGATCGTCGACGCCCTGCCGGCCGGCCTCGGCCGACTCGAGATGATCGAGGGGGCCGGGCACTACCCCCACGACCAGTTCCCCGACCGGGTGGTGTCACTCGTCCTCGACTTCCTCCGTTCGGACGCCGCCCGTGCCTAGGGCCGGCCTGGACCCGGCGGCCGTGGTCGCGGCCGGCGCCGCCCTCGCCGACGAGGTGGGCTTCGCCCACCTGACGATGGGCCTGCTCGCCGAGCGGGTGGGCGTGCGCACGCCCTCCCTGTACAAGCACGTGAGCGGCCAGGAAGACCTCAACCGGCGCATCGCGGCCCTGGCGTTGGGCGAGGCCGCCGACGCCGTCGGCGGCGCGGTCCGGGGGTACGCGGGTCGTGACGCACTGGCGGCCGCGGCACGCGCCTTCCGCGGCTTCGTCCTGGAACACCCCGGCCGGTACGCCGCGACGATCGGCATGGAACCGTCCGGGCCGGACGATCCGTTGGCCGTCGCGGGCCGGCGACTGCTCGACGCGTTCACCGCGGTCCTGCGCGGCTATGGGATCGGGGAATCCGACGTGGACCACGCCCTGCGGATGCTCCGCAGCGTCTGCCACGGCTTCGCCACGTTGCAGACGGCCAACGGCTTCCGGTGGGGTACCGACATCGACGAGAGCTTCGAGTGGTTGATCACCTTCACCGACCGGGGCCTGCGCTCGATGTAGAGGCCGCCCCACCGGCCGACGCCCGCCGAGTCCCCGGCGCTCTCCTCCCGCCCCTGCGGAACGGCGTGCGCCCCACCCCCCGCGACCCCGTCCGCCCGGCCCGTCCGCGACGGCGGCGGGGAGGGTCCCGGGGCGACCACACCACCCCGGGGTCGGGGCGGAACCCGCCGGCTCCGGGGCCCGGGCGCACGGAACCATCCACCCCGGGCCCCGGCGACACCATCCGGACCACGACCCGCCGCCGGAACCACCGCATCGTTCCCCGGTGGAATTCCGGGCCCCGGGACGCCGCGCACCCACCCGTGCCGGAGCGGCCGGTTCCGGATCCGCCGGCGCACCCCCGTGCCCCTTCCGGGGGAGCCGGGCATAGGCTGTAGGACGGAACGGCGTTGCCCCGGCCCGCGCGAGCCGGCCGCCGCTCCCAACGCCGGCGCACGCCCCTCCGGAAACGGCCCGACGACACCGCAGGTGAGATCGATCGCACCCGGGAGATGCCTGTGCCGGAAACCTTCGGGATCCTGTTGTACGCCCCGTGGATCTACGTGGCCGTGATGCTCTGCGTGCTGCTGGACGTCTTCCTGCCCCTGCTCCCCAGCGGCGCCCTGGTGGTCGCGGCGGCGGCCATCGCGGCCGGCACCGCCGCCGAGGCGTACGGTCTTCCCGGCCCGGTTCCCGGCACCCACATCCCCGAGGTCCTGCTCCTCCTGCTGTGCGCGGCCAGCGCGTCGATCGTCGGTGACCTGGTCGCCTACCGGGTCGCGCTGCACGGCGGCCGCCGCCTGGAAGGGTTCATCTCCCGGTCCCGCAGGCTGGTCGAGGCCCGGGCGCGGTTGGGCGAGGCCCTGGCACGCGGCGGTGGCCCGCTGGTGATAGTGGCGCGCTTCGCGCCCGCCGGGCGGGCCGTGGTGAGCCTGGGGGCGGGCGCCAGCCGGCGCCGTCAACGCGACTTCCTGCCCTGGTCGGCGGTGGCCGCCGTGGTGTGGGCGGGGTACAGCGTGGGGCTGGGCTATCTCGGGGTGTCCCTGCTGGGTGGTGGGTGGCCCGGCACGCTGGCGTCCCTGGCCGCGCTGTTGCTGGCCGGGGCGTTCGCCGGCCGCCTGCTCCGCCGCCGCTCCCCGGCACCGGCCGCCGCAACCGGCTGAGAACTTCCCGGCGTTCCCCGCGCCGTGATCGGGAACCGTTGCCCCGGGGCGGACATCCGGGAGGACCCGAGGCCGTCGGACACGTCGCCCACCCGGACGTCCGACACGACCGCGGAGGCCGCCGCGAGCTCACGGCGGCCTCCGGGCGGTGTGCTGCGAGGTGGGCGCAACAGGGATCGAACCTGTGACATCTTCCTTGTAAGGGAAGCGCTCTGCCGCTGAGCTATGCGCCCCGGTCACGAACCGGGACCAGGGTACATGCCACCGGGGGGCGGAGGTCACCCGCTTCCGAGGGGTGGAGCACCGGACCCGAGCCGGGCACGGATCGGGGCCGCCCCCCGGCACACGGTCCCGCCCACGCGCCGGGGGCGTGTGCTTCCCGACCGCCGGGTGAAACAATGGTGGGGGCAACCTTCCGCGCCGCCCGGTGCCGGAGGGGATCTCCCCGGACCGGTACCGCCCCGCGGCGGGCGGGACACGACGGGGAGACGCACGGGGACACCGTGGGAAAGGGAGCACGTGACGGCGACACGCATCCTGAGGAACCTGATCGGCCCGGCCCTGCTGCTGCCCGCCGCGTTGTCGGTGGTCGCCTCGGTGGTGATTCCCGGCGCCTTCACCGGTGGCGGCACCCGACGGTGGGGCCGGGGACGGGTGGAGGACCTGCGGGAGGAGGCGCGCCGCGCGCAGGGTGAGACGGCCGAGGCGTTCTACGAGCTCGAACTGGCCCAGCGCGGGATGCAGTTGTCCCTGGAGACGATCCGCGCGGTGGACGACGGCCCGCAGGCCCGCAAGGCGTTCGCGGACCACGCCGCCTTCGCCGAGCGCATCGACCGGGCGAACCACGAGTACATCTCCCTGATGGACTCCCACGACGTGGAGGCCGCCGACCTCGACGCCACGACCGCGGCCCGCGCCCGTCACGACTTCACCCGGATGCGGGACGAGTTGACCCGCGTCCGCGAGGACCTGGAGCGGTTCGCCGGCAGCCTGACGCCCCTGGTGGAGCGGGCGGAGAAGGAGTTGGCCCGGGTGGTGCCGGCCGTGGAGCGCGCCAAGCGCGCGCTGCTGGAGGCGACCCTGGCGCTGGACGCCGCCCGCGAGGCGGGACTGAACTCCGACGCCGCCGCCGCGGATCTCGCCTCCCTGGGGCCGGAGTTGCGGCTGTTGAACGAGGGGGCCGCCCGGCACGGCGTGCGGCCGACCCTCACCCGCGCCGAGGAGGTCACCCGGCGGGCCGGGGAGATCGGCGAGCGGCTGGCGGAACTCCCGCGCCGCGCCAAAGAGGTGGAGCGGCGACTGACCTCGCTGCGAACCCGCGCCGAGGCGATCACCACCCGGGCGGGCCAGGTGGGACCGACCCTCAGCGAGTTGCGCCGTCGGTTCAGCGCCGCCTGCTGGCAGGACCTGCAGCGGGTACCGGATGAGGCCGCCGAGGCGGTGGCCGGGGCCCGCCGCACCCTGGACGGGGTGGAGCGGGCCCGGCGCGAACAGCGGTGGGACGACGCGGCGAACGGCATCACCGAGGCGCAGGCGCTGCTGGCGCGCACCGACGAACTGGTCTCCACAGCAGGCGACCGGCTGCGCCGGCTCAACGAGGTCTCCTTCGACGCGACGAAGGAGGTCGAGCGCACCCGGTTCGCGGTGCGCGACGCCCAGCGTCTGGCGATGGTGGGCCGCGCGGTGCCCGAACCCCGGCACGCCGAGCGGCTGGACGGCGCGGTGGAACGGCTGGACGCCGCGGTGGCGGCGATGGAGCGGGGCGGGCGCAACCCGGACTACTGGCGGTTCCTGATGGAGACGAAGGCCGTGCGCGACATCGTCGGCGCGGTGGTGGAGGACATCCGGGGCGGCGGTCGCTGATCCGGCCCGGGTCGGCCCGTGCCCGGCGTCGCGCGCCGGACCCGGGCTTATCCTGCTCGCATGCCACGCTACGAGTACCGCTGCCGGTCCTGCGGGGACCGCTTCGAGGTGTCCCGGCCGATGTCCGAGGCGGGTGCGCCCGCCTCGTGCCCGGTGGGGCACGAGGACACCGTCAAGCTGCTGTCCACCGTCGCGGTCGCCGGTCGGGCCGGGTCCGCCGGTGCCCCCGCTCCCGCCCCGGCGGGCGGCGGGGGCGGGTGCTGCGGCGGGGGCTGCTGCGGCTGACCCCCGAGAGGGTGCCCCGGGTGGCCGGGGCACCCGCGACGCCCGGGCACGCGGAACACCCCGGCCCGCCGGACCGCCGGACCGCCGGACCGGGGCATCGGAACGGAATTCGTGGGTACGCGGAGATATGTCCCCTCTGTCCGTGACCCGAGGAGGCCGTTCATGGCTTCGACCCACTCGACGCACTCGGCCGGCCCGCTCAACCGCGCGCGGCACGCCCGGCGGTACTCGACGCGGGACATGTTCCGGCGCAGTCGCGCCCAACTCCACGAGGAACTCCCCATCGATCACCGGTTGAGCGTGATCTACCGGGTCGGCGCCGGCCTGATCGGCGCGGGCCTGATCTTCTTCGGCGTCCTGGGCCTCACCGAGCGCCTGGGGGTCTTCACCACCGAGAACAACACCGTGCTCGGGCTGGGCACCAACGGCGCGCTGAGCGTGTTGTCGATCGTCTTCGGCCTGCTCCTGTTCGTCGGGATGATCAAGGGCGGCAACTTCGCCTCCGACCTGAACATCGCCATGGGCGCGGCGTTCGTGCTCAGCGGCTTCGTCAACCTGGCGCTGCTGGAGACCGACTGGAACATCCTGAACTTCGCCATCCAGAACGTGCTGTTCAGCTTCGTCGCCGGTCTGTTGCTGTTGCTGTTCGGCATGTACGGCCGGGTGACCGGCCGGCTGCCGTACGACAACCCCTACTGGCGCAGCCGCCACCCCGAGGAGGCCGAGGGGGCGCAGGAGCGCGAGGAGGAGGCCGAGCGGCGCCGCGAGCTCATGGACCGGGCGCAGCGGCAGGGGATGAAGGACCCGGAGGGCCGGGGCGCGCGACGGCTGGAGCGTACCGAAGCATCTCGCGGAGAATCCGCTCGCCGCAGCTGACACCCCGCTCGGACAGGGCGGTGACGTGCGGTGCCGTCCACCCCGCCTCCGCCAGCTCGCCGTGGCCCGGCCGCCAGCCGGTGTCCGCGGCGAGCAGCAGGTCGGCGTCGAGGAGGGAGTCCCCGGCGGCCAGGACATGGCGGGCGCCGACGCGCCGGGCGACCTCGGCGAGGGCGGAGCTCTTGGTGAGCGGTGCCGGGACCGCGTAGACCTTGCGGCCCTGTACCGAGACGGTCCATCCCCGCTCCGCCGCCCAGGCGGCCAGTTCCTCCGCCCATGCGTCGGGGAAGGTCTCCCGCTCGACCACCAGGTAGGCGAACAGGTCCTCGGCGGTGCGGCGCTTGCGCAGCCAGCCGGGGTCGGCGGTGCGACGCAGGTGCTCGACCACTTCACCCAGCGGGGCGCACCGGGCCTCGAGGGTCTCGCACACCCCGCGGTGCCAGTCCGGGTCGGTGCGGCCGTCGACCAGGATGTGACCGCCGTTGGCGCAGATGGCGTGGCGTGGGGGCGGCCCGGGGAGGCCGACGCGACGGTACTGCTCGCGGGTGCGGGTGGTCGCCGGCACGAAGTGGGCCCGGCGACCCAGTTCGTCCAGGAGGCCCGCGGCGGTCTCGGTGAGGTAGGAGAGCGGGCGGGCCTCGTACACCTCGACGCAGAGCAGGCGGGGCGCGTCCTCGTCCGGCCCGGTGAGGGCGAGCGCCGCCGCCGAGTAGATCAGGGTGCGGTCCAGGTCACTGGCTGCGAGCACCGGGCCCTCCTCCGTCGGCGCGACGGCGGTGGGTACGGGGTCCGGGATCCCGGTGGTGGGAGTCGCGGTCACCTGGCGGCCTTTCCGTCGGCGCCGGTGGCGCCCCTGGTGTACTGGGGGTGGATGAGTCCGAGGCAACGGTACGGGAGGTCGTCGACCTCCTCGACCGGTACCCCGCGCTGCTCGGCCAGCAGCCGGATGTGGTCCAGGTCGGGGCCGGCGTCCCGGCGGGCGACGATCCGCCACGGCACCCGGCGCAGCAGGACCCGGGTGGTCTCCCCCACGCCCGGCTTGATCAGGTTGACGTCCGCGATGCCGTACTCCTCGCCGATCCGTTCCACCGCGCGCCGGCCGGCCAGGGTGGGGGTACGGTCCACGGAGGGGTCCATGGGGCCGGGGGTCACCTCCGGGAAGTGCGCCGCGACGGCCGTCACGAAGGTCTCGGAGAGATCGGCGTCGGCCAGTTCCCGGTAGTGCTTGGCTCCGTGGAACTCGTCGGGGCCGATCAGATCGGGGCGCAGCACGGTGCGGGAGACCAGGCCGGAGACGGTGGAGTTCAGGCAGGCCGAGGGGATGAGGAAGTCGTCCCGGGTGCCGAAGACCGACACGCAGGAGCCGGGGTCGGCCAGCACCGCGAGGTCGGCGGAGAAGGCCCCACGCAGCCGGCCGGGGAGCGCGTCGAGCGCTTCCTCCAACTCCCGGGTGATGGCGCCCTTGCCGGTCCAGCCGTCCACGAAGACCACGTCGGCCGGGTCGTGGTGGGCGGCCAGCCAGCGCAGCGCGGTGGTGTCGATGCCCCGGCCGCGCACGATGGACAGGGTGTAGTGCGGCAGGTCCACGTCGTGGGTCAAACGGGCCCAGCGCCGCATCAGCACCCCCACCGGCGTTCCGGCCCGGGCCAGGGAGGCGAGCACCGGCCGGGCGGTGGTGCCGTCCGGCCGGGGGCGGGAGCGCTCCGCGAGCAGGGTGTCGGTGACCGTGGCCACCGCCTGCGCGACCCGGTGGGCGGAGGCGGCCAGCGCGTTGTGGAAAAGTCGCTGGTACTCCGGGGTCGGCTGGTACTCCACCGGCAGCGACTCGGCGTAGTGGGCGCCACCGCTCTGGATGGCCTCCTCGCGCTCCTCGGTGGGGGCCTCCAGGCGGACCTCGGAGAGATCCTGGAGCAGCCAGGCCACGTCCTCGGCCGGGTAGGAGGAGAAGGCCGGTCCGTGCAGGGGCTGCGGCAGCGGCCGGCCGGGAGCGGGGACCCGGTCCGGGAGGGGCGCGACCAGCACCAGAGGGGTGTGGGCGGCCAGCCGGTCGAGCAGTCCGCCGGGGGCGTGCAGGGCGGGGGTGTCGCCGGCCGCGTCGGTGACGACGAGGATCGCGTCCCACTCGCCGGCCGCGACGTTGTGGGTGTAGCGGGGTTCGGTGATCGTCTCCGGGGAGTCCCCGTCGGCGCCTCCGTCGAGGACGGGTTCGGTGGTCGTGGCGGGCGGGCCGGGCAGGTCGTGGGCGGGGAAGACGAGCCGGCTGCGGATGGCGTAGCCGGGGTCGTCGACCGGCAGCACCGGGGAACGGGTGGTGGTGGAGAAGAAGACCTCGGGGCCCTCCCCGGTCGGGGAGGTGTCCTCCAGCGCGCCCGCGATCCGCAGCGGGACGTACATGAACTCCTCGGTGCCCAGGACCAGGACGCGCCGGGCGTCGACCGGCAAGGCGTCTGCCAACGGCGCGACGATCGAGGGCAGCAGGGCCTCCAGTCGGCGGCGGTCGGCAGGGGTGAAGCCGTGTCGACCGCCGTCGGGCAGTCCGGCGGGCCAGGGCGGATCCACCCGGCGGACGATGCCGGGCACGGTCACCGGGGCACCGGGGGCACGGGGGTCGCCGACGGGACCGGCGGACGCGGCGCGGGCCTCCTCCCCGGCCACCAGCGCCCGACCCCGCTCCAGGACGTCGGCGGGGAGTTCGACGGTCCCCCGGGCCAGGGCCACGACCTCGATCCGGGTGCCGAGTTCGGCGGCGGTCTTCTCCAGGGCGGCCACGTCGGCCGGGGCCCGCAGGTCGGTGAGGGTCACCACGACCCACAGGTCGCGGGGCCGGCGGGCGTGCAGCACGGTGATGGTGTTGCGCAGGGTGCGTCCGGTGGAGAGTTCGTCGTCCACGAGGACCAGCGGGCCGGTCCCGTCGAGCAGGTCGGGGTCGGCGGGCAGCAGCAGGTGCGAGGTGTGGTGGCTGTGCTCCTCCTCGAAGCCGCCGGCCGGCGGGATGCCGGGGACGGCGCGGCGGGTGGAGTGCAGGTAGACGGCGCCGCCGATGCCGTCGGCCACCCCGTGGCCGAGCGCGGTGGCGGTCTCGGCGTATCCCAGGACCAGGGTGTCGTCGGCCCGGTCCCCGAGCAGTTCGCGGACCCGTCGCCCGAGGGCGACGGCGGTGCCGTGCACGATCGCCGGGCGCTGGGGGATGTGCTTGCCCAGGACGGTGGAGACCAGCAGGTGGGCGCGGCGGGGGTTGCGGCGCACGGCCAGGCCCAGGAGATCGCGCAGGGCGGGTGCGTCCGGCTCGGCCTCCTCGGCCGCCGGGGAAGGCGGTGCCTCGCGCAGGCGGACCCCGAGTCTGTGGGCCACCCACTTCCCCGTCGGTGGGAGGACATCGACGGGCCCGGGCACGGGGGCGCGATCCGTGCCGGCGGTCCCCTCGTCCGCCCCGGTGGTGTCGGCGGAGGGGCGGCTGGTGGTCATGTGTGGCGTCTCCCGATGTCCGGCGCCGTCATCGGCGCTCACTGCAGGCCCGCCGCGAGCAGCGCCACGACGTCCACGTCCTCGCGCGCCACCCCGAAGACCTCGGCGCGACGCAGGGTGCGTGCCGCCCAGGTGCGGTGCGGCTTCACCTCGTTCATCTTGTTGGTGTAGGCGGAGCGCAGGACCCCGCCGCCCTCGACCCCGGCGGCGAGGATGTCGCGGGCGTCGCTGTACTCCTCGTGCGTGACCACGGCGAGGGCGTGCACGACGGGGACGTGCGAGGGATGGATGCAGGTTTTGCCGAGCAGGCCGTTGGCCCGGTCCAGGCCGATCTCCCGCAGCAGGCCGTCCATGTCCCGCTCGATGAGGTGGGTGCGCAGGTCCTCCTCGCCGCGTCCGCTGAAGGGGCTGGTGCGCAACTGGGGCCGGAAGAGGCGCTCCTGCGGGCGGAAGTACTCCCACACGGGGCCGGTGATGGTGTAGCCGGTGCCGTCCGAGCGGCCGAAGACGTTGACCACGTCGGAGATGACCGAGGCGACGATCTTCACGTCGTAGGCGGTCATCTCGGGGGTGCGGCGCAGGCCGTAGGCGGAGCAGAAGTCCGTCACGCCGAGCCGCACGGCGGGTATCCGCTCACGGTGCTTGTCCAACAGGCGGGCGGTGGCGGCCAGCGAGCGGGCCCGGGTCTCCAGATGCAGGAACTCGGGGGACTCCAGCACGGGCATCGCCAGCAGTCGGCGGTCGGAGACGACCTCGGCCGCGGTCAGGGCGTCGAGAAAGGCGGAGCCGGTGCCGGCGGTGAACTTGGGCAGGACGAAGCCGGCGAGGAACGCCGTGGCCTGCCCGAGTCGCAGCGTGAGGTCGGTGATCTGATCGGGGTGCCGGACCCGCACGAAGATCATGGGTACCTCGCCGGCCGGGGCCTCGCGGTGCAGGCGGGCGAGGTTGCGCACGATGTTCTCCTCGGCGCCGGGGACCTCGGCGTCGCTGATGGAGTCCTCGAGGCAGAGCACGATGGAGACCACGCCGCGACCGGCCTGTTTGCGGATGTCCGCGGCGAGACGGGGGCGGGTGGCGGGCATGTACAGGGTGGCACCGAGCGCGGTTCCGAGGGTGGCCACCTCGCTGTCGAGATCGAACTCGACGGGCTCCCGATGGAACAGTGTGCGGCGTTCCGCATCGGTGAGCCAGCCGTAGTGGCGCATGCTCGTTCTCGCTTCCTTCGTGCTCCTGTTCGCCGGCCATGCCGGTGGCTCATCGTACGATCCGATGTGTTTCGGCCAGGCTGCGACAAGCGGCGATTCGGAAATACGAAAGGCCACGTGCGGATGACCGCCCGGCGCCGACGACACCAACCGCGCGGGAGCCATGAGCGCTTGGTGACGAGAGCGCGCCGGAGCGACGGGAAACGGCCGGGGAAACCGTCCGGTGTCCCCGCGGGGCGGGTCGCCGTCGCCCGGTGGACGGGGAAGCCACGGGCGCCTACCGGCCCTCGGCCCGGGTGGGCGGCCGACCCGGCGTCAGCCGGGGGTCTTGGTCCCCCGGCCCCAGGCCAGGCCCCAGCCGTAGAGCCGGTCGATCTCCGACTGGAAACCGTAGACGTACTTGACCTCGCGCCGGGCCACCAACTCGCCCTTCTCCCGCTCGATGAGCGCCACCGCGCAGGACCGGGCGGAGGGGTTGGGGTCGGTGAGGCCGATCTCGATGTGGGTGCCGTCGGCGGTGATCAGGGTCACCAGGACGTCCGCCCGGGCGAAGGCGGGGGTGCTGTCGTAGATGTAGACGAAGATCAGCAGTCGCCGGAACTTGTCGGCGTGGTCCATGTTGGCGTAGATGGTCTCGCCGGAGGCGCTGCCGAACCGGTCGTCGCCGCTGAGCTTGAGGTAGGGCGGGCCGCCGAAGTCTCCTATGAGGTTGCCCAGCGGCTGCACCACGCCCTTGGTGCCGTCCTCCAACTCGTAGAGGCAGGCCAGGTCGAAGTCCACGTCGACCAGGCCCATGGTGTGGCCGACGACCTCGCCGGGCTTGAAGAGTTCCAGCGGGTGTCGCAGCGCGTTGAGCCGCTTGTGGCCCGTGCTGCTCATGACGTCGGCCGAGCGCATCCTCCACGACAGGCCGATCCGCAGGGTGCCGTGGGTGGCGTCCTGGCCGGTGAGGGAGATCTGCGGGGTGCGCTTGGTCAGTTCGATGGCATAGCTGGAGGCCCCGCCGATGGTGTCGAATCTCGCCGTCGGCTTGCGGCTGCGCCGCCAGTTCTCCCACATCGAGACCATCGCGCGCCCCGCTCCTCACCTGTGTCCACCGGTCCGCGGCGCCCCCGGGTCGGGGGCCGCCGCCGGGCGCTCGCGCGCCCGCGCCGACGGGACGGGTCGGCCGTGCGCGCGTGCGCCGGACCGCCCGTCCCGTCCAGAGGTTTCCGCAATCGCCGCCGGCTCACACCCGCTCGGGGACGGCCGGCCGATCCTCGCCCCCCGAGCCGCCCCCGCCGGCGGCGGCCGCCTCGCGGTCGACCCGGTTGTGGCGCACCGAGGACCAGAAGGCGGCGGCGATCAGGCCCACGCCGAGGGTGCCGGTGATGACCTCGGGGATGTGGTACCGGATGGAGACCAGCAGCATGATCGACAGCGCGCCGATCGCGTAGTGGGCGCCGTGCTCCAGGTAGCGGTACTCGTCCAGGGTCCCCTCGCGCACCAGGTAGATGGTCAGGGAGCGGACGTACATGGCGCCGATGCCCAGGCCCAGCGCCATCCAGAAGATGTGGTTGGTGATGGCGAAGGCGCCGATGACGCCGTCGAAGGAGAAGGAGGCGTCCAGGACCTCGAGGTAGAGGAAGAGGAAGAAGGCGGCCTTGCCGGCCAGCCCCACCGTGCTCGGCTCCCGGCCGGCGCGGCGCGCGGCCTCCTCGGCCTCGGCGGCCCGCTCGTCGTCCTCCTCCAGGCGGTTCTCGAAGTACCCCGACAGGCCGCCGACCAGGAGGTGGGTCAGCACACCGGCGAGGCCGGCGACGAGCACCGTGGAGGTCTTGTCCGCGTACGTGCCGCCGTGCTGGTAGGCCTGGCCCGCGAAGACGGTGGCACTGGTCAGCAGGGCGGCCAGGGCGACACCGACCGCGAAGGAGTCGATCTTCCCGAGCTTGGCGAGCGGACGCTCCAGCCAGCCGAGCCAGGTGACGTGGCGCTCGGCGAAGATGAAGTTGAGGAAGATCATCAGGAGGAACATGCCGCCGAACGCCGCGATGGACGGGTGGGCGTCGGTGACCATCTCCTGGTAGGTGTCCGGCTCGTTGAGCGCCAGCCGCACCGCTTCCACCGGCCCCACCCCGGCGGTGACGGCGACGATGGCCACCGGGAACACCAGCCGCATGCCGAACACGGCGATGAGAATGCCGATCGTGAGGAAGATGCGCTGCCAGAAGGCGTTCATCTTCTTCAGGATCCCGGCGTTGACGACGGCGTTGTCGAAGGAGAGGGAGATCTCCAGGATCGACAGGATCGCCACGACCGCGAAGCCGGTCCAGCCCCAGAAGTAATAGGCCGTCGCCAGGCCCAGGCCGGTCACCGCGAAGGACCAGCCGAAGGTTCTCAGAATCACTTGCTTTCCCGTTTCTCCTGCGAGGGAAGCGGACGCGGATCGGCCGCGACCGCCGCGACCGGCAGCGCGCCCGGCTCCTCGACCCGGAGCGGGCGCGTGTCGTGGCCCGGCGGGCCGTGTCGGTTGGTGGGGGGGACGGCGACGTCGGATCCCCGACCGGGGCGGATACCGGGAGGACCCCGGCCCCGGACGGTCAGACGTTGACGCCGTAGTCCTGGACGCTACATCCGCCGACGTATACCACCCCAGGTCAGGAGCACCAAACGTGCAGCTCAGGGCCGATGTACGTCGATCACTCTCCGGAGTGGTACCCGGGTGTTTCCGTGTGCTGGTGAGTACCGTGCTGACTCGGTGCTCACCAGAACGGGGAGCCCCGCGCTCCCGGAGACTCCCCGCGTGATCGTTGGTGGACGGTCCGGACGAACGGCTCAGACCGCGCCCAGGTCGCCGTTTTTCACCGCAGTGACGAACCCGGCCCAGCCTGCGGGCGAGACCCGGAGACCGGCCCGCTGGGGGTCCTTGCTGTCGCGGACGGGGACCACGCCATGCGCCGCAGCGTGCTTCGGCGCCCACTCGATGCACTCACCGCCGTTGCTCTGGCTGTAGGAGGAGCTTGTCCAGTCCGTGTTTTCGGGAAGGTCGGCGTGCGTCATGAGTAACAGTCCTTCGCAATGGATTGGATCAGCTCTGCGGTTTCGTCCGGCGGCGCGGCCATGGCCACGAGCAGATCATAGGCTTCCTGAGCTTCCGCCACGTCGTCAGGTTCCGCCAGCACGTAGCCCCGGGGGAACCCGTCTACGTGCACCACGTCGGCACCCTCGTTGAAGGACAGGAGACCGAACGGGCTCACTACGAGGTTGTTGACCTTGCGCTCAGGAACAATCTGGACTCGATGACGGGGAGTCTCCGCCAGATCACGCAAGTGATCCAGTTGGATCCGCATAATCTGTGACTCTGCCACTGGGTTTCGGAGGGCCGCCTCGTTGAGTACAAGCCACAGGCGAGCGGGGTTGTCCTCCCTGCTGAGGATGCGTTGCCGCTCGATTCGGGCCGTAACGAGGTCTTCAAGGTTGGTCGGTCGGGCGGTGCGCAAGACCGCCTCAGCGTAGTCCCGGGTCTGGACGATCCCCGGTAGAAGCTTCGGGTTGAACATCCTCACCATGGTTGCCTTCTGCTCCAGATCCACGTACGGCCGAAACCACGGCGGGTAGGCGTACCTGATGACCAGCGGCCAGAGCCGGACGAACCTGCCGTTGGAGTGTGGGAACACCCGGTCGCACGCTTCGGCGAAGGTCAGGGGCGGCACTCTGTCGCCGCATTCGATCTTGGCGACGAGCGA
The DNA here is from genome assembly GCF_021390475.1 of Streptomyces sp. ST2-7A. Classification (GTDB taxonomy): domain Bacteria; phylum Actinomycetota; class Actinomycetes; order Streptomycetales; family Streptomycetaceae; genus Streptomyces. Next base: position 94,168 of record NZ_JAJUWS010000021.1, read on the forward strand.
GTAGCCGCAGTGGGCTTCCTTGCCGAGGTCAGCACGTGACATGCCCAGACGCTCACGCTCAAGCCTGACTTCGTTCCCGAAGTGCTTGAGGGGCGAGGCACTGGGGTCTGACGCTTCGTCGGACACGGCTTCGATGGTCATACGAAGTCCCTGGAGTTCTTTGGACAGTTGGGGCTGTCCAGGCTGGCCGTCTGTTGAACGCACGGCTCCCCGGTGATGGTGGGAGTACACAACGTAAACACCCGCCCCGCAAGGGGATGAACAAGACGGCGTACGGAGTGGCGAGCATGACGACGGCAGCGAAGGCCCAGGCGGCAGACGATGAGATCGAGGACGCCGAGAAGGTCTGGGACGACCTGGAGGACGCGCTTGGCGCCCTGGGGCTCACGCTGCCGTCGCTCGGGGTGGACCTTGGCCCGGGTGGCGAGCGGCGGCCCGCTTCGCCGCCCTGTATCGAGTTGGGCTGCTGCGACGTGGCGACGGCCCGCGCCCTGGCCGTCGCTCTCCGGTGCGGCTGTGGGGGTGGCACGGTGACGGAACAGCCCCAGGTGCCCGCCACGGAGCAGGACGACACCGAGACGGCGGCCGATGACGCGGCCCCCACCCTGGCGGAGCTGAACGCGCGGCACGAGGCGCTGAACGCGCGCATCACGGATCACTTCAACCTGTTGAGGGGGCAGTGATGCGGGAGATGTACGGGGTGCGCCGGTTCGCCGTTGCGGCGGGCTCGGAACCGGACGCGGAGCCTCCCACGGTGGCGATGCAGTGTGCCGTATGCGAGGAGTCCAGCCCGGCCGTAGAACTGCCCCGGCAGCACGCGCCCGGTTCGCGGGAGGTCGCGCGACGGTCGGCGGCCGGATGGGTACGCCAGCACCGCGAGGCGAACCGTGAGCACTTCACCTACCGCCTGGTGAAGACCCACCCCTACCGACTGGTCCCCGGGGGGTGGATGTGACGGCGGTCCATGACGGCTACTGGTGCGAAACGGTGGCCCGTAGTCCCGAGGCCGAGGGGGAATGGATACTCGGCGGCTACCGGGCCGGCACGCCCCGCTTGGCGCTGCGATGGATGCGGAGTCAGGCCCGCCGCCTGGCCGATGCCCTGGACCCGATGCCCGACTGTGGCCCGTTCCCGCCGGGCAGTCTGCGGCAGGTCGGCCCGCACGGGCCGAACCCCGGGCGGATCTTCCGCGAATGGGCGGCCGATCTCCGGTTTCAGGACGTGCAGTTGGCCGCCCTGGTGAACGGTCGGCACATCAGCGTCAACGCGGGCGGCCCGGACCGCGTATGGGGGTGGTGTGACGCGGATGTCCATTACTCCCTGTCATGCCGGCCGATCGCTCTCGATTTCCTGACCGACTGGAGATTAGTGGAACCGCAGTACGCGCACGCCTGACAGACTCCCGCCCCCTGCCGGGGAGGAACCGCGCATCTCCCACGGCACGGCCCCCGGCAGGGGGCGGGTACCAACTTGGTCCAGCGGAGGACACATGCACCAGGTGATCGCCAGCCCGCAGCACGACAAGTTCGTCATCGTCCGGCCCGGCTCCCGCAAAGGGATGCAGATCCCCAGCACCATGTACCGCGACCTTGCGGAAGCGGTTCAGAACGGTACGCCGGTTCCTGGCCGGCTCGCTGATGCCGCCCGCACGGCATGGGGCGTTGACATCTCCGGCGAGCCCAGCAAGGGAACGGTTCTCGTGCGCCCGGTCACCCGGCTCAACTACAGCCGCGCCACGTGGGAAATCAACAAGGGCTGTAACTTCAACTGCGAACACTGCTACTTGGCGGAGCGGAAGTTCGAAGGGCTTCCCCGCGATGAAAAATCCCGCCTGCTTGAAATGCTTCGGGATTCGGGTGTTCTCTGGCTTCAGTTCACGGGCGGGGAACCAACCATTGACCGTGACTTCCGGGATGCATACCGGGAAGCCTACGGAATGGGGATGATGATCGAGATTCTGACCAACGGATCTCGACTTCACCAGGCAGAAACCGTGCAACTGCTTTCGGCGATGCCGCCGCACAAGGTAACCGTCTCGCTCTACGGCGCGTCCTCGGAAAGCTTCGACTCGCTGACGCGAAAGCCGGGAGCATTCAAGCTTCTCTCGAAAGGGCTCAAGGCGGCGAAGGAAGCCGGGGTTTCACTTGAGCTTGCACTGATTATCACGAAGTACAACGCGCACGAAATCGACGCAATGCGGGCCATGGCGGAGGAGTACGCCACAACGTACAGCGAGTACGGGAACATTTCCCCGACGTACGACGGCAACCCGGAGCCGTTGGCCGCACAAGCGCCGGGCTTCCTGAACAAGTCCACTGTATTCAAGGGCTGTCCGGCCGGGCATACCTTCTTTCACGTGGACCCGCATGGATTCGTCACCATGTGCAAAGTCGGCCGGGAAAACCCCATCAACCTGATGGCAGAAGGGCTTCCGGGCCTCCTGCGTCTGCCGGGAATCGCAGACGCCCAAATGCTTCGCTCCGGTGGCTGTAGCGGGTGCAAGCTCTCGGCTACCTGCCGAGTATGCCGACCACTCGCCAAGGCTTACCAGGAAGCGAAGGCACCACTGGAAACATACTGTCAGCACGGAAATGGAGGAAAAGTCGCATGACCGCAGTAGCCGTAGAGATCACGCCCCGCCCCGTGGCGGCGGAGCCGGAGCCGCTTCGTCCGGTGAGCCCCGAGCCTGCCGGGCTCGTCATCGTCGATGACGTCGAGGCGCTGGCCGAAGGCACCGCAGCCGCCTGCAACGACGACAACCCGTACCGGTAAGCACCCGCCGCACCGGTTGCGTGTCCCGCGTGGGCTCCACGGCGTTCACTCGTCGTGGGGCCTGCGCGGCCCGTCGTGTGAGAGTGTGAGGAACCATGCCGACGTCTCGTATCGCCTTCCAAGAGCTGCCGCCCGCAGTGATCGCCGCTGTTGAAAAGCGCACCGGACCGATTCTCAAAGTTGAGCCCGCGAACGAGGGGTTTAATAGTGAGGTCGCCGCACGGGTGTTCACGGAGACCGAGAGCTGTTTCATCAAAGGAATGCGGGCCGACCATAGGCGCATCTGGACGCAGCGCCGGGAAGCGGAAGTAAACCAGTTCCTTACGGGCCTCACACCCGAACTTCTCTGGCACACAGAAGAGGCCGGGTGGAATCTTCTGGGCTTTGAACTCCTGGAAGGCCACCACGCCGATTACTCGCCCGGCTCCCCAGACTTGCCCAAGGTCGCGGATTTGCTGCGCCGCCTGGGAGAAATCCCTTGCCCCGAAATCGAGTTGCGGCAAGCAGAGCAACGCTTGGAAGGCTATGCGGCATCGGCAAAAGATCTCGATTTCTTCGCAGGTAATGCCCTGCTGCATACCGACCTGAACAACGCCAACGTACTCGTTGATGACTCCGCCCGCCTTGTCGATTGGGCTTGGGCAACTCGCGGAGCCCCGTGGCTGGACGCCGGATACTGGGTCATCTGGCTGATGGCGGCAGGAGGCCATACACCGGATTCAGCGGAACAATGGGCGAGCCATGTTCCGGCGTGGAGTGCTGCTCCTTCCGCTGGTGTAACGGCCTTCGCCGTCGCCAACGCGGCCATGTGGCAGGAAATCGGCGGAGAAGACCCGGACCCATGGACCGCTCGCCTGGTTACTGCTGCACGTAACTGGGCTACATATCGCAAGTCCCTTTAGCGCGCCTCTCGTTCAGGGGCGCGGATTCACTGACAACCAAAAATGGACCCCGGCGGGTGCGCTAATACTCCAGCAGGATTTTGCTGTCTGACCTGGTCTTTCGCCGGGCGGCCGGAGTGTAGCGCGGCTTCGATCGTGTGGGGGCGGTCTCACGGGGACCGCCCCTCGATCGTGCGACAACGCCGCTGGTAGTGACAGCGGCGGGGCAGCCTCCGAGGGTGATCACCGAGCATGCCGCCGCGCAGTGGGACCTCGAACTGGACGATCTCTTCCTGACCATCGGGCACCGCTTCGGCCGAGTCGAGCTCCGCCGCCGCATGCGTGACTACGTACGCGGGCTGCTCGCCCCGGTGGCCCGCAAGAACAGTCCCCGCAGGGGGCGACCCCCAGGCAGCTGGCCGAACAGGCCGGCCACCCCACGCCTGACGGGCTGCAGCACCTCCTCGCCGGATCGAAGTGGGAGCCCGATGACATCCGCGACGACCTGCAGGAATACGTTGCCGACAAGCTCGGCGAGGCCGGCGGCGTCCTGATCATCGACGACACCGGGTTCATCAAGAAGGGCACCACCTCAGCCGGGGTCCAGCGTCAGTACTCCGGAACAGCCGGCCGGACGGAGAATCCCCCGGAGGGGGTACCCCCAGCCAGATCGGCGTCTTCGCCGCCTACGCCTCCGTCCGGGGCAGGGCCCTGGTCGACCGCGAGCTCTACCTCCCGAAGTCCTGGACCGAGGACCGGGAACGCTGCCGCACCGCAAAGGTCCCCGACGAGCGGGAGTTCGCCACCAAGGGCGAACTGGCCCGGCACATGGTGTTGCGGGCCCTCGCCTCGCCACTGCCTATCGCCTGGGTCACCGCGGACTCCGCCTACGGTCAGGACAACCGCTTCCGCCGGCTGCTGGAACAGTCAGGTGTCGGCTACGTACTGGCCGTGCCCAAGTCCCAGTTCAGCGTGGGCTGTTCACGGATCGAGGCTCTGTTCGCGCAGGCTCCGGACGAAGCGTGGGAGAAGATCTCGTGCGGCGACGGCGCGAAGGGGCCACGCGTCTACCACTGGGCAGCGGTGCGACTGCCGGCCGTCGCCGAGTTCGACTACCAGGGCGAGGTCCCGCACCGGATGCGGTGGGCACTGGCCCGGCGCAGCATCAGCAAACCCGACGAGATCGCCTACTACCTCGCCTACACGCCCCTTCAGGTCACCGTCCAGGAGCTGGTGCGGGTCGCCGGGGCACGCTGGGCGATCGAGGAGTGCTTCCAGGCCGCGAAGAACGAATGCGGCCTGGACCAGTACGAAGTCCGCCGCTACGTCGGCTGGTATCGGCACATCACGCTGGCCATGCTCGCGCACGCCTTCCTGGCCGCGACGGCACACCAGGCCCGGGAAAAGGGGGCGGAACAGGTGGGACGGCCGGGGCCATCGAGCTCACAGTGGCGGAGGTTCGGCGACTCCTGGCAACTTGTCGTGCCCAGCCACCGCACCTGAGCGGACACCGAGGGCTCCACCACGCGCTGAGCTGGTCGAACTGGCGCCGCCGACGCCAAGCAGTCGCCCGCCGCTGTCACTACCAGCGGCGTTGTCGCACGATCGAGGGGCGGTCCCCGTGAGACCGCCCCCACACGATCGAAGCCGCGCTACACTCCGGCCGCCCGGCGAAAGACCAGGTCAGACAGCAAAATCCTGCTGGAGTACTAATACCCCTGGGGCGTGGCCAACAGATTGGACCTGTTGACGTGCGTCACTCTATCGCGCGCACCCTCGCGGCGTGCCTCCGGACCGTTCTCGCGCTCCTCCTGCCCGCAACCGGCCAGCGACGCCGGACCACCGAAGCACCCGCCGCCCCTGCCCACCGCGACACGTGAACACCAGGACGAGCGACGGCCCCCGAACGAGCACCCCCGGAGCCCTTACGCCGCGACCCACGCGGCGGACGAGCCGTTGAACGGGGAAGTCGTTGGACTCATCCGCCCCTACGTGCTCCGCTTCGAGGAACACCGCAGGCAGCTTGAGGAACAGCGGCTTCAGCTCCAGCGACGCACGGCCCTTCTGCTTGCGCTCGACGGGATCGATGTCGGCCCGGAGCGCATTCACGGGGTGTGGGTGCCCATGGCTGAAGCGGGGTAGACCGGCGTCGGCCGGCACTCCGAACCAAGAAACGTCCCGCCGATGTGGCGGGGCGTTTCTTGGTTCGTGCGGCTGGTCAGAGGAGAGCACGGAACGGATTGGGCCGCCTGACGGTCACCTGAACCGCACATGAAGAAGACCCCCCAAGGCGAATTTGGGAGGTCTTCGTGCCGACCAGGCCAGTACCGTGCTGACCCGGTGCTGACTGGAGGTTCCAGCAAGGCCGTCCTAGCAGGTCAGAGGCCCACTCTCAGACGTTGACGCCGTAGTCCAGGGCGATCCCGCGCAGGCCGGAGGCGTAGCCCTGACCGATGGCGCGGAACTTCCACTCCGTGCCGTGCCGGTACAGCTCACCGAAGACCATCGCGGTCTCGGAGGAGGCGTCCTCCGAGAGGTCGTACCGGGCCAGCTCCACGCCGTCGGCGCGGTTGATGATCCGGATGTAGGCGTTGCGCACCTGGCCGAAGTTCTGGTGCCGGTTCTCGGCGTCGTAGATCGACACCGGGAAGACGACCTTGTCGACCTCCGGGGACATGCCCGCGAGTTCGACGTTGACCTCCTCCTCGTCGCCGCCGGCGCCGGAGCCGCCGACCAGCTCGTCCCCGAGATGCTCGACGGTGCCGTCGGGGCTCTTGAGGTTGTTGAAGAAGATGAAGTGCTGGTCGCTGATGACCTTGCCGCCGGCGTTGACCAGGAGGGCGCTGGCGTCCAGGTCGAAGTCCGCGCCGGTGGTGGTGCGGGCCTCCCAGCCCAGGCCCACCGTGACCGCGGTCAGGTTCGGGGCCTCCTTCGTCAGCGAGACGTTGCCGCCCTTGCTGAGGCTGACTGCCACGGTACTCCTCCAGACGTTGCTGCGGGCATCGGACGGCCCCAATATGCCATCCCGCCCCTTCAACGGAAACGGCGGGCGTCGGTGTTCCCCCCGGGGGCCACGAGCTGCGACGCATGGGATGAACGGGGTCGCCGGGCCGCCGGGGCCAACCCTCGTACGGGCGACGGACGGTGGGCGGCCGGAGTCGCCGGCGGGGGCCGGCCGGGGGGCGGGTTGCCGGGCGGATGGATCGCGCGCGGTCGGTCCGGGGCCGCCGGCGGGGGCCGGGCACCGACACGTCCGGGACCCGGCGGGAAGCGGCCGGACCCGGTACCGGGCACGGGCCGGCCGGGTGGGGTCGGGGGCCGGTCGGGTCCCGGCGGGGATCAGACCTCGTCGCGGAGGGCGTCCAGGGCGGCGATGTAGGCGTCCAGGTCACGGGCGTCCGGCATGCCGTTGATCACGCTCCAGCGCACCACGCCCTCGCGGTCGATGACGAAGGTGCCGCGCAGCGGGCAACCCCGGTCCTCGTTGAAGACGCCGTACGCCCGCGACACCTCGCCGTGCGGCCAGAAGTCGGAGAGCAGGTGGTACTCCAGCCCCTCCTGCTCGGCGAAGACCCGCAACGCGAACGGCGAGTCGGCGGAGACGGCCAGCAGCTGGGTGTCGTCGTTGACGAAGTCGGGGAGTCGGTCCCGGACCTCGCAGAGTTCACCGGTGCAGATGCCGGTGAACGCGAAGGGGAAGAACAGCAGGACGACGTTCCGACCCGCGTCCCCGGGGCCGGCGGACCCCGCCCGGAAGTCGGAGAGGCGCACGGTTTCGCCGTGCTGGTTGCGCAACGCGAAATCGGGTGCCTTGGTTCCGGGGGTGATCTCCATCAACGGGTCCCTTTCGGCTACCGGGCCGGTCGGCGCCTTCGCCGACACGAACGATCCACGGACGACGAACGCGCCCGTTCGATTCAGCCTACGCCGGGCCACCGACACCGAGGTGAGGCACCGACCGGGAGCCGTCACGGGGCCGATCGGCACCGCGACCGGCCCCGCGGCGGTCAGCGGCGTCCGCCGGCCTTCCCCGCCGTGGTCTTGGGGGTGACCAGCCGGCTGCCCGTCCAGTCCCCGCCCGCGCTGATGGTCTTGGTCTGTGCCAGGCCCGCCGTGCGGGCGGCCTCGCCGATCTCGCTGGGCTCGACGTGCCCGTCCCGACCGGTCTTGGGCGTCAGCAGCCAGACCGGCGCCCCCGGGTCGATCAGGGTGGTGGCATCCACCAGCGCGTCGGTGAGGTCACCGTCGTCCTCGCGGAACCACAACACCACGGCGTCGGCGACGTCGTCGTGATCCTCGTCGACGAGCGGTTGGCCCGTGACGGCCTCGATCCCCTCGCGAAGCTCCTGCTCGGTGTCTTCGTCCCAGCCGAGCTCCTGGACCACCTGTCCGGGTCGGAAACCCAGCTGGTCCGCCGGGTTGGTCCGCTCCTCCGCGTGGTCCGCGGTCGCGCTCACGGATTGCCTCCTGTGCTGTTCGGTGTGGTGCCGGTGTGGCAGGTCGCCCCACGCGTGCGCGTGGGTTGTGCGGTAGTCCACACGGGCCGGGCGGATCACGCAAGTACCCGGTGGGGGCACGGGGCCAAACGTCGCGTCCCCGACCGCCCGTCGAACGGCGGGTGAGGTCCGTCACGGGCCGGGCCCGGGGGACCCCGGATCGGTCGGCGGGGCACCTGCCCGCCGAGCCCGGGGAAAAACCGGAACGACCCTTTCACAGTCCGGAAGCCCGGGGCGTAGGGTGGACCGTCGGCCGCCGGTGTCGTCCCCGATGTCCGGCCCGGCCCGCGTCCCACCGCCCCGAGGGGGTGGGTGTTACCACACGGTAGAGATGACGTTTCGCCTTCCGGGGTCCACGATGGAAGGCGGCCGACATCAGGCAGAGGACATCGGCACAGCTCCCCACCTCACAGTGAAGGAACAGCGTGGCTTCCGGATCCGATCGCAACCCGATCATCATTGGCGGCCTTCCCAGTCAGGTCCCGGATTTCGATCCCGAGGAGACCCGGGAATGGCTCGACTCGCTCGACGCCGCCGTCGGCGAACGGGGCCGGGAACGGGCCCGCTACCTCATGCTGCGCCTGATCGAGCGCGCCCGTGAGAAGCGGGTCGCCGTCCCCGAGATGCGCAGCACCGACTACATCAACACCATCGCCACCCGGGACGAACCGTTCTTCCCCGGCAACGAGGACATCGAGCGCCGGATCCTGAACGCCACCCGGTGGAACGCCGCGGTGATGGTCTCCCGTGCCCAGCGCCCGGGCATCGGGGTCGGCGGCCACATCGCCACCTTCGCCTCCTCGGCGTCGCTGTACGACGTGGGCTTCAACCACTTCTTCCGCGGCAAGGACGAGGGCGACGGCGGCGACCAGATCTTCTTCCAGGGCCACGCCTCCCCCGGCATCTACGCCCGCGCCTACCTGCTGGACCGTCTCTCCGAGCAGCACCTGGACGGTTTCCGTCAGGAGAAGTCCAAGGCCCCCCACGGCCTGTCCAGCTACCCGCACCCGCGGTTGATGCCGGACTTCTGGGAGTTCCCCACCGTCTCCATGGGCCTGGGTCCGCTGGGCGCGATCTACCAGGCCCGGATGAACCGCTACACCGAGGCGCGCGGCATCGCCGACACCTCGAAGTCCCGGGTGTGGGCGTTCCTGGGCGACGGCGAGATGGACGAGCCGGAGTCGCTGGGCCAGCTGTCCCTGGCCGCCCGCGAGGGCCTGGACAACCTGACCTTCGTGGTCAACTGCAACCTCCAGCGGCTGGACGGGCCGGTGCGCGGCAACGGCAAGATCATCCAGGAGCTGGAGTCGGTCTTCCGCGGCGCGGGCTGGAACGTCATCAAGCTCATCTGGGACCGTACCTGGGACCCGCTGCTCGCGCAGGACCGCGACGGCGTGCTGGTGAACAAGCTCAACACCACCCCCGACGGGCAGTTCCAGACCTACGCCACCGAGACCGGCGAGTACATCCGCGACCACTTCTTCGGCGACGACCACCGGTTGCGCCGCATGGTCGAGGAGATGACCGACGACCAACTGCTCCACCTCGGGCGCGGCGGCCACGACCACCGCAAGATCTACGCGGCGTACAAGGCGGCGGCCGAGCACAAGGGCCAGCCGACGGTCATCCTCGCGCAGACGGTCAAGGGCTGGACCCTGGGTCCGAACTTCGAGGGCCGCAACGCCACCCACCAGATGAAGAAGCTGACGGTGGACGACCTCAAGCGGTTCCGCGACCGGCTGCACCTGCCGATCGCGGACAAGGATCTCGAGAGCGGCGTGCCCCCGTACTACCACCCGGGGCGGAACTCCGAGGAGATCCAGTACATGCACGACCGCCGCAAGGGCCTGGGCGGGTACGTGCCCACCCGGGTGGTGCGGGCGGAGCCGCTGCCGCTGCCGGACGAGAAGACCTACGCCGCGCTGCGCAAGGGCTCGGGCAACCAGCAGATCGCCACCACCATGGCGTTCGTACGGCTGCTGAGGGACCTGATGCGGGACAAGGGGATCGGCAAGCGCTTCGTGCCGATCGCCCCCGACGAGTACCGCACCTTCGGCATGGACTCGCTCTTCCCGACGGCCAAGATCTACAACCCGCTGGGGCAGACCTACGAGTCGGTCGACCGCGAGCTGCTGCTGGCCTACAAGGAGTCGCCGACCGGTCAGATGTTGCACGACGGCATCTCCGAGGCGGGCTGCACCGCCTCGCTGATCGCCGCCGGCTCCTCCTACGCCACCCACGGCGAGCATCTGATCCCGGTCTACGTCTTCTACTCGATGTTCGGGTTCCAGCGCACCGGTGACCAGTTCTGGCAGATGGCCGACCAGCTGGCGCGCGGCTTCGTGCTGGGCGCCACGGCGGGTCGGACCACCCTGACCGGTGAGGGCCTCCAGCACGCCGACGGCCACTCCCAGCTGCTGGCCTCCACCAACCCGGCGTGCGTGGCGTACGACCCGGCCTTCGGCTTCGAGATCGCCCACATCGTGCGGGACGGTCTGCGCCGGATGTACGGGGAGAACGCCGAGGACGTCTTCTACTACCTGACGGTGTACAACGAGCCGATCACCCACCCGGCGGAGCCGGAGAACCTGGATGTGGAGAGCCTGCTCAAGGGGCTCTACCGGTTCAAGGAGGGCACGGCGGGGGAGATCCCGGCGCAGATCCTGGCCTCCGGCGTCGCGGTGCCGTGGGCCGTCGAGGCGCAGCGGATGCTGGCCGAGGACTGGGACGTGCGCGCCGACGTGTGGTCGGTCACCTCCTGGAACGAGCTGCGGCGCGAGGCCGTGGACGTCGAGCGGCACAACCTGCTGCGCCCGGAGGAGGAGCAGCGGGTGCCGCACGTCACCCGGGTCCTGCGGGACACCGAGGGGCCCGTCCTGGCGGTCTCCGACTGGATGCGGGCGGTGCCGGACCAGATCTCCCGCTGGGTGCCGAACGCCTACCAGTCGCTGGGCGCGGACGGCTTCGGCTTCGCCGACACCCGGGGCGCGGCCCGCCGGTTCTTCCACATCGACGCCGAGTCGATGGTGCTCGGCGTGCTGACCGAGCTGGCCAAGGCCGGCGCGGTGGACCGTTCGGTGCTCAAGCAGGCCATCGACCGGTACCAGCTGCTGGACGTGGCGGCGGCGGACCCGGGCCCGGCGGGCGGCGACGCCTGACGGCCCGGTACGGCCCCCATCCCGCGGCGGGGCCCCGGAACCCGAGAAGGGTTCCTGTCTCT
>NZ_JAJUWS010000022.1 GCF_021390475.1 Streptomyces sp. ST2-7A
CACCCCCGGCCGACCCTGTCCCGCCCTTTTCGGGGGTGCCACGGGGCGGGTCGGCGTCGGTGGAACCGGTTACGGTGGTGTCCATGCGGATGTTCAGGAGCCCCGGACGAGACGAAATGTCCGAGTTTCCGCTTCTTGTAAAAAACACCCACCCCGGCCGGTAAACTCCCAGGTCAGTTACTCTGCTCCCCGCGCACGCGGGGATGGTCCTCCTGCCGGGGGGACGTTCAGTACGGGGAGATCCTGCTCCCCGCGCACGCGGGGATGGTCCCATCGACAACATCGCACCGGAGTCCCTGTCCACCTGCTCCCCGCGCACGCGGGGATGGTCCTTGCGGTTTTCTGCTTGTCGGTGGCGCGAAAGACTGCTCCCCGCGCACGCGGGGATGGTCCCAACGTCCTGACGCTGCCTTTCGCACTGGGGGTCTGCTCCCCGCGCACGCGGGGATGGTCCCTCGGCGTCTGCTGCCGACGTCGTGGTGGTGGCCTGCTCCCCGCGCACGCGGGGATGGTCCCCGAACAGTCCACCGGGGCAGGCGACCAGGAGGCTGCTCCCCGCGCACGCGGGGATGGTCCCGACAGAAGTGCCCCCGCCCCGGCCGAAGCCGGCTGCTCCCCGCGCACGCGGGGATGGTCCTATCGGGCCCATACGAGTATCGACCATTTGGCTCTGCTCCCCGCGCACGCGGGGATGGTCCCGGTCCACGTGCCGGCGGCACCGTCACCTACAACTGCTCCCCGCGCACGCGGGGATGGTCCCCCGACAATCCCATGCGGGCGGCCCCACCTCTCCTGCTCCCCGCGCACGCGGGGATGGTCCCCAGCGCCCGCCCGTCGGTGACCTCGCCGAGCTGCTGCTCCCCGCGCACGCGGGGATGGTCCCAGCCAGATCGCCCGACTGGCGCCGGTCAAGCTCTGCTCCCCGCGCACGCGGGGATGGTCCCGACCGGGCCGAATTGATCTACCGACAGGGAGTCTGCTCCCCGCGCACGCGGGGATGGTCCCCGGGCCCGTGATGAACTGGCCGACGCGATCGCCTGCTCCCCGCGCACGCGGGGATGGTCCTTCGGGCAGGTTTTCCGTGATCCGGCGGACGATCTGCTCCCCGCGCACGCGGGGATGGTCCCCGGCGCGGTAAGCGCGTCGGGGACCGTGACGACTGCTCCCCGCGCACGCGGGGATGGTCCCGAGCCGGGCTCCGGGCGGGTGACGCTGCCCGCCTGCTCCCCGCGCACGCGGGGATGGTCCCTTCCTGCCGCCGAAACCCGACGCCCGTACCGGCTGCTCCCCGCGCACGCGGGGATGGTCCCCGCCGCGCCTTCGGGGTGCTGGTGGCGGTGGGCTGCTCCCCGTGCACGCGGGGATGGTCCCGCGGTGGTAGAGCCCATCTCCTTGGCGAGCGACTGCTCCCCGCGCACGCGGGGATGGTCCCCCCGGCGACATGGACCGCGACGCCTGGCTCACCTGCTCCCCGCGCACGCGGGGATGGTCCCCGCGACCGCTACCCCGACGACTGGTCAGAGATCTGCTCCCCGCGCACGCGGGGATGGTCCCCCCACTCACCTCAGCTTTCCGTGGTGGGTGCTGCTCCCCGCGCACGCGGGGATGGTCCCTCCCCGCCCCGCAGCCGACGGCGGCCCTGGGGCTGCTCCCCGCGCACGCGGGGATGGTCCGCTCGGCGTGTGTGGGGTTGGTTGCTGTTCGGGCTACGGGGAGGTGCGGTGCTCGCGGTGGGTGGCCGGGCGTGGGAGAAGCCCCGTCGCGGATGTATGGGTGCGACGGGGCTTCGATGTATCTCTGCCGGTTCCTGCGGCTGGCCGCAGGAGCCCTTGGGACGTTTTGTGCTTCGGGGAGAAGTCGTGGATGTACCTGCCCGGTGAGGGGGAGGCCGCTTCTTTCCTGGCCGTTCAGTTGACGGCTGGGGTGTCGGCTTTGAGGTCCGCGACCAGGGCGGTGAAGGCGGAGGTGCGGAGGCGAAGGACCGGGCCGTCCGGGTTCTTGGAGTCGCGGAGGGGGACCAGGCCGTGAGTGGTGGCGAGGTCGGCGGCGACCTCCACGCAGGCGCCGCCGTTGCTGCTGTGGGAAGACGTGAACCAGCGCAGTTCGGTCACAGGGGACTCCCTTTTCTGGCTTCCTTGATCATGGCGACAGAGGCTGTCTGGGAGGAAGCTTCGGCCTGTAGCTGATGGTAGGCCGTCATCAAGGGCTGCACGGATCGGATATCCCGTTCCAGACGGCCTTGATGCGCGGACTCGGCGTATGCCATGAGGGAGCGATCCGGCAGGGCCAGCAGATAGATGGGTAGATCGAACGACCGTCGTTCCCCCAGGTCGTACGGGGCGACTTGGACCACGGTGTTGGGCAACTCGGCGAAGGCGAGGAGTCGATCCAGCTGGGCGGCCATGATCTTCGGGCCGCCCACCGGCCGACGGAGGCAGCTCTCGTCCAGGACCGCGTGAATCAGGGGGGCCGGGATGCGTTCCATGGACGCCTGTCGCTTGGCGAGGAGCGTCAACCGTTCCTCCGCCTGTTGTTCCGTGATCGCCCCGCGTCGCACGGCGCCCGTGGTGATGGCGGCGGCGTACTCGGGGGTTTGGAGCAGTCCGGGGATGATGCCCAGTTCGAAGAGTCTGATCTCCGCCGCCCGCATCTCGTGTGGGACGTATTCCGAAAATCCTTCCAGTAGCGCGGTGTCGCGCACGGCCCGTCCTTGGCGTTCGAACTGATCTCCGGTTCCAAAGGCTTTGTCAGCGCTGTGCGAGAAGTGGAGAGTTGGGGATCTGCGGCCGGTTTCCACGGCCGATACATGGGTGCCCGAATAGCCCATTCGCTCCGCGAGGTCGTCCTGTGTCCAGCCGCGCTGCTCCCGCAGGCTGCGCAGACGCGCTCCGTAGGCGGCTCCGGGGGATTTGTCGGGGTCAAGCTCTTTCCGGTTCAACGATTCCCACCCAAGTCTTCGTGCGGATAACGCAGGTTGAAGCCCTTCCGACTGTAAGCCACTCTGGGCATTTCTGGTAGTGGCTTCACTACGGAGAGGAATCGTCATGTCCGAGAAGGAACACGGCCGATGGTCCACCGCTCCTCGAATCCGTTCCGATTCCGCACGTGGTCCGGCGGCCACCGTCGGGTTCGCGGCCGATGCCGAGAGTGCTTCACGGGCAAGCGCGGGAAAGGGGTCGGGGCCGGAATCCGGGGGACCGTGTGATGTCTCCTCGACGGACGGCCCCTCGGGGGACGGCACTCGACGGTCGGCGTCGCGCACACCGCTCGCCGAATTGCTGGACCGTTCCGCAGCCCTCAGCCGTGCCATCGACGAACACCTGCGTCGGTTGGAGGGCCGGTGAGTTACCGATACGGCCGAACCCTGCTGTCCTCCACCTGCGGGCCGGTGATCTTTCGGGCCCAGTGCGAGCGGTGCGCCGAAATGGGGCCCCGGGCGGAGACCGGCGAGGCGGCGATGGTCTGGGTGGTGATCCACCGGAGGCAGGAGCCCGATCACGAGGTGTTCCGCGAACTCCGTTCCCTGCCCTACCGCGTTGAGGTGTGACCGTGGGCGCGTCCGGGGTGGGCGGTTACTGGGCGGAAGTGGTCGTGCGGAGTCCGGACGCCGGAGGGGAGTGGTACCTCTCCGCCGCGTGGTCGGATACCCCGGAGGAGGCGTTGTCGTGGCTTCGAAGCCAGGCAACCCGACTCGCGGACGTACTCGAAGCCGCCGAAGACGAGAAGACGTCTTCTCCCGTCGGCTACACGGAACCCATCGCGGCCGTTCTGCGTGGCTGGGCCGGGGATGAGGTGTTCCGACGGGTTCAGCGTGAAGCCCTGGCGGAGGGCCGGCCTGTGAGCGCGAATGCCCGTGGGGCGGACCGTATCTGCGGTCTCCGCGACGTGGAAGTTCTCTACTCGCTCTCGGCCCGCCCCATCATCCGGCCAGGCTGTTCCCGGGGAAGGCCGAAGTGGTGACCCGGGATAGGCCCTTTGTGAGGAGCAGACCGCTGCGCGATCGACCGTCGGCTCTATGCCCCTCGGAGCCGCTACGGTGGTCGCGTGTGGCAGCCCCGGACTACCACGCGAGGCGGAATGTCCGAATCCCCGTTTCTTGCAAAAAACACCCACCCCCGCCGGTAAACTCCCAGGTCAGTTACTCTGCTCCCCGCGCACGCGGGGATGGTCCCCTGTGGGGCGCAATCAACTATGCGGGTGCATCCTGCTCCCCGCGCACGCGGGGATGGTCCCACCGGCCCCCAGGCCAAGGTGCGCACCGCCACCTGCTCCCCGCGCACGCGGGGATGGTCCCAACACGGGTGACTGGATCATCGGCTGGTTCAACTGCTCCCCGCGCACGCGGGGATGGTCCCGCCGGGACTCCCGGCGGAACAGGTCGGGACTCCTGCTCCCCGCGCACGCGGGGATGGTCCCCAGAGGTTGGGTTCGGGGTGGGTGCGGCAGTACTGCTCCCCGCGCACGCGGGGATGGTCCCATCGCCGGGTCCCCGCCGGCCAGCGAG
This sequence comes from Streptomyces sp. ST2-7A, assembly GCF_021390475.1. Classification (GTDB taxonomy): domain Bacteria; phylum Actinomycetota; class Actinomycetes; order Streptomycetales; family Streptomycetaceae; genus Streptomyces. The sequence goes on from NZ_JAJUWS010000022.1 coordinate 4,505, forward strand.
TCGCTCTGCTCCCCGCGCACGCGGGGATGGTCCCCGAGACGGACCATGTGCGGCTGTTCGGGGAGCTGCTCCCCGCGCACGCGGGGATGGTCCCTCCTCCTCCGCCGTCACCTCGCCCCGATCAATCTGCTCCCCGCGCACGCGGGGATGGTCCCCCGGGGTCGCTGCGAGTGCCATTACCAAGGCTCTGCTCCCCGCGCACGCGGGGATGGTCCCCGCCATTAACCGGGGCGGGCACGTCCCGTGCGGCTTCCCTCGGCGGGTCCGCGAGCGACGGCTGAGCCGGGATGAAGGCAGAACTGATTGGTGTGGACTGCGATGAGAAAGGGCAGCATGACGGCTGGAACAGAGGTAACCCCCGAAGAACTCCGTGAGCGAATGGTTCGGGGGCTGGTGGAGCGAGGAGCCATCGTGTCCTCGGCCGTGGAGGCGGCGTTCCGGGCCGTCCCGCGCCACCGCTTCGCGCCGGAGGTGCCGCCGGAGGAGGTGTACGGAGCACCGGAGGCCATCTTCACCAAGCGCACCGATGACGGGCGCGCGGTCAGTTCCGTGTCGGCTCCCTGGTTGCACGCGCGCATGTTGGAGGCGGCTCGTTCGGCCCCCGGGATGCGGGTACTGGAGATCGGCTCCGGCGGTTGCAACGCCGCGCTGCTGGCCGAACTGGTCGGTCCGGCCGGGGCCGTCACCAGTGTGGACATCGATCCGGACGTCACAGGCCGCGCACGCAGGCTGCTCGACGGGACCGGATACCGGCGTGTGCGTATCCGTACGGGCGATGGAGCGTTGCCGGTGGTCGATGCCCCGGCCGGGGGGTGGGACCGCATCATCGTGACCACCGGATCGGCCGATCTTCCGGAGGCGTGGTTCGATCAACTGGCCGCCGACGGGCGTCTCGTCGTTCCGCTGCGCTTCCGCGGGCTGTCCCGCACCCTGGCCTTCGCCCGGGAGGGGAAGTGGCTACGGAGTGACACCACCATCGTCTCGGGGTTCCTCGCCATGCGAGGAGAGAGCGCGGACGCACCGAGGGTGGTTCGCCTGGCCGATGACGATGTCCGGCTCACCGTCGATGAGCGACAGCCCTGTGACGAACCCGCCCTCCGCGAAGCGTTCTCCACAACCCGCCACGAGCTGTGGACCGGAGTGCGACTGACGGGCTCGGAGGGACTACTGCCGCGCTTGGACGTCTGGCTTGCCGGTGTGGTCGCACCCTACGGGCGCCTGCGCGCCAACCGGGCCGCCATGGAGCGCGGATTGGTCGGCTGGGTCCTGGGAACGGGTGCGGCCACCGTGTGGAACGACGACTCCCTCGCCTACCTCACCCTGCGCCACGCACCGGACCACACCGACCGCTTCGAACTCGGCGTCATCGGCCACGGTCCCGATCGGGAACACCTCGGCGCCTCACTTGCCGACGCGGTTGTCCGTTGGAACGAGACCGCGCGCCACCAGGGTGAACCCGTGGTGCGCGCCTACCGGCGGAACGACCCGGAGCGCCCCACCGGAGTGGTCATCGAGAAGTCCGACGCGCGCCTGACCATCACCTGACCCTGCGGCCCACCCTGCGGCGGGCCGCACACAGATCTCCTGGCACGGTGCCGGGAACTTCACCGCAAGGAGAATCACATGTCACCACCTCTGTCACCTGCACCCGAGCTGGCCGACGCCTTCGACCTCGACTTGCAGCAGCGGCCCGTGGAAGGACTCCACGTATGGCTGAGCGGCGATGAGGAAGAAGGCGACACGACCGGGGACGGCTGCGGAGAGTCTCCGCCCCAGGGCCCGACCACCGGCTGCTGAGTCGACTCGACGGCCCGCGGCCGGGTGCCCATCGCATCCGGCCGCTCTCCGCCATATCCACGTCCCCCTTCCGACGAAAGGTGAGGCGATGCCCCGCAGGCTGTTCTCCGCTCAGCCGGTAGCCATGGCCCGAATCCCGCTCCGGCCCCACCGAGGATCCAGCCCGTTTGCCGACGGCCTTCTGACCGAGGGTGTTTTCCTCGCGAACCGGGCCATCGACCGGTCCGAAGCCGAGACCGATGTCCGCACCAGGGCGACTCTGCGCGCCTATGACATCCGCTCACGCAGCCGCACAACGCCGCACGGCGTCTTCGCAGGAGTAGCAGCGGCGTCCCTTACCGCCCGAACCACCACGTTGCGGCTGGGTCCCACCCACCGGGCCATCACCAATCCCGGCCCACGATGGCTGACCGCACTCGCCGATCGACTTTTGCACGAGGAGCCCGAACTGCTTCCCGTCCTCACCCTGACCACCAGCAACCTGATCACCCGACGTGGGGGGCGTCTGGAAACCGAGCGTCCCACCGAACGGGGAGCGGAGATCGGCAGTGTGCGGGATACCGAGGTCTCCCGCAGGCTGCTCCGAACATGTGCGGCCGGCACGCGGGCCGCCGACATCCTGGTCGCCCTCGCCGACCGGTACCCCGGTACAAGCCCTTCCAGCATCAGGCGCGCGGTGCTGAACATGATCGAGGCCGGCGTCCTGCTCAGCGATCTGCTACCGGACGATCCTCGCGCCGACCCCATCCACCACCTCCTCGAACGGCTTCCCGCATACTCACCGGCCGCCCGCACTCTGGAACAACTCCGAGCCTGTCTCTTCGAAGCCGACAGCCGACCCCCCGGCTCACCCCGCCGTCATCCGCTGCTGTCATCAGCCCATCGCCTCGCAGACTCCCTCCATTCCTCCCCTCGTCCACTGACCGTGGACACCCTCGCGGATGCCGAGATCGGTCTACCGCCGACCGTGGGCGACAGCGCGGAACTCGCCGCATCGGTCCTCTGGCGCATCGGTCACCGCAGGCCGCCGCTTGGTGACTACCACCGCCGTTTCTGCGCCCGGTACGGTCACCACCGTCTCGTCCCCGTCCTCGAAGCCCTCGACCCGGCGACAGGATTGGGTCCACCCACAGCTCACGATGCGCTCGGCATCGACGAAGAACTTGCCCCCGATCGAGCAACCGCACTGGCCGCTCTGCTCGCCAATGCCCTCGGCACCAACACTCTTGAGATCTCCCTCCGGGAACACGACCTCGACCAGCTCGCGAACCCCTCGCCGCTGCCGCCTCCCCGTACTGCCGAGATCCACATTCAGCTCCTCGGCGGCAACAACGGAACGCCGCGTATCGCGGTCGTTCCCGGAACCGGTTCCCAGGACGCCGGAGCGGCACCGGGTCGCTGGACCCCCTGGCTGCCCGAACTCGCTCCGAACGAGCCCTTCGATGACGGCAACGGAACGATGGTCGCCGAAATCGTCTGCCGCACCCGTACTGCCGCCACCGGCACACTCAACGTCGAAACCGGCACCGCCCCTTGGCGTATTCCGCTTGGTGTTCCCACCCGACCGGGAGATCTGCTCCCCGAAGAACTGGCCCTCACCACCACCGGCACGCATCTGTTGCTGTGGTCCACCCGCCACGACCGGCCCGTAACCCCGGTTCTCCACAGCCGCATCGCGCCCCGCCTGTTGCCGCCGGTTGCCCGCACCCTGCACCTGCTCGGCCATGCCGGTACCCGCCCCTGGCACCCCTGGAGTTGGGGCAGGCTCTCCACTTTTCCCTTCACTCCGGGTGTGCGCTATCGAAACATCCTTCTGGCACCCGCTCGTTGGCACATTCCGGTGGAATTGGCCACCGCAGCGGGTAACCGCGGTGACTTCGTCCTCGCACTCGAAAGCTGGTCCCGCTCGGTCCGTCCCGCCCTCCCCGACACCGTGGTCGTCGTCGAGAACGACCGCCATCTTCCTCTCGACCCACGCGACCCCGACGAGCGCGAACTCCTGCGCCGAAGTGTCCACCGGGGTGCCCGCATCCTCCACCATCCCCTCGGCTCTTCCGACGCCCTGGAGGTGCTCCTCGGCCCTCACGGCGAACGTCATCAGCTCGAACTCGTCATACCGCTCATCCGGCGTGACGCACCGCTTCGCCCTCCACCCAGTTCGCGCCGCGCTCCTCGCTTGCCGGGAACCGGCCGTTATCTTCCCGGCAGCAGCTGGCTTTCCGTGGCCCTGCCCGGCCCGGCCGAGCTCCACGACACCACCCTGACCGAACTCACTTCCCTGTTGAACCACCTCACTGCCCAAGCTGACATCGACCGTTGGTTCTGGCTTCGTTACACCACTCCGGCCCTCGGCCCCCACCTCCGCCTTCGCTTCCATGGCAACCCCGCCGGCTTGGCCGCTCTCGTGCAACCCCAACTCGCCACAGCCGTCGATCGCCTTCACCAACGCGGACTGCACGGCAGCCTCCACCTGGAGCCCTACGATCGGGAGACCGAGCGTTACGGTGGCCCGCAGGCCATCACCGCCGCCGAGGATCTCTTCTGCGCAGACAGCAAACTCACACTCCTCGCCCTCTCCCTCACCGAGGATGAGCGACTCCTCCTTGCTGCCGCATCATCCGCCGAAATCGCCGAATTCCTCGCCCCCAACCACGCTCGACTCACACTCAACCCCGGTCGCCTCACCCCGGACCAACGCCGCCGCCGCGACGGTCTTCGTTCAACCATCCACAACGACCCCCCGGCCCTCATCCCACCTGCCCTGACCACCGTCCACGCGGAACGTCGCAAGGCACTCCTCACCTATCGCGACGCCCTCCCCTCCTCTCTCCTTGCCCCCTGCGCCTCCGACGTCATCCATATGCACAGCAATCGGCTTCTTGGAACCGACCCCGGTCATGAACGCCTCGCCCGAACCCTGGCCGCCGACTTACTCCACCGCCCATGACCGATAACCCCCGTGCCCTTGCCGCTGCCGGCGCGAGGGAACTCGCCGGAGCCCTTCGTTCCCCCGAGTCCGTCGTATCGACCGTCTCCGCCCGGGCCGCACACACCCTTTGCCATGGCCTGGCAGGCACCGCCCTCCTTCATGCCTGCCTCGGTGACGCGAACACAGCTGCCGACCACTGGAACGCAGCCTCCCGCATGCTGGGCAGCGCCCCGTCCGACGGCATCCACACCGGTCCCGGCGCTCTCGCCACATCCCTGATCATCGGCACCGCTCACTTCCCCGCCGGCAGTGCCCACCACGCACTGGTGCCCCGCGCCACCACCTGGCTCTCGGCCCGTGCCCAAGCACTCGCCCACCATCGACAGACCGGCTCCACCCCCTGGACACCCTGGGCCGTCTACGACGTGATCAAGGGTTTGAGCGGGATCGGCCGCATTCTCCTCGCGGCTTACTCCACCGGTCACGAAGCCGAAGCCGCTGTCGGGCTGCGAGTCGCCCTGTCCACTCTCACCGAGATGATCCTCACCGACCAGGGCACCCGCCCCGGTTGGTGGCTTCCCGCCCATGCCCATCCGCCCACCGTCCGCATTCCGCCCTCGGGCGCCGCTACCACCGGCATGGCTCACGGCATCGCCGGACCTCTCGCCTTCCTCGCCCTCGCCCAACTCGCCGGCCACACCGTCCCCGGTCAGCACGACGCCATCGCCAACGCCGTCCACTGGCTCCTCACCCGGGCAGATCCCGGACCTTTCTGGCCGCCCCACATCAGCGGCACCGACCTCGACACCGGTCCCACCTCGACATCCGACACCACACCCGGCCGCCGAACCGCCTGGTGCTACGGCACTCCCGGCATCGTCATCGCCCTCATCCACGCTGGCCGCGCTCTCGGCAACCCCACCCTCCTTCACACCGCCGCAACCGCGCTCACTCTCCTGGTCGGTCACCCGGACCGCTGGGACATCGAAGGCTCCGGCCTTTGCCATGGCACCGCCGGCCTCCTTCAAGTCACCACCCGATGCAGCCCGCACCTCGCCCACGTCACTGCTCGGGCTGCCCTGACCGTGCCCCCTGACGCTTGTGGCTTTCTCAACGGCGCAGCGGGGACAGCCCTGGCCTTGGCCGACTACGCTGGTCTTCTCGTTCATCCGGATTCAGCGGCGTGGGACGCGATCCTGCTGGTGTCCTGAACTCCGGGTGAATGGGCCGGTCGATAGCCGAGTGTTGAAGGGCGAGGTCGTTATTACCCCGAAGGCCGAGCACAGTGGAGAGAAGGGAAATGCCGGCCCGAACAGGTCCGGCGGTACCGGGTGCGGCCGGCGGAAGAAGCCGTCCCGCACGGTGGCCGACACCGAGGCCATCATCAGTGGGTTGGCCCGGCCGGTCTGGCCGATGAGTTGGGCGGCGCGGGCGCGTTGCGATGCAGCCTGCTCCCCGCGCACGCGGGGATGGCTCCGTCGCCGGGCCGGGCTTCGTGCCGGTTCGGGTGGACCCTCCCTCGACCGGTGCGGACCGGTGGGCCGGGTCGGCTTCCGGGGGCGGTTCTTCGGGGGATCAGTCGAAGCCGGCGCCGGCCGCCCGGGGCCGGGGGCGCCCGGACGGTCGGCGCCGTAACCGGCTACGGCGTCGTCGGCTGTGAGCGCACGCCGGCCAGGACCACGGGCCCGCCTTCGCTCCATCGGCCGGTGAGGGTGGCGTCCGCCGGGGTGATGTCGGCGCCGACGGTACGCACGACGACGAGTTCCGCCTCGCCTGCGTGGACCACCGTGGTCGGCCCGTCGTTGCGGCAGGCCACGGTGTCGATGCCGGTGAACGCCGGGGTCCCCGGGTCGCCGTCCGCCCGCACGCGCACCGTCGGCTCACGCGACTCCCGGTGCCCGTCGGCCTCGATCACCTCCTCGGCCTGGTCCTGCTGCCCGAGGGCACCCCTGATCATCGCCGTCACCCCGACCGGGTCGCCGCAGCCGTCGTACACCCACCGGGTGCCGAGTACCGAGTGCTCGGTGGTGCCGATGAGGAATTCGTCCGCCCCTTCCAGCGGCGCGCCGCGGTACGTCACCGGCACGTGGAGAAGCGTGCCGTCGTCCGCCTCGAGCAGGAAGGCTTCCAGGCCCACCTCGCCCGCCGGGTCGTCGAAGCGGTAGGCGCCGACCTGCCGGAACCCGGAGCTGCCCGCGCTCCACGGCCGGTGGGGCAGCCAGCCGCCGAGCAGGTCGAGCTTGCCGGGGGTGAGCGTTGCTTTGTAGATGAGTGCCATGCCGTGGACGTTAGCCGATCGGGCCCCCGTCGCGCGGTCGGCGACGGGGGCCCGGTCGGGGGAAAGGCTCGGTCAGGGGGCGGAGTTGAGGACCTTGGCCACCAGGGGGCCGGCGATCTTGCCGCCGTGTCCGCTCTCCGGCACCACGGCCGCCACGGCCAGGTCGTCCCGGTAGGCGGTGAACCAGGCGTTCGGGTCCTCCTGGCCGATGACCTCGGCGGATCCGGTCTTCGCCCCGGCGTCACCGGCCACCCCGGACATCGCCGCCGCCGCCGTGCCGTACTGCGCCGTCGCCACCATCAGTCCGCGCAGCTGCGCGGCGGTGCCCTCCGAGGGCCCGGCGGCGGTGGCGAGTTCGCGGCCGTCGTGGTCCGGCGGCACCAGGTACGGCTGGCGGAAGGAGCCGTCCCGCACGGTGGCCGACACCGAGGCCATCACCAGAGGGTTGGCCCGCACGCCGGCCTGGCCGATGAGCTGGGCGGCCATCTGCGCGTTGGACTCCACCGGGACCGTGCCGGTCTCCACCGCGATCCCGGCGTCCCACTCCAGGCCGATGCCGAAGGTGTTCCGGGCGTAGGCGCCCAGTTCCTCGTCCGACAGGTCGGGCGCGGCGGAGACGAAGGCGGTGTTGCAGGAGGCGGCGAAGCTCTGCGTGAAGGTGCCGTTCTCCAGCTCGAACTCGTTGAGGTTCTCGAACGGCCAGCCGCCGTGGTCGAAGTTCTTGGGACACGGGTGGGCGGCGGACGGTGAGGCGAGTCCGCGGTCGATCATCAGCGCCGAGCTGACGATCTTCCAGGTCGAGCCGGGTGCCAGTCGTCCCTTCACCGCCAGGTCGGTGGACTCCTCGGGGTCCTCGGCCGGGTCCGGGGCCGGCGTGGTGACCAGGGCGAGGATCTCGCCGGTGCTCGGCCGGATCGCGGCCAGACCGGCGCGGTCGGTGCCGGCCAGCACCTCCTCGGCCGCCGCCTGGAGGTCGGAGTCGATGGTGGTCGGCACCTCGACCGGGTTCGACCCCGCCAGTTCCAGCAGCTGCTCCACGCGCGCGCCGGCGGAGTCCACGAGCCGCAGTTCGCTGCCGGTGTCGGCCTCCGCGCCGTAGCGGGAGCCCAACTCGGTGAGCATCGCGGCCAGCGAGGGGTGGGCCTCCGCCGTCAGTTCGTCGCCGTCGCGGTCCAGTACCCGCACGGCCGCGTCGTCGGACAGCGGCCCGGTCTCCAGGCGGTTGCCGTCGGTCAGCCGGGGGTGCAGGACGGTCGGTTCCCAGGCCACCACGGTGCCGAGGTCGTCGTCCTGCCGCACCGACAATTCGGAGCGGTACTGCCAGTCGACCAGGTTCTGATCGCCCTGCCCGTCCTGCCCGTCCTCGTCACCCGGCCCGGTGGGCAGGCGGGCGGTGACCAGGAAGGAGATGGCGCCACCGGAGCTCGTGCCCGGGGTGAGGGTGAGGTCCGACAGTCGGGTGTCGGAGGCGAAGGAGGCGAGCGCGGTCCGCGCCGCGCCGGGGTCATCGGTCAGGCTCGCGGCCTGCTCGACGTCGCCGTTCTCCCAGGCGGTCAGGAACTCCGCGGCGGTCTCGGCCGGGGTGGCGTTCCGGGCGGTCGGGCCGTCACCGGAGTCATCACCGGAGTTGCACCCCGCCAGCAGGGCCAGCGCGGCCACCGCGACGGTGCCCCGGACGACGCGCCGGCCGGGGCCGCCGCGTCGGTTCGCGCGGGACGCCGCGCGGGACATCGGTCGCGCCGTCCGTCCCGACCCCGGGTCGTTCTCCGCCGGTCCCGGGAGCGGGCCGCCTCGCCCGGCCCCAGCTGTCGTGTCACGCGCTTCCCGCGCCCTTCCCGTCACCGGTGTCCCCCACCGTGTCGTTTCGGATCCCCCGGTCGTGCCGGAGCCGCCGCTGGTGTCGATCCTGTTGATGGCCGTCCCCGTCGCGCCGGTACCGGTCCCCGGGCCCCGCCGGCCCCACAGCGTTCTCATCCGCACCTCGCACGTTCAGACGCCGCAGCCTACCCGGCGTGGTCCCGGGCCCTCGCGAGGTGTCCGCCGGGAAGACCCCGAACCCGGGTCGGATCGGGCCCGGGTCAGATCCAGGTCGGCAGCCACATACGGGCGCGCCAGCCGTCCATCGGCAGCGGCACGTCCGCGTACACGGGGTAGAAGAACACGAAGTTCCAGACCACGACGAGGACGACGATCCCGCACACCGCGATGCCCACCGCCCGCCGCCGCTCCGGGCAGCCCGGCGGTCCGAGGATCGCGCCCAGCGCCATCGTCAGCGCCAGGCACAGGAACGGCACCAGCACCACGGCGTAGAAGTAGTAGATCGTCCGGTCCTGGTAGAGGAACCACGGCAGCAGCCCCGCCGCCGTCCCGCACAGGATCGCGCCGGCCCGCCAGTCGCGACGCGCCGCCCACCGCCACAGGCAGTACACCAGCGCCGCGCAGGCCGCCCACCACAGCAGGGGGGTGCCCAGGGCCAGCACCTCGCGGGCGCAGCCGCCGGCCTCCCGGCACATCCCCTCGCCCTCCTCCTCGGAGAGGTAGGAGAACGACACCGGGCGCCCGAGTACCGGCCAGCTCCACGGGTTGGACTGGTAGCTGTGCTCGGAGTCCAGGCCGACGTGGAAGCCGTAGACCTCCGCGTGGTAGTGCCACAGGCTGCGCAGCGCGTCCCCGACCGGGTGCCCGGTGGGGGCGTTCTCCGCCGCCCAGTCCCGGTGGTACCCGCCGGGTCGCAGGAGCCAGCCGGCCCAGGAGGCGACGTAGACGACCACCGCGACCGGGACCGTGGACAGGAACGCCGGCACGGCGTCGCGGCGCAGCATCGACCGGTACGGGCGGGGCGCGCCGGCGGTGCGCCGGGCCGCCGCGTCCCACAGCACGATCATGATCCCGAAGGCGGCCAGCACCCACAGGCCGCTCCACTTGGTGCCGCAGGCCAGGCCGAGGCAGACGCCGGCGGCGATCCGCCAGGGGCGCCATCCGAACCGGGCGCGGTGCCCGACCCCGGGGTCCGGGCGCAGCATCCCGTCGTCGGAGCGGTTGCCGCGCGGCGGCCGGTCGGGGTCGCGCTCCGCCTCCTCCAGCGCCGCCGCCATCCGGGCCCGGGCGCGGTCGCGATCCACCAGCAGGCAGCCGAAGGCGGCCAGTACCCAGAACATCAGGATCAGGTCGAGCAGGGCGGCCCGGCTCATCACGAAGTGCAGCCCGTCCACGGCCATGAACAGCCCGGCGAGGCAGCCCAGCGCGGTGGAGCGGAACAGTCGGCGGCCGATCCGGCACAGCATCAGCACCGACAGCGCGCCGAGCAGCGCCGGGACGAAGCGCCAGCCGAAGGGCGTCATGCCGAAGGCCCACTCGCCGAGGGCGATCATCCACTTGCCCACCGGCGGGTGGACCACGTAGGAGGCGGTGTCGCCGAGCGGCACGACGCAGTCCAGGATCCGCTCGTTGGCGTCGTCCGGCCAGCTCGCCTCCCAGCCGTGCCGCAGCAGCGCCCAGGCGTCCTTGGCGTAGTAGGTCTCGTCGAACATGACGATCGCGGGACGGTCCAGGCGCACGATGCGCAGCACCCCGGCGACGGCGGCGACCAGCAGCGGTCCCGCCCAACCCATCACCCGGTTCAGGCGGACGGCGGTCGCGGGCGGGATGCCGAAGTACTCCCACAGCCGGGTGCCGGCCGGCGGGAAGGGCGGGACCAGGCGATGGCGGACACCGCCGTCGGCGCGCGGCCGGTGGAGGCGTTCCCCCCGGCCGGCGTCCGGCGGCGGGGGACCGGGGGAGGGCCGGCCCGGGCGGGGGCGTGGGGGTTGGCCGGCGTCCCCGTCGCCGGGGAGTCGGCCGGGGCCGGGGCCGGGCGCGTACGGGTCGTCCACGGGACCCGGGGCGTCGGTGTCGATCGGGGCGCCCGGGTCGGTGGCGGCGCCGGAGCGGCTCCTCCCGGCGGGGCGCGGTCCGGGGCCGCCGCTCACCGGGGCCCCGCGGGCGTCGGTGAGCCGGCGCCGCTCGTCTCCGTCGTCCCCGTCATCGGGCCGCCGTCGTTCCGGTTCGCTCCGCTCACCCGGCCCATCTTGTCATCCGTCGTCCGGCGGGCCCGGGAGGATGACGGATGTGACGGCGGAGGAGGAGAGGGACGTGCGGGAACGGACGGGACGGGACGGCCGAGAGGGCCGGGACCCCGGTGAAGCCGGGGGCGGCCGGGAGGCGGCGGGGTCGGGCGCGGACGTGTCCGACCCCGCCGGGCCTCGCCCGGGCGACGGGCGCGAGGCGCCGGGCGACGGACCGCGCGCCGGTACGGCCGACCCCGCCGGGCACGGCCCGGAGTACGAGTCGGACGGGCACGAGGGGCTGCCCGCGGTCGACCCGTACGACGGACGCGACGCGTACGACGGGGCGGAGGCCGACGGGCCGCACGAATACGAGGGGGCGGAGGCCGAAGCCCTCCCCACCCCCCGGGCCCGGGAACCGGAGGAGGGCGGGCTGTTGGTGCTGGCCGGCACCCCCATCGGCGACCCCGACGACGCCCCGCCCCGGCTCGCCGCCGAACTGGCCCGCGCCGACGTGGTCGCCGCCGAGGACACCCGCCGATTGCGCCGGCTCACCCGCGACCTGGACGTGCGGATCACCGGCCGGGTGGTCTCCTACTTCGAGGGCAACGAGGCGGCCCGTACGCCCGAGCTGGTCGAGGAGTTGGTGGCGGGCGCCCGGGTGCTGCTGGTCACCGACGCGGGGATGCCCTCGGTCTCCGATCCCGGCTACCGGCTGGTGGCCGGGGCGGTGGAGCGCGGGGTGCGGGTGACGGCCGTGCCCGGGCCGTCGGCGGTGCTCACCGCCCTGGCCGTCTCCGGCCTGCCCGTGGACCGCTTCTGTTTCGAGGGCTTCCTGCCGCGTCGTCCCGGTGAACGCGCCGCGCGGCTGCGGGAGAGCGCCGGGGAGACCCGCACCCTGGTCTTCTTCGAGGCCCCGCACCGGCTCGCCGCCACCCTCGCGGTGATGGCCGAGATCTACGGCCCGGACCGGGAGGCGGCGGTCTGCCGCGAGCTGACCAAGACCTGGGAGGAGGTGCTGCGCGGCACGCTGGCCGAGCTGGCGGCCCGCGCGGAACAGGGGGTGCGCGGTGAGATCACCCTCGTGGTGCGGGGCGTCGACCCGGCCTCCGCCCCGCCCCCGGACCCCGCCGAGCTGGCCCGCCGGGTGATGGCGCTGGAAGCCGGCGGGACCCGTCGCAAGGAGGCCATCATCGAGGTCGCGAAAGCGGCCGGTCGGCCCAAACGGGAGGTCTTCGACGCGGTGGTGGCGGCGAAGCGGGAGGGGCATACTGGTGGCGAGCGGGGCGAATCGGGCCGGTAGCGGTCCGGGGTTCGTCGCCCGTCCCGGTCGCCGAGCGCGCCGGGTTCCCGCGCGGGCGCGGCCCCGATCCGCCGTCCCGGCGTCCCGCCGCCGGCGCCGAGCACAGCCCCCGGAGGGGCCGATGAGGGACAGCCACCGCGAGACGGTCACCGAGTCCTACGCCTTCGCCTGCCTGAGCTGCGGTCACGGCTGGGAGCGCACCTATCGCATCGAGCACCACGTCGATCCCCTCGGCCATCCCTTCGTGTTGTATTTCGCCGATGGCGAGCGGGTCCCCTCCCCGCTGAGCCGGCCCCGCTGCCCCGACTGCGGCGGCGGCCGGATCCGGCTGATGCGCTCGGGGCTGGTCTCGCGGGTCGAGCACGCCCTGGACGAGGTGCCCCGTCCGGCACCGGGCAAGTGGATCTGACCCCGGGGACCCCGGGGACCCCGGGGTCCCCGGAGCGCCCGGGGTCCGGCGCGGTACCGGCCGGCGGGTCGGCCACCGTCCCGGCCGTAGACTCGGGCCCATGCCGCAGTCCAAGGCCGCCCGCGCCGCCCGCGCGGAGATCCCCCCGCTCCCCGAGCCGCTGGCCCACCCGGTCGTCGACTCCCACACCCACCTCGACATGCAGGAGACCGAGCCGGCGCTCGCGCTGGAGCGGGCCGCCGCCGTCGGGGTCGAGCGGGTGGTGCAGATCGGCTGCGACGTCGAGCGCGCCCGGTGGGCGGTGAAGACCGCGACCGACCACCCCGACCGGGTGTGGGCGGGGGTGGCGCTGCACCCCAACGAGGCGCCCCGCCTGGAGTTGGAGCACGGCCCGGCCGCGTTGGACGCCGCGCTGGAGGAGATCGCCGGGATCGCCGCGCTGCCGCAGGTGCGTGCCGTCGGCGAGACCGGCCTGGACCACTTCCGGACCGGCCCCGAGGGGCGGGCGGCCCAGGAACGCTCCTTCCGCCGGCACATCGCCCTGGCCAAGGAGTTGGACCGCACGCTGGTCATCCATGACCGGGACGCCCACGAGGACGTGCTGCGGGTGCTGGGGGAGGAGGGCGCCCCGGCGCGCACCGTCTTCCACTGCTTCTCCGGGGACGCCGCGATGGCCCGCCACTGCGCGGAGCGCGGCTGGTTCCTGTCCTTCGCCGGGAACATCACCTTCCGCAGCGCCGAGCCCCTGCGCGAGGCGCTGGCCGTCACCCCGCCGGAGCGTCTGCTGGTGGAGACCGACGCCCCGTTCCTGACCCCGGCGCCGTTCCGGGGCCGGCCCAACGCCCCGCACCTCATCCCGCACACGCTGCGGGCGATGGCCGGGGTGCTGGATCTGGACGAGACGGAGCTGGCCCGGCACATCGCGGACAACTCGCGGCGCGCCTTCCCGGAGCCGGGGGCGGCGCCGACCGTGTGAGCGGAGGCGGCCGGCGGGAGGCGTCCCGGCCGGCCCGCCGGCCCGCCGGCCCCACCGACTCCACCCGTCCGACCGCGTCGGACGGTGCCCGGTCGGCGGCGGGCCCCGGGGGAAGCGGGAGAGCGCTCCGGGCCTCCGCCCCTCCCGATCCCCACCCGGGAGCCGGCCCGGGCGGAGTGCCCCGGGCGGCCCGCACGGCTCATGGCGCCGGGCGCGGTACCGCCGACCGGAGGCGTGCCCGACACCCCGGGAGCCCCACCCGTCCCGCCGGCCCCGGGCCGGCGCCCGACCGGGCGCGGGCCCGAGCGCCCGTAGACTGCCGGCATGACTTCGGAACGGGACGACGCCGCACCCGGCGCGGGCGCCGACGGGCTGCTGGGCCCGTCGGACGTCCGTGAACTCGCGGCGGCGCTCGGCGTGCGCCCCACCAAGCAGCGCGGCCAGAACTTCGTCATCGACGCCAACACCGTGCGCCGCATCGTGCGCGCCGCCGACCTGCGCCCCGGGGACACCGTGGTCGAGGTGGGGCCCGGCCTGGGATCGCTGACCCTGGCGCTGTTGCCCGCCGCCGCGCACGTCACCGCCGTGGAGATCGACGACACGCTGGCCGCCGCCCTGCCCGCCACCGTCTCCGCCCGGCTCCCGCGTCTGGTCGACCGCTTCGCGCTGGTGCACGGTGACGCGATGCGCGTCACCGAACTGCCCGGCCCCGCCCCCACCGCGCTGGTCGCGAACCTGCCCTACAACGTGGCGGTGCCGGTCCTGCTGCACATGCTGGCGACCTTCCCGACCCTGGAGCGGGCGCTGGTGATGGTGCAGGCGGAGGTCGCCGACCGGCTCGCCGCCGCCCCCGGCTCCCGGGTGTACGGGGTGCCCTCGGTCAAGGCCGCCTGGTACGCCCGGACCCGTCGCGCGGGTTCCATCGGCCGTTCGGTCTTCTGGCCCGCCCCCAACGTGGACTCCGGACTGGTCTCCCTGGAACGGCGGGATCCGCCGCAGACCACCGCGAGCCGCCGCGAGGTCTTCGCGGTCGTGGACGCCGCCTTCGCGCAGCGCCGCAAGATGCTGCGTTCGGCGCTGTCCGGGTGGGCCGGGTCCTCCGCCGCCGCCGAGGCCGCCCTGGTCGCCGCCGGGGTCGGGCCCCGGGCACGGGGTGAGGAGTTGACCGTGGAGGACTTCGCGCGGATCGCCGCGCACCGCCCCGGCCGGACCGACGGGCCGTCCGCCCCCACCGACACCCCAGCCGGCGCCGAGCCCCATGCCCCGGGCACCACCCCCGCCGACCACCGGGACCGGGAGAACGCCGAGAACCAGGAGAACACCGCCGCATGACCCCCGAGCCCACCGGCCGGACCGTGCCCCCGCCCGTCCCGACCGGACCCGCCGCCGGACCCGGGGCCGTGACGGTCCGGGCCCACGCCAAGGTCAACGCGCAGCTCGCGGTCGGGGCACCCCGCGCCGACGGCTACCACGACCTGGCCAACGTCTTCCTCGCCGTCGGCCCGCACGACGCGGTCACCGCCCGCCCCGCCGACCGGCTGCGCGTCACCTGCTCGGGCCCCGGTTCCGAACAGGTCCCGCTGGACGGCACCAACCTCGTGGCCCGCGCAGCCGTCCTGCTCGCGGAGCGGCACGGCCGGGAGCCCGCCGTCCACCTGCACATCGACAAGGACATCCCGGTGGCCGGCGGCATGGCCGGTGGCAGCGCGGACGGCGCCGCCGCGCTGCTCGCCTGCGACCTGCTGTGGGGCACCGCCACCCCGCGCGCGGAGCTGTTGGAACTCTGCGCCGAATTGGGTTCGGACGTGCCGTTCTCCCTGGTGGGGGGCGCCGCGCTGGGCCGGGGCCGGGGGGAGCGGCTGACCGGTCTCCCGGTCACCGGCACCTTCCACTGGGTTTTCGCGCTCGCCGACGGCGGCCTGTCCACGCCGGTGGTCTACCGGGAGTGCGACCGGCTACGGGAGGCGGCCGGGGAGACCGTGCCCGAGGTGCCCGAGCCGGACCCCGCGATCCTCGTGGCGCTGGCCACCGGGGACGCCAAGGCACTGGCCGCCGCCCTCGCCAACGACCTGCAACCGGCTGCCCTCGCGCTGCGTCCCGCCCTCGCCGACACCCTGGCGGCGGGGACGAGGGCGGGTGCCCTGGCCGCGATCGTCTCCGGCTCCGGTCCCACCTGCGCCTTCCTCGCGGAGGACGCGGAGGCGGCCGGGCGGGTGGCGGCGGCCCTGGAGGCGTCGGGCACCTGCCGCGCCGCCCGGGTCACCACCGCGCCGGCGCCGGGGGCCCACCGCGTGCCGCCGGAGTCCGTCGCCGGCGTGCCCGACGCCTGACCGCGCGACGCCCGACCCCGGGGCGTCCCGACCGCACGGCGCCCGCCGGGACGCCCCGGACCCCGGAGCGTCTCTCGTACCGGGCCCGGAAACCCGGTGCCCCCGCGCCGCCCCACGACCCCACCCGTGACCACGACTTCGGACTGAGAGCCCATGGCAGCCCCCGCGAAGAACCTCGTCAACCTGGAGTCCGTCACCAAGGTCCACGGCACCCGGACCCTGCTGGACGGCCTCTCCCTCGGTGTCTCCGAGGGCGACCGCATCGGTGTCGTCGGTCGCAACGGCGACGGCAAGACCACCCTGATCCGCGTCCTCACCGGGCTGGAGGAGGCCGACGCCGGCCGCGTCGTGCACGCCGGCGGCCTGCGGGTGGACGTGCTCACCCAGCACGACTCGCTCGACCCGGCCGCCACCGTGCGGCAGGAGATCATCGGCGACCGCGCCGACCACGAGTGGGCCGGCGACGCCCGCATCCGCGACGTGCTCACCGGCCTGTTCGGCGGCCTGGACCTGCCCGGTTTCGCCGACGGCCTGGACACCGTCATCGGCCCGCTCTCCGGCGGTGAGCGCCGGCGCATCGCGCTGGCCCGGCTGCTGATCGCCGAGCAGGACCTGCTGGTGCTGGACGAACCGACCAACCACCTCGACGTCGAGGGCATCGACTGGCTCGCCCGCCACCTGGGCTCCCGCCGCTCGGCACTGGTCTGCGTCACGCACGACCGGTGGTTCCTGGACACCGTCTGCACCCGCATCTGGGACGTGCAGCGCGGCACCGTGCACGGCTACGACGGCGGCTACAGCGACTACGTCTTCGCCCGCGCCGAGCGGGAGCGGATCGCCGCCACCGAGGAGAGCAAGCGGCAGAACCTGATGCGCAAGGAGTTGGCCTGGCTGCGCCGGGGCGCCCCGGCCCGCACCAGCAAGCCGCGCTTCCGCGTCGAGGCGGCCAACGCCCTGATCGCCGACGTGCCCGCCCCCCGCGACGGCGCGGAGCTGATGCGCTTCGCCAACGCCCGGCTGGGCAAAACCGTCTTCGACCTGGAGGACGTCACCGTGCGGGCGGGGGAGAAGACCCTGCTCACCGACCTCACCTGGCAGCTCGGACCCGGGGACCGGATCGGTCTGGTGGGCGTCAACGGCGCGGGCAAGACCTCGCTGCTGCGGGCGTTGGCCGACGCCGCCGAGCGGCAGACCGCCGGCGCGGAGGACGGCACGGCGCCGCGCGGCGTGGTCTCCGGCACCGTCCGGGTCGGCCGCACGGTCCGCCTGGCGTACCTCTCCCAGGAGGTCGCCGAACTCGACCCGACCTGGCGGGTGTTGCAGGCGGTGGAGCGGGTGCGCGGCCGGGTGGACCTGGGCAAGGGGCGGGAGATGACCGCCGGTCAGCTCTGCGAGCAGTTCGGCTTCGGCAACGAGAAGCAGTGGACGCCGGTGGGCGATCTCTCCGGTGGCGAGCGGCGCCGGCTGCAGATCCTGCGCCTGCTGATGGACGAGCCGAACGTGCTCTTCCTCGACGAGCCCACCAACGACCTCGACATCGAGACCCTCACCCAGTTGGAGGACGTGCTCGACGGCTGGCCCGGCTCGCTGGTGGTCATCAGCCACGACCGGTACTTCGTGGAGCGCACCACCGACCGGGTGTTCGCGCTGCTGGGCGACGGCCGGCTGCGGATGCTGCCGCGCGGCGTGGACGAGTACCTGGAGCGGCGGGCGGCCGTGCGTTCCGCCGAGGGCGAGCGGATCGCGGCGGCCCCGGCGGCCGAACGGGAGCGCCCGGCCACCTCGCCGTCACAGCTCTCCCGCGAGGCGCAGAAGGAACAGCAGCGCATCGAGAGGCAGTTGGACAAGCTGGGGGACCGGGAGACGCGGCTGCACGAGAGCATGGCCGAGCACTCCACGGACTTCGCCCGGGTCGCGGAGCTGGACGCCGAACTGCGGGAGGTCGTGGAGCGACGGGAGGAACTGGAGACCCGCTGGCTGGAGCTGGCCGAGGGCGCCTGACGCGGTGCCGGCCGGCCGGTGCCCGGGGTCGCCACCCGTTTCGGTGCGGCGTGGTGCCCGGTTCGGCCCGGGGTCGCCACCTTTTTCGGTGCGGCGTGGTGCCCGGTTCGGCCCGGGGTCGCCACCCGTTTCGGCGCGGTGCGGTGCCCGGCGGTTCGCCGCCCGGCGCGGCGGGGGCCGGCGCGGTACGAGGCCGGCTCGCTTTCGGGGTCGCCACCCGGCGGGGCGAGGGTTCGGCATCCGATGTGGCGCGGTTCGGTGGTCGGTTCGGCCCGGTGCCATCACCGGGCGGGACGGGGCCGGCTCGGCCCGGTGCCATCACCCGGTGTGACGCGGCATGGTGCGGGTTCGGCATCCGGCACGGCGCGGGGCGGGGTTCGCCGCCCGGCGTGATGGGAACCGGTGCCGGGATGGGTTCGGCACCCGGCGCGGCGCGTGGCCGGTTCGATGGGTGGCGGACACCCGGTGCGGGGTGGGATCGGCGCCGGCGTGGCACCCCGTGCGGCGCGGGGAAGGGGGAACCCCTGGTGGGGCCGGTCGAGTTGGGACGACGGCCGGGGCGACGGTCGACGAACGGGTCGTCGTCGCGTTCGGTGGTCGGACGGTCACCCCTCGCGGTGACGGGAACCACTCCCGACACCGCCGCAGTCCGGTGATAGAAAGAGCCTGCCCGTACACCATCGGCCGTCGGACCCGACCGTTCGACGCGCCAGGCACAGGGGGATCCATGTCACAGCCGCCGCCACCGCCGAACCAGCCGCCACCCCCGCCGGAGGAACCGCCGGGCGGGAGCGGCGTGTCGGAGGAGTCCACCCCGGAACCCGCCTCTTCGGATTCCACCCCGGAACCGGCGGTCGAGGGCTCCGGCGGCACGGACGGGAAGCCCGCGGGTGACGCGGTCCCCGGTGACGCGGGTGCCGACGCGCCGGGCGGGACCGACGGGGTCCCGACGCCGCCCGCCGGCGGGTTCGGCGCCCCGGCCTCCTCGCCGGAGCCCGTTCCGCTGCCGCCGCACGTGCCGGCCCCGCAGCAGGTTCCGCCCCCTCCGCCGGCAGCGACGCCGCCGGCCGCCGCGCCGCCGGCCGGGTACGGTTCCCCGTCGCAGCCCCCCGCCGCGACACCGCCCGCGGGAGCACCGCCGGCCGGGTACGGCTACCCGTCCCCGCCGCCGCAGCCCGGTTACGGCCACCCCCAGCAGCCGCCGCGGCCCGGTTACGGCTATCCGCCGCAGCCCCCCGCCGGCTTCGGCGCTCCCGGTGCCCCCGGCCCGTACGGTCAGCCCGGTGCGCCCGGTGCGCCCGGCCCGTACGGCGCTCCCACCGGCCCGATGCCCGGTTACGGCTATCCCCAGCAGCCGCCGCAGCCCGGCGTGGTGCCCGCCAAGCCCGGAAACGGCGGTAACACCCCCCGGATGGTGCTGATCATCGGTGTGGTGTTGGCCGTCCTGCTCGCCGGCGGCTTCGGCGCCTACTACGTACTCGCCGGTGGCTCCTCGCCCTCCGCCGGCGGCGGCACCGACACGGACACGGATACCGACACCGACACCGACACCGATGGGCCGGATGACGGCACCGGCGGCGACGACGCCCCCGACGGTGGTGGCGCGGCCCTGCCGGACGGCGCGGTCGAGGCCGAACTGGTCATGGAGGTCGCCCAGCCGGAGGTCCCCGAGGAGGACATCCTCACCGAGGCCCACGGCTACTGGGTGATCGGGGACGACCTCGTGCGCCTGATGACCCGCGAGGTGGTCTCCTACGACCTGAACACCGGTGAGCAGCAGTGGAGCTTCTCGCTCCCGAACAACGAGTGCCGTGCCTCCCACGAGCACTCCGAGGGGCTCATCGCCATCCTCCAGGGCCGCGACTGCGAGGTGCTGACCGTTCTGGACATCACCACCGGTGAGGACGTCTGGACGACCACCATCGAGACCAACGTCACCCCCGGCCGCTACGCGGTGCCCGCCATCCTCGGCGACACCGTGGCCCTGGGCTGGACGATGGGCGGCCACGGCTGGAGCATCTCGCAGGAGGAGGCCCTCTGGGAGCCGCGCGCCAGCGAGGACTGCCGAGAGGACTCGTACGCCGTGATGGACGGCGTGTTCATCTCCAAGGTCGGGTGCGGCTTCATCGGCGACGACGGCGGCAGCATCCGGGCCACCGAGGAGGACGGCACCGAGCTGTGGGAGTGGGCGTATCCGGCCGAGGTGGACGCCGGGGACAAGCTGCGCTTCCGCTCGGTCATCTCCGCCGACCCGCTGGTGGTGCGGATGGACATCGGTGATTTCGCCGACGCCGAGGAGCAGATCTGGGTGATCGACGACGCCCGCGAGGACGTTGCGCACGTGCTGCCCTACGACCGCGAGCGGCACGTCGGCCCCTGCGACGCGGTGACACTGTCCTGGTGCCCCGGGGCCGTCGTCCACGACGGGATGATGTACCTGGCCTCCCTGGCACAGCAGAACTCGGTGATCGCTTTCGACCTGTCCACCGGCACGGCGGTGTGGGAGGTCTCCTCCGAGCGGGAGGCGACGATCATGCCGATGCAGGAGCAGGACGGGAAGATCCTCGCCTACGAGATCCCGACGAGCGAGCAGCCGGGTGCCGTGGTGGCGATCGACCCGGCCACCGAGAGCGCCGAGCCGGTGATGATCCTGCCGCGCGAGTCGCGGGACGACCAGCGGAAGGTGGTCTCCAGCGCCTACTCGGCCGACGACCGCCCCTTCTGGGTGGACAACCGGCTGTTCCTGGTCTCGCAGCGGTTCTACGACCACACCGTCGACGAGCCGGTGACCATGGTCTTCCGGTGAGGTCCCGACGGTGGGGGCCCGACGGGCCGAGGCCGTGAACGGCCCCCGCCCCGATTCACCCGGCCCGGGTTCCAACGGTCCTCGCAGCACCCGCGATCCGTGGGAGTTGCGAGGACCGTCGGCGTGCGGGGAGGTGCGGAGAATGCCCGGTGGGACCGGAGATGCCACCGGGGGTGGTGTCCCGCGTGTTCCGCCCCCGGGGGGTGGGGCCCCGGACGTATCCTCGACCGCGACCGTCGGTCGGCGCCCCGGTGGTGGGACCGGGCCGTCGCCGGCCGGGACCCGGACGGTCCCGATGGCGTGTGGAGGGGACCCGACGGGGTCCCGAAGGGGGAGGACGTGACGATCGTGCGGGTGGTGGTCGTGGACGATCGCCGGTTGGTGGCCGAGGCGTTGGCGTCGGCACTGCGGGTGCGCGGCCACCGGGTACCGGCCGTGGCGGCGCCGTTGTCCCGGGCGGCCGAGTTGGTGGCCGCCAAGCAGCCGGAGGTGTGTCTGTTCGGCACCGCCACGCCGGAGGCGGACGGCGCGCTGGAACCCTTGGCCCGCATCCATCGGGAGACCCCCCGCACGGCGGTGGTGGTGCTCGGCCCCGTGCCGCGCCCGCGCGGGGTGGCGGCGGTCTTCGCCGCCGGCGCCCGGGGGTACGTGCGCGAGGACGAGCGGGTGGAGGGCGTGGAACGGGCGATGGCCCGGGCCCGCTCCGGCGAGCCGGCGGTGACGCCGCAACTGCTGCGGGAGGCGTTCGCCGAACTGCTGCACCCGCGCTCGGCACCGGACGCCGAGGGCACCCGGCTGGCCGGGCTGCTGACCGAACGCGAGGCGGACGTCCTGCGCCGCATCGTCGACGGCGAGGACACCCGGCTGATCGCGACCGGCCTGGGGGTGGCGCAGAGCACGGCCCGCACCCATGTGCAGCGGCTGCTGTCGAAACTGGGGACGACCTCGCGGCTGGAGGCGGCGGCGCTGGCGGTGCGCACGGGGCTGCTCGAGCAGCTCCCGGCCGCCCGCCTCCCCCGCCCCCGCCGCCCCTGACACCCCGTCTTCGTCTTCTCTCCGCCGTCCGGTGGAACCGGCCCGGCCTCCGCCGCTCCCCGCCGGGTTGCCGGATCGGGCGACACGGCCCCGCCGCTCCGCCCCGTCTCGAGGCCTCGGGTGGACGCCGGGTGCGCGCCCCGGGGCGCCGCCGGGCGGTCGGGGCGGGTGCCCCTGCGCCGGGTGACGCCGTGCCCGCCGGGTGTTGCTGTCCCGGCCGAGCCGGTGCGGCCCCGACGGTCCGCCCGCCGCCCGCCGTCCGCAGTTCCCGAATCCGCGCCCCGGGCCCGCCGCCCGCCATCCGCAGTTCCCGAATCCGCGTCCCGAATCCGCGCCCCGGGCCCGCGCCCCGATAGGCCGCTGCCGTGTCCGGGGGACGCGGATTCCGGGCCGCCGCCCCGACGGCTCCGCCGGGGGCGGGTCAGGCGACGCCGTCCCGGTGGCCGGGGCCGCGCACCGGTTCCCGGCCCGTTCCGGACACGGCGTCCCGCCCCCCGGCCCATCCCGCGAGGAAGGCGAGGCCCTCCGCCGAGCGGGAACCCGGTCCGGCGGCGTACACCACCAGGGTGTGGTCCGGGGTGCCGCGCAGGTCCGACACCCGGAACCCCAGGGTCAGTTCGCCGACCATCGGATGGGCGAATCGCTTGTGCCCGGCGTGGTGCGCGCGCACCCGGTACTCCGCCCACCAGCGCCGGAAATCGGTGTCGGTGTCGGTGAGTTCCCCCACCAGTCGGGCGGTTTCGGGGTCGTCGGGGTACCGGCCGGCCTCCATGCGCAGGTACGCGACGCACTCCGCGCCGACCCTCTCCCACTCCGCGTACCGGCCGCGCAGTTCCGGGTCGCGGAAGGCGAGCCGGACGAGGTTGCGCTCCCGGGGCGGGTGTCGGGCGAAGTCGGTGAGCAGGCCGGCCGCGAGGTCGTTCCAGGCGAGGACGTCCAGTCCGCGCCCCAGCACCAGGGCGGCCACGCCCGTCATGCCCTCCAGGAGCGCCCGGGTGGCGGGGTCGACCGACCGGTCGCCCGCCGGGGCGGCGCGGGAGCCGTCCCGGGAGGACCCCGCCGCGCACCGCAGCAGGTACTCCCGTTCGTCCGGCCCCAGACGCAGGGCGCGGGCCAGGGCGGAGAGCACCTCGGGGGAGACGGTGCCCACCCGTCCCTGTTCGATGCGGGTCACGTAGTCCACGCCGACACCGGCGAGGACGGCGAGTTCCTCCCGTCGCAGGCCGGGCACCCGGCGGTGTCCGGAGGAGGGCGGCATGCCCACCTCCTCCGGAGTGATCCGGGCACGGCAGGCCCGCAGGTAGGAACCCAATTCCGTCATCACAGCGCCTTCCCCGATCCTCCCCGACCTTCTCCGACGCTCTCCCGGTCGCTCCGGCGCCCCGCGCCGCGCGGCCTCTCCCCGACGACGGTCAACCGCCGTGGATCACCTTGGTCTCCAGATATCCGACCATGCCCTCGACCCCGAACTCGCGCCCGTTTCCGGACTGCTTGTACCCGCCCCAGGGGGCGTTCCAGTCGAATTCGGCGTCGTTGAGGAGCACGGCTCCGGCCCGGACGCGCGAGGCGACCTCGTCCACCCGCTCCCGGTCGGCGCCGACGACGTAGGCGGCGAGGCCGTACGGGGTGTCGTTGGCGATGGCGATCGCCTCCTCCACGGTGTCGTAGGCGATGACCGACATCACCGGGCCGAAGATCTCCTCACGGGCGACGGCCATGTCGTTGGTCACGTCGGCGAGCACGGTCGGTCGGACGTGGTGGCCGGCCTCGAGCCCGTCGGGGACCCCCGGCTTGCCGAGGCCGCCGGTGACCAGCCGGGCGCCGGCCTCCGTTCCCCGCCGGATCCACTCCTGCACGGTGTTCCACTGCGCCTCGGAGACCAGGGGGCCCATGTCGGTGGCCGGGTCGCGCGGGTCACCCACCGTCAGGGCCTCCAGGGAGGGCACCAGAACGGACAGGAACTCCTCCAGCCGCGCCCGGGGCACCAGGGTGCGGCTGGGAGCGCTGCACAGTTGTCCGGTCATCGCCATCATCCATCGGTGCACCGTGGCCACGGCGATCCCGAAGTCGGCGTCTGGCAGCAGGATGTGCGGGGACTTGCCGCCCAGTTCGGTGAGCACGCGCTTCATGGTGGGCGCGGCGGCCGTCGTCACCCTCACGGCGGTGGCGAGGGAGCCGGTGAAGGAGAGGACGCCGATCCCGGGGTGGGAGGCCAGCGCGGCCCCGGCGACCGCCCCGTGGCCGGGTACCAGGTTGAAGACGCCGGTCGGGGTGCCGGCCGCGTCCATGACCTCGGTGAACACCTCCGCGGAACGCGGGGCGAGTTCGGCGGGCTTGAGCACCACGGTGCAGCCGGCGGCCAGCGCCGAGGCGGTCTTGCCCGCCATCTGGAGGACGGGGAAGTTCCACGGGGTGATCAGCCCGGCCGGGCCGAGCGGCTCGCGGCGGATCAGGGTGGGACCGCGCCGCTCCTCGAAGGCGTATCCGGTCAAGGCGTCGATGGCGCCGGCGATCCGGCCCCGTCCGGAGGGCACGTGTCCCTGCCGGGCGAGGGTGATCGGCGCACCCATGTCCTCGGTGACCGCCTCCGCCAGTTCCTCGACCCGCTTGTCGAATTCGTTGAGGACGTTCTCCAGGAGGGCGATCCGTTCCGCCGGGGTGGTCCGGGACCAGGTGTCGAAGGCGCGGTCGGCGGCGGCGACCGCGCGGTCCACGTCCGCCGCCCCGCCCATCACCACCCGACCGGTGGGGCGGCCGTCCGCCGGGTCGGTCCGTTCCACGACGGTGCCCTCCAGTGGGGTGGTCCATGTGCCGTCGATGTACAGGTGATCGAAGTCGCGCATGGTGACCCGCTCTCTCGTGTTCGATCCCGCCACCCGGCGGGTCACACCAGGCTGGGGGCGGGCGCGGGGTTCATCCAGGCGCGGTTCTTCCCGGGAGCGCCGGTACCACCCTCGGGGCCGGCGGGTGCCGTGCCCGCTCCCCGTGCCCGGGCGCCGTTGACGCGCAGTTCCTCTTGTGCTTCATTGTGTTTGTTTCTGTTTGACTTATTGGTGAAAAAATTGGCCTGTTGTCGGGTGCGGGACACACCGGCGGGACCGAAGAGGGCGGCGATGAAGAAGACCATGACCCGGCTGGCCGACGGCCGGGAGCTCATCTACTACGACCGGGCGGACGACGCCGTCCGGTCCGCCCCCGACCGGCGCCCGCTCGGGGCCGCGACCTCCTCCTCGGAGGTCCGGGTGGACCGCCTGCTGCGCGAGGAGATCGGCTACGCCGCCCACCGCCAGGGCCGCACCTTCATGCCGCCCGCCGACCAGTGCCCGTTGTGCCCGACCGTCGGGGAGCGTCTGAGCGAGATCCCGGAGTCCTCCTACGAGGTCGCGGTCTTCGAGAACCGCTTCCCCTCCTTCGGCGGCGGCACCGGCCGCTGCGAGGTGGTCTGCTTCACCTCCGACCACGACTCCTCCTTCGCCGACCTCGACGAGGAGGGTGCGGCCGTGGTGCTGAACGCCTGGATCGACCGCACCGACGAACTCTCCCGGCACCCCGGTGTCCGGCAGGTGTACTGCTTCGAGAACCGGGGCGCCGAGATCGGCGTCACCCTCGCCCACCCGCACGGCCAGATCTACGGCTACCCCTACGTCACCCCGCACACCGCCCGGGCCATGGACTCCGCCGCCGCCCACCGCGCCGCCGGAGAGGGCAACCTGTGGGACGAGCTGGTGGCGGAGGAGCTGGCCGACGGCCGGCGGATCGTCCTGGACGGCGAGCACTGGGTGGCCTTCGTCCCGTACGCCGCCCGCTGGCCCTACGAGGTGCACCTGTACCCGCGCCGCCGGGTGCCGGACCTGACCGCCCTCGACGACGCCCAGCGTGCCGAGTTCCCCCGCCTGTACCTGGACCTGCTGCGCCGCTTCGACCGGATCTTCGGCCCCGACGCACCGCCCACCCCGTACATCTCCGGCTGGCACCAGGCGCCCTTCGGGGACGGACTGCCGCTGCCGCGCGAGGAGTTCGCCCTGCACCTGGAGCTGTTCACGATCCGGCGCGGCCCGGGGAAGCTGAAGTATCTCGCCGGTTCGGAATCCGGCATGAGAGCGTTTGTCAGTGACGTGCTGCCGGAGGCGGCGGCGGAGCGACTGCGTGAGGTGGAGGGTCAGTGAGCAGGTATCTGGTCACCGGAGGGGCGGGCTACGTCGGTGGCGTGGTCACCGCCCACCTGTTGGCGGCCGGGCACGAGGTGACGGTCCTGGACGACCTGTCCACCGGCTTCCGCGAGGGCGTCCCGGCGGGCGCCGAGTTCGTCGAGGGCTCGATCCGCGACGCCGGCAAGTGGCTCGACCCCTCCTACGCGGGCGTCCTGCACTTCGCCGCCTCCTCGCAGGTGGGCGAGTCCGTGGTCAACCCGGAGAAGTACTGGCGCAACAACGTCGGCGGCACCACCGAGCTGCTCACCGCCATGCGGGAGGCCGGGGTGCGGACCCTGGTGTTCTCCTCCACCGCCGCCGTCTACGGCGAGCCGGAGACCTCCCCCATCACCGAGGACGCGCGCACCGCCCCCACCAGCCCCTACGGCGCGACCAAGCTCGCCGTGGACCACATGATCACCGGAGAGTGTGCCGCGCACGGCCTGGCCGCCGTCTCGCTGCGCTACTTCAACGTCGCCGGCGCGCACGGCGAGCAGGGCGAGCGGCACGACCCGGAGAGCCACCTCATCCCGCTGGTGCTCCAGGCGGCGCTGGGCCGCCGGGAGGCCATACACGTCTTCGGCGAGGACTACCCCACCCCCGACGGCACCTGCGTGCGCGACTACATCCACGTGGACGACCTCGCCGAGGCGCACCTGCTGGCCCTGGACGCCGCCACCGGCGGTGAGCACCTGATCTGCAACCTCGGCAACGGCAACGGCTTCTCGGTCCGCGAGGTGATCGAGACCGCCCGACAGGTCACCGGTCGGCCCATCCCCGAGGTCGCCGCCGAGCGGCGCGGGGGCGACCCCGCCGTCCTGGTGGCCTCCGCCGAGCGGGCCCGGACCCGCCTGGGGTGGAACCCGACCAGGGCCGACCTGGCCGGGATCATCGCCGACGCCTGGGAGTTCGCCCGGCGCGAGCAGCAACGGAAGGACGCCTCCATCTCATGAACCAGCCCACCGCGGCCTCCCCCGGCGCCGACGCGGACGCCGCCTCCGCCGCCGCCTCGGCCGACGACGCGCGCGCCTCCGACGCCGCCCGCGCCGGCGACACCGCCCGCCTCTTCGAGCGGATCTTCGGCGCCGAGCCCACCGGCGTGTGGGCCGCGCCGGGCCGGGTCAACCTGATCGGCGAGCACACCGACTACAACGACGGCTTCGTGATGCCGCTGGCCCTCCCACACACCACGACCGTGGCCGCCGCGCCCCGCGGGGACGGCGTCCTCGCGCTGTACTCGGCCGACGTCCCCGGCCCGGTGGCGGTGCTCCCGCTGGAGGACCTGGTCCCCGGCGCGGTGCCCGGCTGGACCGGCTACCCCGCCGGTGTGCTGTGGGCGCTGCGGGACGCCGGTCACGAGATGGGCGGCGCCTCGCTGTGCGTCACCTCCACCGTGCCCACCGGCGCCGGCCTGTCCTCCTCCGCCGCCCTGGAGGTCGCCACCGCCATGGCGCTGTGCGAGCTGTACGGGGAGCCGGCCGACGGGCAGCGGCTGGCCCGGATCGGCCGGCGCGCGGAGAACGCCTTCGTCGGCGTCCCCTGCGGGATCATGGACCAGATGGCCTCCGCCTGCTGCACCGCCGGCCACCTGCTGCACCTGGACACCCGGGACATGGCGGCCCGGCAGGTCCCCTTCGACATGGCCGCCGAGGGGCTGCGACTGCTGGTCGTGGACACCCGGGTCAAGCACGACCTGGCCGACGGCGGATACGCCGAACGCCGGGCCGGTTGCGAGGCCGGCGCGGAGGAGCTGGGCGTGCCCTCACTGCGCTCGATCCCGCACGCGGAGTTGGGCGACGCGCTCGCCCGACTGACCGACCCCGTGGTCCGCGCCCTGGTGCGGCACGTGGTCACCGAGAACGAGCGGGTCGGCCGGGTGGTGGAGCTGCTGGAGACCGGCCGGGCCCGGGAGATCGGGCCGGTGCTGAGCGAGGGCCACGCCTCGCTGCGGGACGACTTCGAGGTCTCCTGCCCCGAGCTGGACCTGGTGGTCGGCACGGCGCTCGCCGCCGGCGCGCTGGGCGCCCGGATGACCGGCGGCGGCTTCGGCGGATCGGCGATCGTGCTGGTCGAGGCCGACGCGGTCGGGGAGCTGGGGGAGCGGGTGATGGCCGCCTCGGCCGCCGCCGGGCACCCGCAGCCACGCGTCTTCGAGGCCGTCCCCTCGACCGGCGCCCGCCGCGTCATCTGACCCGTTGACGCCCCCGGGGACCGGTGCCGCGTTCGGCACCGGTCCCCGGGGGCGTTTCCGGGAGCGATCCGCCACGGATCCGGCGGGCGGTCGGGGACGCGCCGGCCCCACCGCGGGCGGGGCATGACCGGCGCACCCCCGGTGAAACCCTGTTCGATGGCCAACCGCGATGGCCAACCGCCGGAGGGTGGCGGGAGCGAGGTCGCGCCCGGTGGCGGCTCGGCCGGTTCCGGCAGGCCGATGTTCACATGACTCCCCGCGATCCCGGGTCCCGGACCCACGTGATTTCCCGGGTGGGGGCGCCGACGGCGGAGTGAACCGGATCACCGGCCGGACGCGCGTTCCTCGGCTCCCGCCGCGCGGATGAACCCGGTGAGAGCGGTCGCGTACTCCCGCGGATGGGTGATGTGCGGGATGTGACCCGCGCTCTCGAAGGTCCGGCGCCGCGCCCCGGGGAGGACCGCGGCCAGCCGTTCCAGGACGGTCGAGAACCAGGTGGGGCTCTCGCCGCCACGGCTCAGCAGCACCGGCACGGTGCAGGTGGAGAGCCCGTCGAGGTCCAGCGCGGCCCAGGACGGGTCGGTCTGTTCGTCCAGCCAGGTCGGCGCGTGGCTCACGAACGTCTCACGCAGGGGAGCCGGCAGCCGGTCCCACATGCAGGGGCCCAGAACCACCTCCTCCACGAACAGGCGCGCGCCCCGCTCGTCCTCCCCCCGGCGGAGGTGTGCCATCACGGCGTCGAAGGAGGCCGTCATCGGCCGCACCTGTGCCATGGACTCCGGGTCGTCGGCCACGATCCCCACCAGTGGTGGCTCATGCGCCGTGATGCTGCGGAACAGTTCGGGTCGGCGTGCGGCGAGGCCGAGCACGATCGCGGCGCCGAAGGAACTGCCGGCGACGTGCGCGGGGGCGTGGCCGAGTTCTTCGATCAGCGCCGCGAGGTCGTCCTCGTCCTGCCGTCGGGTGCCCTGGCCCGGCACCTCCTCGCTCCGGCCGTGGCCGCGGCGATCGTATGAGATCACGGTGAAGGAGGCGGAAAGACCTGCCCCGATCGCGGGTTGCCAGCTTCGGTGATCGTTCCACGAGCCGTGGACGAGGACGAGCGGTTCCCCCTCTCCCACGGTCTCGTGGTGGAGATTCACGCCGTTGGCTCGCACCTGTGGCATGAGGTGCCTCCTCGGAGGGATGGGGCGACGAATCCACGGGCCGCGCGGGCGTCGCCACGCGGGTTCCGACGGCATCGTCCGGTGTCGCGCCCGCCGCCGGCCCGGCGACCGTCGGCGGGGTGTGCGCCGGGTGCGCGAGCCGGCGCCCCGTCACCACGGCTCTCCCGCGGGCGGGCACCGCCCTTCGCGCCTCCTCGAACCGGCGGGGGTGTGCGCCGAGTGCGCGGACCCTTCCCCCACGCCGGGGATCCGGCGCCGGCCGGGGCCGGGCCCTCCGGGGGAAGCCCGTGATCTTCCCCGAGGGGCGTCGGGACCCTTCGCGGGACGTGATCACGGCACCGTGCGCGAAAAGGTGCGAAATGGACGAAAGTGCCCTTTCCTCCATCGTAGTGCTCGGGATCGCCGCCGCGCACTCACGTCCCCCGGCTGGGCGGCGACGCGCGCGACGACGCCGTGGAGGTCGGACACGCGGGAGCCGGATGTCGCCGAGCCGGGCGGACGGAGGGATCGCCCGTGGCGGCGAATCCCTGGTCAACGGCTTCGGAGCACCCCGATGTCGGTCGTGCCCGTTTCCCGCCGCGTCACCGTTCCCGCGTCCGTGTTCGCGGGCCGCACCCGACCCCACCGGGCCGTACCGAGCGGGAACGCGGGGACGTGACGAAGTCGGTACCGGGCCCGGGGGAGGGGATTCGTCCAAAGCCCTGTCGACGCGCCGCGCGGCCCGTACTCTTGGGCGCAGCACCGGTGGGGGCCGGTGCCCGATCAGGGGGCGAGACAGGTGGGCGTGGCGTCCACCGTCCGGTGGCCCGTCCGTTCGGCGGCGGCCGAGCGGGTGCCCGGGAAGCCGGCCGGGGCGTCACGCCCGCCCGCCGTACGAGGCGATGACGGCCCTCGGGTCGCGCGGTACAGGGGGTGAGGGTGGAGCGGATCCGGGTTCTGGTGGTGGATCGCCATCGGGTGTTCGCCGAGTCCCTGGCGATGGCGCTGACGGCCGAGCCGGACGTGGAGGCCGCCGCGACCGGCGGGGCCGCCGCGGCGGACCGACTGGTGGAGCGGGCCCGGGAGACCGGTGACCCGCTGCGGGTGCTGTTGGTGGAGGCCGCCGCCGAGGGCACCGAGGACGCGGGCGCCGCGCTGGCGGCCCGGATCGGCACCTGGCGGGCCCGACAGCCCCGACTGCACGTGGTGGTGCTGGCGACGGAGGACGACCCGCGTGCCTGCGCCCGACTGCTGTCGGCGGGGGCGCGCGGTTGGGTGGCGAAGGACTGTTCGCTGGCGCGGCTGCTCCAGGTGGTGCGCGGTGTGGTCCGGGAGGAGACGCACCTGCCGCCGGCGCTGCTGACCGGCGTACTGGTGGAGCTGAGCCGTGAGACCCGGCACCGCAGCGAGCACGAACGGCTGGTGGAGGTGCTGACGCCGCGCGAGCTGGAGGTGCTGCGCTGCATGCTGGCGGGCCTGGGGCGCAAGGCGGTCGCCGAACGGCTGTACCTCTCCCCGCACACCGTGCGCACCCACATGCAGAACGTGCTGGGCAAGCTGGGCGTGCACTCGACGCTGGCGGCGGTGGCGCTGGCCCGCCGGGCGGGCGTGCCGCCGGCCGACTGAGCGGGCGGGGACCCGGCGCCGACCTCTAGGGTTTCGGGCGGCCTCGGCCCGCGACGGTGCCCCCGGCGGTATGTTCGGCCCGGTGGCCCGGTGGCCCGGTGGCCCGGTGGCCCGGTGGCCCGGTGGCCCGGTGGCCCGGTGGCCCGGTGGCCCGGTGGCCCGGTGGCCCGGTGGCCCGGTGGCCCGGTGGCCCGGTGCGGCGTTCGCGCGGACCGGCCGGTGCCCGCCGTCGGTCCCGACGGCTCAGTACGGGGTGTTGTCGAACGGGGCCGTCAGTTCGCGCAGCAGGGCGGCCAACTCCCGGCGCTGCGGGGTGCTCAGTTCGGAGAGGATGTCCCGTTCGCGGGCCAGCAGCCCGGCCAGGGCACGGTCGGCGTGGTCGCGGCCGGTGTCGGTCAGGCGCACCAGCACTCCGCGCCGGTCCTCCGGGTCCGGGAGGCGCTCGACCAGGCCGCGCTTGGCGAGCCGGTCGATCCGGTTGGTCATGGTGCCGGAGGTGACCAGGGTCTGGGTGAGCAGCCGGCCGGGGGAGAGCTGGTAGGGCGTGCCGGCTCGCCGCAGCGCGGTGAGCACGTCGAACTCCCACGGCTCCAGATCCAGTTCGGCGAAGGCGGTGCGTCGCGCGCGGTCCAGGTGGCGCGCCAGCCTGCTGACACGGCTGAGCACCTCCAGCGGCTCCACGTCCAGGTCCGGTCGCTCCCGCCGCCAGGCCGCCACCAGTCGATCGACCTCGTCCTCCATGGGATCAGTGTAGTAGTTGTGTCGATGTGAAGTCTCTTGATGTCAACTTTCTCGGCACGGTGAATCTTGACATCGAGATAATTCGGCGATCTGATCGCATCATGAGCGACGAACGGACCGCCCCCCGTTGGGACCCCGGACAGTACCTGCGCCACGCCGACCACCGGCTGCGCCCGCTGCGCGAACTCCTCGACCGAGTCGCCGACGGCCCCGCGCCGCCCGGTGCGCCCCCGCGTATCGCCGATCTCGGCTGCGGTCCCGGCACCCCCACCGTGATGGTCGCCGCCCGCTTCCCCGGCGCCCGGGTCACCGGGTGGGACAGCTCCGGGGAGATGCTGGACGCCGCCCGTGACCACGCCGGCCCCGCCCCCGGCGGCGGCCTCGTCGACTTCGCCCGCGCCGACATCGCCGACTGGCGCCCGGCGGAACCCCACGGCCTGATCGTCTCCAACGCGGCCCTGCAATGGGTCCCGTGCCACGCCGAGCGCTTCCCGGAGTGGGTGGCGGGACTGCTGCCCGGCGGCGTCCTCGCCTTCCAGGTGCCCGACAACTTCGACGCCCCGAGTCATCTGCTGCTCCGCGAGCTGTGCTCCTCGCCCGGGTGGCACGACCGCCTCGGCCACGTGCTGCGCGGCCCCACCCCGATCCTCGACGCCGACGGCTACCACGAGGCACTCGCCGCCACGGGGTGCTCGGTGGACCTGTGGACCACCGAGTACCGGCAGCTCCTCACCGGCCCGGACCCGGTCCTGGAATGGACCCGGGGCACCGCCCTGCGCCCCGTCCTCACCGCGCTCGCCGACGCGCCGGCGGAGCGGGACGCCTTCCTGACCGAGTACGCCGAACGGCTGCGCGCCGCCTACCCCCGGCGCCCGGACGGCACCACCGTCTTCCCCTTCCGCCGCCTGTTCGCCGTCGCCCGCCGCCCCGCCGGGGCGTGACCGGGGCGGGGCGACCGACCGGCCCCGGGGCCGGGGAACGGTGAGGGGCCGGCACGCGGGTTCGCGTGCCGGCCCCTCGGGCCACCCCCGGAGGGGCGGTCCTTTCAGGTGCGGCGGTGCCCGATCAGGCGCGGCTCGTGCTCCAGCCCCTGGAGCCCGTGCCAGGCCAGGTTCACCAGGTGGGCGGCGACCTCGGCCTTCTTCGGCTTGCGGACGTTCAGCCACCACTGACCGGTCAGCGCCACCATCCCCACCAGCGCCTGCGCGTACAACGGCGCCAGCTTCGGGTCGTACCCCCGGCTCTTGAACTCGCGGCCCAGGATGTTCTCCACCCGGGTGGCGATGTCGCCGATCAGGGAGGCGAAGGTACCGGTCGGGGTGGTCACCGGCGAGTCGCGGACCAGGATGTGGAAGCCGTCGGTGTGCTGGTCGATGTAGTCCAGCAGGGCGAAGGCCGCCTGCTCCAGCAGTTCCCGGGGGTGTCCGGCGGTGAGCGCGGAGGTCACCATGTCCATCAACCGGGACATCTCCCGGTCCACGACCACGGCGTACAGGCCCTCCTTGCCCCCGAAGTGTTCGTAGACCACCGGCTTGGAGACCCCCGCCTTGGCGGCGATCTCCTCCACCGAGGTGCCGTCGAAACCGCGTGCGGCGAAGAGCGTGCGACCGATGTCCAGCAGTTGCTCCCGGCGTTCGGTGCCGGTCATCCGGCGCCGGGCACGTCGGGTGGTGCGGGCCGGTTTTTCCGTACTGCTGTTCTCGGTCGCCACGCCCCCCATCATGCCGCGCCGGTGTCGGTCTTCTCCGCCGGGTTCACCGAGCCCGTCCCCGAACCGGCCGTTTCACGCCGTTCCGACCGGTTCCGACGGGAGCCGTCGTTGTCACCGGCGACCCGCTTGGCGTCCAGGCGGGACTTCTTCGGCCAGCGCACGTCGTGCGCCCAGCCGGCCAACTCGAACCAGCGGATCAGACGGGCGCTGGAGTCCACCTGCCACCGGTCCACGCCGTGGCGGGCGGAGGTCGGGTCGGCGTGGTGCAGGTTGTGCCAGGACTCACCGCAGGAGAGCACGGCCAGCCACCACACGTTGCCCGAGCGGTCACGCGACTTGAACGGCCGGTTGCCCACCGCGTGGCAGATCGAGTTGATCGACCAGGTCACGTGGTGCAGCAGGGCCACCCGCACCAGGGAACCCCAGAAGAAGGCGGTCAGGGCGCCCTGCCAGGACCAGGTCGCCAGGCCGCCGATGACGGCCGGGGTGATGAGGGAGACCACGGTCCAGAGCGTGAACTGGCGGGAGATGCGACGGATGTCGGGGTCGGCGATCAGATCGGGGGCGTACTTCTGCTGGGAGGTCTGCTCCTTGTCGAACATCCACCCCATGTGCGCCCACCACAGGCCCTTCATCAGGGCCGGCACGGTCTCGCCGTACCTCCAGGGCGAGTGCGGGTCGCCCTCGGCGTCGGAGTGCTTGTGGTGCCTGCGGTGGTCGGCCACCCAGCGGATCAGCGGACCCTCGACGGCCATCGAGCCGGCGATGGCCAGCGCGACCCGCAGCGGACGCTTCGCCTTGAAGGAGCCGTGGGTGAAGTGGCGGTGGAAGCCGATGGTGATGCCGTGACAGCCGATGAAGTAGAAGGCCACCAGCAGACCCAGGTCCAGCCAGCTCACCCCCCAGCCCCAGGCCAGGGGCACGGCCGCGAGCAGTGCCAGGAACGGCACCACGATGAAGAGGAGGAGGGTGATCTGCTCGATGGAGCGGCGCTCCTCGCCGCCGAGGGTGCCGAAGGAATTCCCGGCGTCGGATGCCTCGGCGGACGGGGGCGGTACAAGGTCCGGACTGGTGGTCATGACAGGTACTACCTCATGGGTGGGAGGGGGGTGGGCGGGGTCCTGAGGAGGACGGGGGAGGCCACACCCCGGACAAACGGGCGGATCGGCGGTGACCGGGAATTCCGGGGACACCGCGAACTGATGTACGTATCAACGGGGAGGGTCGGGGCGGGATACCCGCCGCTGTTCGACGGCATGATGCGAACCGGTGGATGGGCGACGCGCGTTTCGCGCATCCATCGGGCGCGCGGTCCTGCCGGAGCGACCGACGGACCATCATCCGGGGCGGAGAGCGGATGACCGCCCTGTGCTCCCGGGGGAGCCGAACCCGGGCTCCACCTACGTCACCGTAACCTACGGAACCGTAAGTCGAAAGGGGAACACAGCCGTCCGTGTTGCCGTGCCGCGTGCCGCACGCCCTCGGAGCGGGGCTCCGGGCAGGATTCACACGTCTCCACGACGACCGGCCCCTTCCGTACCGCTCCCGTTCCGATGTCGTCCGTGTCTCCTTCCCTCCCTCCACCGTGACGTAACCATCCCCGCACCGCACCCCGCACCGATCCGCGCCCACCCCGCCGGGGCCGTCCGACCAGCGGGACGGGGCGGTCGGGGTGTCCCCTGCGCGACACGGAGTGCCTATCCTGGTGCGGTCGGACAGCGCGGTCCGTGACCTGCCGAACCGAAGAGCCGCAAGGAGCCGCATCTGTGAGCAACAGTGCCGACACCACGACGGAGACTCCGACCTCCCCATCCGGCGGGTCCGGCGGGGCCGACCACACCACGTCCGCCGGGGACGGGCCCGGGGCGGACGCGGCGATCGCGGCGGCCGACCCCGGCAGTGCCCTGCGCGCCGACATCCGACGCCTGGGTGAGCTGCTGGGCGCCACCCTCGTCCGACAGGACGGCCCCGAACTGCTCGAGCTCGTCGAGCGCGTCCGCCGACTGACCCGCACCGATGGTGAGGCCGCCGCCGAACTCCTCGGCGAACTCGACATCGCCGACGCGGCCAAGCTGGTGCGCGCCTTCTCCACCTACTTCCACCTGGCCAACGTCACCGAGCAGGTGCACCGGGGGCGCGACATGCGCCGTCGCCGCGCGGAGGAGGGCGGCCTGCTCGCCCGCACCGCCGACACCCTCAAGGACGCCGATACCGAGCACGTGCGCCGCACCGTCGCCAACCTCCAGGTGCGACCGGTCTTCACCGCCCACCCCACCGAGGCGGCCCGCCGCTCGGTGCTCACCAAGCTCCGCGCCATCGCCGGTCTGCTGGAGACGGCGGCCTCCGAGGCCGACGCCCGCCGGTTGGAGCTGCGACTCGCGGAGAACATCGACCTCATCTGGCAGACCGACGAGCTGCGGGTGGTCCGTCCCGAGCCGGGTGACGAGGCCCGCAACGCCATCTACTACCTCGACGAGCTGCACCGGGGCGCGGTCGGTGACCTGCTGGAGGACCTGGCCGCCGAGCTCGAGCGCGCCGGGGTCCCGCTGCCCCCCGGCACCCGCCCGCTCACCTTCGGCACCTGGATCGGCGGCGACCGGGACGGCAACCCCAATGTCACCCCGACCGTCACCCGGGAGGTGTTGCTGCTCCAGCACGAGCACGGCATCGGCCGGGCGCTGGACCACGTGGACGAACTGCGCGGTTCGCTCTCCGGCTCGATCCGCAACACCGGCGTCACCGACGAGCTGCGCGACTCCCTCGCCCGGGACCTGGAACTGCTGCCGGAGATCACCCCCCGGTACAAGCGGCTCAACGCGGAGGAGCCCTACCGGCTCAAGGTCACCTGCGTGCGGCAGAAGCTGCTCAACACCCTCTCCCGGCTGCGCGAGGGCTCCTCGCACCAGCCCGGCCGCGACTACCGGGGCACCGGCGAGCTGCTGGAGGACCTGGGCATCGTGCAGAGGTCGCTGCGCGAGCACCGCGGAGGGCTGGTCGCCGACGGGCACGTGGAGCGGATCATCCGGACCATCTCCGCCTTCGGCCTCCAGCTCGCCACCATGGACGTCCGCGAGCACGCCGACGCCCACCACCAGGCCCTGGGCCAGCTCTTCGACCGGCTCGGCGAGGAGTCCTGGCGGTACGTGGACATGCCGCGTGACTACCGCACCCGGCTGCTGGCCAAGGAGCTGCGCTCCCGCCGCCCGCTGGCCCCCACCCCGGCACCGCTGGACGAGGCCGGCGCCCGCACCCTGGGCGTCTTCGCCACCATCCGCGAGGCACTGGACACCTTCGGGCCGGAGATCATCGAGTCCTACATCATCTCGATGTGCCAGGGGGCGGACGATGTCTTCGCCGCCGCCGTGCTCGCCCGTGAGGCCGGGCTGATCGACCTGCACGCCGGATGGGCCCGGATCGGCATCGTGCCGCTGCTGGAGACCACCGACGAGCTGAAGATCGCCGACGAACTGCTCGACGCGATGCTCTCCGACCCCTCCTACCGGCGGCTGGTGGCGCTGCGCGGCGACCTCCAGGAGGTCATGCTCGGCTACAGCGACTCCTCGAAGTTCGGCGGCATCACCACCTCACAGTGGGAGATCCACCGCGCCCAGCGCCGGCTGCGCGACGTCGCCCACCGGCACGGTGTGCGGCTGCGGCTCTTCCACGGCCGGGGTGGCACCGTCGGCCGTGGCGGCGGCCCCTCGCACGACGCGATCCTCGCCCAGCCCTGGGGCACCCTGGAGGGCGAGATCAAGGTGACCGAGCAGGGCGAGGTCATCTCCGACAAGTACCTCGTCCCCTCGCTGGCGCGGGAGAACCTGGAGCTGACGGTCGCCGCGACCCTCCAGGCCTCCGCCCTGCACACCTCGCCCCGGCAGCCCGAGGAAGCGCTGGCCCGCTGGGACGCGGCGATGGACACCGTCTCGGAGGCCGCGCACACCGCCTACCGGGCGCTGGTCGAGGACCCGGACCTGCCGCCGTACTTCTTCGCCTCCACCCCGGTGGACCAGCTCGCCGAGCTGCACCTGGGTTCCCGGCCCTCGCGCCGTCCCGACAGCGGCGCCGGCCTCGACGGCCTGCGGGCCATCCCCTGGGTGTTCGGCTGGACGCAGTCCCGGCAGATCGTGCCGGGCTGGTTCGGGGTCGGCTCCGGGCTGAGGGCGGCCCGCGAGGCGGGTCTGGACGGAGTGCTCTCGGAGGCGTTCGAGCGCTGGCACTTCTTCCGCAACTTCCTGTCCAACGTCGAGATGACGCTGGCCAAGACGGACCTGCGGATCGCCGGGCACTACGTGGAGACGCTGGTCCCCGACGAGCTGCGGCACGTATTCGAGACCATCCGGGCCGAGCACGAGCTGACCGTGGCGGAGGTGCTGCGGATCACCGGTGGTGACGAGCTGTTGGCCGCCAACCCGGTGCTGCGGCAGACCCTCCAGATCCGGGACGCCTACCTGGACCCGATCTCCTACCTCCAGGTCGCGCTGTTGGCGCGGCAGCGGGAGGCGGCCGAGCGCGGGGAGGAGCCGGACCAGCTGCTCTCCCGGGCGCTGCTGTTGACGGTCAACGGCGTCGCGGCCGGGCTGCGCAACACCGGCTGAACGGCGCGTCGGGGACGTGGAACGGGCCGCCCGGGTGTTTCCGGGCGGCCCGTCCCGCGTGCCGAGCGGGCGGATGCCGCCGGGTGCGGCGCGGAATTCGATCATGCTCTCCGGGAGGTCGGGTCGCCGAATCGGAGAACGGAACGTACAATCACCGGTTTGCTCCGCCGAGCACGGGCAAGATGTGCGTCATGGTCACCACAAGGAGAAGTACCGGAAACCCGATCGCCGGCATCGTCGCCGTGATCGCGGACGTCGCCGCCTTCATCATCGTCCTCTGGATCATCATGTACCTGCTCGACGCCAACCGGGACAACACCCTGGTGTCGATCGTGCGGGACGCCGCCAACTGGCTCGCCGGCTGGTCGCGTGACATGTTCAGCGTGCAGCCCGAGTGGTGGCGTGTCGTCCTCAACTACGGCATCGCGGCCCTGGTCTACCTGGTCATCGGCAACGCACTGGCCCGCGCCATGCGCCGTTTCTGACCGCTGTCCTCCCGCCACGGGCCCATCACGGGCCCGGAAGGTCCGATGCCCCGACGAGCTCCCTCGACTCCGCCGAACCCGATACGATCCGCCCCGGACCGATCCGTGTC
This sequence comes from Streptomyces sp. ST2-7A, assembly GCF_021390475.1. Lineage (GTDB taxonomy): Bacteria > Actinomycetota > Actinomycetes > Streptomycetales > Streptomycetaceae > Streptomyces. The sequence goes on from NZ_JAJUWS010000022.1 coordinate 43,206, forward strand.
GTCGCTTCCGCACCGCATCCGCGCCGCATCGCCGGGCGGGACACCGAACATCCCGGTGCCCCCCCCGGCGATGCGGCGTCCGGCCCCGTCCGGCGCCGGTACCCGCCCCCGGGTCCGGGGGTGACCGCCCCTCCCGACCCCGGAGATCACCGATGACCCCTGTCCCGTCGTCCGAACCGGCAGCCGACCCCGACCCGTTCGACACCCCCGGTGGGGTCGGAGGGGCGGGGGCCGGGGAGCCTCCGGACCCCGGGGTCGTCGCCCGGCTCCGACGGGCGGGGTGCGTGTTCGCCGAGGAGGAGGCCCGGCTGCTGATCGCCGCCGCACCGGGGTCGGCGGAACTCACCGCGCTGGTCGAACGCCGCGCGACCGGCGAGCCGTTGGAGCACGTCATCGGGCGGGCCCGGTTCGGCGGGATGTGGATCGTCGTGGACCCGGGCGTCTTCGTCCCGCGCCGGCGCACCGAGTTCCTGCTGGAGCGGGCCGCCGCGCTGTTGCGGCCGGGAATCGTGGTGGTGGACCTGTGCTGCGGCTCCGGCGCGCTGGGCGCCGCCCTGCTGGAGCGGGAGAGGCGCATCGACCTGCACGCCGCCGACCTGGATCCCGCCGCCGTGCGGTGCGCCCGCCGCAACCTCGTCGCCCTCGGTCCGGACCGTGTCCACCGGGGGGACCTCTTCGAGGCGCTGCCGGCCGACCTGAGCGGGCGGATCGAGGTTCTGGTGGCCAACGTGCCGTACGTGCCCACCGGGGACATCGCGCTGCTGCCGGGAGAGGCTCGGGAGCACGAGGCCCGCGCGGCGCTGGACGGTGGCCCGGACGGCCTGGATGTCCTGCGCCGGGTGGCGGCCGGGGCCGTTCGGTGGTTGGCGCCCGGCGGGCGGCTCCTCGCCGAGACCGGCGACCGGCAGGCCGACGCGGCGGTGGCCGTCCTGGTGGGATCCGGGCTGGTTCCCGACGCGGTGACCTCGGAGGACCACGGCACCACCGTCATCGCCGGCCTCCGTCCCGCCGGCCCCTGACGGGGCGGGGAGCCGTCCGCCCCGTTCTCCGTCCGGGTGATCTCCGGCCGTCGCCCGCCCGCTGCCCCGGGCGACGTGGGGAGGCCCCGTCCGCCACTCCGTGGTGGGAGTGGGGGGCGGGGCCTCCCGGGTGGTGTGTGCGGGTGCGGTGTCGCCCGCCGTCGCGTCAGACGCGACCGGTGGCGTTGCGGCGACGCATCGCCATGTAGCCACCGACGCCCAGCAGGGCGGCGGCCAGGACGGAGGCGCCGATCACCGGGGTGTTGGAGCCGGTGTTGGCCAGGTCCGGGGTGTCGCTGCCGCCGTCGGGGGTCACGCCACCGGTGGTGGCCTCGGCCTCGTCGCCGGTGGTGCCCTCGGTGGCGTCGCCCGTGTTGCCGGTGGTGCCCTCGGTGCCCTGGTCGCCGGTGGAACCGTCGGTGCCCTCGTCACCGGTCGAGCCGGTGTCGCCGGTGCTGCCCTCGGTGGTGTCACCGGTGGAGCCCTCGGTGCCCTCGTCACCGGTCGAGCCGGTGTCACCGGTGTCACCGGTGGTCCCGCCGGTCGTGTCACCCGGCTTCTTCTTGCCCGGGCAGGTGTGCGAGAGGTTGAAAACCTCGAACCTCGCCCCACCGGTCTTGGTGCCGGTGATGACCGCCTCGGCGGAGACCAGCAGGTCACCGACCTCGGAGGCGATGTAAGCGTGCTTGCCCGCCGGGTTGCCGTACCTGGCGAACTCGGTCTCCACCACCTCGTGACCCGAGGCGAAGGTGACGGTCAGCTTCTTGAAGATCCCCTGCGGAGCGACGAAGTGCCAGCCGTCCTTGTACTTCCCGACGAACTCCTTGGGGCAGTCGCCGGTCTCGAACTCGTCCGCCGAGATGGGGGTCTTCTGGCGGAGTTCGGCGTCGTAGTCCTTGAAGGTCGCGGAGGCGGGAGTCGCGCCGAGGAAGATCATCGCGGCGGCGGCGGACGCCGCGAGGGCGCCCTTGGCGGAAAGGATGCGCATGGAGGCCGTCCACATCTTGGGGGGACTTTATGAATATCGGACAATGTGGCTGCCATAGCTTCGGGGTGAGGGGCGATTTTTGGCAAGGCGTGTCCACGTCGAATGGGCCCACTTGAGGGCATATGGCCGATTGGTCGTCTGCAACAGTTCCGTAACGGAGGTTTACGGGTCGTCAGATGCTGAAGTGCCGGAATCCGGCGGGTGATCTCCGGAGTCGTCGTGGTTACCAGGTGAGGAAAATGCCGCCCAGCAGAACAATTCCGGAGATTCCGATCACCCAGCCCGTGCGGACCATCCGCAGGCCGCCCCCGACCACCAGGGAGGCCAGCATCAGGGCCCCCGCGAAGGGCAGGGTGGACTCCATCACGCCCGGCCCGCCGGTCCGCACCGCTTCCACCGTCCCCGGGCGCAACACCACCGTGAAGCTCTCACCGGGGGAACGGCCGACCGATTGGGCCAGCACGGCGGTTGGCGGGATATCGCCCCCCTGCTCACCACCGAAGGGCGCGAAGGAGCCGGCGCAGGCATCGCGCCCGCACTCCTGGAGGGTGAGCGTTCCGCGCTCGCCGCCCCCGCTGCCGACCGCGTGCCGCATGGTGTCCCAGGAGGTCCACACCCCCGATACCAGGATCAGCAGGGCCACCAGGGACAGCACACCGCGCAGCAGCCACCGGCCGGCGCGCGTCGCGCCGCTCTCCGGTGGGTCGTCGGAGTCGTCGGGGGCGTCGTCCCCGACCGGCTCCTCCGGTTCCGGGTCGTTCCCGAACTCCCGGGTCGACGGGTTCCGCTCGTCGGCGGACCGGGACCCGTGGGACCCATGTGCCCCCCGAGCACGCCGGGACTCCCGTTCCTCCCGGCGTCCGGGAGGCCGGTGACCACTTCCGGGACGCTCGGTGTCGGACATGCCGCGATCCTTGGTCATCCCCCGCGCCGGGTCAAGGGAGGTCCCTCCCGATGGGGGACGGCCCGGGGTCCCCCATCGGGAGTCGACGGCCGGGGTGTCGGGGCCGGTGGCCCGGCGGGTACCCGATCCCTCAGCTGTTGAAGGTGCTCTGCGCCCGTTCCAGACCCTGCGTCACCAGGGCCTCCACCGCGTCGGCGGCCCGGTCCACGAGATAGTCCAATTCCTTGCGTTCGACGGTGGAGAAGTCCTTGAGCACGAAGGCGGCGACATCCATCCGACCCGGCGGGCGTCCCACACCGAAGCGTGCCCGGTGGTACTCCCGGCCCAGCGTCGAGGTGATCGACTTCAGCCCGTTGTGACCGTTGTCACCGCCGCCGCGCTTGAGACGCAGCGCCCCGTAGTCGATGTCGAGTTCGTCGTGCACGACGACGATCCGCTCGACCGGGACCTTCAGCCAGGAGGCCAGCGCGCCGGTCGGACCACCCGAGAGGTTCATGTAGGTCATCGGCTTCGCGATCACCACCCGGGGGGCGCCGGCGGCGGAGCCGGGGACGCCGAGCCGTCCCTCGCAGACCTGGGCCCGCGACTTGTGCGCGCGGAACGAACCGCCGAGTCGTTCGGCCAGCAGGTCGGCCACCATGAAGCCGACGTTGTGGCGGTTCCCGGCGTACTGCGGGCCGGGGTTGCCCAGCCCGACGATCAGCCAGGGTCCCTGTGTCGTCTCCGTCGCGTCCGCCACGTCCGTCCGTCCCGCTCTCCGCCGTCTCCGGGGGCCGGTCCGGTCCCCCGATTCGTCCGAAAGCCTACCGGCGCCCCTCACCCACACGGGGGTTCGGTTAAGCTACGCGCGGTGATCTCGATGGTCCGTGCAGCGGTCTCCGCCGTGCCCGCAGGGGTGTGATGGGGCCTCACCCGCTCCGGCCGTCCCCGGCGCCCGCACGCGCCGGCACCCACCCGCACCGCCGGTACCACCCCGCCCCACCCGGGCGGACCCTTCGCATCTCCCGTACTTCCGCTGTGCCCGCGCCGTCCGCCGACGGCGCGGGGTCATCGCGCGTCCCCACCGGGCGCGCACGCTCGAGGAGACGTCTGTGAAACGTCGTCTGTGGGGAACCTCCGTCGTGGCGGGGGCCGCTGTGCTCGGCACCCTCGTCATGCAGGGCATCGCCGACGGCTCCACCCCCGGCGGCACGGCCGACGGAGACCCGTCGGCCGTGGTCGAACCGGAGACGCACGAGGCCGACCTGGCCCGTGCCGCCGGCGGCACCCGCGCCGCACTGCCCCGCACCACCACCGATCCCTTCAGTCTGATCGGCGTCACCTGGACCGACCCGGAGACCGAGCTGGTCGGCACGGTCGAGGCCCGGGTCCGGGACGCCGCCGGCGGGGCCTGGTCCTCCTGGCTGGCCCTGGAACCGCACCCTGCCCCGGCCGAGTGGGAGGACGCCGAACGCGGCGGCACCGAACCGCTGTGGGTGGGGCCCTCGGACGGCATCGAGGTGCGGGTCGTCTCGGAGACGGGTGTCTCCGAGAAGCTGCCCGCCGGTCTGCGCGTGGACATGATCGACCCCGGCGCCGGCACCGCGCGCACCATGGATCCGGCCGGTTTCACCCGGGACGAGACGGTCGGCGGGGAGAACGCCGGGACGCCCGTGCCGGGCACGACGCCCGCGCCGGTCCCCGAACAGGAGCCCCAGCCCGCCCCCGGCTCACGGGACACCGTTTCCGCCCCGGTGGAACTCACCGCCGAGGCGACCGGGGAGCCCGGGGCCGACACGCCGGTCGCCCCCCTGAACGACCCGGCGCCCACCGACCCCGCACCGGGCGACCCGGCACCGAGCGACCCCGAGCCGACCACCCCGGCCCCCGACCCCACCGTCTCCGTGCCGCCGGCGCCGCCCTCCACCGCCCCGCGCCCGCCGATCGTGAGCCGGGCGGAGTGGGGCGCCGACGAGGCGGCGACCCCGCTGGAGGCCATCTACCTGCCGGACCCGGTGGTCAAGGCGGTGGTCGTGCACCACACCGCCGAGTCCAACGCCTACACCTGTGAGAACTCCACCGCCGTGGTCCGGGGCATCTTCACCTACCACGTGAGGACCCTGGGCTGGCGCGACGTCGGCTACAACTTCCTGGTCGACAAGTGCGGCACCATCCACGAGGGCCGCAAGGGCGGCGTGGACCGGCCGGTGTACGGAGCGCACGCCTACGGTTTCAACGACCAGACCACCGGCATCGCCGTCCTGGGCACCTACAGCGACACCGCCGCGCCCACCGCCGTGCTCAACTCCGTGGCCCGGCTGTCGGCCTGGAAGCTCGGCCAGTACGGCGCCGACCCCACCGGCACGGTGGGCCTGGTCGCCGGCGCCGACGGCGTCAACCTCGCCGGGCAGCGCTGGAGCAAGGGCGCCGTGCGCACCCTGCCCCGCATCCACGGACACCGCGACGGCTACAACACCCTGTGCCCCGGCGACCGGCTGTACGGGCAGCTGGAGACCATCCGTGGCCTCGCCGGCGGCGCGCCCACCGGTCTCGCGCTGAACGGCGTCACCGGTACCACCGCCGTGGGCACCACCCACTACACCAAGACCTCCGCCACGGTCGCCTGGAAGACCGGCACGCCGAGTCAACTGCTCACCCGCTTCGAGGTGTTGGTGGACGGCAAGGTCGCCGCCACCACCGCCGGCAACGCCCGCTCGGTCGCCGTCACCCTGGCCCCCGGCACCCGGAAGGTCTCGGTGCGCGGCGTACACCTGTCCGGCCGCACGGCCACCACGCCGGCTGTCACCGTCATCGCCGACACCACCGCGCCGACCTTCACCACCGCGCCGCGCCTGGCGCTGCGGGCCGGGACGGTCGACACCGGCGCGGTGCCGGTGCGGCTGACCTGGAAGGCGGCCGACAACACCCGCCTGGAGGGAGTGCGGTTGCTCTCGCCGGTCGCGAGGTCCTACGCCGCGACCACCACCTCCGCCGACCTGACGGTGAAGTCGGGCTCCGCCTCCACCTGGCAGGTCCGGGCCCTGGACACCGCCGGGAACCAGCGCACGGTCTCCCCGTCCTTCACCCCGGTGATCCTCCAGGAGACCGCCGCCAAGCGGACCGGCACCTGGACCACCCGGTCCGACTCCCGCTACCTGGGTGGCAAGTCGCTCTCCTCGGGGACCAAGAACTCCTCGCTCACCTGGACCTTCACCGGCCGCTCGGCGGCGCTGGTGGTCTCCCGGGCCTCCGGCTCGGGCCAGGTGCGGGTGTACGTGGACGGCAAGCTCGCCAAGACGGTGGATCTGAAGTCGTCCACCACCCGCTACCGGGACGCGATCTGGACGCAGAGCTGGACGAGCAGCGCGAAGCACACCGTGCGGATCGAGGTGGTCGGCACCTCGGGCCGCCCCACCGTCACCGTGGACGGCCTGGTCCACCTCAAGTAGGCGGGAAACGACCCGGGGGCCGGGTGTGTCGGGCGGGAACGGTCACCCGTGCCGCCCCGACGCCGGTGCTCAGACCTCGGTGGTCTCGGACTCGGCGGAGGGCTCCTCGGCCTGGGCGGCCAGGATCTGGATGATGGGCTCGTCGCCGTCGATGGTCAGCGAGGTGCCCTTGGGCAGCTTCACGTCCTTGGCGAACACCTGGTCGCCGGAGGACAGGCCCGCGATGGAGACGGTCACGCTCTCCGGCAGGTGGGTGGCCTCGGCCTCCACGCTCAGGGTGTTGTGGACGTGCTCGACGAGGAACTGGCCGGGGGCCAGGTCGCCCTCGGTGTAAATCGGGATCTCGACGGAGACCCGCTCGCCCTTCTTGACCACCAGCAGGTCCAGGTGGACCAGGTTGGGGCGCAGCACCTCGCGCTGCACGGCCTTGGGGATCACCAGCTCCTCGCGGCCCTCGATGTCCAGGGTGATCAGGACGTTCGAGTTCTTCAGGGCCATCATGAGGTCGTAGCTCGGCAGGGTGACGTGCACCGGGTCGCCGCCGTGGCCGTAGATGACGGCGGGCACGCGGTTGGCCTGCCGCACGCGGCGGGACGCGCCCTTGCCGAACTCGCGGCGGACCTCGGCGGTGATCTTGACGTCGCTCATGGTGGCGCTCCTCGTGGTCTGGATCGCGGTGCGCGATCGCGGGATGCGGTCGTTCCCGGTCGGTCCCGGGGGCCCGGGCCGGGTGTCACCCGGCCCCAACGGGCCTGCCGCACACCGCGCGAGCCGGCGGCCGGGGCCGGGCGGATCACCGCGATGAGGAGCGCGTCGATAACGGACAGCCACCCGCTCCGGTGCCGGTGTCCCGCGATCGCGGTTCGAGCCGGTCCGATCCGAAGCGTGCGCGGCCTCCCTCGCCGAGCAACGCGCACAGCGTACCCGGCGGGGAGGCCGCGGTCGAAATCGGGTGGTGCCGGCTCACCCGTCGGGGAGCCGGCACCGGGAGCGATCAGGCGTCGCCCTCGAAGAGGCTGGTGACCGAGCCGTCCTCGAAGACCTCGCGGATCGCGCGGGCGATCGTCGGGGCCAGCGAGACGACGGTGATCTTGTCCATGTCCATGCCGCCCGGCGTGGGCAGCGAGTCGGTGAAGACGAACTCGCTGACCTTGGAGTTCTTCAGCCGATCCGGGGCGGGGTCGGAGAGGATGCCGTGGGTGGCGGTGACGATCACGTCGGCCGCGCCGTTGGCGAACAGCGCCTCGGCCGCCGCGCAGACCGTGCCGCCGGTGTCGATCATGTCGTCGACCAGGACGCACACCCGGTCGCGGACCTCACCGACGACCTCGTGCACCGACACGCGGTTGGCCACGTCCGGGTCGCGCCGCTTGTGCACGATGGCCAGCGGGGCGCCCAGCTTGTCGCACCAGCGGTCGGCGACCCGAACCCGGCCGGCGTCGGGGGAGACGATGGTGAGCTTGTCGCGGTCCACCCGCTCGCCGATGTACCTGGTGAGCAGCGGCAGGGCGAACAGGTGGTCCACCGGGCCGTCGAAGTAGCCCTGCACCTGGTCGGCGTGCAGGTCCACGCTCAGGATCCGGTCGGCGCCGGCGGTCTTGAGCAGGTCGGCCATCAGACGGGCGGAGATCGGCTCCCGGCCGCGGTGCTTCTTGTCCTGGCGGGCGTAGCCGTAGAACGGGATCACGACCGAGATGCTGCGGGCCGAGGCCCGCTTCATCGCGTCGATCATGATCAGCTGCTCCATGATCCACTTGTTGATCGGGGTGGTGTGGCTCTGGATCAGGAAGCAGTCCGCGCCGCGAACCGATTCCTGGTACCGGACGTAGATCTCCCCGTTGGCGAAGTCCCGTGCGGTGGTCGGGACCAGTCCCACGCCCAACTCGGCGGCGACCTCCTTCGCCAGCTCGGGGTGGGCGCGGCCGGAGAAGAGCATCATCTTCTTCTCACCGGTCGTCTTGATCCCGGTCACAGCAGATCTCCTTGGGTGATCGACGGTCGCTCGGAGTCGTCGGGTCGGCCCCGGACGGCCGTCTTTCGGCCATCCGTGAGGGCCCCCCTTACGGTACGCCCCGGGCCGGCACCCCGTGCACCCCTCAACCGTTCCCGGACGGCCGTTCCCCCGACGCCCCGCCGTCACCGGCGGTCCCGCCGTCGGCGGCCTCGGCGGCCTTCGCGGCGGCGCTGCCGGGCCGCTTGCGGGCCACCCAGCCCTCGATGTTGCGCTGCTGTCCCCGCGCCACGGCCAGCGAACCGGGCGGCACGTCACGGGTGATGACGGAGCCGGCGGCGGTGTAGGCGCCGTCCCCGATGGTGATCGGCGCGACGAACATGTTGTCCGAGCCGGTGCGGCAGTGCGAGCCGATGGTGGTGTGGTGCTTGCGCTGCCCGTCGTAGTTGACGAAGACGCTGGCCGCGCCGATGTTGCTGTGGTCGCCGATCGTGGCGTCCCCCACGTATGTGAGATGCGGCACCTTGGTGCCCTCGCCCACGGTGGCGTTCTTGGTCTCGACGTAGGTGCCGATCTTGGCGGAGGCCCCCAGTCGGCTGCCCGGCCGCAGGTAGGCGTAGGGGCCGACGGTCGCGCCCTCGCCGACCTCCGCCCCCACCGAGACGGTGTTGACCAGCGTCGCCTCCGCCCCGACGACCGTGTCGGTCAGGGTGGAGTGCGGGCCGACCTCGGCACCGGCGCCGATCCGGGTGGCACCGCGCAGCTGGGTACCGGGGTGGATCACCGCGTCCGGCTCGAACTCCACCGTCACGTCCACCCACACCGAGGCCGGGTCCACGACGGTGACGCCGGCGAGCATGGCCCGCTCCAGCAGTCGGTCATTGAGCATCCGGCGTGCGGCGGCGAGCTGCACGCGGTTGTTGATGCCGGAGATCTCGCGGTGGTCGGCGGCCCGGCAGGCGCCCACCCGCCGACCCTCGGCGCGCAGGATGCCGAGCACGTCGGTGAGGTACTCCTCGCCCTGACTGTTGTCCGTGGTCAGCTTCGCGAGGGCGGCGACGAGGGCCTCGGCGTCGAAGGCGAAGACCCCGGAGTTGATCTCGCGGATCGCGCGCTGCCCCTCGTCGGCGTCCTTGTGCTCGACGATCGCGGTCACCGAGCCGTCCGCCGCGCGCACGATCCGCCCGTAGCCGGACGCGTCCGGCAGTTCGGCGGTCAGCACGGTCACGGCGTTGCCCGCCTCCGCGTGCTCGGCGGCGAGCGAGGCGAGCGTCTCCCCGGTCAGCAGCGGGGTGTCACCACAGGTCACCAGCACCGTGCCGGTCGGGGCGGCGCCCCGGGCGGTCAACTCCTCCAGCGCGCGGCGCACGGCGTGCCCGGTGCCGCGCTGCTCCTCCTGCACGGCGGTCAGCACGTCCGGGTCGATGCCGGCCAGGTGCTCGCCCACCCGTTCCCGGGCGTGCCCCACGACCACGACCAGCCGCTCGGGGTCGGTGTGCCGGGCGGAGGCGACCACGTGGCCGAGCAGCGAGCGCCCGCAGATCTCGTGCAGGACCTTGGGCGTCGCGGACTTCATGCGGGTCCCCTCACCGGCGGCGAGGACGATGACGGCGGCCGGGCGCGTGGAGCTCAACTGATCGGGCCCTTCGTGCGGTGGTGGGTGATGCGGACGGACCTCCGCACCCTACTCCCCACGCCGGGCGACGGCGTTTCACCCCGGCCGACGTGCCGTTCCCCGCCCGGCCGGGGCCCGGTCGCCCGGTCGGCGCCCGCCGGTGCGGGGCGCGGCGGGACGGCCGTCGGGGCGCCGGTGGCCGGCACCGCCGCCCCCGGTCTCCGGGGACCCGGGGGTCTCCGCCCCGGCCTCCGTTCCCGCCTCCGTCGTCTCCTCGGCGTCGTCCTCGGGGGAGGAGTCGTTCGACGGGGCCCCGGGCCGGGGCGAGGGGCGCGCACCGCGCCCGTCCCCGGTGCCCGCTTCGGTGTCGGTGTCGGGCGGGGTGGTGTTCTGGCCGGCCGGAACGGTCCCGTCGGCCCCGTCAGCCCCGTCAGCCCCGTCAGCCCCGTCGGTGGCCTCGGTCCTGTCAGCCCCGTCAGCCCCGTCGGCGGTCACGGTCCCCTCGGCGGTCACGGTCCCCTCGGTCCCCTCGTCGGCCACGGCCGCCGGCTCGGGGTCGGTGGCCGGCACCTCCCGGGTCGGCTCGGGGCCGGTGACCCGATCGGCTCCGACGTCCCCGGCCCCGTCGGGGCGGGGGACGGCTCCGTCCGTGCCGCTCGCTTCCGGGCCGGTGGGGCCGGAGGCGTCGTCCGCCGGATGACCGGTCGTTCCCGGTGCGTCCGCCTCGCCGGGAACCCCCGCCTCCGTTCGGGACGCCCCGGTCCCCCGGGTGCCGTCGTCGGCGGCCCCCACCCCGGCGGCACCGTGCTTCCCGTCGTCCTCGCCGTCCTCGCCGTCCCCGGTGTCCCCGGTGTCCTCGCCGTCTTCGGGGGCGCGGCCGGTCAGGGCCGCCAGCGCGCGCCTGACCTGCCGCAGGTGTTCGCGGGTGGCCTCCGCCCGCTCCTCGTTCTCCCGCAGCAGTCGGGCGGTCTCCCGCTCCACCCGCCGTTCCAGGCCCCGGGCCTCGGCGAGGAGGCCGGCGGCCCGTTCCTCGGCCTCCCGCTGACGGGCCCGCGCCTCGCGGGTCGCCGCGGCGTGGTCCTCGCGTCGGCGGGCCAGCAGGTCCTCGGCGTATCCGAGGGTCTCCTTCTCGCGGCGGGCCCCGGCCTCCTCGGCGGCGGCCAGTTCGGCGGCCAGGGTCTCCTCGGCCCGCTTCTCCAGTTCCCGGCGCCCGGTCCCGGCGCGGGCGCTCTCGGCGGCGAGGCGGTCCCGGTGTTCCCCGGCGGCGGCGAGGAGGTGCTCGGCCTCCTCCCGGGCCTCCGCCGCGATCCGGTCGGCTTCCCCGCGGGCCGCCGCCAGTCGTTGGTCGGCCACCGCCTCGGCGGCGGCGCGGCGTTCGGCGGCGGCCTCCCGTGCGCGTTCGAGCAGGGCGCGGGCCCCGGCGGCGGCCCGCTCGGCGACGCGCCGGCCCTCCTCGGCGGCCTCCCCGGTCAGCTCCTCGGCCTGCGCGTCGGCCTCCTCGAGCAGTTCGACCATGCGTCGGCCGAGGGCGGCCCATCGTTCGTGCGGCAGGTCGGCGGCGGCCTCCCGGGCGGCGCTCGCGCGGGTGCTCTCCCCGGTCAGTTCGCGTTCGGCGGCGACGAGGGCGGCCAGCCGTCGGGCGAGGGCGTCCCGGTCGGCGGCCAGTTCGGCGAGGCGTGCGTCGACCTGCTCGGCTCGGTAGCCGCGTTCGAAGAGTCCCACCCGGTCGAACTCCGCCCCCGGGGTCGCGTTCACGGGGCCCTCCTTCATCGCCGTCGCCCACTGCCGCCCCCGCCCGATGCGCCTAACGGACGAAAAGACGAAAACCTCCTCTCAGGATGCCCCTCACGCCGCCGACGAACACCCGGGCGTGCGTCACACCCGTGCCATCCGGCCGGCACGTCCCGCCGGCCCGGGGACCCGCCCCCGCCGGCCCGGCCCCGGGCACGCGGGAGGGGCCGGCTCGGGGACGATCGCGTGATCACTCCCGAACCGGCCCCTCGGCACGGACGGGTCCGTGCCGAGGGGGACCCGGGGCCGGCGCCGGACCTACAGCAACCCGTCCCACATCTGCTCGACCAGCACCGACCACCAGCTCTCCGGGTCGGCCAGCGCCTGCCCGTCGAGCGTCACCAACTGCGTCTGGAAGTCCGTCGTCCAGCGTCCGGCCTGCTCCGGGGTCAGTCCGTGCCGCAGCGGCCACATCCGCCCCAGCATCGCCAGCGACCGCGCGAACTGCGGCACCGAGGTGTTGACGAACCGAACCGGCGCCGGCTGCCCGCCCGGACCGCCCTCCAACGGCACCGCCACCACGTGCGCGGTCCCGTACTGCACGCACAGCTGCCGGCCGAAGTCGTTGCCCAGCACCAGGTACGAACCCGAGTCCATCGCCGGCACCACGCCGCGCTCCTGCGCCAGCTCCGCCAGCGTCGGGATCGGACGTCCCGGCTGGACGTGCGCCCAGAAGAACGGTCCGATCCCGACCGGCAGCCCCGACCAGACCAGCGTCTGCGCCACGATGTCCGGCACGCCCTGACGGGCCACCGCCTGCTGTTCCCAGTGGTAGACGGCCTGCGGACCGTAGGACTGCGCCAGTTCCTGCCCGATGACGTCCAGCCCCACCGCCGGGGCGGTGGGCTGCTGCGGCACCGGCGCGCGCACCGGCACCGCGCGCGGCGGGCCGTCGGCGTACTGCTCCAGCTCGTCCTGGTGCTCCACCAGGTGCCGCACCCCCGCCTGCCGGGAGGCGAGGTCCGCGCCGTACGGGGCGGTGTGGGTGATCCGGACCTGCGGCCAGGTCTCCCGGATCATCCGCGCGCAGTACCCACCGGGCAGTTCGCAGGACTGCAACTCCGTGTGCAGCTCGATCGCCTGGCCGGCCGGCACCCCCAGGGCGTGCAGCTCGTGCAGCAGCTGCCACTCGGGGTGCGGCATGCCCGGCGCCGAGCGGCGGATCAACCGTTGCTCCGAGCCGTCCGGCGCGCGGTAGCGCAGCACCGCCATGTAGCCGGAGCCCACCGCGGGCACCTCGGACCGCGCGGGATACCCGTAGCCACCGGGCGGCCCGGGCGCGGGCGGGGGCGGGATCATGTGCCCACCGGGCGGGGGCGGCGGAGGCGGGGGCGGGGTGCCCGCCCCGGGATGAGCGGGCACCGGCGTGCTGTGCGCCAGCACCGTCGCGGCGTGGTGCACCTCGTTCTGCGCGGGCGGACCGGGCGGGGCCGGCGGCGGTGGGGGCGTCGCCGCCCGTACCGGCGCCTGCGGGCTGTCCGCCGACACCATCTGGGTCGGCACGTAGCCGCTCTCCCCCTCCTCCGGTCCCTGCCGCGGGTGGGCGTCGGGGGTGCCGGGCGCGCCCGGGGGCGGCGGCACACCCGGGCCGGGGGTGTCCAGGAGGCCGGGGGGCACGGAGGATTGCACGGCGGTCCTCGGCAGCGCGCTGCCCTGCGGCAGCACCGAGGTGCGGGCCTCGGCACCGCCGGCCGGCGGCTCGGCGCCGGACTTCCGCCGATCACCGAACCCGCCCCCCGACGACCGGTCGGGGCCCGGGCCGGCGAAGGAGCCGGAGTCGCCCGCGGGCGGTGGGGTGTCCTCGCGCGACACCGGGGTGGAGTACACGGTGTCCGGTGGCGCGACCGACTCGGCGCCGTCACCGCTGCCGGAGGTGTCGGCCGCGTCCCAGGGCGAGCCGCCGGTCGGCGTGGCGGGCACCGGTGGGGCCGGGGGCGGCGTCGTCCCCGCACCCGTCCCGGCACCGGGGGATCCGAACGCGCCCGGCGGTGTCGGGGGCACCGGGGCCGCCGGGATCGAGGGAGGTCCCGACGGGTCGGTCGCTCCGGCGTCCGGCCGCTGGTCGGGGATGCCCGCCCGATCGGCCGCGTCCTGCAACCACTGCGGCGGCGTCAGCAGGAACGAGGTCTTCTCCAGGTCCATCGACTCCACCGGGGTCGGGGCCGGTGCCGCGCCGGAACCCGAGGCGCCGTACTCGACCGTCCAGGCGGAGATCACCTCGTCCACCGGCAACGCCGGCCACAGCGTGGTCTCCCCGCTGTCCCGGGCGATCACCAGCTTCCCGCCGGCGGTCGGGGCACCCACCGGGCCCTCGGCCCAGGCGACGAAGCCCCGGTCGAACTCCCGCATCCCGACCTCGCGGCGCGCCGCCTGCGGATCGGACTCCGACACCCACTGTTCGGCCCGCTCACGGGCCTGCGCGAAGGTCACCATCGGGCGCCTCACCCCTCCACCGGGACGGAGCGCGCGAACCCGCCGTCCACCATCAGATCGGCCACGGTCGTCAGCTCCGGCGGATTGCCCGCCAGCCGCAGCAGGAACTCGTCGAAATCGGCCGCGCACGGCAGCAGCAACTCCGCCATGCGCTCCTCCACCCCGACCCCGTCGCGGTCACGGGCGTCGTCGTGCGGGCACAGCCACACCGAGCCGGCACCACTGCCACGCACCTTCACCGCCAGGACGCCGCCCTGCGCGAAGCACACCCCGAGGTAGTCCTTGGTCAGGTGGTCCCGCAGGCACTTGTTCGCGTAGACGAGGTCGTTGACGTCCGGCTCGTCGCGCAGAGTCCAGAACGGCTGGTCGAGCAGGATGCCCAGTTCGGCGTAGAGCGCGACCCCGCGCGGGGCGCTGCCGCCGGCCGCCCGCAGGAAGGACCGGTAGGAGTCCGGCAGCCGGTAGCCGAGCTTCTCCTCGACCGCCCGGACGCGCTCCTCCGGCACCGCGACCGAGCGCGGCACGGTGAAGTGCGCGGGACGCGTCTCCGCCAGCGGCCGGGTGCCGCGCTTGTGGTGGTCCACCGGACTGGTGGCGATGCCGCCGTGGTGCCGCATCAACGCCTTGACCTCGACCGGGATCAGCTCCAGGCGACGGGTGCCGGCCACGTGGTGCCAGGTCCAGCCGTGCGGGGTGGCGACGGCCGGCAGGTCGGCCCACAGCTCGTGTCCGGCGGCGCGCAGGGCGGCGTTGGCGGAGACGTAGTCGGTCAGCCGCAGCTCGTCCACGCCGAAGCCCTCCGGAGGGTCGGCGATCTCGGCCGCCGCCCGGGCGTAGGGGGAGAAGTCCGGGTAACCGGAGTCGTCCACCCGCACGCCCTCGGGGTACCGGCCGGCCCGCACCGGGTCCGGGAAGCGCACCACCTGGCCGGCGTAGGCCCTGTTCGGTGGCGCGGCCTGCTGTCCGAGCCGGCCTGTCGTCATGGCGTCTGCCCCCTGCTGGTCAGTCCTGTTCGGGCACAGCCTAGGACCTCTCGTCGGCGCCGGCACGGGGCGGCGGGGGCCGACGGAGGGGCGGTGACCGACACCAATCGGTGGAAACGCCCGCGTGCCGGGCGGATCGGACGCGGGTTCGACCGGTTCCGGTCCGGGACACGGCCGCAGCCGGCTCCGGCGAGTCGCCGGGCGGACGGGCGGACGGGCGGACAGCCGGGGAGGCCGGGGCGGCCCCGCCCTCCGAGTGGTCCGCCCCCGGATGAGGGCGGCCCGTTTCGCCCCGCGTCGGCTCCGGCGGTGTGCGGTGACGGCGAGGGAAACCGACGGCCCGGGTGGGGGAACCGGGGGTTCCGGCGACGGGTCGTCCCCGTTGGGGTCGATTCCGGCGGCCGCCCGGTGGTTCCGGCGGGTCCCGGCCGCGGGTCCCGGTGTTCGCACTCCGGGGCCTCGGTCGTCTTCCCGGCGCCGCACCGACGGTGTTCGGTGACGGGGGCCGGGTGGGGGAACCGGGGGTTCCGGCGACGGGTCGTCCCCGCCGCCTCGATCCCGGGTCCCCGGTGCCGGCCTTCGGGGCCCGGGTCGTCGCCCGTGTCCCCGGCGCCGAGCCGGCTACCCGGCGGCGCCGCGTTCGGTCTCGGCGACGCGCAGGGTGTCGCGGTAGCGCCGGGCGGCGGCGCGCAGCGCGGATTCGGGGTCCACCCCCGCGGCCTCGGCCTCGGCGGCGAGGGCGAGCAACCGCCGTCCGAAGTCCTCGGCGCTGTCCCCGGACGACCCGGCCCCGGATACCCCGGACGACCCGCCGGCCCCCCTCGCCGGCGGCGCGGCGGGCAGCCCGGCCGTACGGGCCCTGGCCGACAGCTTCGCCGCCAGCGCCAGCGCAGGCTGCCCCATCGGCACGCCCTCGGTCACCGAACCGCGGGCCTTCTCCGCCGCCTTGGTGCGCGACCAGTGCTCGCGCACCTCGTCCGGGGTGTCCGCCCGGGCGTCCGCGAAGACGTGCGGGTGGCGGTGGATCAGCTTGGCGACGATGCCTCCGGCCACATCGTCGATCGAGAACGGCTCCTCGGCGTTCTCCTCCGCGATCCGGGCGTGGAAGACGACCTGGAGCAGTACGTCCCCCAACTCCTCGCGCATCTCGGCCCGGTCACCGGCCTCGATCGCCTCGACCAGTTCGTGGACCTCCTCCAGCCCGTACGGCGCGAGGTCGGCGTGGGTACGGATCGAGGACCACGGGCACTCCCGCCGGATCCGGTCCATCACCTCGATCAGGTCCAGCAGTCGGGCGCCGGGCAGGTCCCAGGAGCCGGGGAGCAGTTCCAGGTCCGGCACCCCGGCGCGGCCCGATCCGGCCAACCGCGCCAGGCCGTCGGTCAGTCGCCGCTCGCCATCGGCCGCGGCGAGCACCACCACCGTGCGACCCCCGGCGCAGCGGTCGGTCACCTCGCGGGCGTCGAAACCGTCGGCCGGGGTGACCGTCACCGCGATCCCGGCGCCGGTCAGGTGGGGGAGCTGCGGGTGCCCCGGGTCGCGGCACAGCACCCGGTCCGCCGCGCGCAGCTCGTGCCAGGCGGGGGCGGACAGCAGGCCGGCGGCGACCCGGTGGCTGCTGGTCAGCAGCACCAGCCGACCGGCGTCGGTGTCGGGGACGCCGGGGGTTCCGGCGCCGGCCGGATCATCGGGGACACCGGCGGGGACGCCGGGAGCACCGGGAACGCCGGTGGTGCCGGGGAGATCGGGGTCGGGGAAACGACGGGGGTGTGTACCGCTCACCCGCCGAGCGTATCCGCGTCCTCGGAGGGGCCCCGCAGCCAGGGGACCTCGGCGTCGACCAGGCCCAGCTGGTGCACGTCCCAGGTGCCGTAGCGCGGGTTGACCTCCACTCCGATCTCCTCGGCCGTGCTGCTCAGCAGGGTGTAGACGCGGTCGTTGCCCTCCTCGCCACCGCCCCCGATACCGGCCACCATCAGGCCGACGCGCAACTGGCCGTCGATCTGGTCCTCGGTCAGCGGGACGTTCTGCCCCACCAGCGCCACCTCGGCCAGGCCCTCGGGGCCGCCGAACTGCTCCTCCAGCGCGGCGCGCTCCTGCTGCACCTCGCGGTTGGTGACCACGACGCCGGCGTCCTCGGCGGCCTGCTCGACCAGGTTGTGGAAGATCATCAGACCCAGCATCTGGCGCTGCAACGCGGGGGTCTCCTCCACCAGGATGTCCCCCTGCGCGGTGGCGCGCTGCGCCTCCCGTACGGCCGCCGCCCGGCTCTGCACCTCGGAGATGGTGATCCGCTCGCCGCCGACCACGGCGGCGGCCCCGGGATGGGTGTCGCCGGCGCAGCCGGTGAGCAGCGGCGCGGCGAGGAGCAGCGCGGCGGCGGAGACGGACAGTGCGGACGTGCGACGCTTCACTGGGTGCTCCCGGCGGTGGGTCCGATGGTGGGAACTGACTCGGCACTCGGCGTGATCTTAGGCACAGAGGGAGGCCGTGACCACCTGTTCGTCGACGCCGGTCCCCACCGATCGTGCCCGGAGGCCGCCGGCCCGCCGTTCGGGGCGGGCGGGACGCCGGGCCCGGCATCCCGCCCGCGCCCGTTCCGGCCTCAGCCCCGGGCCAGCCGCCGGATGGTCGGCGCCACCCGCCGCCGCCCCAACCGGTACAGTCCGCCGGCGCCGCGCACCACCATCCGCCGCACCGGGCCGACCGTCGCCGGCTCGGGTGCCCGAACCCGTTCCCCGTCCGGGCCGATGCCCCGGCGCCGCAGCAGTGGCTCCAGGTAGGGGGCGTGGTGCGCGGCCGTGTAGTGGGGACGCAGCGGTGGCAGGGGGCCGGCGGCGCGCAGTCGGGCGATCCGGGCCCGTGCCTCCTCCCACGGGTCGGTGCGCCCCAGACCGTGCCGGGCCGCCCAGGCGGGGTCGGCCCTCGGCACCAGGCCGGAGTCCAGGTCGGTGAAGGAGGCCAACAGGCCGGAGCCGACGAAGAAGTGGTTGCCGTGCGCCTCGCGGATGCCGTAGTCGGTGATGATCGCCGCCGGTATGCCCCGGTGCACGGCCTCCATCGCGGCGGTGGAGCTGACGGTCACCAGCAGGTCGGTGCGGTCGAGGATCTCCCCCATGTCGCCGTAGCGCAGGGACAGGTTCGCCGGGCGGTCCGGCAGCTCCTCGAACAGCTTCTGGTAGGAGTGGCGTTCCACGTGCGTCACGCCCTCGTCGGGCCGGTTGCGCAGTTTGACGAGCACCTCGCGCCCGGGGTGCAGCAGGGCGTGTTGCCGCAGCCGCCGCAGCAGGGCCAGCCGGTCGCCCCGGCCGGCCGGCACGGACGGCTGCACGGCGAAGCAGACGGTGAAGGGCCGGTCCCGGCCGGCGGCGGCCGGGTCCCACGGCGCGCCGTCCAGGTAGGGGAGGGCCGACTCCACGATCGCCTCCGGGTCGGCACCCACCCCCGCGTACACCTCACGGAACAGGTCGGCGTCGTGCGCGCTGTTGGCCAGCACCACGTCCGAGCCGATGCGCAGCATCGTGCCGTCCACCTGGTTCTCGTAGGCGACGCCGACGTAACCGGTGACCACGACCGGGCGCCGGGTCCGGTCGGCCCACCGCCGGGAGAGGCCGTGCAGGACGGTCATGACGCTGCCGCCGGTCACGCCCAGTACCAGCAGGTCGGCGTCGGCGCAGGCCGGGTCCTCGAGCAGGTCGGCGCAGTCCACGATCCGGGAGGTGTCGGGGGCGATCCCGACCTCGGCGATCTGCCGCTCCGAGGGGGCGCTGTCGCCGCGCAGGAAGCGGGCGTCCAGGGCGTGGTCCGGCGCCAGCCGGCGGGCCGTGAGGGCGGCCCACTTCCAACGGCTGTCCGAATCGGCGAACACGACGACGCGCGGCCGGGTGCCGGCATGGTCCATGGTGAACGGTCCCTTCGCCGGGGTCCGACCCGGTCGGGCCCCGTGTGGTGCGCTGATGGTGCGGTGCCCCTCTCCAACGTCCCGGGCGGGATCGGGGTGCCCCGGTCGGTGGTGGGTTTCGGTGCCCGGTCGCCCGCCCCGGGGGGCGGTGGGGCCGGCGGGGTGCGCCGAACCCCGGACGCGGCAGGGGAGTGCCGGGGCACGGAACGTCCCCCCGATCGGGGCCACGGCTCCCTCGGCACGGGTCCACCGGGGCCGGGGGCGTCCGGAGAGGGCCCGTCAGTGGTATCCGCCGGGGGAGACGCGTTGCCGGCCGGCCGGTGAACCGGTGGTGACGCGCGTGCGACGCGAGGAACACATCCGCAGGTCATGGCTCCCGCCGGTACGCCCGGAGCCGGCGGGACGGCGACCCCGGCGGAATGGAACCGGGCGGGACGGCGACGGGGAGGGCTTCGGCGGGGTTCCGGGAACACCGCCGCCGGCCGCTTCCGGCTCGTCCGCGCCCGGTCCCCCGGGGGAGCGACTTGCGCCTTCCCCTACGTCGGGGTCGATCCTGACCGGGTACCCCTAGGGGGCTCTGCGACCACGTGATGACCCGCGCCCCCACGGGGTTCCCTCCCGGGGGCGATGAGTCACGACGCGCGGAACCCTAACCTCTGGGGTGGGATAAGGAATACGTCAGAAGATCGGGCAGGGGAGAGCATCATGGAAGCGGCGGCAACGCGGACGACCGCAGGAGACGACGGGGGCTCCGGCGGGACATCGGCCGCCCGCGCGGAAGGCGTCGTCAAGGCGTACGGGGAGGGCGAGACCCGCATCCTCGCGCTGAACGAGGTGAGCGTGGACATCGCCCGCGGTGCCCTCACCGCCATCATGGGCCCCTCCGGCTCGGGCAAGTCCACCCTCATGCACTGCCTGGCGGGCCTGGACTCGGTCACCTCCGGGCGGGTGTGGGTCGGTGACGCCGAGCTGACGGGTCTCTCCGACAAGCATCTCACCCGCCTGCGTCGGGACAACATCGGTTTCATCTTCCAGTCGTTCAACCTGCTGCCCACCCTCAGCGCGGCGGAGAACATCACCCTGCCGATGGACATCGCGGGCCGGAAGCCGGACCGGGAGTGGGTGGACCAGGTCATCGAGACGGTCGGGCTCTCCGACCGACTCGGTCACCGCCCCGCCCAGCTCTCCGGCGGTCAGCAGCAGCGGGTCGCCGTCGCCCGCGCGCTGGCCGCCAGGCCGGCGATCATCTTCGGTGACGAGCCGACCGGCAACCTCGACTCCCGGGCCGGCGCCGAGGTGCTGGACTTCCTGCGCCGTTCGGTGGACGACCTGGGACAGACCATCGTGATGGTCACCCACGACCCCACCGCCGCCGCGTACGCCGACCGCATCCTCTTCCTCGCGGACGGCGCGATCGTGGACGAGATGTTCGACCCCACCGCCGAGAAGGTGCTGGACCGGATGCGCGGCTTCGAGGCCCGGGGGCGCACGTCGTGAGCGTCATGAAGACCTCCCTGCGCAACTTCTTCGCGCACAAGGGAAGGATGATCCTCTCCGGGCTGGCGGTGCTGCTCTCCGTCGCCTTCGTCTGCGGGACCCTCGTCTTCACGGCGACCATGCAGACCACCTTCGAGCGGCTCTTCGACGTCAGCGCCTCGAACGTCATGGTCACCCCCGGGTCGGGTGAGGAGGGCGCCACCGGCGGCGGCATCGACGATATGCCGTCGATGACCGGCCGCCCCGAGACCATGCCCGGCGACCTCGCCGACACCCTGCGCGGCGTGGACGGCGTCGAGGAGGTCACCGGCACCCTCGACTCGCAGAGCGTCGTCGCGGTGGACGCCGAGAACGAGAACATCGGCCCCGCCACCGGCGCGCCCACCATCGTCGCCAACTGGAACCCGATCGAGCTGCGCTCCATGGAGATCGTCGAGGGCTCCGCCCCCGAGGGCTCCGGCGAGGTCATGGTGGACTCCCAGACCGCCGAGTCCTCCTCGGTGGCGATCGGTGACGAGCTGCGGCTGCTGAGCGTCGGCGGCTCCTTCGCGGTCACCGTCTCCGGCATCGTGGAATTCCAGATCACCAACCCCGGCGCCACCCTGCTGTACGTCGACACCCCCACCGCGCAGGAGGTCCTGCTCGGCGGTGAGGACGGCTACACCGCCTTCTACGTGGACACCACCGACGCGGTCACCGACGAGGAGATGCGTGACCGGGTGGCCTCCGCCGTCGGCGAGGACCGGTACCTGGTGCGCACCTCCGAGCAGTTCGCGGAGGACAACCGCAACGCCCTCGGCGAGTTCCTCGACATCATCCGCTGGGTGCTGCTCGGCTTCGCCGGCATCGCCCTGCTGGTCGGGATCTTCCTGATCGTCAACACCTTCACCATGCTGGTCGCCCAGCGCACCCGGGAGATCGGTCTGTTCCGTGCCATCGGCGCGCAGCGCGGCCAGGTCAACCGCTCGGTGATGATCGAGGCGCTGCTGCTGGGCGTCGTCGGATCGATCCTCGGTTTCCTCGCCGGCATCGGCATCGCCGTCGCCCTGATGGCGATCCTGGGCGCGGTCGGCATGAACCTGAGCACCGACGACCTCACCATCGGGTGGACGGTGCCGGTCACCGGCATCGTGCTGGGCGTCACGGTCACCCTGATCGCCGCCTGGATCCCCGCCCGCCGGGCCGGCCGCATCACCCCGATGGCGGCGCTCCAGGACGCCGGCAACCCCGGCGACGCGAAGGCGGGCCGGATCCGGGCCGCGATCGGCGCCGTGCTGCTGGTGCTCGGCACCGCCGCGCTGCTCGCCGTCACCGGCACGGAGTCCTCCGGCGCCGCGGGGCAGCTCCTGGGGGTGGGCATCCCGCTGACCCTGGTCGGCCTGGTGCTCGCCGCCCCGGCGCTGGTCGGACTGGTGATCCGCGGACTGAGCGCGGTGCTGCTGCGCTGGTTCGGCTCCATCGGCCGGCTCGCCGAGCGCAACGCCATGCGCAACCCCCGGCGCACCGGTGCCACCGCCTCCGCGCTGATGATCGGCCTCGCGCTGGTGTCGGCGTTGGCGGTGGCCGGTGCCTCCCTGGTGGCCTCCACGGACAAGGCCATCGACGAGACCATCGGCGCCGACTTCATCGTCCAGAGCGAGAACTTCATGCCGGTGATGCCGGAGGCGATCGCGGCGATGGGGGAGGCCGAGCACCTGACGGCGACCTCCGAGTACCGCGACATCGGTGCCGAGATCACCACGGCCGACGCCGACGAGCCCTTCGCCCAGCGGTTCGGCATGGTCGACGCGGACTACCCGCGGGTCTTCGCCGTCGATGTCGCCGAGGGGGACATCGACGAGGCCCTCGCGCCCGGCGGCTTCACGGTGACCACCGGCGTGGCCGAGGCCCGGGATCTGGCGATCGGCGACGAGGTGGAGGTCGTGGTCGAGGGCGGTGACTCCACCACCCTGACCCTGCGGGCCATCACCCGTTCGGCGGGGGCCGCCATCGAGGGCGACTACGCCTACATGGGCATCCCCACGGCGGAGGAGTTCGTATCCGACGAGGCCATGCCGCTCCCGTGGGCCGTCTTCGCGATGGCCGAGGAGGGGCTCCAGGCCGAGGCCAAGGCGTCGCTGGAGACGGCGCTGGAACCGTTCCCGCAGCTCGTGGTCCGCGACCAGGCCGACTACAAGGAACTGGTGCGCAGCGAGGTCGGCATGATCCTCAACATGGTCTACGGCCTGCTGGCGCTGGCGATCATCGTGGCGGTGCTGGGCGTGATCAACACGCTGGCACTGTCGGTGGTCGAGCGCACCCGGGAGATCGGCCTGATGCGCGCCATCGGGCTCTCCCGCCGACAGTTGCGCCGGATGATCCGCCTGGAATCGGTGGTCATCGCGCTCTTCGGCGCCATCCTGGGCGTCGCCCTCGGCCTCTTCTGGGGCTGGGCCTCGCAGCAGGTCATGGCGCTGGAGGGGATCGACGTCCTGGAGATCCCGGTGGGCGTGATCGTGATCGTCTTCATCGGGTCCGCCCTGGTGGGCCTGCTGGCGGCGCTGATCCCGGCGTTCCGGGCGGGACGGATGAACATCCTGCGGGCGATCGCCACCGAGTGACGATCCCCGGTCGCGTGACCGCGTGACCGTGCCGTACGACCACCGCCCTCGGCGGGTCCTCCGGGGCCCGCCGGGGGCGGCGGCGCGTGCGGGGCCGGTGGTGGGCTCCGCCCCGGCCGGCGCCGGGTGAAGCGCGGGTGCGGGCGCGGAACCCGGGGCGGCGAGTACCGCTCCCCGGGTCGTGCGGGGCCGGCCCCGCACCGCCGACGGCACCGGGGACACCGGGGGAAGCCGGCCGGGGCCATCCGGCCGGCGCGGGGAGAGACGGGGCGCGGCCACCCCCGCGCGCTCCCGGCACACCACTGCGCGCCCTCCCGATGGGGGACAGAATCGGGGGAAGCGGATCCGAGCGATCCTACGATCGGGAGTGAGTGCGGTGACCCGTGAGCACGACAGGAGACCGGATGTGGCGATGACCGTGGTCGGACCCCGTACCGGCACCCCTCTGCTGGACGCGGCCGAGGGGTTGTACGACTCCCTGCCCGGTCACCGCGTGGAAATCGTCGGAGGGCGCCTCGTCGTGACCCCGCCACCGGACTCCGGGCACGCCCGCTCCCTCACCCGCCTGACCTTCGCTCTGGCACCGTTCCAGGGCCACGGCACCGAGGTGGTGCAGGGGGTCGGGTTGTGGTTGCCCACCGGCGAAGAGGACTACGCGGTGCCGGACCTGGCCGTGGTGGGGGTCGGCTTCGGCAAGCACGTGGTCGCGTTCAACTGCTGCGAGCCGGAGGTCTTCCGCATGGTCGTGGAGATCACCTCGAGCAACCGGATCACCGACCTGACGGCCAAGCCGCAGAGTTACGCCGCCGCGGGTGTGCCCGTGTACGTGGTGGGGGACCGCCGGCGGCGGGAGGTGGTGGTCTTCGCCGATCCCCGGGGCGGCGAGTACCGCTCCCGCGCCGTGTACCCGTCGGGGGAGACCTTCGTCGTGCCGGAGGTGGTGCGGGCGGGGTCGGGGTTCCCGGCGGATCCCGGAAACCGGGGGTCGGACGGGCCGGGTCGGCCGGTGGAACTCGATGTCGACGACTTCCTGATCATCGAGTGATCCCGGTCGTCGGGTGAACAGATCGCGTCGGTCCGACACCCGGTACCGGCGTCGGGCGCCGGGTGTCGCCGGGCGGGCGTAGGGTGGGAACCCCGGCCCGTTCCACGTGTCGGGCCTTTCGCGTGTTTCCCCGCTCCCCATCCGGGATGGTCTCCTCATGAGTCTGCACGGCCTGCTCGACGCCGTCGTGGAAGATGCCGCCCTCGACGAGGCGGTCCGGGCCGCGGCGGCCGGCCGGCGCTCGCACGTGGACCTCGTCGGTCCCCCGGCCGTCCGCCCCTTCGCGGTGGCGGCCCTGGCCCGGGGCACCGACCGCACGGTGCTGGCGGTCACCGCCACCGGCCGGGAGGCCGAGGACCTCGCCGCCGCGCTGCGTTCGCTGCTCCCCGCCGACGGCGTGGTCGAGTTCCCCTCCTGGGAGACCCTGCCGCACGAGCGGCTCTCCCCCCGCTCGGACACCGTCGGCCGTCGGCTGGCCGTGCTCCGCCGGCTCGCCCACCCCGGGACCGACGACCCCGCCGCCGGCCCCGTGAAGGTTCTCGTCGCCCCCATCCGCTCGGTGCTCCAGCCGCAGGTCAAGGGCTTGGGCGAGCTCGAGCCGGTGGCGCTGCGCACCGGCGGTACCGCCGACCTCGCGGAGGTCGTCGAGGCGCTGGGCGCCGCCGCGTACAGCCGGGTGGAGCTGGTCGAGAAGCGCGGCGAGTTCGCCGTGCGCGGCGGCATCCTGGACGTCTTCCCGCCCACCGAGGAGCACCCGCTGCGGGTGGAGTTCTGGGGCGACGACATCGAGGAGATCCGGTACTTCAAGGTCGCCGACCAGCGCTCACTGGAGGTCGCCGAGCACGGCCTGTGGGCCCCGCCCTGCCGTGAGTTGCTGCTCACCCCGGAGGTCCGGGCGCGGGCGGCGGCGCTCGCCGAGGAACACCCGGAGCTGGACGAGCTGCTGGGGAAGATCGCCGAGGGCATCGCGGTGGAGGGCATGGAGTCCCTGGCGCCGGTGCTGGTGGACGAGATGGAGCTGCTGCTGGACGTGCTGCCGGCCGACTCGATGGCGGTGGTCTGCGACCCCGAGCGGGTCCGCACCCGGGCGGCCGACCTGGTCTCCACCAGCCAGGAGTTCCTGGCCGCCTCCTGGGCGGCCGGCGCCGGCGGCGGGGAGGCCCCCATCGACGTCGGCCCCGCCTCGCTGCGCTCGATCGCCGAGATCCGCGAGCGGGCCCGCGAACTGGGCCTGATGTGGTGGTCGATCTCGCCGTTCGCCACCGACCCGACGGCGGACGACACCGACGAGGGCCCCGGCGCGGACGGCGGGGACACCCTGCGCACCGGGCTGCGGGTGCCGGAGAGCTACGGCGGTGACACCGCCCGCGCGCTGGCCGACACCAAGGGCTGGCTCTCCGAGGGCTGGCGGGTGGTCTACCTGACCGAGGGCCACGGCCCGGCCGGCCGGACCGTGGAGGTGCTGGGCGGCGAGGGTATCGCGGCCCGGCTGGACCCCTCGCTGGACGGTGCCATCGACCCGTCGGTGGTGCACGTGACCTGCGGCTCGGTGGAGAACGGCTTCGTCGCCCCGCAGCTGCGACTGGCCGTCCTCACCGAGACCGACCTGACCGGCCGGCGGGGCGTGGCCAAGGGGCAGCGGATGCCCGCGCGGCGCCGCAAGACCCTGGACCCGCTGACCCTGCGGCCGGGCGACTTCATCGTCCACGAGCAGCACGGCGTGGGCCGGTACGTGGAGATGGTGCAGCGCACCGTGCAGGGCGCCACCCGCGAGTACCTGCTGGTGGAGTACGCGCCGGCCAAGCGCGGCCAGCCCGGCGACCGGCTGTTCGTGCCCACCGACCAGCTCGACCAGGTCACCCGGTACGTCGGCGGCGAGGCGCCCTCGATGCACCGCCTGGGCGGGGCGGACTGGGCGAAGACCAAGGCCCGGGCGCGCAAGGCGGTCCGGGAGATCGCCGCCGACCTGATCAAGCTGTACTCGGCGCGGATGGCCGCGCCCGGCCACACCTTCGGCCCGGACACCCCCTGGCAGCGGGAGCTGGAGGACGCCTTCCCGTACGCCGAGACCCCCGATCAGCTGACCACCATCGGCGAGGTCAAGGAGGACATGGAGAAGTCGGTCCCGATGGATCGGCTGATCTGCGGCGACGTCGGCTACGGCAAGACCGAGATCGCGGTGCGCGCCGCGTTCAAGGCGGTGCAGGACGGCAAGCAGGTGGCGGTGCTGGTGCCGACCACACTGCTGGTCCAGCAGCACTTCAACACCTTCACCGAGCGGTACCGGCAGTTCCCGGTGATCGTGCGGGCGCTCTCCCGGTTCCAGTCCGAGACCGAGTCGAAGGCGGTGCTGGAAGGGCTGCGGGACGGCTCGGTGGACGTGGTCATCGGCACCCACCGCCTGTTCTCCTCGGACACCCGGTTCAAGGACCTCGGCCTGGTGATCGTCGACGAGGAGCAGCGCTTCGGCGTCGAGCACAAGGAGCAGCTGAAGAAGCTGCGGGCCAACGTGGACGTGCTCACCATGTCCGCGACGCCGATCCCGCGCACCCTGGAGATGGCGGTCACCGGCATCCGGGAGATGTCCACCATCACCACCCCGCCCGAGGAGCGGCACCCGGTGCTGACCTTCGTCGGCCCGTACGACGAAAAGCAGATCGGCGCCGCGCTCCGCCGCGAACTACTGCGCGAGGGACAGGTCTTCTACATCCACAACCGGGTGGAGTCGATCGACCGCGCCGCCTCCCGGCTGCGCCGCATCGTGCCCGAGGCCCGCATCGCCATCGCGCACGGCCAGATGTCCGAACAGGCGCTGGAGCGGGTGGTGGTGGACTTCTGGGAGAAGCGGTTCGACGTGCTGGTCTCCACCACCATCGTGGAGTCCGGCATCGACATCTCCAACGCCAACACCCTGATCGTGGAGCGCGGCGACACCTTCGGCCTGTCCCAACTGCACCAGTTGCGCGGCCGGGTCGGGCGCGGCCGGGAACGCGGGTACGCCTACCTGCTGTACCCGCCGGAGCGCCCGCTCACCGAGACCGCCCACGAACGACTGGCGACCATCGCGCAGCACACCGAGATGGGCGCGGGCATGTACGTGGCGATGAAGGACCTGGAGATCCGGGGCGCCGGAAACATGCTGGGCGCAGAGCAGTCCGGGCACATCGCCGGGGTCGGCTTCGACCTGTACGTGCGGATGGTCGGCGAGGCGGTGGCCGACTACCGGGCCTCGCTGGAGGCCGGTGGGGGCGCGGTGGAGGAGCAGCCGGCGGAGGTGCGGATCGAACTGCCGGTGGACGCGCACGTCCCGCACGAGTACGCGCCCGGCGAGCGGCTGCGCCTGCAGGCGTACCGGGCGATCGCGGCGGCGACCACCGAGGAGGATGTCGTGGCGGTCCGCGAGGAGTTGACCGACCGCTACGGCAAGCTGCCCGAACCGGTGGAGAACCTGCTGTTGGTGGCCGGGCTGCGGATGCTGGCCCGCTCCTGCGGGGTCGCCGAGATCACCCTCCAGGGCAACAAGGTGCGGTTCGCGCCGGTGGATCTGGCGGAATCGCGGGAGCTGCGTCTCAAGCGGCTCTACCCGGGATCGACCGTCAAACCGACGACGGGGCAGGTGCTGGTGCCGCGTCCGATGACGGCGCGGGTGGGCGGCAAGCCGGTGATCGGACGGGCGCTGCTGGCCTGGACCGGGGAGTTCCTCACCACCGTCGCCGGCGGCTGACCGGCCGGGCGGGGGCCGGTCGGTCCGGTGACCGGCCGATCCGAGGGCCCGGGGGGACCGATCGGCTCGGCTCCGGCGTGTTCCGGCGCCCCGGGGACCGCCCCCGGGCCCGATCACCCCGGGTCCGGTCGGGGAGCCCGGGCCCGGGGCCGCCGACATCCCACCGACCCCCGGCACCCTCCAACGCCCCCGCCCCGCCCCGACCGACCCGCTGTCGGCGCGCCCCCGCCCCCTTCGTCCGCTCCCCGCCCCTCCCCTCGCCGAGCGGCGGACGGCGGCCCCGGACAGCGATATCCTCATCGTGTCCCCTGTCATGGGGGAGCGTGTCGCGCAACCACCGAAGGGGAGGGAGGAAGCGCCGATGTACGGTCAGCCGTCCGGACCCGCTTTCACACCGGCGCCGAGGCCCCTGTACACCGGTCCCCGGGTGGTCGTCCCACGCCTGCTCCTCGCCTGCGTACCGATCGTCTCGCTCGGGATACTCGCCTGGGTCCCCTCGCTGAGAATGGCCCTCCAGGGCCGCCGCAACCGGGACTGGGTGGTGCTCTGCGTCTGGGTCACGACCACCCTGACCTACATCGTGGTGCTCGCGGAGTCCCCGGACGAGGCCGTGGACGGCCCCTTCGCCTACTGGTTCGCGGTGTTGTTCATGCTGGCGCACATGGGTGGGGCCGCGCTGCACGCCATCCTCGGCGACATGGCGGTGCAGAAGCACCGACGCCACCGGGACACCCCGCCCGCCGGCTACCCCGGGCCCATCGGCCACCACTTCCACACCGGCCCGGCCTATGGCTATCCCGGTCCCGGCACGCCGGGCGTGTCGGGACCGGTGGGCGTGTCGGGGACGCGGGCCCCCCAGCCCGGCCCGACCGGCCCCCTCGGCGGCCCGGCGCCGTTCCACACCTCGACCCCCGTCCCCTCCTCGCCGCCCCCCTCGACCCCCGTCCGGATGTCCGCGCCGTCGCCCGCGCCGACGCCGTCCGGCAGGCCCCCCGCGTCCGTCCCCGGCCACGCGGCCCCGCCGACGGTCCCGGTCCCCCACCGGGCGCCCGGTCCGGCCCCCGCCGCACCCCCCGGCGGCGCCGTTCCCCTCGGCAAGTCCGCCTCCGGTCCCGTCCCCGCGGAGCCGTCGCTCCCGTCCGACGCCCCGACGCCCGCCTCCCACCGGATGCGTCAGGTCGCCTCCGAACTCGACGAGCTCGACGACTGGCTGCGCGGCGGGGACCAGCGGTGACCCCTCGGCTCCTGGCCGGCCGCTACCAACTCGGCGAACCGCTCGGCAAGGGCGGCATGGGGGAGGTCTGGGCCGGCCGCGACACGGCCCTGGGCGGCCGACGGGTCGCCGTCAAACTCATGCACTCCGGCCGCCTCGCCGCCGTGACCGGCACCGCGGAGCCCGAGGAACTGCGGCGCCGCTTCCTGCGCGAGGCCCGGGCCACCGCCCGGCTGGACCACCCCTCCCTGGTCGCCGTGCACGACGCCGGCGCCGAGGAGGACTGGCTCTACCTGGTCATGCAGCTCATCGAGGGCTCCGACCTCGCCGACCACCGGGCCGAGAACGAGCCCTATCCGTGGTCGTGGACGGTGGCGGTGCTCGCGCAGCTCGCCTCGGCGCTGGTCGCCGTCCACAGCGGGGGCATCGTGCACCGGGACCTCAAGCCCGGCAACGCGATGGTCCGACCCGACGGCCGGGTCACCGTTCTCGACCTGGGCATCGCGGCGGTCCGCGAGGACGAGGACACCCGCCTCACCCGCACCGGCATCCTGTTGGGCACCCCTCTGTACATGGCGCCCGAACAGGCCCTGGGCGGCACCCCCGCCGGGCCCCCCGCCGACCTGTACGCGCTGGGCGTGATCGGCTACGAACTGCTCACCGGACGGGTCCCGTTCACCGCCGGCAACGCCACCGGCCTGCTCTACCGCAAGCTGCACGAGGAACCCGAGCCCGCCGCCTCGCTGCGTCCGGGCGTGCCGGAGGAGCTGCCCCGCCTGCTGCACCGGCTGCTCGACCGCGAACCCGAGCGACGCCCCGTCGACGCGCACGCCCTCTTCGCCGAACTGGAGCCGCTGCTGGAGCGGCCCGATCCGGAGGCGCCGCCGGGCGCGGCCGTGCCGATGGACCCCACCCGCCCGTTCCGCCGCCCCCTGGCACCCTGGCCGCCGGTGCGCCCCGCCGGCGGCCCGCACCCGGACCCGGAGTTGGCCGCCACCATCGGCGAGGTCAAGCGTCTGCTGGCGGTCGGCGAGTACACCCGGGTGGCGGAGCTGCTCAGCCACGCGGTGCCGGTGGCGACGGCCCGGCACGGGGACTCCTCCCGGGTGGTGCGCTCGCTGCGCAAGCAGTACGCGGCCACCCTCCTGGACACCGGCCAGTACGCCCGCGCGCTGCCGGAGATCCGGCGATTGCTCCACGACCTCGCCGCCGACCTGGACCCGCGCGACCCCGTCCTGGCCCAGTTGCGCGAGGACGAGCGACTGTGCGTGCAGCGGCTGCGCGGCGGGGTGCGCTGACCCGGCCGTGCCGACATCGGGCGTGCCGACCCCGGGTGGGCGGTTTCCCCGGGCGTCGGAGGGCGCGGGGGAGGACGGGAGGCGGTCCGGGCGTCACGGAACGGGACGCGTCCGTCCCGGGCACGGCGGGCCGGGCGGCACCGGCCCCGCGAGCACCGGACGGGACGACCCGCGGACGACGGCGGAGCGACCCCCGCACCGGTACGGGGGTCGGAAATGCCGAAGGGCCGGGAAACCCGGCCCCGGCCATGGCTCCGCCGGCTGGATTCGAACCAGCACTACAAGGATTCAAAGTCCTGCGGGCTACCGGTTACCCCACGGCGGATCGCAGCACAGACCCTACCCGAGGTCGGGAGCGCCGCGCGCCGTCCTCCCCGTACCTCCACCGGGTCACCCGAAAAGGGGTCGACAAGCGGTCGTAGTCTGGTGTCCATGACGGAAACGGGGGTGGAGCCGCGACGCGCCGACGCGCGCGCTTCCGGGGCCGGGGACGGCCCCTCCCGGTCACCGTCGGGATTCCTGTGGTGGTCCCGACGGCGCGGCGCGCTGCTCGACATCGGGCTCGCCCTGATCTCCGTCGTCGAATGCGCCGTCCAGGGCATCGTCTTCGCGAGCCGTGCCGGTCTCCCGGCGCCGCCGGTCATGCTGTTCGGCGCGCTCGCCGGGTCGTTGCTGGTACTGCGCCGCCGCTCCCCGGTGGCCGTCATCCTGATCGCCATCGCGGTGCTCCCCGCCCAGATGGGCTGGGTGATGGCCTTCGTCGGCCTCTACACCCTGGCCACCTCCGAGGTGCCGCGCCGGATGGTCGCCTGCTTCGCGGGCATGGTCGGGCTGGGCTCGATCCTGGTCTCCGTGCTCTCCCTGGACGGCGGTGACCTGTACCGGGATCAGGGCCTGCCGACCTGGTTCATCCTGCTCGTCTCGACGATGTTCGCGATGCTGACCGTCTTCCCGCCGGTCCTGCTCGGCCTGTACGTGCGGGCGCGGCGCCGGTTGGTGGAGTCGCTGCGCGAGCGCGCCGACGGTCTGGAACGGGAGCTGGCGCTCCTCGCCGAACGGGCCGGGGAGCGGGCCGAATGGGCACGCCGGGAGGAACGCACCCGGATAGCCCGGGAGATGCACGACGTGGTGGCCCACCGCGTCTCGCTCATGGTGGTGCACTCGGCGGCACTGGCGGCCGTGGTCCGGGAGGACCCGGAGCGGGCGGCGGAGAACGCCGGCCTCATCGGCGACATGGGTCGCCGGGCGCTCACCGAGTTGCGCACCATGTTGGGCGTGCTGCGGGCGGACGAGACCGGGTCGGTCGACGACACGGCGATCGGCGCCCCGGGCCCGGGTACCGGGCGCCGGTCGGTGCCCCCGGCCGGCGGTGCCCCGGACTCCGACCCCCGTACGGGCCCCGACGGGGAACCCGGGCCCTCCGAGGGCACCTCCTCCGGCGATCGTCCCCCCGGCGACGACTCCGGCCGCGGTGCCGACACGGCCCGCTCCGCGCCCGGCACCGGCACCGGCGGGGACCCCGCCGACGACGGGGGATCACCGGGGTCGGGAGCCCCGGCCTCCCCGCGTTCCGGCGGGCACGGTGCGGGCGGCTACGGCGCCGATTCGGACGGTTTCACCGATCCGGCGGACACCGGCCCCCGCCTGTGCGACCTCTCCGATCTCGTCGCGCAGTCCCGGGCGGCGGGCATGGAGGTGCGGCTCTCGATGGAGGGGACCGTGCGCGAGCACCCGCCGGTGGTGGAGCGGACCGCTTACCGGGTGGTCCAGGAGGCGCTGACCAACGTGCACAAGCACGCCGCCGGCGCGTCCACGCTGGTGCGGGTGGCCCACCGCGAGGAGGAGTTGGCCGTTCAGGTCCGCAACGACCCGCCGCCGGACGCCTCCGACACCGACCCGGTGCTGCCCAGCGGCGGCAACGGTCTGGTCGGCATGAGGGAACGGGTCAGGGCGCTGGGGGGCGGCTTCGTCTGCGGGGCCACCCCGGAGGGCGGCTTCCGGGTCTCGGCGGTGCTGCCGGATCGGGCCGGC
This sequence comes from Streptomyces sp. ST2-7A, assembly GCF_021390475.1. Lineage (GTDB taxonomy): Bacteria > Actinomycetota > Actinomycetes > Streptomycetales > Streptomycetaceae > Streptomyces. The sequence continues at coordinate 75,627 of NZ_JAJUWS010000022.1, forward strand.
CGGCCCGTGCGCTGAGCCACCGGGGCGCGCGCCCCTCGCCCCCCTGTTCGCCGGTCCCGTGGGGCCCGCCGGTGGGAGGCCGCGTGTCGGCGGGGACCGGACCGGGCCCCCGACCGACGAACCGGAGACGGCCCCGACGGGGACGCGGGCGGGCCGACGACGGCCGGTGGTGGGAGGTTCCCCTCCGGGACGGCGCGCCCCCGGGTGGTCCCCGCTCTCCGGCGAGGTGGACCGCGGTGGGGCATGCCCCGGATCCCGGATCGCCGAGCTCCCGCTCCCGTCGGTCCCCGGCTCCCGCCCCGGGTCCGGGCCGATGGCCTTCATCCTTCTGTTCGCCGGCCTCGACACCACCGTCAATGTGATCGGGAACGGTGCCCCCGCTCCCGCCCCGCTCCCGCCCCGCCCCCGGCTCCGTGGCCGCCCCGGTCCCGCCGTCCCGCCGGTGGGGGATACGGTCGAGGCGTGTCGTGTCCGTTCCCCTCCTCTCCCTCCTCCCCGGGCGCTCCCGGCGCCCCGGCGGTGTCGTCGCCCGCCGGTTCCCGCCCCACCGGCGGGATATCCCCCGCCCCCGGCGGGTGCCCGGTCACGGGCCCGGTGCCCGAACTGTTCGGCCGCGAGTTCGCCGCCGACCCCTATCCCGCCTACGCCTGGCTGCGCGAGAACGCCCCTGTGCGCCGGGTGACCCTCCCCAGCGGCGTCTCCGCCTGGCTCGTCACCCGATGGGAGGACGCCCGCCGCACCCTGGCCGACCCCCGGTTGAGCAAGAACCCCGACCGTCACGGCCCGACGGAGCACGAGCGCGGCCGGGTCGGCATCCCGGGGGAGCGAGGTGCGAACCTGATGACCCATCTGCTCAACATCGACCCGCCGGACCACACCCGGCTGCGCCGCCTGGTCTCGGCCGCGTTCACCCCACGCCGGGTGGCGGCCTTCGCGCCCCGGGTGGAGGAACTGACGGATCGCCTGATCGACGGGTTCGCCGGTCGGGGGTCGGCCGACCTCATCCATGAGTTCGCCTTTCCGCTGCCCATCTACGCCATCTGCGACCTCCTCGGTGTTCCGGAGGAGGACCACGACGACTTCCGCGACTGGGCGGGGATGATGCTGCACACCGCCGGGAGGCGCGGCGGGGTGGGTCGGGCGGTGAAGCGGATGCGGGCGTACCTCTCCGAACTCATCGACCGCAAGCGGGCCGAGCCGGGCGACGACCTCATCACGGCCCTCATCCGGGCCTCGGACGACGGGGAGCACCTCACCGGCGAGGAAGCCGCCGCGATGGCCTTCATCCTGTTGTTCGCCGGCTTCGAAACCACCGTCAACCTGATTGGCAACGGGGTGTATGCCCTGCTTCGTCACCCGGATCAGATGGAGTACCTGCGGGCCGCCGTGCGAGCCGGCGACGAGGCGGCGGTGGACCGCGCGGTCGAGGAACTGCTGCGCTGGGACGGGCCGGTGGAGATCGCCACCTGGCGTTTCGCCCGCGAACCGTTGACGGTCGGCGGGCAGCGGATCGACACCGGGGACCCGGTACTGGTGGTGCTCGCGGCCGCCGACCGGGACCCCGAACGTTTCCCGGAGCCCGATCGGTTGGACCTGACGCGGGGTGACCAACAGCACCTGGGATACGGTCACGGTGTTCATTACTGCCTCGGGGCCCCGCTGGCCCGGCTGGAGGGCCGCATCGCGCTGTCCGCCCTCCTGACCCGCCTCCCCGACCTGCGGCTCGCCGCGGATCCGGCGGAACTGCGGTGGCGCGGTGGGCTCATCATGCGGGGTCTGCGCGCCCTGCCGGTGGAATTCCGGTGCGAAAAGGACCTCCGGGTGGGTAACGCTCCGTCAACATTGTGATCTGCGCGTGATCCATGCGGGATCGGCTTGTGATGAGCCGCATGGTTTGGCTAGGTTCTGGCGCAACCGCAACGGTGTTCGGCTTCGGGTGAGATCCCGGGGTGATGCTCGCGGGGTCCGTTTGGTTCCATCGAGAGGCCTTCGTCATGCTTTCCGGGTCCGGTCGTCATCGTCGCCCTCGTCAGGCCCCCGCGTTCCTGGTCGCCGCAGGCGTCACCGGCGCGGGCGCGGCACTCCCCCTCCTCGGCGCGGGGGCGGCGCAGGCGGTCGACGGCGAGACCTGGGATCGGGTCGCCCTGTGCGAGAGCGACGGTCAGTGGACCGCCGACACCGGCAACGGCTACTACGGTGGCCTGCAGTTGCCGCTGAAGCTGTGGATCGAATACGGCGGCGAGGAGTTCGCCGACACCCCGGACCTCGCGAGCCGCGGCCAGCAGATAGCCGTGGCCGAGCGCATCCTCGCCGACCAGGGCCCCGGTGCCTTCCCGGACTGCGCGCACAGCGGCGGCCTGCTGGGCGCGGTGCGCGAGGCGCGGGAGGCGGAGGCGGCCGCCGAGCGGCAGGCGGAGGGCGAGGCCGCCGCGCCCTCGCGGTCCCGCCACATCTCGGCGATCGTCGATGACACCGGCTATGGCCTCGGCGTCGTCCCGGCGGCCGGCGACTCCGCAGTCGAGGAGCGGGAGTCCGCCGCGGAGAGCGCGGAGGCCTCCTCCGGCGGCCGGCACCGCGGCATCCCCGACCCGAACGAGACCGACCGGGCCGACGAGCCCTCCTCGGGCCGGCACGCCGCCGATCGCGACGCGGTGGACACCGACACCGAGGTGGACGCCGAGCGGAGTGACACCTCCGAGCGCGCTTCCGGCGACGGCAAGCCCTCCGGCGGGAACGGGAAGGGCTCCGGCACCGACGGGAAGAGCAGCGACGCGGGCGACGACGCCGCCGACGCGACGGAGAGCACCGTGGTCGACCCCTCCGTGTACGAGGTGCTGCCGGGCGACTCGCTGGAGGGCATCGCCGACGAGCGGACCGTGGACGGTGGCTGGAGCGCCCTGTACCGGGCGAACGAGACCCTCATCGGCTCCGACCCCGACCGCATCGTGCCGGGGCAGGTGCTCACCCTCGACACCTCGGGTGTCACCGGAGCCACCGTCAGGGCGGCGGGGGACGCCGACACCGAGGTGGACGAGGACCTCGAGGACGAGGGCGCGGCCGGCGGCACGCAGGGCTGAGGCCCCGTCCCGCCGGGGCCCTCGCGGCCCCGGCGGGCCCTCCCGTCGGCCCTCGGTTCCCGTGGTGGGTCCGGGCTCTCCCGGCCCTTTCCCCGGGCGCCGGTGTTCCCACCGTCCGGTCGCTCCCACCCCCCGGACGGCCGGGGCCGCCGGCCCTCCCCAACCGCCTCTCGCCCGGCGCCCTCTCGCCCGGCGCCCTCTCGCCCGGCGCCCTCTCGCCCGGCGCCCTCTCGCCCGGCGCCCGGCGCCCGGTCGCCCGGCGCCCGGTCGCCCGACGCCCGGTCGCCCGGCGGCCCCCGGGTCCGGCGTCCCGCCTTCGGTTCCTCCCCGGCCACTTCCCCCGTGCCGGTCCACCGCCGTGTTCCCCGGCCCACTCCGGGCGGTGCCCGACGCCGGTTCCCGGGGCCCGGCCGGTTCCCGGATCGGGTGGAGCCCGTTCCGGCCTCCCCGCCCCTCCGTCGGGCCGCGGTGCCGACTCCGGTGCCGACTCCGGGGCGGACTCCTGTCGGCGCCGACCCACCGGCGCCCCACCCCACCGGCACCCCATCGGCGATCCGGGCCCCGGCTCTCCCGGTCGTCGGTCGGTCCCCGCGGGGTCGGACCCCTTCCTCCCGCCCCCGGTCGGTTCCCGGTCCTCCCGACTCCGGGCGGTCTCCCGGACCTTGGTCCCGGGTCCTCCGGCCCATCCGGGGGCGGGCCATACACCATCCGGGACGGGTCGTACGACGGCGCCGGCGCGCGCGGCAGGGGGTGCTCCGCCTCCGCAGGCCCCTCGACGCTTCGACCACGCGGGGCGCACCGGCGGTTCGCGACTCGGGCCGTACGGGTCAATTGTCCATTTTGGGGTGATGTCGCGAAGGGTGCAGGGGTGAGGAAAAGTCAGTTTCCGGGCGTCTTCCGGCGTTCGGGGTGCCGGGCATTTTGTGACGATATGACGGCTCGAGGCTGCGCTGATCGTGTGACCATCGTCTCGTGGTAATACGGTTGTGGCGAGTGTGTACCACTCCTTCGAATCGTCTGTGACCTGCGGTGACAATGCCTCGCCCCCGTCAAGTGTCGTCCGTGACGCGATCTTGATTGTTCTTGAATCGTGATGCTCGCTGTGTCTAGTGTCGCCACGCTCGTTCCACAACGGGCACCTTGGACCGCACGCCGAATCCTGCCGACGGTCCGGAGGTCATGCCGTCGTACGCGTCAGCACCGCAGGCAGGAGCGGGGGACCCAGGTAGGTCGCCGGTCCGGAGTCCATCCGGAGCGGCTCGGGGTGAAGCCGGCGGAGGAGCGCGAGAAGCGTTCCTCCACCGGCCGGGCAACTCACCACGCCCGAACCCGACAGCTCACCTCGTAGGCGTTCGGTGAGAAGGAATCTCATGCTGTTCTCCGGTAAGGGTCGTCACCGTCGCCCCTCCAAGCCCACCCGTCTCGCCGTGGCGGCCGGTGTCACCGGCGCCGCCGTGGCCATCCCCGTCATGGGCGCCTCCGCCGCCTCCGCCGCCCCGGTCGCCACCTGGGACCGCGTCGCCCAGTGCGAGTCCGGCGGCAACTGGTCCATCAACACCGGCAACGGCTACTACGGCGGCCTGCAGTTCTCGCAGTCCAGTTGGGAGGCGGCCGGTGGCACCCGGTACGCCTCGCGTGCCGACCTGGCGGGCAAGGACCAGCAGATCGCCACCGCCGAGCGCCTGCTCTCGATGCAGGGCCCGGGTGCCTGGCCGCACTGCAGCGTGGTGGCCGGCCTGACCGCGGGTGGCCCCGCCGCCGAGGTCAACCCCAACGGCGGCGGCCAGAGCGCCCCCGCCGAGTCCGCCCCGCAGCAGCAGTCCCAGCCGCAGGCGCAGCCCCAGCAGCAGGCGCAGCCGCAGCAGAGCGCCCCCGCGGCCTCCGACTCCGGGCAGAAGGCCAACCGCGGCACCGAGCGCTCCGCGACCGGCAACTACACCGTGGCCGCGGGCGACACCCTGCACAAGATCGCCACCGCCCACGGCACCACCTGGCAGAAGGTGTACGAGGCCAACAAGGACGTCGTCGGCTCCAACCCGAACCTGATCTTCCCCGGGCAGAAGCTGAACGTCTGATCGTCGATTCGACGGGCCCGGCCGATCGGCGGGTCGAACGACACCTCGATCGAGACATCGATCGCCGAGTCGATCGGCACCCCGATCGGGGACGGCCCCTCCGGGCGGATGCGCCCGGGGTCCTCTCCCGGTGCGGCGGCCCGCGACGGTCCGGCCGGACGTCGCGCTTCGCCGCACCGGGTTTTCTTCTCCTCGTAAACAAAAAGATGCCTTGCCGCTCCACCCCCTCCCGCCTGCGGTGATTCACCCGAAGGGGGGCACGGGGGCGGCGCGGTGACGTCCGAGGGGCGAGCCGGCGGGGCCCGGGGGGCCGGCGGCCCGATAGGCTCGGACCGCTGGAAACCGACCACACGAAGGAGAACCGCGTGCCGTCCATCGACGTCGTCGTAGCCCGGGAAATCCTCGACTCCCGAGGCAACCCCACCGTCGAGGTCGAGGTCGGCCTCGACGACGGCAGCACCGGCCGCGCGGCGGTGCCCTCCGGCGCCTCCACCGGCGCCTTCGAGGCCCTCGAGCTGCGGGACAAGGACCCCGAGCGCTACAACGGCAAGGGCGTGGAGAAGGCCGTTCTCGCCGTCAGCGACCAGATCGGCCCGGAGCTGCTGGGCTACGACGCCTCCGAGCAGCGCCTGATCGACCAGGCCATGCTCGACCTGGACGCCACCCCCGACAAGTCCTCGCTGGGTGCCAACGCCATCCTCGGTGTCTCACTGGCGATCGCCCACGCCGCGTCGGTCTCCGCCGACCTGCCTCTCTTCCGGTACCTGGGTGGCCCCAACGCCCACGTGCTGCCGGTCCCGATGATGAACATCCTCAACGGTGGGTCGCACGCCGACTCCAACGTGGACATCCAGGAGTTCATGATCGCCCCGATCGGCGCGGAGTCCTTCTCCGAGGCGCTGCGCTGGGGCACGGAGGTCTACCACAAGCTCAAGTCCGTGCTCAAGGAGCGCGGTCTGGGCACCGGCCTGGGCGACGAGGGCGGCTTCGCCCCCGACCTGGGCTCCAACCGCGAGGCCCTGGACCTGATCCTCGAGGCCATCAAGGGCGCCGGTTACACCCCCGGCCAGGACATCGCCCTGGCCCTGGACGTCGCCGCCTCCGAGTTCCACAAGGACGGCTCCTACGAGTTCGAGGGCCGGTCCCGGACCGCCGAGGAGATGACCGACTACTACGCCGAGCTGGTCGACGCCTACCCGCTGGTCTCCATCGAGGACCCGCTGTTCGAGGACGACTGGGACGGCTGGGCGAAGATCTCCGCCCGCCTGGGCGAGCGCGTCCAGCTGGTCGGTGACGACCTGTTCGTCACCAACCCCGAGCGGCTCCAGCGCGGCATCGACGGGAAGATCGCCAACTCCATGCTGGTCAAGGTCAACCAGATCGGTTCCCTGACCGAGACCCTGGACGCCGTCGAGCTGGCCCACCGCAGCGGCTACACCTGCATGATGTCCCACCGCTCCGGCGAGACCGAGGACGTCACCATCGCCGACCTGGCCGTCGCCACCAACTGCGGCCAGATCAAGACCGGTGCCCCGGCCCGTTCCGAGCGCGTCGCCAAGTACAACCAGCTGCTGCGCATCGAGGAGCTGCTGGAGGACGCCGCCGTCTACGCCGGTCGCAGCGCCTTCCCGCGCTTCCGCCCGCAGGGCTGACACCCCCCGCCGGCCGACCGGGACGCGCCCGCCCCCCGACGCCGCCTCCCGCCGCCCCGGCAGCCTGTCGCCGTCCCGTCCCCGGTCACCGTCCCGTACGGTGGCCGGGGACGGTTGTTCGGGCCGTTCGGCATGTTCGGACCGGGAGGTTCGGCCCCGCCCGGGCACCGGGGACCGAGGGAGACCGACGGAGGAGGAGCGGGTGGCCGAGGGGCGGGGCAGGTTCTCCACCACGACCCGCATCAAGGTGCTGGGCGAGCAGGCCGCGGCCCGGGTCTACCGTGCGCAGAGCCGCCGTCTGCGCCGCCCCGCCCGTCGGGGTCGGTTGACCGGACGGGCCGCGCTGCTGGCCCTGGTGGTCTGCGCGCTGGCGGTGGCCCTGGCCTACCCGCTGCGCCAGTACATCTCCCAGCGCTCGGAGATCGCCGAGCAGGAGCGGTTGGCGGAGGAGGCTCGCGAGCGCGTCGAACAACTGCGCGACGAGAAGGCCCGCTGGCAGGACCCCGCCTACGTCGAACAACAGGCCCGCCGTCACCTGCACTGGGTACGGCCCGGCGAGTACGGCTTCGTGATGCCCGAGGCCGCCGAAGCGGTCGAGGAACCCGAACGCGCCGATCGCGGGCGCGGCGCCGTCGCCCGCCCCTGGTATGACAACCTCTGGGACGGCGTGGACCGCGCCGACCGGTCCCGCTGAACCCGAAGGGTCCCGCGGGGATCGGCCGAGCCCGCCGGCCCGCAGAGCCCGGGGGCGGCCGTCGTGGATCGTCGCGGGCCGTCGGAACGATCGAGGAGACACCCCACCCGTCATGCACACCCCACCCCCGCAGACCGAGTCGCAGCCGCCCACCGAGGCGGACATCGCGGCCTTCCGCGAGCAGATGGGACGGCCCCCGCGCGGGCTGCGCGCCATCGCCCACCGCTGCCCGTGCGGCAACCCGGACGTGGTGGAGACCGCCCCCCGCCTGGAGGACGGCACTCCCTTCCCCACCACCTACTACCTCACCTGCCCCCGGGCGGCCTCCGCGATCGGCACCCTGGAGTCCGAGGGCGTGATGCGGGAGATGAACGAGCGGCTGGCCGGTGACCCCGACCTCGCCGCCGCCTACCGCCGCGCCCACGAGGACTACCTCGCCCGCCGCGACGCCATCGAGGTGCTGGAGGGCTTCCCCAGCGCCGGCGGGATGCCCGATCGGGTCAAGTGCCTGCACGTACTGGTGGGGCACTCCCTCGTCGCGGGGCCCGGCGTCAACCCACTGGGGGACGAGGCACTGGCCATGCTGCCCGAGTGGTGGCGGAAGGGACCCTGCGTCCCGGCCGGAACCGGGCCCGGGACCGCCGACATCACCGGAACCGCCGACACCACCGGGACTCCCGACATCACCGGGACTCCCGACATCACCGGGACTCCCGACATCACCGGGGAAACGCGAGGGGATCGATGACCATCCACCGGGTCGCCGCCGTGGACTGCGGCACCAACTCCATCCGCCTGCTGATCGCCGACATCGACACCGTCACCGGCACCCTCACCGACCTGGACCGCCGGATGGAGATCGTCCGGCTCGGCCAGGGCGTGGACCGCACCGGGGCCTTCGCCCCCGAGGCGCTGGAGCGCACCTTCGCCGCCTGCCGGCAGTACGCCGAGGCGCTCGAGCGGCACGGTGTGGGCGCCGACGCCGTGGCGACCGGCGCACTGCGCTTCGTCGCCACCTCCGCCTCCCGGGACGTCTCCAACCGCGAGGAGTTCGTGAACGGCGTCCGGGAGATCCTGGGTGTCGAACCCGAGGTGATCACCGGTGACGAGGAGGCGCGGCTCTCCTTCACCGGCGCCACCCGGGAACTGGTCGGCCGTGACGACCTGCCCGGCCCCGCCCTGGTGGTGGACATCGGAGGCGGGTCCACCGAGTTCGTGCTCGGGGAGTTCGGCGGCGCGGTGCGGGCCGGCCGCAGCGTGGACATCGGCTGCGTGCGCCTGACGGAGCGCCACCTCGTGCGCGACGGGGTCCCGGTCGAGCCGGTGGACGCCGGGCGTCGGGAGGCGCTGCGGGCGGACATCCTGGCCGGCCTGGACCGCGCGGCCGAGGTGGTGTCGCTGGGGGAGGCGGGAACCCTGATCGGTCTGGCCGGTTCGGTCACCACCGTGGCCGCCCTGGCGCTGGATCTGCCGGAGTACGACTCCGAGGCCATCCACCACGCCCGCGTCGACCGGGAGACCGTCCGCGCGGTCACCGACCGACTGTTGGCCTCCACCCACGCGGAGCGGGCCGAGCGGGCGGTGGTCCACCCGGGCCGGGTGGACGTGATCGGCGCCGGCGCGCTGATCCTGGACACGATCATGGAGCGGACCGGTGCCCGTGAGGTGATCGCGAGCGAGCACGACATCCTCGACGGCATCGCCTGGTCCGTGACGGCCCGACTCGCCGACTGAGGGGTGGTCCCCGACGGCCCGGGCGGACCCCGCCCGGGCCGTCGGGGGTTCACCGCCCACCGCCGTGCCGGGGGTGTCGTGGCCGGCTTCCGAGGTGGTCCGCCGGTCGCTCGGGTCCCTTCGGGGAGCCGCGACACGCGGCCTGCCCGCCTCGCTCCGGAAACTTCGTGAAGTTGTTCACATGGGAAATCCCCCCATCCGGGGGTCCGGGGGCGTCAAGGGGGCCCGGAAGCCCCCGTTCGGCCCCCGGGAGGCCCCGAACGGCCCCCCGGACTTCCGGTGATCACCGCGTGACATCCGGGTTGCGACGGGGTGAAGCCGACCTCACGTCGAGGTGTGACCGGTCTCCTCGATCTGATATTTACGCAGCTCATACGGGGGCTTGCGTCCGGAGACGCGTGCCTCCCGGAGGCCCCGGTCGTCAAGCGATTCCATGATCACGAACAAGGGGGTGCGCAGTATAACAGAAGTGTCCGGGGAGCTTGTGAAGCCCCTCACGAGCCCCCCTCCCCGGGCGGGGGGATACTCGAGGCATGAGCACCACGGAGCGTCCTCGAATCCTCGTCGTGGGTGGCGGGTATGTCGGTCTGTACGCCGCCCGCCGCATCCTGAAGAAGATGCGATACAGCGAGGCGACCGTCACCGTCGTCGATCCGCGTTCGTACATGACCTACCAGCCGTTCCTCCCCGAGGCGGCTGCGGGCAGCATTTCCCCCCGGCACGTCGTGGTGCCGCTGCGCCGGGTGCTGCCCCGCGCCGAAGTCCTCACCGGCCGTGTCACCGAGATCGACCAGGACCGCAAGGTCGCCATGGTCGCGCCCCTCGTCGGTGACGCCTATGAGATCCCCTTCGACTATCTGATCGTCGCGCTGGGCGCGGTCTCCCGCACCTTCCCGATCCCCGGCCTCGCCGAGAACGGCATCGGCATGAAGGGCGTCGAGGAGGCCATCGGCCTGCGCAACCACGTCCTGGAGCAGCTGGACAAGGCGGACTCCACCACCGACGAGGCGATCCGCCGCAAGGCCCTCACCTTTGTCTTCGTCGGCGGTGGCTTCGCCGGCGCCGAGACCATCGGCGAGGTCGAGGACCTGGCGCGCGACGCCACGAAGTACTACCCCTCCATCTCGCGCGAGGACATGCGATTCGTCCTGGTGGACGTCGCCGACCGGATCCTCCCCGAGGTCGGTCCCAAGCTCGGGGAGTGGGGTCGTGAGCACCTGGCCGCGCGCGGTATCGAGATTCACCTCGGCACTTCGCTGAAGTCCTGCGTGGACGGCCACGTGGTCCTCTCCAACGATCTGGAGATGGACGCGGGCACCCTGGTGTGGACCGCCGGCGTCAAGCCGAACCCCGTGCTGGCCCGCTACGGCCTGCCGCTGGGCCCGCGCGGTCACGTGGACGTGGACCCGACCCTCCAGGTCAAGGGGACCGGCCACATCTGGGCCGCCGGCGACAACGCCCAGGTACCCAACCTGGTCAAGGGCGAGGGTGACTGGTGCCCGCCCAACGCCCAGCACGCGCTGCGCCAGGCCAAGGTCCTCGGCGACAACGTCATCAGCGCCATGCGCGGCTTCCCCCAGAAGCAGTACAAGCACGCCAACAAGGGCGCGGTGGCCGGTCTCGGCCTGCGCAAGGGCGTCGCGATGATCCGCCTGGGCAAGTTGAACATCCGGCTGCGCGGCCGGCTGGCCTGGTACATGCACCGCACGTACCACGGCATGGCCGTCCCGACCTGGAACCGCAAGATCCGGGTCTTCGCCGACTGGACGCTGGGGCTGTTCCTCAAGCGCGAGGTCGTCTCGCTGGGCGCCATGGAGAACCCCCGCGAGGAGTTCTACGAGGCCGCCCGCCCGCCGGTCGCCGCCTCGGCCGGGAGGGCACCGGCTCCCCGGGACGCCAAGAGCCCCGCCGGTGGTGAGCGGAAGAAGGCCGACGCCAAGGTCGGCTGAACGGCGCCCCACGGCCGGCCCCCTGCGGGGAGGGCCCCGGGTGATCGTGTGACATCGCGTCGGGCCGGCGCGCACCCCTACCGGGGGTGCGCGCCGGCCCGACGCCGTTTCCGTTTCCGGAGCCCCGACGTCGGTCGGCTGTCGAAGGCCGTCGGACATCCCGTGGTGACCGACGCCCGACCGGCGGCCCCCGTCGGGCCCCGGGGTGGCCGCCGGGGTGGCCGATGATTTCCGTCATCCCCCCTGTTTCCGGCCGGCCCACCACGGGGCCGGATCGGCGGCGAACCGACTCCCCGGTCTCCCCGCCGGGCGGCCCACCGTCCTGCGGGCGACCATCATGCCGAGGTCGACGCCGCGTGCCGGCCGGACGCCGAACCCGGGAGACGGTTCGGCCCGGGATGTCACGGTGCCCCCTCCGCCCCGGGCATCGGTCGCCTCGTGCCGTCGGTGCGCTGCGGAGTCGTCGGCCGTGACCGGTACTTCGGCCCGTTCGTTCCGCCCCGATCCGCTCCATCGTGCGCCGCTCGGGCCGACCTCCACTTCGAACACCACCCGTTCAACACGCGTATTCACCCCATACGGGTGATGAGCGGCCGGTAGTCGAACCGGCACCCGGCGAAATCGCGTCATTCTCTCCGATCGCGCCGGAGCGGAACGCGGGCGTCCGCCCCTTCCCGACTGGAGGGGTGTGCTGATGGGTCATCAGTTGGCCATAAAATCAGACAACCTCGTTCTCCGAGGCGGCTGTTCGCAAGTCCTGTGACGGATAAGCTGCGGAGCGCACACACCCCTCGGGTGCGGGCGCCCAACACGGCCCGGGGTTCGTGCCCGGATGGTGGAATGCAGACACGGCGAGCTTAAAACTCGTTGACCCTCCGCGGTCGTGCCGGTTCGAATCCGGCTCCGGGCACTTCCCGTGCACCCGGTGTGAGCTGGAGGAACGACCCGGTCCCTGAGCCGGCGCGTGGATCACTTCCTTGGGGATTGGTGTGGGGAGCCGGGGCGGCCGGGGGTGCCTGCTCGGTCCGGGCTGATGGAGCGGATCGGGCGGTGGGTGGGCAGGTCGGGCACGAGCTGCACCCCAACGGCGGCGACTCCCTGCGGGATGCGGTCGATACGGCCAACGCGCGGCTGGAGCGGCTGTGCCCGGATCCGATGGCGGAGGACTGCGCTCGGGAAGGGGGGCGGGTGGATGATGGGTCGGTGAGCGATGACACCGATCTGATCCGTTTCCTCCGCCGGCGGCTGGACGAGGTCGAGGCGCGAGCCCGGGTGGCCGGCGCACTCCACTGGACGGCCGAGATCCACCATCACCGCAAGACGTGGCGAGCCCAAGCTCTTCGAGGTCCTCCCGGTGGCCGAACTGGCGGGCAACGGGGCCGGGGGTTTCCGCACTGCGGGTGATGCCCGGCACGCTGCCCACCACGATCCGGGCCGCGCGTTGCGGCGTGTGGAGGCCATGGGGTCGGTTCTCGCGATGTGCGAGGAGTCGGTGTGGGATGCGGCGTCACCGGAGCTGGTGGTGAGGAGTGCGGCCCGGGCCGCACTCGGGGTCCTGCGGCTCGTCTTGGTGGCCCTTGCCGCCGAGCGGTCCGACCACCCCGACCACCGCGAGGAGTGGACCCCGTGACCGGCCCCGGCTGAGGGTGCCGCTGCGGGTCATGCCCTCGGCGGTCCGGCGGAGCGCCGCGGCGGTGCGCTCGGGGCCTCCTGAATGCCGAGGAGACCGTCGAGCAGGGGATCCGGGGCGGCGGCCTCGGCGTGGTGGGGCATGGTGTCTTCCGTTCAGGCGGCGGTGACGAGGGTGGCGGGTCCGGGCGTGGTGGCGGCCCACAGGGCGAGGAGACGGGCGTATTCGCGGGTGCGGTCCTCGCCGGCCGGCTGGTCCATGAGCGCGCGGATACGGGCGTTGACCTCGTCCCGGCACGGCACGGGCACGGGGTTGGTCTGGTGGGCCACGCAACCACGTTACTTCCCGGCACGGACAGTCACAGACCACATCGGCCCCGGCCGCCCGTGGGGGCGGCCGGGGCCGAGATGAACCCTCCGCAGCGCACATCGGGAGGGGTACCGTTCTGGTGTCGAGTCAGAACAGGAGTCAGCATGACACATGCGACTGACAAACACACCGGTGCCCCGGAGCCGGTATCGGTGGGGGCCAGGATCAAGACGGTGCGCAAGGCGCGGGGCTGGTTGCAGCACGGGTTGGCGCAGCGTGCGGGGCTGTCGGTGTCCACGATCTCGAAGGTGGAGTCCGGACATCTGGCGGCCTCTCCGATCGTGACGGCGGCCTGTGCGCGGGCCCTGCGGGTGCCGGTGACGGAACTGACCGGGCAGCCGTACCTGGACGCTTTGAAGGCTGAGGAGTTGGAGATTCTCGTCCAGCCGTTGCGGCAGGCGATCGCCAATCCGATGCTGCCGGGCGAGGACATCGAGCCCCGGCCGCTGGCGGCGATCCGGGCCGACGTGGCGCGGCTGGATGCCACGCGGCTGCTGGGGGAGTACATGCCGATCGGCACGGAGGTTCCGGGGCTGATCGATGAGTTGCTGGTGGTGGTGGATCGGGTGCCGGAGGGCCGGGAGCGGGAGGCGGCCTACCGGGTCCTTGCCGATGCGTACCGGCTCGCCCGCTCCTTCGCGGGGAAGCTCGGGTTCACCGACCTGAGCCTGCTGGCGCTGGACCGGATGCAGCAGACCATCCCGCACGCCGGCGACCCCTACCTTTCCGCGGCGGTGGTTTATTACCGGTCGGAGTATTTCCTTCACCACGGCTTCGCCGAAATAGCGTTGCGCGAGATCAGCCGGGTGGAGAGATTCCTTGAGGAGCCGGTGCGGCGGGGGAGCTCCCGGGCCGTGTCGGTGCGGGGGGCGCTGTATCTCAAGAGCGCGGTGCTGCATTCCCGGACCGGAGCACCGGGAGCGGCTGGTGAGGTCGCGGCGCGGATCGGGGAGGCCCGGGGGCTCGCCGCTCGTCTGGCCGGGTGCCCGGACCCCTATGGGCTGATCTTCGATTCAACCAACGTGGAGCTGCACGCGGCCAGCACGCAGTTGGACCTCGGGGAGGTGGGGCGGATGGTGGAGATGGGCGAGGGCATCCGGATGCCGGCCGGGTGGGCGAAGAACCGGGAGAGTCATCACCACATGGACATGGGTCGGGCCTATGAGCTGATGGGGCGCCGGGAGGATGCGCTGGCGGCGTTGGAACGGGCGCGACACGCGGCGCCGGCGCAGACGCGATATCACCCGACGACGCGGGAGACGGTGCACGCGCTGTTGAGGGCGCGGGGGACGCCGTCGGCGAAGCTGCGGGGCTATGCCCGGTGGGTCGGCGTGTAACGGGCCGGTAGCACACGGCAAGGCCCCTGACTTTCATCAATCGGTGAAAGTCGGGGGCTTTTTCGTGTCGGCATGATGGTGACGGTGAGCGCACATCACGTTACTGAGCATGTGTCGAGTGTCGAGACGTCACCTGCGAGACCGCCGAGGGGGCCGGTGCATCCGGACCCGGTGCGGGGCCTGCACCGCTGCACGCGGTGCGGGGAGTTGGTGCAGTCCGGCCGGGAGGCCGGGCGGGACGCGGCCGGGGACCCCCTGTACGTCTGCGGGCCGACGTGCGGAGGACCGGCCCCGCCCGAACAGGAGCGGGAGGCCGCACGGCGGTTCCGGTTCCGGGAGTACGACATCGAGCCGGACCGGGAGCCGGACGGGGAGCCGATCGCGTACGCCGCGCAGTGCGCGGTGTGCGAGGAGACGGGCGCGGCCGGGGAGGGTGAGGAAGCGGGCACGGATTGGATGCTCGCCCATCTGCGGGCGCATTCCGAGCATCTGACGTACCGGGAGGTCGTCACCCGGCCGTATCGGGCGGTGCCGGGGGACTGGCTGTGACGGCCCGGGGTGACGAGGCGGAGCGGGTGGAGTCCGTGGTCATCACGCGGGCATCGGCGCGGCGCGGGGACGTGCTCGTCGTCGGTGGCCGGCCCATGAGGGTGGAGAACGTGGTGCGCACCATCACCGGTGCGCGCCTGGACTTCCCCGGGGGTGAGCGCATGTGGCTGACCGACCGTTCGGAGTTCGGCGGCACCCGCACCGTGGTCGAGGGGGGTGGGGGGTTGTGACGGCGGATCGGATATCGGCGGCACGGTGCGCGCGGACGCTGCCCGGGCCGGGCTGGTGGGAGACCGGCCGGTGCTGGCTGGGCTGTGAACGGACCGGCCTGCCGGTGCAGTGGGTGGGCCCGGTGGAGGTCGGTGTGGAGCGGGCCGACCTGTACGGCTGCGCGGAGTGTTTGGCGCGGCTGCGGGCGCGGGTGCTCGAGGAAGCCGGGCGCCGATAGAGACCCCGGGCCCGGGCGGGACGTGTTGGCCGGCCGTCCTGCCCGGGCCCGGTCCAAGACCGAGGCGGCGGCAAGAGGCCGCCGCAATCGAGGTGATGGGGGAGGTGAGGGAGATGGAGCAGACCACCGAGGTCTACGCCGCGCCGGTCGTTGTCGAGGCCGGTGACGTCGTGGCGGTGACGCTGGGGTCGAACAACTTCGATTCGGCGGACGACACGCAGTACGTCAAGACCGAGGACGACTGACGCACGCGGTGTGGGCCGGGTCCGGGAGGGCAGCGTCCCCTCCGGGCCCGGCCTGTGTGGTGTCCGGAACGAGTAATGAGTGGGTGATGTCGTGAGGTGGTGCACGGGGTGGGTGGGCCGCTCGGGGCCGCCGGTCCGGCCGGTGGCCGGGCGTGCGGTGCCGGGCTGGGACGCGGTGTGGACGGTGGGCCGGCCCCCGGGGCAGGTGCGGGCCGTTCGCGCGGGCGATGCGGCGCTGGCGGTGATCGGGGCATGCGGGGCCGATGACCACCGGCTCGCTGCCGGGTTGCGGGCGGTGCGGTCCGGGCGTTGGCGGGAACTGACCGACTGGCCGGGGTCCTACCTGGTCATCGCGGAGCACGGGCCGTTGACGGTGGTGATCGGGGATCTGTCGGGGCAGCATCCGGTGTACTGGCGGCAGTCGGGCGGCGGGGTGTGGTGGGCGAGCGCTGCCTCCGCGCTGGCCGCTCTGGACGGGGCGCCGGTCGATGCGGTGGCCCTGGCGGCGCACCTGGCGATCGGGCAGCCCGATCTCCTGGCCGGGCGTTCCCCGTTTCAGGGGGTGCATCGGGTTCCGCCGGGATGGCTCCTGCGCCTCAATGCCGGTGTTCCGTCCGTGGAGCGGTTCGAGCCGGTGGAGTACGAGCCGGTGCCGATGGTGGAGGCCGGGCCGGTGGTGGGCGAGGCGCTGCGGGGTGCGGTCGCCGCGCGGATCGATGGCCGGCGGGCGGTGAGTGCCGATCTGGCCGGGCTGGATTCCACGACCCTGGCGTGCCTGGCCGCCGAACGCGGGCAGGTGACGGCGACGACGTTCACCGACCCGCGTCTTCGTGACGATGACTTGGCCTATGCCCGGCGCACGGCTGCCACGGTGCCGGGGGTGCGGCACCGCGTGGTCACCGGCGGCCCGGGCACCGTCTACTACAGCGGCCTGGAGGACCTGGCCCACCTGCCGGTCACCGACGCGCCGAACCCGTACGCGGTGACGGCGGGGATCAAGCGGGTGGTCCTTGCCGCCGCCGTCGAGGGGGGCGGTGCGGGGGTGCACTTCGCGGGCACGGGCGGGGACACCGTGTTGTCCGCGACGGGTTACCTGCCGGACCTGCTGCGCGAACGGCGGTGGGGTACGGCGCTGTCCCACGCGCAGGTCCGTGCCCGTGTCGGCCGCACGTCGCCGTGGGGTGTGCTGTGGCGGGCCCATCGGGCATCCCGCACCGACTCCTCCGGGGTGGCGCGGGATGCGGTGGCGGAGCTGCGGGCCCCGGCCGGTCCGTGGATTCCGGGGCAGCGGGTGCCGCTGTCCCGGGTGCCGCTGTTGGCCGGTGCCCGGTGGATGGATCAGCCGGTCCGCGACGGGCTCGCCGAGGCCCTGGGCTTGGCCGTCGAGCAGGCCATGGTGGGGCCGGGGCGGTTGTCCGGGTGGATGGACCGTGCGGACCTGCTGCACCTGGGAGCGGACATGAACGGGTGGCGGGCCATCGCCGAGGGGTTCGGGGTGGAGGTGGCCGCCCCGTACCTGGACAACGAGGTGATCCGTGCCTGCCTGGCGGTGCCGGCCGAGGAGCGCGGCGCCCCGGGGGCCTACAAGCCGCTGTTGGCCGCCGCCTTCCCCAACGGCCCCGTCCCCGGCTTCGTTTTGTCCCGGGTGACGAAGGGGGGGTTCAACGGCGTCTCCTACGCGGGCCTGGTCGGGCACGCGGACACCATCGCCGAGCTGCTGGGCCCGGCCTCGCGGCTGGCCGCGCTCGGCCTTCTCACCCCCGGGCCTGTGGAGGCGGTGCTGCGGTTGGCCGGGGCGGGGCAGCGCGTCCCGCAGGGCTCGCTGCACCTGGCGGTCGCCACGGAGGTGTGGTTGCGGCAGCTCGATGTGCGGCCCGCCGCGTGGTGGGAGGAGGTGGCCGGTCGTGTGGCGACTGCGTGAGCACGTCCATGCGGCGGTGACCGCAGAGGGCGGGGCCGTCCTGGATGAACGCACGGGGCGGTGGACGTACCTGTCGCCGACCGCCGCGGCGGCGGTGGCGTTCCTGTGCGCGTCCACCGGGAGGGAGGGGGCGGTGGAGCGGTATGCCGCGCGGTACAACCTCCCGGCCGGGCGGGCGGCGGCCGATGTGGCGGCGGTGGCCGATGCCCTCACTGCGGCCGGTCTGGCGGGGGACGAACCCGTTGTGCGGCGCCGGTTCGGGTGGGGGTGGTGGCGGTGAGCCTGATCCGCGCCCACCGGGCGCCCCGGGCCGGGACACTCGTCGAGCGGTGCGCGGCCCGCCTCGGCCTGGCCGTGGCGGTGGTGTTGCTGCGGCTGCCGTTTCGGCACACCGTGCGCGCGGTCCGGTTGGCCCGGTGTTTCGGGCGGGGCCGCGTCGAGCCGGGGCGGGGCGAGGAGTTGGTGGCGGCCGTGCGGTACGTGGGGCGGCGCTGGCCGGTGCGTATTGCGTGCGTGGAGACCAGCCTCGGCGCGGTGCTGGCCGCCGCGATCCTGCGCCGGCACCTGGTGTGGTGCCTGGGGGCGCGGTTCGTGCCGCCGCCGGTGGAGTACCACGCCTGGGTGGAGGTGCCCGGTCACGGGCCGGTGGGCGAGGACACCGCCGGCGGCTGGTACCACTTCGCGGCCCTGTCCATCTGACCCGGGCCCGGTCTCGTGTCCTGCGCGCGGCCGGGCCCGTTGAGTGAACGAGAGCAACCGGAGAAAGAGGAAGTGAACGCGTTGAGCGCACCTGTTGTTGACGTGCCGGTGGGCCCCGGGGTGGCCCGGGCGGCCGAGGTGGTGCCGGAGGGGCACTACACCCACCACGAGGAGCGCGGGGTGACGGTGCACCGCACCAACCCCGTGTTCGTGCACCGGGACCTGTCGAGTCTGGCCCCGGGCGAGGGCATGAGGGTGCTGGAGATCGGCACCGGGTCGGGTTACTCCGGTGCCCTGCTCGCCGAACTCGTCGGCCCGTCCGGGCGGGTGGTCAGCCTGGATATCGACCCCTTCCTCACCCGGTGGGCCAACTTCATCCACCGCCGGCGCGGGGTGGTGAACGTTCGCTGCCACGCCGTCGACGGCGTGGCCGGCTACCCGGCAGGCGGGCCGTATGACCGGATCGGGGCATGGTGTGCGCCGCCGCTGCTGCCGAAGGCGTGGGTGGACCAGGCCGGGGAGGGGTGCCGGATCGTGGCCACCCTGCCGATCGCCCGGGTGCCGGAGGTGACCGTGCTCGCCGTCCTGGTCGTCACCGACGGCCGGCCGACCGTCGAGGCCGTCATGGGCGGGAACTACATCGACGCCACCGCCGCGCCGAAGGTGGACCTGGAGGCGCCGGGCCGGTGGGTCGATTGGGAGACGCGGGTGTCGGGGCACCGGTGGGTGTCCGTCGCGTGGCGGGAGCGGGACGACTGGCACCACTCCGGTGCCCGCGCCACGCTGGAGCGCCTGGCCGAACCGGGGTACGTCGAGTCGGCCGGGGAGGTGCCGTGGAAGCCGGTGCAGTACTGGGCGGCGGCCACGGGGGATGAGGGCCTGACCGTGGCCCGCCTGGACGCCGGGATGGTATTCGGCCACTCCACGTCGGGCTCGGCGGCGGCGTTCACCCAGGACGGGCGGATCATCGCGGACGCCCCGGATTCCCCGTCCCTGGCCGTGGTGCGGGGTTGGATCGAGGGGTGGCGTGCCGCCGGGTGCCCGTCGCGGGGGGACTACCGGCCGGTGCTGGTGCCCGCCGAGGGGCCGGACGGTACCGGCTGGGACCTGCGGCTGACGCGATAACGGCAGACGATCGCCGAGGGGGGTTCCGGGGGCTCGACGGGTGTCGGGCCCCCGGGGGCGTTCCCCGGCTTTCCCGCCGCTGCTCCCGCCGGTGCTCCCGTGGGAGCACGGGCGCGGGGGGACGCGGGCCCATGCGGGCCGGTTCGGGCCATTTCGGGTGTCCGGGTGCTGCGGTTATCGCCGACGGTGACATTTTCCCTGGTCAGATGGGGTGACTAGGTCGGATTCGAATCCGGCTCCGGGCACTTCCCGTGCACCCGGTGTGAGCTGGAGGAACGACCGAATCACGCAGGTGCTCTCCTTGCGTTGGGCGCATCACGGGCGCACGGTGTCGCCACGGTGCGCGCATGGCGTGTGTGGCGAAGCGGAAGAACCGGGCCGGCAGGGCTTGCGGCGGGTGATCTACTACGAGGCGCCCGATATCCACCAGTTCGTCAAGGCGGACCATCCGTGGCTGTCCCGGCTCCGGGTGGAGGTACAGGCCTTCGGCGGTGGGTTGGCCGGCGCCAACAGCGCGGCGGGGGAGCTGATCGCCCGTAACGGGGTCCTCGGCGGGGGCTGGTCGGGAGCGCTGATCGAGGCGAACCTCCCGGGGCCGTGGAGACGGTGGTCGTCGGCCAACCCCCACGCGCCGGTTCGTCCGGGGGCCTTCACGCGCGTGATGCCCGCGAGACCGGCGGGAGCCCGCGTCGACGGGATCGGCGACCACGGCCGAACCGACCGAAGACGTGGTGGTGCCCGGTCCGGTCCCGGATCACCGGCGGCCCCGGGCTTCGATCGGGATCGAATCGGCCCGGAACCGATGAGGGACCGGGTTCGTCGGGTCCGGGGTTCCGGCCGGTGCGGAGGTCGGGAGGGGGCCCGCGCCGGCCCCGGCACCCGAACCCGCCTTCCGCGTCCTCTTCCGCCGCGACCTCAGGCGGCGGTGACCAGCTCCGGACGCCCGGCGGCCGCCCACAGGGCGAGGAGTCGCGCGTACTCACGGGTCCGCTCCTCGCCCGCCGGCTGCTCCATGAGCAGACGGATGCGGGCGTTCACTTCGTCACGGTGGGGGATGGGGATGGGTAGCGGGGTGAGTTCGACGATCACGGTCCCACCGTACGTGCCACCTCCGACACACGACACCGAAAAACGCCCCGGCCCGGCCCGTTCCGGCCGACCGGGTGGCCGTCGGGACCGGGGATAACCGGGAACGCGGCGAAGGTATCGAAGTGCGACCCCGTTGTCCCCGGGACCCGGGAGGACCCGGATGGCCGCACCCATGGGGGGACGACCGCATCGGCACCGGCTCCTGCTCGCGGAGGATCCCTCCGGCCTTGTTCCGTTCGTGGTCGTCGGGGAAGCCGCCTCGCCCGGGTGTCGGTCCCACACGTCCCATCGTTCGGCGGCGGATCCCCGGGTCCGGTTTCCGTACTCCCCCTTCGCGGAGAGGACCGACGATGTCGGTGAAACCCTTTCACCTGCCCGTCGTCACGTGGAGGTTGAAAGGGTGTCGGGCCGAAGGAGTGGGAGAGCGTGGTGTCGGGCGCCCCTCCCGGTGAGCCCGGGTCACCGGCTCGACGACGCCTGGTTCGGGTCGTGGGTGAGCCGGGGGCCCGGCGCATCGGGTCGGTGGGAGCCGGGCGAGGATTCCGCCGAGCACCCGGTTCCCCGCACTCCCGGACGCACCGCCGCCATGCGGAAACCCGTCCGGTGGTGGTCCGGGAGGGGACCGCCACCGGCCTTCGGATCACGCCCGCGGTATCACGGCGGGGGCGCGGGCACGGATCGCCCGGGCGACGTCCCGCGGGTGGGTCAGTTGGGGATGGTGACCGGCGCCGTCGATGACCGTCACGGTGGCGCGGGAGAGCATGGCCGCCAGGGCCTGTCCTTCGGGGGTGAGCGGGTCGCGGGAGCCCACGACGAGGTGCACGTGCCCCGGGTATTCCCGCAGCTTGGCCCGGAGGTCTTCCCGCCGGCGCGGTCGTGCGCCGGCGGCCAGGAGCCGGGCGGTGGTGGCCGCGACGCCGCCGCGACGAAGGTCCGCCACGCTCGTTCGCAGCGCGCCGGCGTGCGCGGTGGTGCCCGTCAGCCGCTCCGCCAGCCCTTCGGGGGACACCCGGCTCAGGTACCAGCGGCTCACGGGCGTCCGGGTGGCGGTGCGGGCCGGGGGCGCCTGCAGGAAGAAGGGCGATACGAGCGTGAGCCGGTCCACCGTGCCGGGACGGGCGGTCGCGGCCTCGATGGCGGCGGCGGCGCCGAGGGAATGGCCCACCAGGTGACGGGCGCCGGCCCCTCCCGTCAGCGCGCCCAGCCAGGACGGCCAGTCCTCCCGGGCCCCCGCGCTCATGCCCAGCCCGGGGAGGTCGACGGCGCGGGCGTCGCCCAGGTCCGCGACGACCGGCGCCCAGGTGTCGGCGTTGACCGGCAGACCCGGCAACACCACCGTGGGCGCGTCCGGTTCGCCGAGCTCGAAGGTCCTTACCCCGGCCGGTGTCGTGAACCGCCTGCCGCCCGGGGGCGCGTCCCCGAAACGGTGTGCCGCGAGATGGTCGGCCCAGCGGAGGATCGTCGTGGCGGTGTCCGGCACGGTCAGCCCGTGATGGGCGGCGAAGGCGTGTGCCGAGTCGGTCGGGTAGCGGTCCTCCGAGAGGAACGTCAGGGTCTCCGGGTCGGCCCGGGTGAGCCATCGGGGCAGACGCCTGACCAGGGCCACCGGGATCCGGGCACGGGGTGCCCCGACGCGGTAGTGCGCCGCGATGAGCGCGAGCAGGTCGGGCAGCGCGGGTGTCTCGTCGTCCATCAGCCAGTACGCGGCGCGCTCGGCGGTCTCGTCCTCCGGAAGCCGGGCCATGAATCGGGCGAGGTGGTCGGCGGCGACCACCGGTACGAAGGTCCGCGTGTTGCCCGGCACCGCCGCCAGCGTGCCCTGCCAGAGGTGTCGCACGGTCTGCGCGAGCCCCAGGTACTGGTCGGACTCGCCGGTGACACTGTCACCGATCACACTGGCCGGGTTGACGATGGACCAGGGAACGCCCAGCCGCTCGGCCTCGGATCGGAAGACGGCGTCCGCCTCGACCCTGGACGCCTCGTAGGCACCCAGGGTCCGGTAGGTCTCCCGTCTCCGTTCCTCACTCCAGGGAGCGGGGTCCTGCCCGCCGACGCGATATCCGGAGACCTGGACCAGGCGGCGCAGGCGCGGCAGCCGCGCCGCGAGGGCGACGACCGCGCGGACGGTGTCGACGTTGGCGCGACGGGCCTCGTCCGCCGACATCCCGAACCGGTAGGCACCGGCGCAGTTGTGGATCTCGGTGACGTCCTCGCACTCGCCCTCGATCAGCGACAGCCGCGTGAAGTCCACCCGCAGGTCGGCCGGGGCCCGGTCCTGTCCGTGCCGGGCCAGCCACCGGGCCAGCCGCTGATGGGATCCGGGGCTTCGGCCGGCCGTGCTCACCCGGACGCCCGCCCGGTCGAGTGCGAGCACCAGGTGGCGTCCGATGAAGCCGCTCGCGCCCAGCACCAGCGCGTGGCGTTCCGCGGCGCTCATGCCGTGGCCTCCCCGTCCCGGTCGAGCAGTACGGAGAGCGCCCGGGCCGCGTGGTGCAGCGGCTCGGTGGACCGCCGGGCACGAGACATGATCACCGCCCCCTCGACCATGCCGACCACGGCTGTCGCCAGGGCGCGGGCGTCGGCGCGGGGTCGGCCGTGTGCGACGAGAAGTTCGGCCACCGGCGCGATCCACGACTCGAAGGCGTTCGCGCAGGCCTCCCGCAGCCGCTCGTTGATCGCACCCATCTCCAGTGTCACCACCGAGACCGGGCATCCCAGTTGGAAGTCGGCGTCGTCGAGCATCCCGGCCAGGGTCTCGATCACACGGCGCACCACCTCCCCCGGGGTCGCCGGCTCCGGTGCCGAGTCGGCGAGGAGGGCGCCGAAGCGCTCGGCCGCCAGTTCGACGGCCTTCTCCCCGAGCTCCTCCTTGCCCCGGGGGAAGTGGAAGTACAACGACCCCTTGGGGGCACCCGCGTGCTCCACCACGGTGTTGAGGCCCGTGCCGCTGTAGCCGTTCCGTTGGATCAGTTCGAGCATCGATTCCGCCAGCCGTGCGCTGGTTCTGGCTCCCTTGGTTTCGCTCACGGGGCAACAATAGACCGGTCTATAGATTTTGCAAACGGTGCCGCCCGCGCCATGGCGGCGGGTGCCGTCGGCGGCCGGCCCGCGCGAGGGTGTCGGCCGGCCCCCGAGGTGCCCCTCAGGCGTGGGACATGTGCCAGGCGCGGGCGCGTTCGTCCAGTTCCTCGGCGATCCGGGCGCCCCGGCCGCGCAGCGGCACGAGGGTGCGCCGCATCCCGTCCACGGCGTCCACGGCCCGGGCCGAGCGCACGTCTTCCAGCAGGTCCAGGGCTCGCCCCCACGTACCGCACGCCTGTTCCACGTGGCCCAGCGCCGCCTGCTCACCGCCCTGTGCGGCGAGGGTCAGGGCGGTGATCCGCTGGTACTCCGGGCCGGGCCGCGCCCGCGCGGCGGCGGCGTAGTGACGCTCGGCGGCGACGTGGTCGCCCATTCCCCGCACGGTCTTGGCCGTGTGACTCGACACGCAGGCCCGGGCGCTGCCCCAGAGCGCGGCCCAGTGCGGCAGTTCGGTCTCGTCCCCGCGCAGCACGAGATCCTGCGCGGCCCGCAGTTGACGGGCCGCCTCGGCCGGGCGCCCCGCGTTGGCCAGGGCCCTGGCCCGGGTGACGGCGAACAGCGCCTCGGTCGCCGGCTCGACCCTTCCCCGCGCCCGGGACAGGGCCGCGTCCGCCAGGTCGAGGGTGTGCTCAGGACGCCTGACGTCCATGCCGTTGTGGGCCAGGATGCGCAGGATGAACGCCTGGTGCGCCTCGTCTCCCGCCTCCATGGTCAGTTCGTACGCCTGGAGTTGATAGCGCTGGGCGAGGCCGTGTTCCCCGGCGTCGTAGGCCTTCCAGCCGCACAGGTAGGCCACTTCCGCGGCGGCCCCGAGCATGTCGGCGCGGTCGGCCTCCCGGGTGAAGGAGGCGCGGCACAGCCGGACCACGTCCGTGGTCAGGTACTGCACCACCGCCGTGCGGCCGTGCTGCCCGCCGTGCCGTTCGTCGATCCGGGTGAACATGCGCGTCATCTCCCGCACCGCGTCGATCTCGGAGCGGCCGGCGTGGAAACCACCGGACTCCTCACGTCGTTGACCCGGGATGGACCGCTCGACCCCGAGCGGGAGACCGGCCGCCGCGACGCTGTAGGCCGCGTTGGTGAGCAAACGCCTGCGATGGATGTCGGCCTCCCCGATGAGTCGTAGCACTTCCACGGGATCGGCTCCCGGGTACATGCCGAGCGATACCCGGGATCGATCCTCGTCTCCCGGATCCTCGAAACCGAGTTCGGAGGGTGTGGTCTCCCGACCGAGCGCACGGGAGACCGCCTCGGCGACGTAGACGGTCGTGCGGGGTTGCGGCTCGGTACCGCCCACCCAGTGCGCCACGGCGCTCTTGTTGGTCCGCAGTTCCTCACCCGCCGTCCTCGCCACGGCCCGAACCTCGGACGCCAGACGGTCATAGGTCAACCCTGCCTCCCTAAGGGCTTCCACCAGCGCTTCGTTGCGGGCGCGCGGTCCGGTCACCTGTCCTCCCACTCCCGGTGAGGAGCCGTAAACCCCGTTGAACGCATCCGGGGTCACGAACCATTGATGGCACAGAGTAGCGTCGTGTGTACTCAAGGTGTCACGCGGTGTGGGCGATGAAGGGGGTTCGCGGATGAGGGCTTGTCCGGGCTTCGAGGGGGAGACCCGTGGCGGACGGCGGGACGGAAGCGGATCGGGCGCCGGGGGGAACGGGAGTGGTGGGAGGCGCGCGGAGGGCGGGACGGGCGGACGGACGGGTCCCGTGCCGGGGCCGGGGCCGGGAGCGGGGCCGGGACGGCGACAGAGGCTCCCACTCCTGTTCCCCGAACCGGTGCGAGGGCTGCGACGCTGTGCCTGGTGCGGCGAACTGGTGCAACCCGGACGCGAGGCGGGCCGGAACGGCGCCGGGGAGCCGCTGTACACCTGTGGTGGGGCGACCTGCGGCCCGGAACCTGTCCCGGAAACGTTGTCGTACCCGGCACGGGGCCGGTCGGCGGCGTCGGCCTCCACCCCCGCCCCGGCGGCCGACGGGATGGGTGGGGGGAGCGGTGCACCGGAGGGGCGTCCCCACCCCCGGGAATATGTGATCGAGCCGGCCGAGGGGCCCGACGCGGAGCCGCTTCTCTTCTCCGCCCGGTGCGCGGTGTGCGGGGCGTCCGGCCCGGCCGGCCCGGAGGCCGGGGCAACCCCGCGATGGATGCTCGCGCATCTGCGGTCCCACCCGGGCCATCTGTCGTTCCGCGAGGTCATCACCCGCCCCTACCGGGCGATACCCGAGGAGGAGCGGTGAGTGGTCTTTCCGGACCCCGTGCCGCCGGTCTCCGCACGGTGGCCGGCACATCGCCGGGGACGTGCCGGATGGGTGGGTGGGAATCCCGGCGGGATTTCGACACCGGCCCCGGTGTCGTGGTGGCCGGTGGTCGGTTCACCGGCGGGCGGTTTTCCGCCGGTCGGTTTTCCTGCGGTTCTTTTCAAGTACGGGGAGGGAAACAACCCACCCGCCCACCCACCTCTCGGCGCGGTGTTCGCGGCGGGTGTGGCGTCCACGAAAAATTGGTGCTCACTCGTTC
>NZ_JAJUWS010000023.1 GCF_021390475.1 Streptomyces sp. ST2-7A
CCCCCAACCCCACGATCCCCCGGCCGGCTCCTTTCCCCCCGCCGAACGGCGGCCGGGCCAGTGCCGTCCGGCGCGCGGTGGCCCTCGCCGGCGCGACGCTGCTGGCACTGCTCGCCGTCCTGACCGGCGCGGGCCCGGCCGCCGCGCACGCCTCCCTGACCGGTTCCACGCCGGAACGGGACAGCGTGCTGGACGACGCCCCGGTCGGCGTGGAGCTGACCTTCTCCGAGGAGGTCGGCGTCTCCGGCGACTCGATCCGGGTCCTCGACCCCACCGGGGAACGGATCGACGACGGCGAGGTGACCGGCGGATCCGGCGCCTACTCGGTGGGCCTGAACCCCGACCTCCCGGACGGCACCTACACCGTGGTCTGGCAGGTGGTCTCGGCCGACAGCCACCCGGTGGGCGGGGCGTTCACCTTCTCCATCGGGGCGCCCTCCCCCACCGCCGTGGCGATGCCGGAGACCACGGTCGGGGGCGGCCTGCCGGGCTTCCTCTACGACACCGCCCGGTGGACGGCGTACGCGGGATTCCTGCTGCTGGTCGGCGGGGCGGCCTTCGTGCTGCGCTGCCGGCCGGAGGCGGCGGGGTTCCGTCCGGTGCAGCGACTGATCGTGCTGGGCTGGACGCTGATGACGGGGGCCTCCCTCGCCCTGCTGGTGCTGCGCACCCCGTACCTGACCGGGGAGATGGCGGACATCACCCGGCTGTCGGCGGTGCGGGACGTGGTGACGGAGGGATGGGGCACGGCCCTGGTCTCCCGGCTGCTGCTGCTCGCGGCGGCGGGGATGTTCCTGGCGGTCCTGCTGGGCACCTGGGCCCGGTTGACCGTCCCACCGGCGGAGGCGACGACGGACGGGGACACGGCGGCGGACACGGCGGCGTCCGCCGGAACGGGCACCGTCGAGAAGCCGTCCGCGACGGACGGCGCCGGTGTCCCCGGTGTCCCCGGGGACACCGGTGGGAGCGAGGCCGAGCGCCGCGAGGCGGCCCGGCGCGACCTCTCCTTCGGCCTGACCGTCGGCGGCGGCATCGTGGCCTGTGGCCTGGCCGCCACCTGGGCGCTGTCCGAGCACGCCTCCACCGGCCCGCAGACCTCCGTCGCCATCCCGATGGACATCGTGCACCTGCTGGCCGCCGCCGTCTGGCTGGGTGGTCTGGCGACACTGGTACTGCTGTTGTTCCGCGACCCCGCCCTGCCCGGCGAGACGGTGCGACGGTTCTCCCGCCTGGCCTTCGGCAGCGTGGTGCTGCTGGTGGTCACCGGCGTCTACCAGTCCTGGCGACAGGTCGGCTCGGCGGACCTGCTCTTCTCCACCGACTACGGGCAACTGTTGGTCGCCAAGGTCGCGCTGGTGCTGTTGTTGCTGGCCGTGGCGTGGATCTCGCGCCGCTGGACCGCGCTCCTGACCGACCCCGGGCCGGGCGCGCCGGCCGGGCCCGCCCCGGGGCCCGGGGCCGGACGGGACACCGGTGACGACACCGATGGGGGGTCCGGTGAGCCGGTCGCGGTCGCCGTCGGCGGAACCGGGGACGAGGAGCCGGCGGTGGATCCGGCGCGAGCGGCGCAGCTCGCCCGCCAGCGCACCGCCGTACTGCGGGCCGGAAGACGCCGGGAGCTGACGGCCGCCCCCCACCGGGCCGGCCTGCGCCGATCGGTGCTGACGGAGACCCTCATCGCGGTGGTCGTGCTGGTGGTGACCACCGCGTTGACCGGCACGCCCCCGGCGCGCACCGCCGCCGACGCGCCGGCGGAGGCCGGGACGGCCGTACCGGCGGAGGGCGTCTCCCTGGAGCTGCCGTTCAGCACCGGCGGCCCGAACGGCACCGGGACCGCGCTGGTGGACGTGGAGCCCGCCGTCACCGGCGAGAACGTCCTGCACGTGCGCACGGTGGACGCCGACGGGGAACCGATGTCGGTGGAGGAGGTCCGGGTGGCGCTGGTGCTGCCGGCCGAGGACATCGGACCGCTGCGCTTCGAGCCGCTGCGGATCGACACCGGCCACTGGACGGTGGCCGACATGCAATTGCCGCGCCCCGGCGAATGGGGGCTCTCCCTGACCATCCGGACCTCGGAGATCGACCAGATCACCGAGACCGACATCCTGTCGATCGGCTGATCCCGTGAACCTCCGAAGGACCCGCCCCGCACGCACCGGCCCCCCGCGCGACGACGGCACCCCGTCTCACGGCGCCGGTGACGACACCGCGCACCCCGACACCCCGCGCCCCGGTACCGCCCGGGCCGGGAGCGCCCGCACCGGCGAGGGCGACAGCGCCACCCCCACCGCCGCCACCGCACGCCACGGCACCGCACGCCACGGCACCGCGCGCCCCGGCCCGACGCGTGCCGAGGCCGCACGCGCCCGCGCCGCCGGGACCGCCCCCGGCGTGGCCGGCACCGGGCCCGAACCGGCCGCCCCCGGCGCCGGCGTGCGGGCCGGTGTCTCCCGGCGCCGCCTGCTCGGCACGGCCGGCGCGGCGGGCGCGACCGGCCTGGCCGTCGGGGCCGGCGGCGGCAGGCTGCTCACCGGTCCCGACGGGGCGGCCGACCCGAACGCCCCGGGCGGGACCGCGCCGCTCTCCTCCGTCGGTGCCACCCGTCTCGACTTCCACGGCACCCACCAACCGGGCATCACCGGACCCGCCCGCGCGCACGGCGAACTGCTGGCCTTCGACCTGCTGCCCGGCGCGGGGCGCGGGGAGGCCGCGGCGCTGCTGCGGCGCTGGTCCCGGGCGGCCGAGGCGATGATGGCGGGCGAGGCCCCGGACGCGGACAACGGGGTCGCCGGCGGCACCGGACCCTCCGGTCTCGCGGTCACCCTCGGCTTCGGCCACGACTTCTTCGACGCGGTCGGCCTGGTCGACGCCCGGCCCCGGGCACTGGACCCGCTGCCGGAGTTCTCCGCCGACGCACTGGACCCGGAGCGGTCCGGCGGCCAGCTGTGGATCCAGGTGGAGGCGGACGACCCGACCATCGTCTTCCACGCGGTGCGCACCCTCCAGCGGGCCGCCGGCGGCACCGCGCGGGTGCGCCACCGGATGGCCGGCTTCAACCGGGCCCCCGGCGCGGCCTCCGGGGAATCGGGCCCCCGCAACCTGATGGGTCAGATCGACGGCACCAACAACCCCCGTCCCGAACAGGAGGACTTCGCCGGGCGGGTGTTCGTGCCCGCCGACGGGGAGCCCGCCTGGATGGCGGGCGGCAGCTACGTGGTGGTCCGGCGGATCCGAATGCTGCTGGACTCCTGGGAGGAGGAGCCGACGGAGACGCAGGAGCGGATCCTGGGCCGCCGGAAGACCGACGGGGCACCGCTGACCGGGGGCGGGGAGACCTCGCCGGTGGACCTGGCGGCGGTGGACGAGCGGGGCCGGCCGGTGATCCCCGCCGACGCCCACGTGCGGGTCTCGGCACCGGAGAGCAACGGCGGGGCGGCGATGCTGCGGCGCTCGTACTCCTACCACGACGGCTTCACGGAGGACGGCTCCCCCGACGCCGGCCTGTTGTTCGTCTGCTGGCAGGCCGATCCGGTGCTGGGTTTCGTGCCGGTGCAGCGGAAGCTGGACCGGGGGGACGCGCTGTCGGCGTTCATCCGGCACGAGGCGAGCGGCCTGTTCGCGGTGCCCGGCGGCGCCGAACCCGGCGGATACGTCGGGCAACGCCTGCTCGAAGGATGAGATCGAGCGGGCCGGGGCACCGGGGAGCCGCTACCGTGGCGGCATGACTGCCGGCCGCTATACGTATCTGGGCCCGGAGGGCACCTTCACCGAGGCCGCGCTGCGCACGCTGCCGGAGGCCGCGACCCGCGAACTGGTGCCGATGGTATCGGTGCCGGCCGCGCTGGACGCGGTGCGCAACGGCGAGGCGGGGGGCGCCCTGGTCCCGATCGAGAACTCGGTCGAGGGCGGCGTGACCGCGACGGTGGACGAACTGTCCTCCGGTGAACCGCTGTTGATCTACCGTGAGGTGTTGCTGCCGATCGCCTTCGCGTTGCTGGCCCGCCCCGGCACCGAGTTGGACGCGATCAAGACGGTCACCGGGCACCCGGTGGCGCAGGCGCAGGTGCGGCGGTGGCTGCAGCGGAACCTGCCGGACGCCCAGTGGGAGTCGGCGGCCTCCAACGCCGACGGGGCGCGACTGGTGCAGGAGGGGCGCTTCGACGCGGCGTTCGCCGGGGAGTTCGCGGCGGTGACGTACGGGTTGGAGCCGCTGGTCACCGACATCCACGACGCGCAGCACGCGGTGACCCGCTTCGTGCTGGTCGGACGGCCCTCGCGGCCGGCCGCGCCGACGGGTGCGGACAAGACCTCGGTGGCGCTGTGGCTGCGCTCGGACCGGCCGGGCGCGCTGCTGGAGGTGTTGCAGGAGTTCGCGGCCTGCGGGGTGAACCTCATGCGGATCGAGTCGCGGCCGACCGGTGAGGGTATCGGACGGTACTGCTTCCAGATCGACTGTGAGGGGCACCTGGCGGATCGCCGGGTGGGCGAGGCCCTGATGGGGTTGCACCGGCTCTGCTCGGAGGTGCGCTTCCTCGGATCGTACCCGCGCGCGGACGGAGCGCGACCCACCCTTCACCCCGGTACCACGGATGCGGACTTCGTGGCGGCGGCGGAGTGGGTGCACCGCAGCCTGGACGGCCGGCCGGGCGAGGTCCGTCCGCCGCGCTGAGCCCCTCCGTCCCGGGGTGCCGCGGGATGCCCCGGGGCGTGCTGGAGGTCGTTCCCCGGGGAGCGGACCGGGGCGGATTCGGGGTAGGGTTCCCTCTCCTCCCCGTTGATCGGACGAGCGACCGCCGGAGGCCCTCCCGACACTTCGCCGGGCCGGGGTTCCGGGAGTGTGGGGGGACGGGAATCGTTCCGGTTTCCCGTGGTGTTCCGTGCCGACCGGCCCGTCGTGTTCACCGGCGTGACGATCCTCCCGGAGCGCTCCCGACCGGCATCCGGTGGGATGCCGGCCGTTGTCCGACCGGCGAACTCTCCCCCGCCCGGGACTTTCCGCTTCGTGAACAGCCGGCGCCGAGTTTTCCACAGGAAGCTTCACCCGCCTGTGAATAAGTCGATGTTGACGAAGTCGCAAAGCGGACATTTCACCCTCAGCTCCCCAGGGTGATCGAGGATATCCCCAGCGTCGATTCCGCCCTCTCGTGTCAATCTGTTTTACTTAGGTCACACTGGAGGGGGACCACAAAAGGGACAAAACCGGAATTCCCTCAGGCAAACCGGGCGAATCACCATGAGCCGACCAACCCCCTCCGGAGTTTTCCACACCTTCGAGCGATGCCCTGTGGAAAAGCATGTGGACGAGTCACCGGCTGTGGATGTACGCGGAGATCCGGGTATCGCGGAGTATCAACTCAGGCCCGAGCATATCCCGCATAGACCACCATTCCGCGCCATTTGCCACATGAGGGACAAAGAGCCCTAATCGGGCATAACGCTTCATTCGCCCATGATCTACCGCGCACCCCGGCAGCCCTGCATCCCTCGCACGGCCGCCGACCCCGCCGAACACCCCTGGTCCGCGCATCGTGACCGAACGTGACAAGTCCACCGGGGCCCCCGGGGGCCCGCCGGCCCGACACCGGCGGTCCCGGGCCGGCGGGGTTCCCCGGTAGCCTGGGGGCGTGATTGACCTTCGCCTGCTCCGTGAGGACCCCGACCGAGTCCGCGCCTCCCAGCGCGCCCGCGGCGAGGACGTCGACCTCGTCGACGCCCTGCTCGCCGCCGACGAGCGGCGTCGGTCCTCCGGCAGTCGCTTCGACGAGCTGCGGGCCGAGCAGAAGCGACTCGGCCGGCTCATCCCCCGTGCCGAGGGTGGGGAGCGCGCCACCCTGCTGGCCCGGACCGGTGAGTTGGCGGCCGGCGTCAAGGCCGCCGACGCCGAGCGCGACGAGGCCGACGCCACCGCGCGGGAGTTGCTGCTGCGGCTGGGCAACCCGGTGCACCCCGAGGTACCCGTGGGCGGCGAGGACGACTTCGTCGTCCGCGAGACGCACGGCACCATCCGCGACTTCGACGCCGAGGGCTTCCCCGCCCTGGACCACCTCGAGCTCGGCACCCGTCTGGGCGCCATCGACATGGAGCGCGGCGCCAAGGTCTCCGGCTCCCGCTTCTACTACCTGACCGGCGTCGGTGCCCTGCTCGAGCTGGCCCTGGTCAACGCCGCCATCGCCCGCGCGATGGCGGCCGGCTTCACTCCGATGCTCACCCCCGCGCTGGTCAAGCCGCGTGCCATGGAGGGCACCGGCTTCCTCGGCCAGGCCGCCGACGACGTGTACCACCTCGAGAAGGACGACGCCTACCTCGTCGGCACCTCCGAGGTCCCGCTCGCGGCCTACCACATGGACGAGATCCTCCCCGCCGAGAGCCTGCCGCTGCGGTACGCCGGCTTCTCCCCCTGCTTCCGCCGCGAGGCCGGCAGCTACGGCAAGGACACCCGGGGCATCTTCCGGGTCCACCAGTTCGACAAGGTGGAGATGTTCTGCTTCGTGGCCCCCGAGGAGGCCGAGGCGGAGCACGAGCGGTTGCTCGGCTGGGAGAAGGAGTGGCTGACCGCCCTGGAGCTGCCGTTCCGGGTGATCGACGTCGCCTCCGGCGATCTGGGCGCCTCCGCCACCCGCAAGTACGACTGCGAGGCGTGGATCCCCACCCAGGGCAAGTACCGCGAGCTGACCTCCGCCTCCAACTGCACCGAGTTCCAGGCCCGCCGGCTGCGGGTGCGGATGCGCGAGGGGAAGACCACCCGCCCGCTCGCCACCCTCAACGGCACGCTGTGCGCGGTACCGCGCACCATCGTCGCCCTGCTGGAGAACCACCAGCTGCCGGGCGGCGCGGTGCGGGTGCCGGAGGTGCTGCGTCCGTACCTCGCCGGCCGGGAGATCCTGGAGCCGACGGCGGGCGGGACCGGCGCGGCGGGCGGGACGACCGGCTCGTGAGCGGCCCGACGGGATTTCCCTTCGGGCTGGTCGCCACCGATCTCGACGGCACCCTGCTGTGCTCGGACGGCACGGTCTCACCGCGCACCCGCAAGGCGATCCGCGCCGCCCGGGAGGCCGGGGCGCTGCACATCGTGGTCACCGGCCGGGGCGTGCCCTGGACGCGCCCGGTGCTGGACGCGCTCGGCTACACCGGCCTGGCGGTCTGCGGGCAGGGCGCCCAGCTGTACGACGCCGGTGAACACCGGCTGCTGACCTCGGTGACCCTGGACCGGGAGATCGCCCGCCGGGCGGTCACCGCGCTGGAGTCCGAGTTGGGACCGATGTGGGTGGCCGCGAGCCGGGACGGCATCGACGGGGCGGTGATCGTGGACCCGGCCGGGTTCACGGTGGAGCCGGCCCGCGACGGCGCCCTGCCGACCCTGACCTACACCGACCGGGCCGAGCTGTGGGCGGAGCCGCTGGCCAAGCTGTACCTGCGCCACCCGGGGCTGGGGGACGACGAGCTGGCCGGCGCCGCGCACGAGCTGGTCGGTGGATCGGTCGGCATCGTCATGGCCGGACCCGGCACCGTGGAACTGCTGCCGCTGGGACTGTCGAAGGCCACCGGGCTGTCGATGGCCGGACGCCGGCTCGGCGTGCGCGGCGAGGAGACGATCGCGTTCGGCGACATGCCCAACGACATACCGATGTTCGGCTGGTCGGCGCACGGCGTGGCGATGGGTGACGCCCACCCGGAGTTGCGGGCGGTCGCCGACGAGGTCACCTCCGGCTGCGACGAGGACGGCATCGCCGAGGTGCTCGAGCGGCTGCTGTAGTCGGCCGACACCAACGGCGAACCACGTACGGCGACGGGCCGGGCCCGGGGAACGCGCGTCGCGTTTCCCGGGCCCGGCCCGTCGCCGTACCCCGCCGGTGGGCGGTCACTCCCCCGTCATGGTGAGGGCGCGCAGCCGCCGCATCGCGTACCAGGTCGCCGCGCCGGTGGTGACGCACAGCAGGACGACGCCCAGTGTCAGGGACACCTCGGAGGTCACCATCCCGCCCTCGGCGATCCGCGCCGCGACGGACAGCGACCACTGCTGCACGCTGAGGGTCTGCGCACCGGGCACCAACTGCCCGAACAACGCCTCCCACACCAGCGCGTAGATCAGGCCGATGACCACCGCGTTGCGCGAGATCACGCCGAGCAGCAGGAAGATCGCGCCGTAGGCGACCGAGGCGATCGCCGCCGCTACGGCGAAGGCCACCGCGATCCGCCGGCCGTTCTCGTTGAGCAACACGCCGGCGAGCAGGATCGACGGCACGGTGAAGAGCATGGTGACGCCGATGGCGACGACCAGTTTGGTGAGGACGATCGTGGAACGGCGCACCGGCGTGGCGAGCAGGTGCGCGATGGAGCCGTCGTCGATCTCGGGGGCGATCGCGCCGGTACCGGCGACGACGCCGATCAGCGGCACCATCGCGGCCAGCGCGAAGCCGTTGAGGATCTCGACGGCCGCCCGGTCGTCGACCCCGGCCTGGAACCGGACGAGGGCGGCGATGATCAGCAGCAGGACGGGCAGGGCGAGCAGGATGAGCGCCCTGCGACGGCCCAGCAGCGCGCGACGGGTCAGCCGCGCGACGGTCGGGTGGTAGAGGCGCGGTCCGGCGGGTGCTCGGCCGGCCCGGTTCTGGGTGGTGACGGACATCGGACGGACTCCTCAGGCGCTGACCAGGTAGGCGAAGACGCTCTCCAGCGACTCGTCCGAGGGCGAGACGGTGAGCAGACGGACCCGGTGGTCCCGGGCCAGACGGGGCAGGCGCTCCGCGAAGCGGAGGAAGTCGCCGGCCTGGACGCGCAGCGCGTTCTCCGCCGCGTCGAACTCGATACCGCTGACCGAGGGGTCGGCGATGAGCGCGGCGGCCAGGACACGGTCGTCGTCGGAGCGGATCAGGTACCGGTGCGGGCGGTTCGTCATCAACCGCCGGATGCGGCGGAAGTCGCCGGAGGCGGCGTGCCGGCCGGCGACGATCACCTCGATGTGCGAGGCGAGCTGCTCGACCTCCTCCAGGATGTGGGAGGAGAACAGCACGGTGCGGCCCTCGGCCCCCATGCCGCGCAGCAGTTCCATCAGCTGCATCCGCTGGCGCGGGTCCATGCCGTTGAAGGGCTCGTCGAGCAGCAGCACGGTCGGATCGTGCACCAGGGCGGCGGCCATCTTGACCCGCTGGCGCATCCCCTTGCTGTAGCCGGAGACGCGCCGGTCGGCGGCGTACTCCATCTCCACGGTGGCCAGCGCCCGGTCGGTCGCGGCGCCGGGCTCGGGCAGCCCGTGCAGTTCGGCGGCGGCCCGCACGAACTCACGGCCGGTGAGGAAGTCGTACATCCCCTCGCTCTCGGGGACCAGCCCGATGGAGCGGTAGGCCTCGGGGTTGCGCCAGATGACCCGGTCGTCCAGGGTGACGCGGCCGGTGGAGGGGGCCAGGAAGCCCGCCATCATGTGGATGAGGGTCGACTTGCCGGCGCCGTTGGGACCCAGCAGGCCGGTGACGCCGGGGCCGATCTCGAGGCTGATGTCGTTGACGGCGACGACGTTCCCGTACCAGCGGGAGACCTTGTCGATGTGCAGGGTGGCCACGGTCAGATCCCGACCTTCCGGTAACGGCGCGACAGGAGCAGCACGCACAGGGCGGAGACACCGAGCGCGACCAGCAGGAAGACCAGGCCGACGGCGGTGTCCGGCTCGGTGCCCGACGGGTAGTTGGAGGTGCCGCCCAGGAGCGCCGCCTGGAGGCCGTCCAGCAGGGTGCCCGGCGAGAGCAGGCCGAGCCAGGTGACGGCGGTCGTGCCGCCCTGGTCGTGGAGCACCCACTGCACGCTGACCACCGCGAAGTAGGGGATGGTCAGCACGGCGATGACGGCGGCGACGCCGAAGCCGCGGCGGGGGGTGAAGGAGGCGATGAGCAGCGCGATGCAGGCGTGCAGGATCGCGAAGATCACCGCCAGTGCCAGGCCCTGGCCGTACATGCGGGTCTGGTCGGCGAAGTCGAGTTCGCCGAGCAACGCGCCGATCCACATGATGGTCAACGGGATCGCGGTGAAGAGGAAGAGCGCGGCGGTCAGCGCGCCGAGCTTGGCCAGCACGTAGTCGACGCGCTCGATGGGGCGCGAGAAGTACAGCGGGGTGGTGTGGTGGCGCAGGTCCAGGGAGACCATCTGCGGCGCCGCCAGCGCGATGTACAGCGCGACGAGCTGCGCCATGTACAGCGGGTACTCGCTGTAACGGATCGGGAGTTCGTCCAGGCCGACGGTGAGGGCGACCGCGACGAAGATGACCGCGGGGAAGCAGACGATCCCGAAGAGGATGAACGGCATGATCTTGGAACGGGCCGAGCGGCCCAGTCCGTAGGCGCCGCGCAGGGAGTGCTCGAAGAGGGCGCGGCGGCCGGCGGAGCGGCCCAGGCGTTCGCCGGAGTAGCCGCGGTAGCCGATGTCGTGGATGCGGGCGTCGCCGCGTCCGCCGTCACCCGGTGCGTCGGCGGTGGCGGTCGGGGCTCCGGAGGGCGTGCCGGGGGTCTCAGCGGACATCGGCGGTGGCTCCCTTCCGCTCGTCGGGGGCGGCCTGCGTCGAGGGCCGTTGTTGGAAGACCTCGGCGATGCGGTGGCGGCGCTGTTCCATGCGGACCAGGCCCAGGCCGAGGTCGGCGACGGTGTCGCGGACGAGGTCGTGGGTGTCCCGGGTCCCGTCGGCCGAGGTGGCCGGGGCGACCGGGGCGGTGTCCGGTGTGACGCGCGGGTCGGCCGGGTCTCCCGAGGGGGAGGACGCGGACGCGCGCGGGTCGGTCGGCGGGTTCACCGGCTTCGGGGCGGTCGGCTCGGCCAGTTCGACCAGCAGCCGTCGGCCGGGCTCCTCGACGACGGCCAGTCCGGCGGCGGTCAGGGCCTCGCGCAGCGCCGCCGCGCCGTTGGGGTGGGCGTCGGTGTCGGTGACCTCGACGGCCAGCGAGCCGATGGTGGCGGTGAAGCCGGTGGTGGCCTGCGAACTCAGCAGCTTCCCGCCGTCGATGACGACGATGTGGTCACAGGTCCGTTCCAACTCCCCGAGCAGGTGGGAGGTGACGAGCACCGAGATCCCGAAGTCGGTGTGGATCCGGCGGATCAACCCGAGCATCTCGTCGCGGCCGGCCGGGTCCAGG
The DNA here is from genome assembly GCF_021390475.1 of Streptomyces sp. ST2-7A. GTDB lineage: Bacteria > Actinomycetota > Actinomycetes > Streptomycetales > Streptomycetaceae > Streptomyces. The sequence continues at coordinate 11,115 of NZ_JAJUWS010000023.1, forward strand.
CCGTTGGTCGGCTCGTCCAGCAGCACCAGTTCGGGGTCGTGCACCAGCGCCTGGGCGAGCTTGACCCGCTGCTTCATGCCGGTGGAGTAGCCGCCCATCGACCGGTAGCGCTCCTCGTAGAGCCCCACGTGCCGGAGGGTGTCGGCGGTCCGCTCCCGGGCGGCGGTGCGCGGCAGGCCGGACATCCGGGCCATGTGCACCACGAACTCGGTGGCCGAGACGTCCGGTGGCAGGCAGTCGTGTTCGGGCATGTAGCCGACACGTTCGCGGATGGCGGAGCCGTCGCGCGCGCTGTCGCGGCCGAGCACCCGGGTGCTGCCCTCGGAGGCCGGGGCCAACCCCAGCAGGATCTTGATCAGGGTGGATTTACCGGCGCCGTTGGCGCCCACCAGACCGGTGACCCCCGGCCCGATGTCCACGGTCAGCCGGTCCAGCGCGGTAACCCCGGGGTACCGCTTGCTGAGGCTGTGGGTCTCGATGACTGTCACAGGCCCGACGGTAGACCCCCGGGGCCCCCGGAGTCGTCCCCCCGTGGGGGCACCCGCCGGGGGGAGCGGGTCGGTCCGCAGGGGGACCCGGGGTCCGCCGCCGGTCGGCCGCCGGGGCGGAACGCCCCCGGCTTCCCCCGGGGGTGGAACCGGGGAAACCCCGGGGTCGCGCGGTGGAACCGCCGGCACGGCCGGCCGGGATCGCCGCAACGGCCGGGTCGGGCAACGGGATCGCCGGCCGGGGCGGCGGACCCGACGCCCCGGTGGCCCCGGCGTGGTTCCGCTCCCCGGAGGTCGGGCCGGCGCGTCCGGGCCGGGGCCCGGCGACCCGCGATCCGCGATCCGCGATCCGCGATCCGGGGACGCACACCCGCCGAACAGCCACACCGGGCAACGAAGTGCTCGGGCCCGGAACCGACGAACCCGACACCCCGGATCCGGACCGGGGAACCGGCGACTTCCCAGCCGGGGCACTCGCCGGGCCGAACCGTCGCACCGGACGACGAGGGGGTCGGCTCCCGGTCGGCGAACCCGACGGCCCGGATCCGGAAAGCGGGGAACGTGAACCGAGGGGCCGAAGACCTCCCGCCCGGCCCCGGCGCGGGACCGACTCGGCGGGACCGGGCCGGGGGCCGACAGCCCACGCGCCGGGGGCACGCGCCGGGGCCGAACCGTCGCACCGGACGACGAGGGGCCGGGCCCGGCCCCGGGCCGGGCTCAGCGGGTGAGCTGGGCCGGCCCCTCGGAGGCGATGCGCTCGAAGACCTCCTGGTCGGCCTCGAACGGCGAGTCGGGGATCGGCCAGTGCAGCGCCAGCTCGGTGAAACCGAGTTCGGCGGCCCGACCGGTGAAGTCGACGAAGGCGTCGAGGGAGCGCAGCGGCCGGTGCGGGGTGAAGCCGGTCAGCAGGATCCGTCCCAGCGCGGCGGGCTCCCGACCGGCCTCCTCGCAGATGGCCTCCAGCCGCTCGACCTGACGGGCCAGATCGCGCCAACCCTGCTCCTCGCCCGCCGTCGGGTCGCCGGCCGGATCACCGATGGTGACCCATGCCTGGCCGTGGCGGGCCGCCAGCCGCATACCGCGCGGCCCCCCGGCGGCGACGGCGAAGGGCAGTCGGGGCCGCTGGACGCAGCCGGGGATGTTCCGCACCTCGTGGGCGGAGTAGAAGTCGCCCCGGTAGGAGACACCGGTCGGACCGCCCTCGCTCAGCAGCCGGTCCAGCAGGGGGACGAACTCCGTGAAGCGGTCGGCACGTTCACGCGGGGTCCAGGCGTCGTGCCCCAGGGCGGTGGCGTCGAAGCCGGAGCCGCCGGCACCGATGCCGAGGGTGACACGACCGCCGGAGACGTCGTCCAGGGTGATGAGTTCCTTCGCGAGGGTGACCGGGTGACGGAAGTTGGGCGAGGTCACCAGGGTGCCCAGGCGCATCCGATCGGTCACCGTGGCGGCGGCGGTGAGGGTGGGCAGGGCTCCGAACCACGGGCCGTCGCGGAAGGAGCGCCAGCTCAGGTGGTCGTAGGTGTAGGCGGTGTGGAAGCCCAATTCCTCCGCGCGCCGCCAGGTGTCCCGGCCGCCGTCGGCCCAGCGCCGCACCGGCAGGATCACGGTGGACAGGCGGGGGATGCCGGGGGTCGACGGGAGCGGGGCGTAGCAGTCGGAATCAGCCATGGGGGGCAGCCTAGGCCCTCCGGCCGGCCGGGGGACGCCGATCGGCCATGGCGCAAAGCGGCGCACCACGGCTCACCCGGGCTCACACCCGCACACATGTGCCGGCATATGCGCGATGATGTACCGCTGTGACCTCTCCCTCCTGCCTCTCCGCCTCCGCCCTTTCCGACCGCATTCGTCCGAAGATGATCGCCACGGATCTGGACGGCACACTTCTTCGTCGTGACAAGACCGTCTCCGACCGAACCAGGGCAGCCCTGGCCGCCGCCGACGCCGCGGGCATCGAGGTGGTCTTCGCCACCGGCCGCCCCCTGCGGTGGTTGCGGGTGGTGGAGGGCGTGCCCGGGGCGTCCACGGCGGTGTGCGCCAACGGCGCCGTGGTGGCGGACCTGCGCCCCGACGGACATCGCGTGACCCGACTGCGCCCCCTGGACACCACCGCCGCGCTGCGCGTCGTCGCCGCGCTGCGCGCCGTGGCACCGGGCACCTCCTTCGCCCTGGAGAGCACCGAGGGCATGTGTTACGACCCCGATTACCCGCCGCTCTTCCCCGACCCGGGCGCGGCCGTCGGCCCCATGGAGGACCTGCTGAGCGGGGCGATCGGCCCGGCCGCCGCACGGGACACCGGACCCGGTGGGCCGCCCACCGTGGTCAAACTCCTCGCCCACCACTCCGAGCTGGAGCCCGACCGCTTTCTCGACCTGGGGCGCGGGGCCGCCGCCGGGGACGCCGATGTGACCCGTTCCAGCCCCACGGCCCTGCTGGAGATCAGCGGCGCCGGGGTCACCAAGGCCAGCACGCTGGCCGCCCACTGCGCGCACCGCGACATCTCCCCCACCGAGGTGGTGGCCTTCGGGGACATGCCCAACGACCTGGAGCTGCTCTCCTGGGCCGGCGCCGGGTTCGCCATGGCCAACGCCCACCCCGACGTGCTCGCCGCCACGCCGTGGCACACGGCGGACCACGAGGAGGACGGGGTGGCGATGATCATCGAGCGACTGCTGGAGCTCCCGGCCCCGCCGCCCGGCCCCTGAACCGCCGCCCGGCCCGGTTACCGCTGTCGGCGACGACCCGGCGGACGAGCGGCGCGCACCTCCGGGCGACGGGGACGGTGCTCCCGACCCGGGTCGCTCCCGCGAGCCAATATCTCGAAGTCCGGCTCGGCGGTGATATTCGGTGGCTTTCCCGGGCCTTCTGGCCGTGCGGCTCATCGCACGCCTTCTCCATGGGTGACTGCGCGAGTGCGCGGCAGATGAAGGCAGCTGGAGGTTCTGTGCGGCACAAGTCCGCCGCTCATGCCTCATGTTGACGGCAGAGGCACCTGAACAGGTGATTCGGTACCACTGCCGTATCGAAGCTCACCCAAATGAGTGACTCTGTGCGGTTGCGTGAGTCCCGCATCCGGGCCCCGGGTAGCGGGGAGAGGGGATGCCGACGGCGCGAGGCCGGATGGCTCGGTCCGTGACGGCCGCGATGAAGGTGTTCCAGGCCGGGGCGGAGAGGTTCAGGCCGGGGACGGCGGTGTCCTTGGAGTCTCGGACGGCGAGGCCGCCGGGGATGGGGGCGACCTCCACGCAAGCTTCACCGCCGTTGCTGTAGGAGGACTTGCGCCAGTCGGTGGGCGCCGGGGCGGTGATGTGGTGAGGGGTCACGGGATGCTTCCTTCCATGGTTTTCCCGGTGGTCTCCCGGGAGTCGTCCACCGACAGTGCGGCGGCCGGGACCCGGTCGAAGGCGGTCTCGAAGACCTTCACGTCGTCATCGGCCTCCACGAGGTATCCGTCGCGCGGATTCTCCGGGAAGACGACGGTGGGCCAGGGGCGGGAGAGTCCGACGACTTCGAACAGACCGAGCACGCCGGGGGCGTGCGGTGGCGAGGACCGGCGGACGGACGGGGTCCGCCCCCGGGGGACCGCGGGGCCACCTCTCCGAGGGGCGTCCCGGGCAGGGGAGCGTGAAGGTGGCCGGTGAAGGCGTGCGCCCGGGCGGAGCCCCCGGCGGGATCACTCCCGGCCGGTGGGGCCACCCTCCGCCGGGCTGGTGTACCGGGGGCTGCTGAACCCCGGGTGGTCGTACCCCGGCGAGTCGTATCCGCGACCCGGCTCGCGCTCGGTCCGCCCCTCGTTGGGGCCGCCGAACCCGGGGCTGCTGTAGGACAGTCGCGGGGTGCGGCCGTCCGCGCCGCCCCGGCGGGCGGGCGGACCTCCGGGACCGGACGGGTTCGAGGGGTCGGCCGGCCCGGGGGACTCCTGCGCCGTGTCGCGCAGGAAGGGCAGCAACCCGCGCTCCATGAGTGCCTTCTCCCATGCCTCCCGGGCCCGGCCCACCTCATCCGTTTCCGCCTCCGGCGAGCCCGATTCCACGCCGACCGCGCCGGTTTCCGAACGACCGGAACCGTGTCGACGCGCGGTGATCAACAATTCCGCCCCGGCGACCAGAATTCCGATCCCCATGAGGATGAGGAAGAACCATCCGGCGCCCCGGATGGTCGCCGCCGCGACGGGTTCCGGTTCCATCAACCGCAGTAGGTGGCCGAGGGTGAGGAAGATCGCCGCCGCGATTCCGGCCAGCACCGGGAGCAGCACCGAGATCATGGCGGCCAGGCCGGCGCCGGCCTGGCCACCGGATGCGCCGGACCCCTCTCCGCGAGAGGTGTCGCGGCCCGGGGCGCGGCGGTTCGACCCGTCGGCGGGGTTCGCCGGAGCCCCGTCCGCCGGGCGGTCGCGCTCCCGGGCGTCGAGCAGGCGCCCGTACTCCACCGCCGCCACGGCGGTGATCAGCGGGGCGGCGTCCCGCGCCGTGCGGCGCAGGTTCTCGATGTCCACGCGGGCGGGCCCACGGGCGCCGGTCGAGGAGTCGCCGGGCCCGGGGTGGGTCCGGCGGAGTGCCTCGTCCAGTAGACGTTCGAACTCGGGACGATCCTCCGACAGGAGGTGACGTGCGGTGTTCATGTGGGTTTCCCCCAGTGCTCCGTTGGGCCGGGACTGCCGACCGGGCCGCCGGGAACGGGCGGAGAGCTTGTGGGCAGGACCGATATCGTAAAGCGGTTCGCCCTTTCCGCACAGGGAATGGCGCGATGAACTCCGTTCAACGGGCCCGCTTTCGGATATTCCCCGAACCGACGGTCCGTCCGTCCCCGGGTTCCTCCCCCCGTTCGGCGGTGTTCCGCCGCACTTCGGGCCACAACGGCCTCCGCCCGGGGGAAGTGGAGAGGAAACCGACTTCGCGGGTGAGCCCCTTGATCACCGCCGGTGGGAGAGGCCGGGCACGGGGCGAATTCCGGCCGGCCGGGAGGCTCCCGGGGACGTTCCCGAGACTTCCCCGGCTCGACGCCGGGGAAAACCCGCCCGGACCCGCGGGGCATCCGGACGGGGGAACGATCCGCCCCGAAGGGAGCACCCGCCGACGCCGCGCGCGCCGACGCTCAGTCCTCCAGGGGGAGGCGCACGACGAGCAGTGGGCCGTCCATCGTCACGCCGCCGTCCATGGCGATGGCCAGGTCGTCCGCGTACACGTGGGGAAGGCGCGGACGCGGCGCGGGCGCGCCGTCCACCGGGTCCGGCTCGGGCTCCTCGCCGGTGAGGTAGGGGATCGGGCTGTGCCCGTGCACGACGCGCTCCCCGCCGTAGGCCGCCAACAGCTCCCGGGCGGCCTGCGCGCCACCCTCGTCCCGGAAGGCGAACCGTCGGGTGAAGTCGCGGAACAACTCCCAGGTCTCGTCCGGGTCCTGACGCAGCAACACCTGTTTGATCGTCTCGTTGGCGTCCTCCGGTGTGGCGCCCCGGTCGAGGTAGGCCGTGGTGTCGGAGTGCAACAGCAGGTGGCCGTCGACCACGGCGAGGGAGTCCAGGCGGGACATCCACTGCACGTGGTGGTCGCACAGACGTTCCATGTCGGCGGCCTGGCCGCCGTTGAGCATCCAGGCGGCGCGGAAGGAGGCGGTGCCGGCTCCGGAGTCCACCGGGGTGTCGCCGAAGCGGTGCGCGCCCAGCAGCAGCACCTCGTGATTGCCCAGCAGCGCCTTGCAGTACCCACCGGCGGCGGCGGCCTCCGCGGACAGCCGCATGACCAGGTCGATGACGCCGATGCCGTCCGGTCCCCGGTCGGTGAAGTCACCGAGGAACCACAGTCGGGCGGTGCCGCCGGACCAGGCGTCCTCCGCGTCGATCAACCCGACCTCGCGCAGCGCGGCGCGCAACCGGTCGAGGTAGCCGTGCACGTCGCCGACCACCCACAGCGGGCCGGTGCCCTCCTCCCCGCGGGTCCCGGCGACCGGCTCCGGCGCGGCGACGGCCGGCGGCGGCCCGGCGGGATAGGGAGGGGGGGCGTCGGATGCCCCCTCCCCGGGAGGGGCGACGGGTACCGTCGGCTCGACGGACGGCGGAGCCACCGTCGCCGTCGACACCCCGGTGTCCGGGGTCGTCTCCCACCTCGTCGCGGGCTCCTGGCCGGCCCCCTGAGTCATCGACCCCTCCACCCGTCGCGCGCCACCTCCACCGGTTCACCGCCCGGTCGTGGCGATTCCCGATGCCGTGCGCCCCATCATAGGAATCCCGGGGCGGTTTCGTGAGTCACCGGGGCCCCCGGAAGCGGGAGCGGGAGCGGAACCCGTCCCTCCGCGATCCGATCCGTTCCGCTCCGGTCACCTCCCGATCACCGACGGACGTCCCCGACGGCCATTCGTTCCCACCGGATATCCCGTCGGCGGATCGCGTCCCCGTGCCCGTCCGGCGCCCGAACGCCACCCGTTTGCCGCCCGACCGGCGAGGGTTCCCGCGGGGCCGTTCCCCGGACCGGGTCGACCGGATGACCGATGCCGGCCCGTCCACCCCACCCGGAAGGGCCGGCCTCTCCCGGTCCGGCCCCGCGAGGGGGTGCGGGTACGCACCCGTACCCACCGGCGTACCCGCACCCGTACCCACCGTCCGCGCCGGGTCGGGATGCCCGGCTCCGGTCCCAGCCGCGGTCCCGGGAAGGCGGGAGCGCCCGGAAGAACCCCCCGGAACCTCCGGGGGAAGGAACGACGGGCCGTCCGGGCAGGGGCGCACCCGGCCGGCGCCACGCCCCGGTACCCGTGCGGCACGGAGGGTTCGGGACGCGGCCCCGCCCGGGGCCCGCGCCGTCGCCCCGGGGCGGGGCTCCGGGTGCGGAGAAGGCTTCCGGGCCGGCGTCGCGATCGGGCGCGTGTCGCCCGACGCCTGCCGGGGACCCCGTGTCGGGGCCCCCGGGGCGGGGCGCGAAGGGGTGACGGCCGGGGGATGGGCCCCGCCGACCTTTCCTCCTAAAGTGTGGAGGATGAGCTCTCCGACGCCCTCGCCGATCCCCGCCACGGACGCGCAGACCGGCACCGGTCCCCGTCTGCGCGCGGTACTGGACGACATTCCGACCTACCGCCCGGGGCGTTCCGCCGGCCCCGGCACCGATGGCGGCCCGGTGCCGTACAAGCTCTCCTCCAACGAGAACCCCTACCCGCCGCTGCCCGGTGTGCTGGAGGCCGCGACCACCGCGGCCGGCACGTTCAACCGCTACCCGGACATGTTCTGCGGCGCGCTGATGGCCGAGCTGGCGGAGCGGTTCATGGTGCCGGTGGAGCACCTGGCGACCGGTACCGGCTCGGTCGGGGTGGCCCAGCAACTGCTCCAGGCCACGGCCGGCCCGGGCGACGAGGTGATCTACGCCTGGCGTTCCTTCGAGGCGTACCCGATCATCACCCGGATCTCCGGGGCGACCTCGGTGCGGGTGCCGCTGACCGCCGGCGAGGAGCACGATCTGGACGCGATGGCGGCGGCGATCACCGATCGCACCCGGCTGATCTTCGTCTGCAACCCCAACAACCCGACCGGGACCGCGATCCGCCGCGCGGAGTTGGAGTCCTTCCTCAACCGGGTGCCGGACGACGTGCTGGTGGTGCTGGACGAGGCGTACCGGGAGTTCGTGGACGACCCGCTGATCCCCGACGGCCTGGACCTGTACCGGGAACGGCCCAACGTCTGCGTGCTGCGGACCTTCTCCAAGGCGTACGGTCTGGCCGGCCTGCGGGTCGGCTTCGCGGTGGCGCACGCCCCGGTGGCGGACGCGCTGCGCAAGACGGCGGTGCCGTTCGGCGTGAGCGGCATCGCGCAGGAGGCGGCGATCGCCTCGTTGCGCGCGGAGCCGGCGTTGCGGGAGCGGGTGGCGGCGCTGGTGGCCGAGCGGGGTCGGGTCTCGGCGGAGCTGTCCGGGCAGGGTTGGACGGTGCCGGAGACCCGGGCGAACTTCGTGTGGCTGCGGCTGGGGGCGGAGACGGTGGAGTTCGCGGCGGCCTGCGAGGCGGCCGGGGTGCTGGTGCGGCCGTTCCCGGGCGAGGGGGTGCGGGTGACCATCGGCGAGCCGGAGGCCAACGACCTGTTCCTGCGGGCCGCGGCGGGGTTCCGCAAGGGCCGGTAGGCCCGATCGGGGAGTCCGCCGGCGCCCGGGAGGGACCCGGCGCGCGCCCTACCGTATGGGGGCCGGCGCGGAACCGTCCACGGACGGGCCGCGCCGGTCCAGCCCGTTTCCGGGCGTGGTCGGGGCTCGTGGAGCGCGGGGGGACCGGAGGGATCCGGGCGAGACCGGTCTCACACCCCCCGGGCACGGATGGTCCGGGGGCATGGGGGATACTTGCTTGTGAATGTGAATACGTTCACAAGCTGGCCTTGTCGTGTTCGCTGCCCACCTTCTCGTCCCATCGTGTCCCGAGCGGATGGGTCGGACGGATCCGGCGTTTCGGGAGATTCCTCCCCCGACCCGGAACCCGACCGCCCGTCCCCGACCGGGAACCGACGGCCGGGGACGGGCGCCGAAGAAGGAGAGCACCACCGTGGACCCAACCGCCGCGGCCACAGCCATGAACCTCACGGGCGATCTCGTCGGTCTCGCCCTCGCCGACGAGACCCTCGCCCGGTGGCAGTTCGGCATCACCACCGTCTACCACTTCCTCTTCGTCCCACTGACGATCTCCCTGGCGACCCTCGTGGCCTGTCTCCAGACCGCCTGGGTGCGCACGGGGAAGGACCGCTACCTGCGGGCCACCAAGTTCTGGGGCAAGCTCTTCCTGATCAACATCGCCATGGGCGTGGTCACGGGAATCCTCCAGGAGTTCCAGTTCGGCATGAACTGGTCCGACTACTCCCGCTTCGTCGGCGACGTGTTCGGCGCCCCGCTCGCCTTCGAGGCGCTGATCGCCTTCTTCTTCGAATCCACCTTCATCGGCCTGTGGATCTTCGGCTGGGACAAGCTGCCCAAGAAGCTGCACCTGGCGACCATCTGGATGGTGGCGGTCGGCACGATCCTGTCCGCCTACTTCATCCTCGCCGCCAACTCCTGGATGCAACACCCGGTCGGCTGGACCTACAACGAGGAGGCGGGCCGGGCCGAACTCACCGACTTCGTCGCCGTCCTCACCCAGAACACCGCCGTCGCCCAGTTCTCCCACACCATCACCGCCGCCTTCCTCACCGGCGGCGCCTTCGTCGTCGGCATCGCCGCCTGGCACCTGCGCAAGGGCCGGCACATCGAGGTGATGCGCACCTCGCTGCGGATGGGCCTGGTCACCATGGTCGTCGGCGGCCTGCTCACCGCCGTCAGCGGCGACCACCTCGCCAAGATCATGTACGAGCAGCAGCCCATGAAGATGGCCGCCGCCGAGGCCCTGTGGGACACCGAGGGCCCCGCCCCCTTCTCCGTCTTCGCCATCGGCGACGTCGACGAGGGGCGCAACGTCGTCGCCCTGGAGATACCCGGCCTGCTCTCCTTCCTCGCCCACGGCAACTTCTCCGACCCGGTGCCCGGCATCAACGACACCAACGAGGCCATGCGGGCGGAGTTCGGCCCCGGCGACTACCGGCCCAACATCCCGGTCGCCTACTGGAGCTTCCGCTGGATGATCGGGTTCGGCATGACCTCCTTCGCGCTGGGCGTCGTCGGACTGTGGCTCACCCGCCGCAGGATCTTCCTCTCCGACCGCCTCCGCGAACGCGCCGCCGACACCGAACGGGTACCGCCCCTGGCCCTGACCCGCGACGGCGAACTCGGGCCGACGCTCACCCGCCGGTACTGGCAGCTCGCCTTCCTCACCCTCGCCTTCCCGCTGGCCGCCAACGCCTGGGGCTGGATCTTCACCGAGATGGGCCGTCAGCCCTGGGTGGTCTACGGGGTGCTGCCCACCTCGGCGGGCGTCTCCCCCAACGTCTCGCAGGGCGAGGTCATCCTCTCCATGAGCGTCTACACGGCGCTGTACGCGGTGCTCGCCGTCATCGAGGTCAAACTCCTGGTCAAGTACGCCAAGGCCGGACCACCCGAGCTGACCGACGCGGACCGCAACCCGCCCACCCGCATCGGCGGCCACGACCGCGAGGACGCCGACCGCCCCATGGCCTTCTCCTACTGAGCGGCGAAAGGAACGCACCGTGAATCCCGTCGAACTCGCGCAGAGCGCCCTCGAGCCGCACGCGTTGAACATCGTCTGGTTCTCCCTGATCGCCGTCCTGTGGATCGGCTACTTCTTCCTCGAGGGCTTCGACTTCGGCGTCGGTGTGCTGACCCGGGGCCTGGCCCGCGACCGCCGCGAACGCCGGGTGCTGATCAACACCATCGGCCCCGTCTGGGACGGCAACGAGGTCTGGCTGCTCACCGCCGGCGGCGCCACCTTCGCCGCCTTCCCCGAGTGGTACGCCACCCTCTTCTCCGGCTTCTACATCCCGCTGCTGATCATCCTGATCTGCCTGATCGTGCGCGGCGTGGCCTTCGAGTACCGGTCCAAGCGACCCGAGGAGAACTGGCAGCGCAACTGGGAGCACGCCATCTTCTGGACCTCCCTGCTGCCCGCCTTCCTGTGGGGCGTGGCCTTCGCCAACATCGTGCGCGGCGTCCCGATCGACGCCGACGGCGAGTACGTCGGAAACCTCTTCGACCTGCTCAACGGCCACGCGCTGCTCGGCGGCGCCGTCACCCTCGCCCTCTTCACCTTCCACGGCGCGGTCTTCGTCGCGCTCAAGACGGTGGGGGACATCCGGCGGCGGGCCCGCGCCCTGGCCGGCGGCCTCGGGGCGGTCACCGCCGTCCTCGCGGTGATCTTCCTGGGGTGGACCCAACTGGGCGCCGGCACCGCCTGGTCGCTGCTCGCCATGGTGATCGCCGCGGGCGCGCTGGTCGCCGCCCTGGTCGCCAACCGGGCCGGGCGCGAGGGCTGGGCCTTCGGCCTCTCCGGCGTCACCATCGCCGCCGCCGTGACCATGCTCTTCCTGACCCTCTACCCCGCGGTGATGCCCTCCTCGCTGAACGCCGAGTGGGACCTGACCGTGGTCAACGCCTCCGCCACCCCCTACACCCTGACGATCATGACCTGGGTCGCGGCCATCGCCACCCCGATGGTGCTGCTCTACCAGGGCTGGACGTACTGGGTGTTCCGCAAGCGGATCGGGGTGCAGCACCTCGCCCCCGACCCGCACGGTCCCGCCGACGACGGGACCGGGGGAGGCGGCGGGACGGGCGACCCGTCCGGACCGACCGCCCCCGCACGGAAACCCGGATCGCCATGAAGCCCGTGGACCCCCGCCTCCTCCGCCACGCCCGCGCCACCCGCGGGTTCCTCGTCGGATCGGTCCTGCTCGGCCTCCTCAACGCCGGCCTGGTCATCGCGCAGGCCGTGTTGATCGCCGACATCGTCGTCGGCTCCTTCCAGGGGGGCCTCGGCTCCGACGAGCCGACCGGCCCCGTGGCGCTGCTCGCCGCCACGGCGGTGGGCCGCGCCCTGGTCTCCTGGCTCACCGAGCGCGCCGCCCACCGGGCGGGCGCGGCCGTCAAGTCCGAACTGCGGATGCGGCTGGTCGAACACGCCGCCGCGCTCGGCCCCGGCCGGCTCGACCACCGCCGCAGCGGCGAACTCGCCGTCCTCGCCGGACGCGGCATCGACGCACTGGACGACTACTTCGCCCGCTACCTGCCCCAACTCGGCCTCGCCGTCGCGGTGCCCGCCGCAGTGCTCGCCGTCATCCTCATCGAGGACCGGGTCTCGGCCGCGATCATCCTCGGCACCCTGCCGCTGATCCCCCTGTTCATGGTGCTCATCGGCTGGGCCACCCGCTCCCACATGGACCGGCAGTGGCGCCGGCTGACCCGGCTCTCCCACCACTTCCTGGACGTGGTCGCCGGCCTGCCCACCCTCAAGGTCTTCGGCCGCTCCCGCGCCCAGGTGGAGAACATCCGGGCCATCACCGCCGACTACCGCCGCACCACCGTGCGCACCCTGCGCCTGGCCTTCCTCTCCTCCTTCGCGCTGGAACTGCTCGCCACCATCTCGGTGGCGCTGGTCGCCGTGACCATCGGCATGCGCCTGGTGCACGGCGAGATGGACCTGCACACCGGTCTGGTGGTGCTGATCCTGGCTCCCGAGGCGTACCTGCCGCTGCGCCAGGTCGGCACCCACTACCACGCCGCCGCCGAGGGACTCTCCGCCGCCGACGAGGTGTTCGGAGTGCTGGGGACCGAGCGCCCCCGCCCCGGCACCGACCCGGCCCCCGACGCGCGGACCGCCGAGCTGCGGTTGGAGCGCGTCACCGTGCGGCGGGAGGGCCGCGCCGGCGAGGTGCTGCGGGAGGTGGACCTGACCCTGCGGCCCGGCGAGACGGTCGCCGTGGTCGGCCCCTCGGGCGCCGGCAAGACCACCCTGATCAACGTGCTGCTGGGCTTCGTGCGGCCGGAACCGGGCGGCCGGGTGCTCGTCGGGGACCGCGACCTCGCCGACCTCGACCCCGCCTCCTGGCACCGGCAGGTGGCGTGGGTGCCCCAGCACCCCCACCTGTTCGCCGGGACCATCGCCGAGAACGTCCGGCTGGCCCGTCCCGACGCCGACGACGAGGCCGTGCGCCGCGCCCTGCGCGACGCCGCCGCCGACGCGGACCTGCCCCCGGAGCGCCGGGTGGAGGAGGGCGGCACGGGCCTGTCGGCCGGGCAACGACAGCGCGTCGCGCTGGCCCGCGCCCTGCTCACCGAGCGGCCGGTGCTACTGCTCGACGAGCCGACCGCCGCGCTGGACGGCCTCACCGAGGCGCGGGTGCGCAAGGCGCTGCGGGGAGCCGCCGCCGGACGGACGGTGCTGATCGTCACCCACCGGCCGGCCCTGCGCGACCTCGCCGACCGGGTGGTGGAACTGCCGCCGCCGACACCGCTCCCGGCGGAGACCGCCGGGGCCGGGAGCCCGGCCGGGGCGGCCGGGGCGGCCGGGGCCCGGGACACGGGCGACGCGGGCGACACGGGCGACGCGGACGGACCGACCGGCACGACCCCCGGCGCGGCCGGCCCGGCCGAACCCACCACCGGAACCGGCTCGGGCGCCGGGGCCGCGACCGGTCCCGGGCGCGCCAGCGGAACCGGCGGCCCGATCCACCCGGGGCGGGAGTCCGGGTCCGCCGATCGGCGGACCGCCGGGTCGGCGCACGTCCCCGGCCGCGACCTCCCCTCCGGGGCGGTCCCCGCCGCCGGGGCGGGCCGTTACCGGGTCACGTCCGACACCCCCGTCGGCGACGCGCTCGCGGGCCGGGACGCGGCGGCGTCCCCCGTCGGCGGGTCCGAGGCGCCCGTCCCGGCCCCGGTCGGCACCCACCGGGAGCCGACCGCGCCCGGCGGATGGATCCTCGGCGACTTCCTCGGCGCCCCCGCCGACGGCGACACCCCCACCGACCCCGCCGCCACCTCGACGGCCGGGCCCGCCGCCCGCGCGCCGCGCCGCCTCCCGCCGATCGGCCGGACCACCGGCGCCCGCCGCCTGCTGCGCGACGCCGCCCGCCCCCGGGCCGGCCGGCTCGTCCTGACCGCCGCGTTCGGCGCCCTGGCCCTGGCCTCCGCGACCGGCCTGATGGCCGTCTCCGGCTGGCTGATCTCCCGGGCCTCCGAGCAGCCGCCGGTCCTCTATCTGATGATCGCGGTCACCCTCACCCGCACCTTCGGCATCGGCCGGGCCGTCTTCCGGTACGTCGAGCGGTTGCTGGGCCACGACGCGGTGCTGCGGATGCTGGCCGACCTGCGGGTGACCGTCTACGGGCGGCTGGAGCGACTGGCCCCCGCCGGGCTGCGCCGCACCCGGCGCGGCGACCTGCTCTCCCGCCTGGTCTCCGACGTGGACGCCCTCCAGGACCACTGGTTGCGCTGGTTGCTGCCGGCCGGCGCGGCGGCGGTCGTCTCCACGGCGGCCGTGATCTTCACCGGATGGTTGCTGCCGGGCGCGGGCGCGGTGCTGGCCGCCGGTCTGCTCGCCGCCGGTGTCGGCGTCCCCCTCCTGACGGGGGCGATCGCCCGCCGCACCGAGCGGCGGCTCGCCCCGGCCCGGGGCCGGCTGGGCACCCGGGTGGTGGACCTGCTCACCGGCACCGGTGAGCTGACCGTCGCGGGCGCGCTGCCCGGCCGCATCGCGGCGGTGCGCGACAGTGACCGGGAGCTGACCGGCCTGGCGGCCCGTTCCGGCTCGGCGACCGCCTCGGCGGCGGGGCTGGGCGCGTTGGCCGCCGGCCTGACCGTGGCCGCCGCCGCCCGGGTGGGGGCGGACGGCGTGGCCTCCGGCGCTCTGGCCGGGGTGTGGTTGGCGACCGTGGTGATGGTGCCGCTGGCCGCGTTCGAGGCGGTCAACGGCCTGTCGGTCGCCGTGCAGCACCGGCAGCGCGCGGGTCGGGCGACCGAGCGGGTGGCCGAGGTGCTGGACACGCCGGATCCGGTGCGCGAGCCCGCCGAACCGGCGGAGCCCCCGGCCGGGCCGTTCCCGCTGGTGGTGCGCGGTCTGACCGCCCGCCACCCGGGGCAGTCCCCGGACGCCGCGCCGGCCCTGTCGGGCGTGGACCTGGAGCTGACGCCGGGCCGCCGGATCGCCGTGGTCGGCGCCTCGGGGGCGGGCAAGACGACGCTGGCGCTCTGCCTGCTGCGCTTCCTGGACCCGGAGGCCGGCGGATACACGCTCGCCGGCGTCGACGCGACCTCCCTGCGCGGGGAGGACGTGCGGCGGATGGTCGGCCTGTGCGCGCAGGACGCCCACCTCTTCGACAGCACGCTCCGGGAGAACCTGCGGCTCGCGCGCCCCGGCGCGACGGACGGAGAGCTGCGCGCGGTTCTGCGCCGGGCGCGGCTGCTGGAGTGGGTGGACGAGCTGCCGGCCGGTCTCGACACGTCGGTCGGCGAACACGGCGCGGAGTTGTCCGGCGGCCAGCGGCAGCGTCTGGCGCTGGCCCGGGCCCTGCTGGCGGACTTCCCGGTGCTATTGCTGGACGAGCCGGCCGAGCACCTGGACACCGACACCGCCGACGCGCTGACCGCCGACCTGTTGGCGGCCACCGCCGACCGCACCACGCTGCTGATCACCCACCGGCTGGTCGGCCTGGAGGAGGTGGACGAGTTGCTGGTGCTGGACGGCGGGCGGGTGGTGCAGCGCGGCCCGCACGCGGAGTTGGCGCGGCGCCCCGGACCGTTCCGGCGGATGCTGCGGGCGGCCGACCCCGACGCGAACGCGGGCGCCGACGCGACCCCGGGCGCTGTCCCGGATGACGGGCCCCCCGGGAGCGCACACCTCACGAAATCTCATGAGAGCCGCACATCCGGACACAGCCGACTTTCCTCGCGGGTCGGGTGATTCTAGGCTCACACCATGGCAGAGACAGTGCGGCACCGGTCCGCCGACCGACCGGGATCCCCCGGCGGATCGAACGGGGGGCCGTCCGGGAACGCCGACACCCCGCAGGGGAGCTCCCCCGAGCTGGCCGGACGCATCCCCCGCCTGCTGCGCGCCATGGTCACCATCGGCGGTGACGTCGAACTGCACACCCTGCTCGACCGGGTCGCCGAGGCCGCCGCCGAACTGGTCGGCGCCCGCTACATCGGGATCGGCGTCCTGGACGAGGAGGGCGGCATCGGGGAACTGGTCACCCGGGGCGTGGAGCAGGAGGTCATGGACCGCATATGGAACCTGCCCGACCGGGACCGGCGGATCTCCGTGATGCTGGAGAGCCCCCGCCCGGTCCTCATGGACGACATGAGCGAGGACCCCCGGTACACCGGGCTGCCCGGCCCCGACGGCGTCCCCGCCATCCGCTCGCTGATCGGCGCCCCCATCCGGGTGCACGGCGCCGGCTTCGGCGCCCTCTACCTGGGCGACCCCCGCGCCGGGATCTTCACCCGCGACGACCTCCAGCTGTGCCAGATCCTCGCCACCGAGACCGGCATCGCGATCGGCAACGCCCGGCTCTACGAGGCGGTGCGCCAGCGGGCCCGATGGATGGACGGCAGCGCCGAACTGTCCACCTCCCTGCTCTCCGGGGACGGCGACAACGCGCTGGCGGTCGTCGCCGAACAGGCCCGCCGGTTGGCCGACGCCGACGCCGGCCTGGTGCTCCTCCCCGACGAGGACGGCGGCCTGGTCGTGGTCGCCGTCAGCTCCACCGAACCCGCCGGACTGATCGGTGCCGAGATCCCCCCCGGTGACTGGGCCAACGAACTGCTGCTCTCCGGCGATCCGGCGTTCGTCGAGCACACCGAGGACGACCCCTGGCGCTCCACCCACCTGGCCGGCCGGTACGGGCCGAACATGCTGCTGCCGTTGGGCAGCGACGGTGAACTGATCGGTGTGCTGTCCGTGCCGCGCGCCCCCGGCGCACCCCGCTTCACCTTCGCCGAACGGGCGATGGCCACCCAGTTCGCCCAGCAGGCGGCGCTGGCGCTGCTGCTCACCGAGGCCCGCCGGGACCGCGAACAGCTCGCCGTCTACGCCGACCGCGACCGGATCGCCCGGGACCTGCACGACCTCGTCATCCAACGACTGTTCGCCACCGGGATGCTGTTGGAGAGCGCCCGGCGCGCGGCCGGGGAGCCGCGCCTGTCGGCGCGCATCGGCAAGGCCGTGGACGAACTCGACGCCACCATCCAGGAGATCCGTACCGCCATCTTCGCCCTGCAACAGGGCCCGGAGGACGCGCCGACCGGCCTGCGCACCCGGGTGCTGCGGGAGACCGGGACGGCCGCCCGGTCCCTGGGCTTCCAGCCGTCCGTCTCCTTCGTCGGACCGGTGGACGCCCGGGTGGACGACCTGATCGCCAAGAACATGATCGCGGCGGTGCGCGAGACGCTCTCGAACGTGGCCCGGCACGCCGGCGCCAGCCGGGTGGAGGTGGTCGTCGACGTCACCGAACCGCTGCCGGACGGTCGGCCCACGGTTCGACTGACCGTCGCCGACGACGGGGTCGGCCTGCCGCCGGACGGGACGGGGCGGCGCAGCGGGCTGGTGAACCTGCGGCGACGGGCTGAGTCGCTGGGCGGCGGCGTGGAGTACGGCCCCGGTCCGGACGGCCGGGGCACCTCGGTCCGCTGGTGGTCCCCCCTGGGGTGAGCCGCCGGAGACCGGGCGACGGAGCCCTTGATCCACATGAAGCACATGGTGAGGCTTGCAGGGCGGCAAAAAACGCATCACACTGTGAAGCATGGCCACGCCCACCCGGAAGAGCATCCCGATAACGGAAGAAGACCAGTCCATCGCGACCCGAATCCGCGACACGGACAGCAGTGAACGTGCGGCTCTCCTCGCACTGGGAGTGGAGCTGTCCTCACGCCCCTCCGAGGCCGAGGTTCTTCATGCCCTGCTCACCGCGGGGCGCAAAGCCGTCGAAGAGGGAGCGATGCTCCACGGCTACGCCGCCCTCGCCGCACAGGAGGATGAGGAGGATCGCGAGTTCCACGCGGCCGTGCGCGGGCGACGACGCGGCACCGGGGAAGAGGAGGCGTAGCCGTGTCGGAGATCATTCCGATCAGAGGACGGGTTTACACGGCCGATGTGGGCCATGGCAGGAAGCCCTGGCTGGTCGTCTCGAACAATGCCCGCAACACTCGGCTCAAGGACTGTCTCGCCACACGCATCACCACGAGTACCAAGCCCCCCCTTCCCTCGATCGTGGAGTTGAGCACCGCCGATCCACTCGTGGGAAGAGTGTTGTGCGATGACCTCGTCAACCTCTATCGGGACGAACTGCTGGAAGATCGCGGGGCCCTGTCCCACCACACCATGGTGAAGGTAAGCCAGGGACTCCGAGCCGCCCTGGCCATCTGAGACCTCCCCGTTCCGGGTGTACGGGGAGGGGTGCCCCGAAGGACCATGGATTCCATGGATTCACTCTCATGGGCAGGTGAGGGGCCGGCAAGCCGGGAGGGATGGGCGACAACCGCCGGCGATCGGGTCGTGATGTGCCTGGCGTGAGGCCATGTCCCCCTCCTCGGCTTCCCCGGCTTCCTCCACTTCCGACTCCCCCTCCCCGCACGCCGATTCCTCCGACCACGGGCACGGGGGTACCGGTCCGTCCCGCCGCGTCCTGATCACCGGGGGCGGGACCGGCATCGGCCTGGCCGCCGCCCGGGCCTTCGCCTCCTCCGGCGACCGCACCCTGCTGGTCGGCCGTCGATCCGAGGTGATCGAGCGGGCAGCCGCCGCCATCGACGGCGCCGGGGCGTTCACCGCCGACCTCACGGAACCCACCGGGGCCGCCGCCCCGGCCGACGCCGTCCGGGAGCGGTGGGGCGGGGTGGCGGAGACGGTCAACGGCCGGGCGGGCACCCCGGAGGACGTGGCGGCCACCCCGCACCGGCTCGCCTCCCCGGCGGCGGGGGGGCACGTCACCTCGCAGATCATCCGGGTCAACGGCGGTGCCGAGCGCGGTCACCGACCCGCCCCGCGCGCCGGGACCCCCACTTCCGGCTTCCGTGCCGATCCTCCGGGGCCCGATCCCCCGGGACCCCGGAGGATCGGGAGATCGGCGCGGCCACATAGGTTGTGTTCCTAACTAGATCGGTGTTCAATACGTGTATGGCCACCGACCGCAGAGCCAGTTGGCTCAAAGGCGTCCTCGACCTGCTCGTCCTCGCCTGCCTCACCGAGGAGGAGAGCTACGGCTACGAGATCGCCCGTCGACTGGAGGAGGCCGGACTCGGCACCATCCGGGGCGGCACCCTCTACCCGGTGCTCAACCGACTGGAGGAGGCGGGCCTGCTCGACGCCGAGTTCCGCGCCGCCGAGCGCGGGCCGGGCCGTCGCTACTACCGACTCACCGACGCCGGCACCGCCGTCCTGCGGGAGCAGGGCGCGGCGTGGGCGGAGTTCCACCGTCTCGTCGGTGAACACCTCGCCAACGGGCTCACCGGGGGACCCGCCGGGGGACCCACCGAGGGAGGACCGACCGCATGACCACCGAACGGGGGAACGACGAGATGGGCACCACGAACGCCACCGGCGGAACGGGCACCGCGAACGGCACCGGATGGTTCACCGAGTTGGCGGAGGAACTGCGCCGGCGGGGGATGGCCGAGCGGCGGGTCGGCGAGACCGTCACCGAACTCTCGGACCACCTGCTGGACAGCGGCGCGGACCCGGCCGACGAGTTCGGCCCCGCCGCCGACCTGGCCGCCCGCCTCGCCGGCGACGGCACCGGCCCGACCGACGGCGACGCCCTCCCGGAGAGCGCCGACGACGCCGGGGCCCGCGAGTGGCGCTTCGTCTGCGACCAGTACGTGGACCGCGATGTCCTCAACCGCCAGGGGGACCTCGGCTGGGAGGTGGTCCGCATCGACGCGCTCGGTCGCTTCGTCTGCCGGCGCGACCCGGCGGAGCCGCTGCGCTGGGAGTACCGGCGCGAGGTGGTGCGTCGCCGCGAGCGCGGGGAGCACGCGGCCGAACTGGCCCCGGACGGCTGGGAGCCGTGCGGGTACTGGCTGTACATGGCGTACTACAAGCGGCCGTTGTCGGCGGCCACCGGTACGGCCGGGGCGCTGGAGCCGGGTGACGCCGAGCCGGGCCGCCCGTGGTACTTCGGTCGACGGGTCCGGGTGATGTACCTCGCCTGCGGCGTCGTGCTGCTGTGCACCGTTCCCGGCGTCTTCCTCAACGGCGGCCCGGATACCGCGACCTGGATCGGCGCGGCCGTGGGCGGGGTCATCGGCGGGGGCGTGGGCTGGTGGGCCATGCGCCGGGACATCGTGCGCGGCGTGCGCGACGACATCTGAGACCGGGGGGAGGGCCGTCGGGACGGGGGCGCACGGGGGTCGCGCCCGTCCCGACGGCCGGACGGTCACTGCGCCAGGTACCGCTCCACGGTCTCCACCTTCGAGGTCAGACCGTCGGTGACGCCCTCGCGGATGTCCGCCTTGAGCACCACGCTCACCCGGGAGGAGCGGGCCCGCACCGCGTCCACGGCCCGCCGGACGACGTCCATCACCTCGTCCCACTCGCCCTCGACGCTGGTGAACATCGCGTCGGTGCGGTGGGGCAGGCCGCTCTCGCGCACCACCCGCACCGCCTCGGCCACCGCCTCCCCCACGTCCTCGCCGGTGCCGATCGGGGTCACCGAGAACGCCACGATCACGTCGTTCCTCCCTGCTCCGCGCGTTCGCGCGCGGCTCGCCGCCTGTCGTCGCCGTTCGCGGCCGACCGACCCGTACCGTGCCGGCCGGCCGCGACACCGCGCGCCGGGGACCGGTGTCCCCGGCCCCCATCGTGCCCGGCCCGGACGGCGGAAAGCCCGCTCCCGCGCGGGGCAGCCGGGCGGGAGCGGGCGGTGCGGGTCTCCTCTCAGGATGTGGACTCCGGCAGGAGTCCGAGTTGACCGAGGAACTCCACGCGGTCGAAGTAGACGCGGTGCTCGACGATGTGCCCGTCCGCGACGGTGGCGCGATCGCAGCTGACGACCCGGATGCGCCGGCCGGTCGGAGGGATCCTCTCCCCGTCGGGGGCGCTGAGCGGGCCGGTGTTGGTCCCGACCATGAATCCCTCGTCGATGGCGGAGTCGCCGTCCTCGTGGAGGGCGAGCGGCTCGAAGGAGGCGTCGGGCACGGCGTCGATGAACTGACGCCAGTACTCGACGATCCGCTCCCGCCCCCGGAGTTCCCCGGCGTCCGGGGTGACGACCACGGCGTCCTCCGCGAAGCACTCCGCGACGGTCTTGAGGTCCCGGGTCGTGGTGAGCGCCTCGGTGAGGCGGTCCATGACCTCGCGTGCCTGTCCCATGATTCACCTCCCATCGTGCGGAGGTCCTTCCACCGTACATCCGACAAAAGCCGCACAACAGGTGTCGCAGGGAGGAACGCGCCCCCGGGCACCGCGCCGCGCCCCGATGCCGTCGGGACACGGCGCGGGCCACCCCCGGGGTGGGGGACGGCCCGCGCGCGGGTACCGCGAAAGGGGCGGGATCAGTCCGCGAGCGGGAGGTAGACGCGGTTGCCGGACTCGGCGAACTCGCGGGACTTCTCCAACATCCCCGCCTCGATCTCCTCCGGGGTGGCGTCCCCGGCGCCGAGGTCGCCGCCGAACCGCTCCCCGATCTCCCGACTGATCTTCATCGAACAGAACTTCGGCCCACACATCGAACAGAAGTGCGCGGTCTTCGCCGGCTCCGCCGGAAGCGTCTCGTCGTGGTACTCACGGGCGGTGACCGGGTCCAGGGAGAGGTTGAACTGATCCTCCCAGCGGAACTCGAACCGGGCGTCGGACAGCGCGTCGTCCCACTCCTGCGCCCCCGGGTGCCCCTTGGCCAGGTCGGCGGCGTGCGCGGCGATCTTGTACGTGATCACCCCGGTCTTCACGTCGTCCGGGTTCGGCAGTCCCAGGTGCTCCTTGGGGGTGACGTAGCAGAGCATCGCCGTGCCCCACCAGGCGATCATCGCCGCGCCGATGCCACTGGTGATGTGGTCGTACGCCGGGGCGATGTCCGTGGTCAGCGGACCGAGCGTGTAGAACGGCGCCTCGTCGCAGATCTCCTGCTGGAGGTCGACGTTCTCCTTGATCTTGTGCATCGGGACGTGACCCGGGCCCTCGATCATGGTCTGCACGTCGTGCGACTTGGCGATCCGGTTCAGCTCGCCCAGCGTGCGCAACTCGGCGAACTGCGCCTCGTCGTTGGCGTCCGCGATGGAGCCCGGCCGCAGACCGTCGCCGAGCGAGAAGGTGATGTCGTAGGCGCGCAGAATCTCGCAGAGTTCCTCGAAGTGCGTGTAGAGGAAGCTCTCCTTGTGGTGGGCCAGGCACCAGGCGGCCATGATCGAACCACCGCGCGAGACGATGCCGGTCTTGCGGCGCGCGGTCAGCGGCACGTACCGCAGCAGTACGCCGGCGTGCACCGTCATATAGTCCACGCCCTGCTCGGCCTGCTCGATCACGGTGTCCCGGTAGACCTCCCAGCTCAACTCCTCCGCCCGGCCGTCCACCTTCTCCAGCGCCTGGTAGAGCGGCACCGTGCCGATCGGGACGGGGGAGTTGCGCAGCACCCACTCGCGGGTGGTGTGGATGTTGCGGCCGGTGGACAGGTCCATCACGGTGTCCGCGCCCCAACGGGTGGCCCGGGTCATCTTCTCCACCTCC
This sequence comes from Streptomyces sp. ST2-7A, assembly GCF_021390475.1. Taxonomy (GTDB): domain Bacteria; phylum Actinomycetota; class Actinomycetes; order Streptomycetales; family Streptomycetaceae; genus Streptomyces. The sequence goes on from NZ_JAJUWS010000023.1 coordinate 33,656, forward strand.
TCCTCGATGGAGGAGGTGACGGCGGAGTTGCCGATGTTGGCGTTGATCTTCACCAGGAACCGCTTGCCGATGATCATCGGCTCGATCTCCGGGTGGTTGACGTTGGCCGGCAGCACGGCCCGACCGGCGGCGATCTCCTCGCGCACCACCTCGGGTTCCACGTTCTCCCGGATCGCGACGAATTCCATCTCCGGGGTGATCTCCCCCCGGCGGGCGTAAGCGAGTTGGGTGACGGCCCGGCCCTCGAGGGCCCGCCGGGGACGACGCGGGCGACCCGGGAAGACGGCGTCGAGGTTGCGCAACCCGCCCCGGGGCGAGGTGTGCTTGATCCCGTCGTCCTCGGGGCGCGGCTCCCGCCCGGCGTACTCCTCGGTGTCGCCGCGTTCGATGATCCACCCCCGGCGCAGCGGCTCCAGGCCGCGCCGCACGTCGGTCTCGACACCGGGGTCGGTGTACGGACCGGAGGTGTCGTACAGGGTGATGTCCCGGCCGGTGGTCAGGTGCACCCGCCGGACGGGAACCCGCAGGTCGGGGCGGCCTCCCTCCAGGTAGCCCTTGTGCCAACCGAGCCGGCGCCCGGGGGCGTCCGGGCCGGCGGGCCCGTCGGCGGTGGTGTCGGTGTCGGCGGTGGCCGTGTCCCCCTCGGTGGCCGTGGCGGTGGCCGTGGCGGTTGTGGTGGCGGTGTTCGTCGTGTCGGTGACACCGGAACCGTTCGCACTCGCGTCGATACGGTTGGTGTCGGTGGTGGCGCGCGTGTGCGCGTCCCGTGCGGTCATCGAAGACCCACTCCCTACGCCGGCATTACCCGGTAACAGGTTCGGCGGTCGGCGCAGCTGTTCAGCGCCCTCTCAGCCCCGTGCTCGGAGCTCCCGCGATGTCACATGAACGTCCCTCACGCTAACGGCACACCGGTGGGGATGGCCAGGGGGCACCCCCTCTCTTGCGATGATCCTCCCGTGAAGCCTCCCCACAGCACACCCGAGAGCCACGGTCCGCACGGGCACGGTGACGACCCCGGCGACGCGTTCGACGCGCACGCCCACCCGCACGGGCACACCCACCAACACGGCCCCGCCGCCCCCGTCTCCGGCCGGCTGCGCCGGGTGATCGCGGCGGTCCTGGTGCCGTTCGCGGCCTTCGTCGGCGTCGGCATGCTCCTGCTGTGGCCCGGCGGTGTGCCCGACCAGGACGACCGCACCGGCGTCGGATTCGACCGGCAGATCCAGGACGCCCGGGTGACCGAGGTGCGGGAGGCCCCGTGCGCGGACCTCGGGGTGGCGGTGCGGCAGGGGGTGAGCGGACCGTGCGAGCTGGCCACGGTGGAGGTGACCACCGGCCCGGACGCGGGCCGCACCTTCGAGGAGGTCGTCCCGCCGGACGCCACCCAGCGCTTCGACACCGGCCAGGAGGTGAAGGTCGCCTACGCGCCCGACGCCCCGGAGGAGTTGCAGTACTCCGTCTTCGACGTCGAGCGGTCGGTGCCGATCCTGCTGCTCGCGGCGATCTTCGCGGTCGCGGTGGTGCTGGTGGGCCGGCTGCGGGGATTCCTGGCGCTGATCGGTCTGATCGTCAGCTTCGCGATCCTGACGCTGTTCATCCTCCCGGCGATCCTGCAGGGCTCCAATCCGCTACTGGTCGCGGTGATCGGCGGCAGCGCCATCATGTTGGCGACGCTCTACCTGTGCCACGGATTGACCGCGCGCACCTCGGTCGCGGTGTTGGGAACGCTGATCTCGTTGGTGCTGATCGGCTTCCTGGGCTCGGCGTTCATCGACTGGGCCGCCCTGTCGGGCAACACCAACGACCAGACCGGGCTGGTGAACGCGCTCTACCCCGACATCGAGATCCGGGGCCTGCTGCTGGCCGGCATCCTGATCGGCTCCCTGGGCGTGCTCGACGACGTGACGGTCACCCAGACCTCCGCCGTGTGGGAACTCAAGCAGGCCGAGCCGGACGCGAGCTGGCTGAAACTGTACCGAGCGGGGATGCGGATCGGTCGGGACCACATCGCCTCGGTGGTGAACACGCTGGTGCTGGCGTACGCGGGTGCCGCGCTGCCGCTGCTGCTGCTCTTCTCCATCGCCGGGCAGAGCGTGGGAACCGTCGCCTTCAGTGAACTGGTGGCCGAGGAGATCGTGCGCACCATGGTGGGTTCGATCGGGCTGGTGGCCTCGGTGCCGATCACCACCGTCCTGGCGGCGCTGGTGGTCAGCGCCGACCGGGAGGGAGTACTGCCCTCCCCCGGCACGGCGCCGGGCCGGGGCGGCGGGGGACGCCGGCGGCGGGCCCGCCGCTGACGGCGCGGGCCGGGGGGCCGGCGGACCCCGGGGATCGGCGGACGACCGACGCCGGCCGGCGGCTCCGCTACCAGCCCCCGGAACCCGACGAGGAGGACGAGGAGAACTTCCGCACCAGGAAGATCACCAGGGCCACCAGGACGGCGAAGACCAGGATCTTGAACGCCAGACCCACCACGAAGGCGATCAGGTCGAGCAGCAGCCCTCCGAAAACCGCCAGGGCCAACAGCGGAATGACCACCCACCGCACCCACCACGGCAGGCTCATGAAGGTGTCCTTCATCGCCGACTCTCCTCTCCACATGTCGCTCGGGACCGGGAAGGGCGGGCGGCGCGCCGGATGCGCCGCGAGGAACGCCTTCCCTTCATCCCACCGCCGATGCTAGGCGGCGTCCGTACCGGACGGGGGCCCGCGACCCCTCGTTGGTCCCTGAGCGAACCCCTACGGGGCCCGGGGCCGCCGGAGGCCCGGCGGAGGCCGGTGGAAGGGCTCCGAAGGTCGCCGGATCAGCTCTCCGGGGGAGAGAAGACCACCAGGACCCGCAGGTCCTCGGTGATGTGGTGGAAGCGGTGCGGGACGCCGGCGGGCACGTACACCACGCTGCCCCGGCCCACCTGGACGGTCTCCTCACCGACCGTGAGCGAACCCCGGCCACTGACCACCACGTACACCTCGTCCTCGCGGTGGGGCGACTGCGGGTCGGGCTCCCCCGCGTTGAGCGCGTACAGCCCCACCGACATGTTCCGTTCGCGCAGGAACTGCAGGTACGCCCCATCGTTGGCGAGGCGCTCCGCCTCCAGTTGGTCGAGTCGAAACGCCTTGATCACGCCGTCATCCCCGTCATACCCGCCTGCCCTCTTGCCCCGGTACCGGTGTCGTCTGGAACGATCCCCATATGACGAACCTTCTGATCAAGTTCATCGCCAACGCGCTGGCGTTGGCCGCGGCCGTCTGGCTGGTCGGTGGCATCTCCCTCGGTGGCGAGAGTGCGGAAACCGGCAGCCAGGTCCTGACCCTGGTGATCGTCGCGCTGATCTTCGGCCTGGTGAACCTCTTCGTCAAGCCGGTCCTCCAGTTCTTCGCCCTTCCCCTGCTGATCCTCACCCTCGGGCTGTTCGCCCTGGTGATCAACGCCCTGATGCTGATGCTGACCGGCTGGCTGGCCGGCGGTTCCTTCCAGGTGGACGGTTTCTGGTCCGCGCTGCTCGGTGGTCTGATCATCTCCATCGTCACCTGGGCGGTCACCTCCCTGCTCGACCGGGAGTGACCCGCCGGCCCGGGGCGCGACCGGGGTTCGCCCCGGGCCGATCTCCTGCCGGTGCCCCGTGGTCGCGCCGGTGAGCCGGTGAACGGTGGGGTTCGGGCGGTCGGCGGATGGGGCGGCGCGAGCCCACTCACGGGGCGCGGCACGCACCACTACCCTGTCGCACATGCCCGATTCCCCGTCCGAACCGGTGACCGACCCCGCGCGTCCGACCGACCACCGCGCCACGCGCCGTATCCGCACCCGCACCGACCCCTCGGTGCGGGTGTGTTTCGTCTGCACCGGCAACATCTGCCGCTCCCCCATGGCCGCCGCCGTGCTGCGCGAACGCCTGGCCGAGGAGGGCCTGACCGATCGGGTGGCGGTGGAGAGCGCCGGGACGGACGGGTGGCACGCCGGGGACCCCGCCGACACCCGGGCCGCCGCCACCCTGCTGGCCGCCGGCTACGACGCCGGGCACACCGCCCGCCGTTTCGAGGCCGACGAGTTCCCCCGCCACGACCTGGTGGTCGCCCTGGACACCGGCCACCTGCGCCGCCTGCGCGCGCTCGCCCCCGGACCGGCCGAGGCGGCACGGGTGCGACTGCTGCGGTCCTTCGACCCGTCGCCGGGGGCCCACCGCCTGCCGGACGTCCCCGACCCCTACTGGGGCGAGACGGAGGCCTTCGCCGAATGCCTGGAGATGATCGAGGCGGCGATGCCGGGTCTGCTCACGGAGATCGGGGAGCTGCTCCCCGACCGGGGCGGCGACAGCGACGAGGACGGCGACCGTGACGACGCCGGAGCGGCCCACCGCGGCGCGGATCACGGCGGGGCACCCCGTCCGGGGTGACACCGGCAAACCGGCGCCCGGGCGCGCGCCCGGGCGAACCGCTCGGGGGTCCTCGCCCCCACGTCCCTCCCCGGCGGGGGTTACGGTGCGCGGTGCGGGGCGGTGACACGCGCCGCCCGGGCCGGGTGACCACCGGCACCGCGAGGCATCACACGCACCCCGACCGGCGGTCGGCGGGGCGCGGCGAGAAAGGCGGAGAGGGATGACGGGGAACAACGGGGGCCCGGTGGCGCGGAACGCGGCCACGGGGGCGGGCCGCGGGGACGCGGGGGGCACCGGGGGCACCGCCCCGGGACCCACCGGCGAGGCGACCCGGGCCGTGCACGCGGGTCTGCCGGAGGCGGAGCCGTACCGGGCGCCGATGCCCGGACCGGTGCTCGCCGCCCACTACCACCTGCCGGGCGATCCGACGGGTGCCGAGTACGCCTACGGTCGGGACTCCAACCCCACCTGGACCGCCCTGGAGCGGGCCGTCGCCGAGCTGGAGGACCCCACCGGCGGGGCCCGGGCGGTGGCGTTCGGTTCCGGCATGGCGGCCATCTCCGCCGCGTTGCTCGCCCTCACCGGGCCCGGTGACACCGTCGTCCTCCCGGCCGACGGCTACAACCTGCTGCAGCGGGTGCGGGAGCGACTGGAGGCCGGCGGCGTGACCGTGTCGACCGTTCCCACCCCGGGGCCGGAGGCACTGCGGGCCGTGGAGTCCGCGACCAACCTGCGGATGCTGTGGCTGGAGACCCCCTCCAACCCCGGGCTCGACGTCTGCGACGTGCGGGAACTGGCGGCGGCGGCGCACGCCCGGGGCGCGCTGGTGGCCGTGGACAACACCCTCGCCACGCCGCTGGGCCAGCGCCCGCTGGAACTGGGCGCCGACCTCTCGGTGGCCAGCGGCACCAAGGCCCTCAACGGCCACGGGGACGTGCTGCTCGGCTACGTCGCCGCCCGGGACGCCTCGGTGATCGAGCGGGTGGTGGGATGGCGCAAGATCGTCGGCGCCATCCCCGGCCCGATGGAGGCGTGGCTGGTCCACCGCGGCCTGGCCACCCTGGAGCTGCGCACCTCCCGCCAGCAGACCAACGCGCTCGCGGTGGCCGAGGCCCTGTCGGACCGGACCGCGACCCGGGGGGACGTGACCGGCGTGCGGTACCCGGGGCTGCCCGGTGACCCGGCGCACGCCCTCGCCGCGCGGCAGATGCGGCGCTTCGGTTGCGTGATCGGCTTCACCCTGCCCGACCGGGGGTTCGCCGAGCGGTTCCTGGCCGCGCTGCGGATCGTGGAGGAGGCCACCAGCTTCGGCGGGGTGCGCTCCACCGCCGAGCGGCGGGGCCGGTGGACGACACCGGGCGGCGCGTCCGCGGACGCGGTGGCCGAGGGCTTCGTACGGATGTCGATGGGCGTGGAGGACCCGGCGGACCTGGTCACGGATGTGCGGCGGGCACTGGAGATCGCGCGCGGGGGCGCCTGACCCCACCATCGCGCGCCGGGGCGTTCCGGGGTGTCGGTCCGGGGCCCGTGCGCGCCGGTGCTCCGGTGCCCCGGCGCGACGCCCGGCGGCGACGGATCGGCGGCGGCGAGGTTTGGCCCGGGCCCGGGCCGGCGAGATCCCTCCCATGACCGACGCGCCATCCGTGGTCAAGCGCACCGCCCGGGCCATCCTCCTGGACACCGGGCCCCCCGGGTGCGGGGAGCGGCCCCGTGCCCCCGAGATGATCGTCATCAAGCGGACCAAGCCCGGCATGGCCCCGTATTGGATCACCCCGGGCGGCGGCGTGGAGCCGGGGGACGCCACGGTGCTGGACGCCCTGCACCGCGAGGTGTTCGAGGAACTGGGCGCCAAGGTCACCGATGTGGTCCCGGCCTTCGTGGACACCGTGCCGATCGGCCCCGCCGACGGGCACGAGGCGTTGCGGGCAGCCGGACCGCACGCGGTGAAGGTGCAGCACTTCTTCGTCTGCCGTCCCGCCTCCATCGATCCCTCCCTGCGGCACGGTCCGGAGGTGGACGAGCCGTGCGGCGAGTACGAGACGGTGCGGTTGCCGTTCACCCGGGCCGGGCTGTCCTCGGTGAACCTGGTGCCGGAGACGCTCTACCGATACCTGATGCGGAACATTCCCGGCGTCCTCTCCCTGCTCGCCCCCGACCTGCGCTGACGCCCCGTGTCGGAGGTCGCCGGAGTCCGTGCCCGGGGACGCGACACCACCGTGTCGGCCCTCGTGTCGTCGCCGGACGTGCGCACGGCCGGCGACGGGGCCCGGAGGCCCGCCCCGCACCGGGCCGCGCAGGCTCCCACTCCGGGGAACCGATGGGCGCCCGGCACCTCGCGGCACCCTCCCGAACCCCCGCCGCCACGCCGCGCCCGGCGCCGAACCGACCGCACGAGCCATACCACCGAACGGCCGCACCGCCGCGGGGATCCACCGGCCACGGAGCACGCCCGCCCGACCGCGCCGACTCCCGCGCGGGGAAGGCGGGAGGCACCCGAAACGTCGCCGCGCCCTTCCGGACCCCCGACATCACGCCGCCTCCGGCGCCCCCGGTGATCCACCGGCGACGGGACGCCCGCGCCGAGGGTCTCACCCCTCCGTCGGCACCGTGCCGCACCGTTTCCGGTCCTCGCCGCCGGGCCACGGCGCGTCGGCGGGACCCTGGACCCGGGACCCGGTCCGGCCGACCACGGCCACGGTCGCCGGCTCAGCGACGGGCGCCGAACCAGTCGGCGGGCCCCGTACGGGTCGGATATCCGTACCGCGCGCCGCGCCGTTCGACCTCGGCCACCAGTCGTGCCGCCTCCGCGAGCCAGGCCGCCGAGGTGGGCGACACCGCCGCTCCGGGGACGGTGCCCGACGGGCCGTCCTGCGCCCCGACACCGGTGTCGGGGCGCGCGCGCCGGTTCTGGGCCTCCCGGGCGGCGCCGAAGAACTCACCGGTGCGGGCCGCCCCCACCGCCCCCGCGCGGGAGACCGTGAGGTCGTCCCCTCCGGGCGCGTACGTCCCGTCATCGGCGGCCCGGGCACCGGGCACACCCGCACCGGGCGATCCGTGGCCCGCGCCGACCGGCTCGACCGGGTCGCGCGCCCACGAGGGTCGGTGTGTCGGCGGGGTGACATTCCCACCCGCCGCGGAGACGGCGGCGGCGCGCACCCGGTCGTGCGAGCCGGGGGAGCGCACCGGCAGCGGCCCGGGGTGGGCGGGGCGCGCGGGGGCGGGTGTCCGGTCGATCTCCGTGGTTCCCCGCGCGGATGATCCGGCCGAGGAGTCGGCCGGAACCTTCGCGGGGCGCTCGACCGCCGGCAACGGGGCGGTCGGTCCGATTCGCAGGACCAGGCCGTCGGGGGCGTCGGGGGTCTCCGGCGCGTACCGGAAGACCTCCTCCACGTCGAGTCGCACCCACAGCGGGGCCTCGGTGTCCGGCGCCATCAGGTCGGGGAATTGGAGTCGCATCTGTTCGGGGAGCAGCACCCGGGCGCGTCCGTTGACCCGCATACCGGTGCCCGCCGGGCCGTGCGCGCCATCGGCGTCGATCGCCAGGAGGCCGGCCCGGGGGTTCTCGGTGATGTTCCCGACCGACGCGTGCACACCGCGGCCCGTCCCGACCGGGAACAGCAGCGTGCGGTCGTCGGGCACCCGCAGGAAGCCGGGCGCGCCGGAGCGGATCGAGCAGTCGCACGCCCCCTCGCGGTCGGCCGTCGCCAGGAAGAAGACGCGCTGCCGGGAGAGCAGGGCCCGCAGCCCGGCGTCGAGGTGGTCGCGCAGTTCGTCGGCGTAGAAACGCTCGGCCCGTTCGGTGGTGCCCAGGCGTTGCTGGATCGCCCGTTCACCGTCGTTCCCGGGACGCGCCCGGGGTATCAGCGATCCCGGTCGAGCCCCGACCACACTGTTCACATCCGTCACCCCTACCGCGTCCGTCACGCCCTGTACCGCGTCGACGGTGTGCGTCGGCGCGCACCACGACGGATCCGCCGCACACCGCGCCGTACGGCGCCCACCCGGCGCGGGCACACCCCGGGGGGTGCCGCGGCACCGTCCGGCGGCGGGCGGGTGAAGGGGGCGGTGATCCGGCGCCCCGACGGAGGGACGGGACCGCGCACTTCGGGGTACGGGCGGCTCCGACGCGCACCTCGGCGGGAGGTGGTCCGTCGTGCCGCACACATCCTCACATCACCCGATTACCCAACGCCAGACCGATGGTGGATTCAACTTGACTCAACTTACAATCCACGCAACTTATATGACGATCCGTCATTCAATGTCCACACCCTCGTTCATACCCCCGTCCACACCCGCTCCACGGGCCCCTCCATTCACCCGTCCGGTACACCTCGGGCGCCCCACCCCTCCGGTACGGCGCCCGGCCGTGCACCCGGATCGTCACGAACCGATCCGCGCCCGGCAACGTTCCCCTCCCACTCCCCCGGGCGCCGGCGCACCGTCCCACCCTGCTCACGCAGGCGACGACACGGGGAGAGCGCGTGGAACCACCGCAGGCGGATGGCTCGGGGGACATCGGCGGCCGGGAGGACGCCCGGGTCGGGGAGGGCGGGGGAGCGCCGGGCACCGGTCCCCTCACCACCGTCCAGGAGCCGGCCGGCGGCGAGATGGGCGAAGTGGTGGGAGCTGTCGAGACCAGCGCGATCGACGACCTCCTCGGGATCGACCACGGCTGCGCGGAGACGCTGCGCCCGGAGGAGGTCATCGACGCGGCCGGCGTGACGCCGCGGGTCGTCGAGACCCGGAGCGTGGAGGTCGACCGGCCGGACGACGGCTGCCCCGGGACACCGTCCACACGATGCATCCGGAAGAGAAGGGGGACGGCTCCGACACCATCCGGGTGGACTCCGACCAACCACCGCGGGAGGATGTCGAGGACGCCGAACACCCGGAGCGGAGCGAATGACCCAACCCCCGCGTACCTCACCGGTCCCACCCCCGTCGCCCTCACCGCGGTCGTCGTCACGACCGTCACCCGGCGGGGACGGGGCGGGTGTCCGTCCGCGTCGCGCCCGGGCGGAGGACCTCCCGGCGATCGTCGCCATGCTCGCCGACGACCCGCTGGGCGCCCGCCGCGAGAATCCCGACGACCCCGCCCCCTACCGGGATGCCTTCGAGCGGATCGCCGCCGACCCGGCCCAGTCCCTGCTCGTCGCGGAGCGGGAGGCGGACGGGAAGGTCGTCGGCACCCTCCAACTGACCGTGATCCCGGGGTTGTCCCGGTGTGGCTCCGACCGGGCCCTGATCGAGGCGGTGCGGGTGCACGCCTCGGAGCGCGGGTCCGGCCTCGGCACCCGGTTGGTGGAGTGGGCGATCGCGGAGGCCCGGCGCCGGGGATGCGCGATGGTGCAGTTGACCTCGGACGCCGCCCGGGAGGACGCGCACCGTTTCTACGAACGGCTGGGCTTCGTCCCCTCCCACGTGGGCTTCAAGCTCCCGCTGTGAGCCGGCCCCCGGGGCCGCACCGGGACACGGGGCCCCGGGTGTCCGAAACCTTCAAGACCGGTGGCGCCCACCCGCCTACCCTCGCCGCATGAGCACCTCATCCAGTACCTCGCCCGACACCTCCTTCGGCCCGTCCTCCAGCCGCTCCGTGCCCGCCGTGACCCCGCGCGTCGACATGGTGGGGTTCGTGACCGCCGACCTGCGCGCCTCCCTGGCCTTCTACCGCCGACTGGGCATCGACGTCCCCGTGGACGCCGAGGGCCCGCACGTGGAGGCGACGCTGCCCGGTGGCCCGCGGATCGCCTGGGACACCGAGGAGTCGATGCGCTCCCTCGCCCCGGGGTGGACCCCGCCGACCGGCAGCCCCCGCATGGTCCTGGCCTTCCACTGCGGGACCCCGGCCGGCGTGGACGCGCTGTACGCGGAGCTGACCTCCGAGCGTCCCGCCGCCGCCGAGCGGGCCCCGTGGGACGCGCCCTGGGGCCAGCGGTACGCCGTGGTGCGGGACCCGGACGACATCCCCGTGGACCTGTTCGCCCCGCTCACGGAGGCGTCCGACGAAGCTCCCGCAACGGAACCCCCGCCAGTGTCCTGATCTCGCGCGACAGGTGTGGTTGGTCGGCGTAGCCGGCCAGGTGGGCCGCCTCGGCGAAGGTCCGGCCGGCGTCGATCATCACCAGGGCGCGGCGCATCCGCAGCACCCGGTGCAGGGTCCGGGGGCCGTAACCGAAGGCCGCCAGGCAGTGGCGGTGCAGCCGGCGCTCGCCGAGCCCCAACCGCTCGGCGAGTTCGGCCACGCCCAACCCCGGGCGGGCCGCGGCCCGCGCCACCGCCCGCAACCGGGGATCGACCGGGGGAGCGGCGCGCAGCCGGACCGCCGCGTGTTCCTCCAGTACCGCGCCGGGTGTCGCGGCGTGGGCCAGTCGGTCCTCCAGTTCACGCACCTCGGCGGCGGGCCACAGCTCCGTCAGGGGGATCCGGGCGTCACGGAGTTCGACCGCCGGTACCCCGAGGACGAGGGGAGCGGTACCGGGCGGGAACCGCAACCCCAGCCAGTCACGGCCGGGTGGATCGTGCGCGAGATGGGCCCGGGTGTCGGGGCCGGCGACCAGCAGGCGGCCCTCGCTCCACAGCAGGTCCATGCAGCCGTCGGGGAGGACGCGGGCGGTACCGGACACCGGGCGGGGCGGTCGGCTCCACAGGGTGCCACCGACGGCGGGTGCGGGGCGCTCGCGGTAACCGTGATCCGTCGCCGGGGGCCCGGCGGGATCGGCGCCGGGTTCATCCGGTTTCCCCGGGTGCTCCGGGTCGGCACCGGATGGACACTCCGCCCGCGCCCATCCACGGGCCGACGCGGGGCGGGCCGGGGGAGCCGGCCGCGTCCCGCCTCCGGGGCCGGTGGGACGCGGGGCCGCCCCGTGGGTGTCGGGCGAGGGGCGTTCCTCCCGCTCCGACACTCCCCGTCCCGGCACCGGGGTGGGGGCCCGTCGGTTACGGGGCCGGGCCGGTGCGGACGGGAGCGCCCGGCGGGACATCAGAGGCGGCCCGGCGCGTGGTGGCGCAGCAGGCGGGTGAGGAGGTCGGCGAACCGATCCCGATCCTCGGAGGCGAGGGGGGCGAGCAGGCGATCCTGCACCTCGTCCAGCGCCTTTCCGGTGCGTCGCGCCTGTTCACGACCGGCGGGGGTGACGGTGACGACGTTGCGTCGGCGGTCGGTGGGGTCGGGGCGGCGTTCCGCGTGGCCGCGTTCGACCAGTTCGTTGAGGGCGGCGACGACGTCGCTGCGGTCGATGCCGCAGCGACGGCCGAGGGCCGCCTGACTGGCGGGACCGCCCTCCTCGAGAGCGACGAGCAGGGCGTAGTGGTAGCGACCGGCGCCGGCGGCGGCGAAGGCGTCACGGGCCAGGTGGGCGGCGTGGTCGGACAGTCGGGTCAGCAGCCAACTGGGGGTGGTGCGCAGTCGCTCGGGGGCGCGGTCGTCCGCCGGGGTGGTCATGGGGCGAGCCTACCGCCGCGCTTTCCCACTTGTTGGTCCGACCCACGATATGTATGTTGGTAGGGCCAATATTGGAATGACCAACTTTGTCAAGCGGTAGCCCGTCTCGCCCCCGTCACACCTGCCACCTCCGCCGAGCCCGCCGAGCCCGGACCGCGCCGACGCCCCCGCCCGGGCGCCACCACCTCGTCTCCGCCGCGTACCGGGGCGGCACCATCCCGAGGAGTCCCCGTGCCCCTTCACCCCGCCGATCCGGCTTCCACCCCGGACCTCCCATCCGGTCCGGTCCCCACCCACCACCCCTCCGTCCCACCGATGACGCCACCGGCGTCGATCCCGACACCCGGCGCCGACGCGGGGACAGGCGCCCGTTCCGCAGCCGGAGGCGGAACGGGAACGAGTACCGGGAGGGGGCCGGCTACCGGGGCCGGAACGCACGCCGGTGCCGGGATCCGGATCGGGACCCGGATCGGAACGTCCGCAGGCGCCGGGACCGGAACCGGCGCGGGTACCGGGGTGAGGACCGGGGGCGATCTCGGCGCACGTCGCTGGTGGGCCCTGGTCGCCGTGGCCGTCGGCCAACTGATGATCGCCGCCGACGCCACCGTCCTGCACATCGCCCTGCCATCGATCCAGCCCGACCTCGGCCTCGGGGACGGCACCCGTCACTGGCCGATCACCGCCTTCGCCCTCGCATACGCCGGGCTGCTCCTGCTCGGCGGTCGGCTCTCGCCGATCCTCGGACGCCGCACCTGTCTCCTGGTCGGACTCGGGGGCTTCACCGCCGCCTCACTCCTGGCCGGTCTCGCCCGGGACCCGGGGACACTCATCGCCGCCCGGGGGCTCCAGGGGGCCTTCGGCGCCCTCTACACTCCATCGGTCCTGGCCCTCCTCGGCACGACCTTCACCGTCCCGGTGGATCGCGCCCGGGCCTTCGGGATCTACGGCACGATCATGGGATCGAGCTCCGCCGTGGGGATGGTGCTCGGGGGCACCCTCACCGCATGGGCGGGGTGGCGCTGGAGTCTCCTGGCGGCGGTTCCCATCGCGCTGATCGCGATCGCCGGCGTCCTGTTGACCGTGCGCGCCGACGCGCCGGGCGACCGGAGGCGGCTGGATGTACCGGGTGCCCTGCTCGGCACCGCCGGACTGATCGCCTTGGTACACGGATGCGGCCGCGCGGGCACCGCGGGCTGGGACGATCCACTGACACCCCTCTCCCTCGTCCTCGGCATCACCCTGCTGGCCGCCTTCGTCCGGGTTCAGCGGCGGTCATCCCACCCACTGCTTCCGCTCCGGCTCTTCGCGGACCGCGCGCGGCTCGTCTCCTACCTGTCGGTGTTCGCCATGGCGCTGGGCACCTTCGCGGGGTTCTTCCTCCTCACCTTCGCCCTCCAGGACGCCCGGGGCCTCGATCCGCTGCGGACCGGGCTCGCCTTCCTGCCCTATCCCCTGGCCATGATCATCGGCGTCCGGTACCTGCGCCGCCTGTTGGAGCGGGTGCCGCCGCACCGACTCCTCATCCCCGGCCTCCTGCTCACGGGGGCCGGGCTCGCGCTCCTCCCGGCTCTCGGCCCGGACAGCCCCTACCCCACCCACATCCTGCCGATCTTCGCCCTGTTCGGCCTCGGCGGCGCGGCCGTACTGGTGACCGCCAACAGCACGGCGACCCGGAACGCCGGACCGGACACCGCCGTGGCCGGGGCTCTCGTCATGATCTCCATGCAGGTCGGCTCGGCACTCGGGGTGGCCGGCCCGGGGGCGTTGGCCGCCGCGGCGGCGGCCGGGGACGATTCCGTCACCGGCGTCATGCACGGCTACGGGATCGCCGGGGTCGCGACGGCCGGCGTGCTCGTGGCGACCGCGCTCCTGGTGTTCGGCCTCTCCCGATCCGGACGCCGTTTCACGTGAAACATCGCACGCCGCCGACCGACCCCGGTTGCCCGACGGGCGTCACCCCTCCCCGGCGCGGGAGGCCCGCCGGGCGAGCTCCCGCCGAGCCTCCCGCCACACCCGCTCGAATTCCTCGACCGTCAACCACTCCGGTTCGTGCCCCTCCCACTCCGAGACGGGAAGCTCCGTGGTTTCCCCGTACCCGGCGACATACGCCGCGGCGGTTCCGGCACGCCACGCCACCTCCCACTCCTCCGAGTCCGCGGCCGTCACGGGGATCCGGTCGGGCCCCCTGAGTTCCACCTGCCGGCGAACCCCGCCGTCGTCTCCCACTTCGAAGAGGAACAGCAGGTCCCCCTCCGCCCAGTGGCAGCGCATCCACGTCGTCACCACGCCATCATGCCAACCGCTCCCGGCCCGGGCGTCGGCCGAACACTCACCCCGACTCCGGGCCGGCACCTCACCCGAGGGGTGACGGCGCGCCCCCGCTATGAGCCCGGTGACCCGCACCCCGCTCCCCGTGTCGCCGGCGACACGGGGAGCGGGGTGCGGGTCACCGGAGGTCCGGCGGCGCGCTCCGTGTCGGCCGGGAATCACCGCAGGGTGAGCGGGGTCTCCGACTCGACGCGGCGCAGCTTCTCCGGATTGCGCACGTAGTAGAGGCCGGTGACGCGGGCCTCCTCGACACGGGCCGCCAGAACTCCGTCGATCTCCCCGTCCAGGCACATCAGGAGAGCCGGATTGCCATTGACCACGGTGGGAATGACGGTGACCGGGAGTTCGTTCCTGCCGAGACCGCCGCCCAGGTAGCGAACGACCTTGTCGGCGCCGATGATCGGTCGCAGCGCGGCCTGCCTGATGCCGCCTCCGTCGGTCACCAGGACGACCTCGGGGGCGAGCACGTCCAGGAGTCCCTGCAGGTTCCCGGTTTCGATCGCGCGCCGGAACGACTCCAGAACCGCCCTGGCCTCACCCGGCGGGACCGCCCGGCGGGGGCGGCGGGCGTCGACGTGCCCACGGGCGCGGGACGCGATCCGGCGAACGGCCACGGGGGTCTTGTCGACGGCGGCCGCGATCTCGTCGTAGCTCACCTCGAAGACCTCGCGGAGCACGAAAACGGCGCGCTCGGTCGGTGACAGCGTCTCCAGGACGAGCATCATCGCCATCGACACGCTCTCGGCGAGCTCCACGTCCCGGGCGACATCCGGCGCGGTCAGCATCGGCTCGGGCAGCCAGGGGCCGACATACGTCTCCTTGCGACGGCTCATGGTGCGCAGCCGGTTGAGCGACTGCCGGGTCGTGACGCGGATCAGGTAGGCGCGCCGGTCGCGCACCTGCTCCAGGTCCACCCCGGACCATCGAAGCCAGGTTTCCTGGAGGACGTCCTCCGCGTCGGCCGCCGATCCGAGCATCTCGTACGCGACGGTGAAGAGCAGGTTCCGGTGGGCGACGAACACCTCGGTCGCCGCGTCGGTGACGTGCTCGCTCATGGCCCCAACCTCTTTTTCTCGCGTCTTCCCCGCGCCCGGCCTCTGCCGTCGGCGGTCTCGAGCCGTGCGTCCACGGCCGGATTCTTTTCCCGGATCGCCGTGCCGCGGCGCCCCGCATCGGGGCGACACCCGCACGACGGCGAGCCGGGCAACGTACCGATCGACCGGAACGGCCACGGTTACCCGGGTGGGACGGCTACACCGCGCGCTCGGCGGTCGCCGGTGTCCCGCCTTCCCCGGCCCGCAGCAGCCGTCGGCGCCCGGCGTCCGTGAACCTCCGGGCGCGCGAACCGGGTTCGGCCGCCTCGTCCGCCAATTGTTTGACGGTGTGCCCGCAGATGAACTCCTTGAGCTTCGCGCCGGCGCGGCCGCCGAGATGGAATCTGTTGGCGGTGTCGTCGCGACGGGCGAATTGGAAGACACCGACACCACGACCCAGGCTGATGCACTGGCCGGCGAACGCCACCCCGAGCGGCTCGGGGTGCTCGCCCGCGATCCGACTGACTACCGTGTCGGCGGCTTGCGGACCCAGCTGAACCGCGGCCTGGCAGCTCATCCGAAACGGCAGATCGGAGGGCGCGGCCGAATCGCCGGCCGCGACGATGCGCGGGTCGTCCACGCTCGTCAACGTCTCGTCCGTGAGCAGCCGGCCGAGGGTGTCGGTGCTCAACCCGCTGCGCGCGGCCAGGTCCGGTACCCCGAAGCCGACGGTCCACACGGTCACCCCGCTCGGCAGCTCGCGGCCGTCGTCGAGTCGCACGGCCTCGTGGGTCACCTCGGTCACCGTCGCCCCGGGGCCCTCGATCACGGTCACCCCGAGCGTGACCAGCCGCTTGGTCACCGAGCGGCGCACCCGGGGGTGCAGGTACGGGCCGAGTACCCGGCCGCACACCAGGGTCACGGCCCGGCCGCCCTCCGCCAGTTCGGCGGCGGTCTCGATGCCGGTCGGACCGGCCCCGACCACCGTCACCGGTGCCGTGGCGGGGGTGGCGTCGAGGGCCGCCCGCAGCCGCTCGGCCTCCTCCAACCCGGCGATCGGGTGGGCGAACTCGGCGGCCCCGGGCACCCTCGGCTCGGCACTGCCACTGCCCACCGCGTAGATCAGATGGTCGTAGCCGAGCGTGCCGCCGGCCGCGAGCCCCACCTCCCGCCCGGGGGCGTTGATCCGGGTCACGGTGTCGACGACCAGCCGGACGTCGCCGGCCAGGATGTCCCGGTACTCCACGACCGCGTCGTCGGTGCCGGCCACCAGTTGGTGCAGGCGGATCCGCTCGACGAAGGTCGGGCGCGGATTGATCAGCGTCACGGCCACGTCGTCGCGTCGCGTCAGGCGGTTGGCCGCCAGGACGCCCGCGTATCCGCCGCCGATCACGATCACATCGGTTTTCCCGGTGCTCTTCCCCGTGGTTCCGCCGGTGCTTCTCCCGGTGCTTCTCTCGCGCACGATGTCTCCTTCGGTGCCGGATGGTCGCCCCGAAGACACCGCGAAATCGATTCTTGTGACACCCGCACACCATAATGTGACGCGGATCACTCCCGATGCCGGACCCGGGGCCCCGGCGTCGCCGTGGGAGGGCCACCCCGGCATCGTGTCCATCGATGTGCGGGCGCGCTGCCACTCCTCGCGGGGCGACACGGCGGCGCTAGAAGCCGCCCTCCATGTTGACGAAGCGGGAGTAGTGGCCCTGGAA
Source organism: Streptomyces sp. ST2-7A (assembly GCF_021390475.1). GTDB lineage: Bacteria > Actinomycetota > Actinomycetes > Streptomycetales > Streptomycetaceae > Streptomyces. The sequence continues at coordinate 50,550 of NZ_JAJUWS010000023.1, forward strand.
GGCAACGGTGATGGTGGCGGTGGGGCCGTTGCGGTGCTTGGCGACGATCAGGTCGGCCTCACCGGCACGCGGGGACTCCTTCTCGTAGGCGTCCTCGCGGTGGAGCAGGATCACCATGTCGGCGTCCTGCTCGATGGAGCCCGACTCCCGCAGGTCGGAGACCATCGGCTTCTTGTCGGTGCGCTGCTCCGGGCCACGGTTGAGCTGGGACAGCGCGATGACCGGGAGCTCCAGCTCCTTGGCCAGCAGCTTGAGGTTTCGGGACATCTCCGAGACCTCCTGCTGCCGGGACTCCGGGCGCCGGGACCCGCCGCTCTGCATGAGCTGGAGGTAGTCGATGACGACCAGGCGCAGGTCGTGCCGCTGCTTCAATCGGCGGCACTTGGCGCGGATCTCCATCATGCTCAGGTTGGGCGAGTCGTCGATGAACAGCGGGGCCTCGTTGACCTCGGCCATCTGCCGGGCGACGCGGTTCCAGTCCTCGTCGGTCATGCTGCCCGAGCGCATGTGGTGCAGGGCGACCCGGGCCTCGGCGGAGAGCAGGCGCATGGCGATCTCGTTGCGCCCCATCTCCAGGGAGAAGATCACGCTGGGCAGATTGTGCTTGATCGAGCAGGCGCGCGCGAAATCCAGGGCGAGGGTCGACTTACCCATCGCGGGACGAGCGGCGATGACGATCATCTGGCCGGGGTGCAGGCCGTTGGTCAGCGCGTCGAGGTCGGTGAACCCGGTGGGCACACCGGTCATCTCGCCGCTGCGGTTGCTGATCGCCTCGATCTCGTCGAGAGCGCCCTCCATGATGTCGCCGAGCGGCAGGAAGTCCTCCGCCGTGCGCTGCTCGGTGACGGCGTAGATCTCGGCCTGCGCGGAGTTGACGATGTCGTCCACGTCGCCATCGGCGGCGTACCCCATCTGAGTGATGCGGGTACCGGCCTGCACCAGGCGGCGCAACACCGCGCGGTCGTGGACGATCTCGGCGTAGTACTCGGCGTTGGCGGCCGTGGGCACGGTCTGCACCAGCGAGTGCAGGTAACCGGCGCCACCGATCTTGGCCAACTCGCCGCGCTTGGTCAGTTCGTTGGCGACCGTGATGGGGTCGGCGGGCTCGCCCCGGGCGTAGAGGTCGAGGATCGCCGTGTAGACCGTCTCGTGGGCGGGCTTGTAGAAATCGTGGCCCTTGATGGCCTCGACCACGTCGGCGATGGCGTCCTTGGACAGCAACATGCCGCCCAGCACGGACTGCTCGGCGTCGAGGTCCTGGGGCGGGAGCCGCTCGAAGGCCGCCCGCTCCTCGGAGCCGTCCTCCCAGCGGGGGGAGCCGGTACCTCCGCGCCGGGGTGCCGGGGGCGCGCTCTCGGCCCACTCGCCCTCGGCGTACTCCAGATCCGCCATGCGGGCCCGCCCTCCCTCCCGGCTCACCGGGCCGCGGGCCCGCGGCCCGTCACCCGTCGGAACATGCTGAACGTGATCGACGCGGGCCGACCCGGAGTGATCGCGATGAACCCGCCGCGCCGGTGATCCGGTGATCCGACGGTTCGTTCCGTCGCTGTCCACAGTTGTACGCCACGGCACCGACAGGCACCGTTCGGGGGCCGCGTCCGCCGTCGTCGGGGGACCCGGGACAGACCTGCGGGCGCCCCACGGTACGTGCTCCGGCGGTGCCCGCCAAACCGGTTATCCACAGGCTGGGGGCAACGCCTGTGGACAGCGCCCCGGACACTGTGGAAGAACCCCCGTTTTCTGTGGACCTCTCAGGGGATGACATTGTGGATTCTCCCGAAAGATAATCAGAAAACCTGTGCTGACCTGCGGTGATGCGATGACCTTCGACACCGACCCGAGACTGTCGAAAAAAGTTCGCGGACCATGCCCCGCGCGCGCCGGACGGGAGAGCGGTTCACGCCCCTCCCACACAGAGGTAAGGGTCACAAAACCATTGCATCCATTACCTGTGGATGCTTGGATCATCGCATGAGCCCACCCCCCGCGCGTCGGTCCGCGCCCCCCGGCGAGCCCGCCGGGGCCCCGACCGGGAAGAACGCGGTCACCACGCCCGACGGGGAATCCTCCCGCGCCACCCGACGACGGATCGCCCGCCGGTACGACCGGGAGATCCTCGCCCTCGCGCTGCCCGCCTTCGGCGCGTTGGTCGCCGAACCCCTCTTCCTCCTCGTCGACAGCGCCATGGTCGGTCACCTCGGCACCGACCGCCTCGCCGGCCTCGGTGTCTCCGCCGCGCTGCTGACCACCGGCGTCAACATCTTCGTCTTCCTCGCCTACGCCACCACCGCCGCCGTCGCGCGCCGTCTCGGCGCCGGCGATCTGCCCGCCGCCCTCCGCCAGGGCGTGGACGGGATCTGGCTGGCGCTGTTCATCGGCCTGGCCGTGGCCGCCGCGCTGATCCCCGGCGCCCCGGCCCTGGTCGACCTCCTCGGCACCTCCGCCGAGGCCACCCCGCACGCGGTGACCTACCTGCGGATCAGCGCGCTCGGCATTCCCGCCATGTTGATCGTGCTCGCCGCCACCGGGGTGTTGCGCGGACTACAGGACACCCGCACCCCGTTGTACGTCGCCATCGGTGGTTTCACGGCCAACGCCGCGCTCAACGCCCTGTTGATATACGGCGTCGGCCTCGACATCGCCGGCTCGGCCTGGGGCACCGTCATCGCCCAGGTGGGCATGGCGGCGGTGTACCTGACCGTGGTGGTGCGCGGCGCCCGCCGACACGGCGCCCCGCTGCGCCCGGACGCGGCGGGCATCCGGGCCTGCGCCCGGGCCGGCACCCCACTGTTGATCCGCACCCTCTCGCTGCGGGCGGTACTGCTCATCGCGACCGGCGTCGCCGCCCGGCTGGGCGACGTCTCCATCGCCTCCCACCAGGTGGCCCTCACCATCTGGACCCTGACCGCCTTCGCGCTGGACGCCATCGCCATCGCCGGGCAGGCCATCATCGGCCGCCTGCTGGGCGCGGACGACGCGGCCGGGGCCCGGGCGATGTGCGCCCGCATGGTGCGCTGGGGGATCGGTTCCGGAGTGGTGCTCGGCGTCCTGATCGCCGCGGGCAGCCCGCTGATCGTACGGATCTTCAGCCCCGACCCGGAGGTGCACCGGGCGTTGCTCCCGGTGCTGCTGATCGTGGCGGTCACCCAGCCGATCGCCGGGGTGGTCTTCGTCCTCGACGGGGTGTTGATGGGCGCCGGGGACGGCCCCTACCTGGCGGGGGCGATGCTGGTGACCCTCGTCGTCTTCGCTCCCGCGGCCCTGTTGGTGCCGGTGCTCGGGTGGGGCGTGGCCGGTCTGTGGTGGATGGTGGCGGGGCTGATGATGATCACCCGGATGGTGACCCTGGGTCTGCGGGTGCGGGCCGGACGCTGGATGGTCACCGGCGCGGTCCGCGCCCGCTGAGGACGGGAGTCCGGCGGGACCCGGTGGACCTCCGGCACATCGACCCGCCCCGTTCCGGGCCGCCGGGCGGCACGGAGGCCTCGGACTCCCCGCCCCCGGACACGACGAAGCGGTCCGGGGGACATCACACGGATGTCCCCCGGACCGCTCGAATCGTCACGGGCCGGCGCCGGGCCGACCCCGCCGCGCCACGATCGCCACGCGGGCGGATCGGGGCGGACGCCCGGGGGCGTCACTTGGAGGCGTCGACCTCCAGGCCGACGTTGGCCACGACCTCGGGGTGCAGGCGAACCGAGACCTGGTGGGTACCCAGGCTCTTGATCGGCCGGCCGAGCTCGATGCGGCGCTTGTCGATGTCCGGACCACCGGCGTTCTTCACCGCGGAGGCGATGTCGGCCGGGGTGACGGAACCGAAGAGGCGACCGCCCTCGCCGGCGCGAACGCGCAGACGAACCTTGACACCCTCGATCCGGCCCTTGACCTCGTTGGCCTGCTCGATGGTGGCGATCTCACGGATCTTGCGGGCCCGGCGGAGCTGGTCGACGTCCTTCTGGCCGCCGCGGGTCCACCGGATGGCCACCCCGCGGGGCAGCAGGAAGTTGCGGGCGTAGCCGTCCTTCACCTCGACGACATCGCCGGCGGCACCGAGGCCGGGGACCTCACTGGTCAGGATGATCTTCATGTCTCGTCACCCTTTCTCAGCGCGCGGTGGAGGTGTAGGGCAGCAGAGCCATCTCACGGCTGTTCTTCACGGCCGTGGCGACGTCCCGCTGGTGCTGGGTGCAGTTGCCGGTCACCCGGCGGGCACGGATCTTGCCACGGTCGGAAATGAACTTCCGCAGCAGGTTCGTGTCCTTGTAGTCGACGTAGGAGATTTTCTCCTTGCAGAACGCGCAAACCTTCTTCTTCGGCTTGCGCACAGGCGGCTTCGCCATGGTGTCTCTCCGTTAAAAGATCAGGAAGCTTGGGGGAGCCCGTCAGAAGGGGGGCTCGTCCGAGTAACCACCGCCCGAGCCACCGCCCGAGCCGCCACCGGGGCCTCCGCCCCAGCCGCCACCAGCGCCGCCACCCTGGCCACCGCCGGACGGACCCGAGGTCGCCCACGGGTCGTCGGCCGGACCGTCCTGGCGACCGCCGCCGCCCTGACCGCCGGGGCTTCCGCCCCAGCCGCCCTGGCCGCCGCCGTAGCCACCACCCTGGCCACCACCCTGGCCGCCACCGCGACCGGCGGTCTTGGTGACCTTGGTCGTGGCGTTGCGCAGGCTGGGACCGACCTCGTCGACCTCCAGCTCGAAGACCGTCCGCTTGATGCCCTCGCGGTCCTCGTAGCTACGCTGCTTCAGCCGGCCCTGAACGATGACCCGGGTGCCCTTGGTGAGGGACTCGGCGACGTTCTCGGCCGCCTGTCGCCAGACCGAGCAGGTGAGGAAGAGGCTCTCGCCGTCCCGCCACTCACTGGTCTGCCGGTCGAAGATGCGGGGGGTGGACGCGACACGAAACTTCGCGACCGCCGCACCGGAGGGGGTGAAGCGCAGCTCGGGGTCGTCGACGAGATTGCCGACGACCGTGATGACGGTCTCGCCTGCCATGGGGGAACCTCTCGGCGGGTGCTAACTGCTGGTGCTGCGATGATGACAGGGGCCTGTGACACCCGCGGTGATCCACTGTCCGGCGGGGATGTCCGGCAGGACATCCGACGCGTGAGCGGTTCGTCGCGGAGCACGGCCCGGGCCCGGGAGGAGCCGGGGCTCAGTGGGTGGCGGGGCGGAGCACCTTGGTGCGGAGCACGGACTCGTTCAGATTCATCTGACGGTCCATCTCCTTGACCACGGCCGGCTCGGCCTGGATGTCGAGCACCGCGTAGAAGCCCTCGGGCTTCTTGTCGATCTCGTAGGCCAGGCGGCGGCGACCCCAGGTGTCCACCTTCTCGACCTTCCCGTTGCCCTCGCGGATCACGGTGGCGAAGCTCTCGATCAGGGGGGCGATGGAGCGCTCCTCCAGCTCGGAGTCGAGGATGATCATCACCTCGTAGTGGCGCATGTGGAACCCACCTCCTTCGGACTCGACGGCCACGGACGTTCCGTGGCAGGAGGTTCTCACGCGTCCCGCGCCGCGCCCGGGCGCCGACCCTCCCCCGGAGCCCCACCGACGCGACCGCCCCCCGGGGGGGCGACGACGATCGGGAGCGGGACGCCGGCGCTCCGAGCGCACCGAACGGCTCGGGATCGAGCCGGGGACGGGACGCGCGGTGCCGGGGAGTGTCGAACGGACACCGACACGATGCGGACACCACAGCCTACCCGTCGCGGCCGTCCGGTTGAAATCCGGGCAGAAGCCGCCACACTCGTGGGTACCGGCACACGCCAGGAGGTGCGTCATGGCCCATGCCCAGCGCAGCCCGTTGTCGCTGCTCAACACCGACGGCCGCGCCCATCCCCGGGAGAACGCGCTCGCCTTCGTGACCCTCGCCCTGGGGCTCGTCGCGGTCCTCAGCGGCTTCTTCACCGGCCTCCACGCCCTCGCCTCGTGGGTGGGACTGGTCGGTGTCGTGGTGGGCGGCTGGGGACAGATGGTCTCCGCGACCACCGGTGAGCGCTTCCTGCTCGTCATCGGGATGGGCGGTTCCGCCCTCGGGCTGTACCTCGGGATCGTCAACGGCGGGTTCCTGTCCTGAACCGCCCGGCCCTCCGGGGGAGCCCCCCTCCGGGGGCGCACCCGGCCCCGGGGCGCGTCCCGCCCGGGGCCGCCCGGCTCGGCGCGTCCCGCCGCCCCGTTCCCCCCGCGGTACGCCCGCCCCCGGGCGGCGGGCTCCGGCCGGCCCCGGGCGGGGAAACGATCCATCGCCCCGCACACCGGGCACCCCACCACCCCGTGCCACCGTCCCGGACGGCACCGGGCCCCGCACGCCGGCATCGGATCCGCGCCGTGCGCCCACTGCCGGACCCCGATCACGGGACGGTGGGGAAGTGAACCCGCCGTGGCCGCCCCACCATTCCGGAGGGCCCCGTGCCCGGCCGGGAGGTGAACCCCGCGCATCACACGCCGGCGACCCCACCACCGCGCCACCGGCCTCCTGGCGGGCGCCGGCGCCACGCCGTGCGCCACGGAGCGCGCACGGAGCGCGTGTGGGGCACACCGGGCGCGCCGGAAGGGTGACGGCGCACACATTCCTCCCCCGCGCTCCCCGGTCCTCCCGGCACCCGACCCCATCACCTCTCCCCGTGCTCCTCCGACGCCCTTCCCGCACCTTCCGGTCCCGGTGAGGCCCCCGGAGGGCCACCTCGGCCCAATCCCCGCCGAGTAGGCTTCCGGCCAGACCCTGCGAAGTGCCCGCCGGAGGAGCGCCCCGACATGAGCCCGACCCTGAGGACCATCAGCCGCGAGCAGCATCTGGCGTACATCCGCTCGCTGCCCTCGGCCAGCCACATGCAGGTGCCGGCCTGGGGCGACGTGAAGTCGGAATGGCGCTCGGAGTCGCTGGGCTGGTTCGACGGCAACGACCGGCTGGTCGGCGTCGGGCTGGTGCTCTACCGGCAGTTGCCCAAGGTCAAGCGGTACCTCGCCTATCTGCCCGAGGGCCCGGTCATCAACTGGTTCGCCCCGAACCTGGAGGAGTGGCTGCGCCCCATGCTGGCCCACCTCAAGCAGCAGGGCGCCTTCTCCGTGAAGATGGGCCCGCCGGTCGTGATCCGCCGCTGGGACGCCAAGGCGATCAAGGCCGGCATCCAGGACCCCGAGGTCAAGCGGCTGCGCGACGTGGAGGCCACCCAACTGGAGCCGCGCGCCTTCGAGGTCGCCGACCGGCTGCGCCGGATGGGCTGGCAGCAGGGCGAGGACGAGGGCGCGGGCTTCGGTGACGTGCAGCCGCGCTACGTCTTCCAGATCCCGCTGCGCGACCGCTCCCTGGAGGAGATCCACAAGGACTTCAACCAGCTGTGGCGACGCAACATCAAGAAGGCCGAGAAGGCGGGCGTGGTCGTCGAGCGGGCCGGCTACGAGGACCTGGAGGAGTGGCAGCGGCTGTACGAGATCACGGCCGAACGCGACCGCTTCCGCCCCCGCCCGCTGTCGTACTTCCAGCTCATGTGGCGCGCGTTGAACGCCGAGACCACCTCCCCCGTGGAGGAGGACCGGATGCGGCTGTACATCGCCCGTCACGAGGGCGAGGCGGTGGCCGCGGCGACCATGCTCGTGGTCGGCGGGCACATCTGGTACTCCTACGGCGCCTCCGCCAACCACAAGCGGGAGGTGCGGCCCTCCAACGCCATGCAGTGGCAGATGCTGCGCGACGCCCACGCCATGGGTGCCCACACCTACGACCTCCGGGGCATCGGTGACATCCTCGACGAGTCCGACCACCTGTTCGGTCTGATTCAGTTCAAGGTCGGCACCGGGGGAGAAGCCGCCGAGTATCTGGGCGAGTGGGACTTCCCGCTCAATAAGCTGTTGCACAAGGCGCTCGACATCTACATGTCGCGGCGCTGAGCCGTCGGTCCCCGGCCCCGCGCGGATTCCGTCGCCCACCACCCGCCCGGCCGTCCCGTCCCCACCGGGACGCGGAGGGGCGGGGGACGGTCCGGGGGAGACGGACCGGTGGGAGACGGACCGCGAACGCCGGGCCCCACCACCGGCGCCCCGTGCACCACCCCGCGTCGCCGCGGGTCCCGTCGTCCAGCCGATCCGTCCCGGGTCACCGACCCGCCCGTGCGGCCCCGCCGCAGAAAGGTGTTCCTCCGCCATGGCGCTCACCCTGTACGTCGACACCGACCGCTGGCGTGCGCACCAGCGGTCCGTGCTGGTCGACTTCCCGGATCTCGTCCCGGTCTGCAAGGGCAACGGCTACGGCTTCGGCCACGAGCGGTTGGCCGAGGAGGTCTCGCTGCTGGACCTGCCGATGATCGCGGTCGGCACCACCTACGAGGCGGCCCGCATGCGCGAGTTGTTCAGCGGTGACATCCTCGTGCTGACTCCGTACCGTCGCAACGAGGAACCCGTGCCGCTGCCGGACCGCGTGGTGCGCTCCGCCTCCTCGGTGGACGGCGTGTACGGGCTGGTCGGCTCGCGGGTCGTCGTCGAGGTGATGAGCTCCATGCGCCGGCACGGCGTGACCCCCGGCGAGTTGGGCAAGCTGCGGGCCGCCCTGGAGGACGTGCGCCTGGAGGGCTTCGCGATCCACCTCCCGCTGGACCGCACCGACGGCACGGACGCCGTGGAGGAGGTCATCGGCTGGATCGACCGACTGCGGTCCGCCCGGCTGCCGCTGGAGACGATGTTCGTCAGCCATCTCAGCGGTGAGGAGTTGGCCCGTCTGCGGCAGCAGTTCCCGCAGACCCGCTTCCGGGCCCGGGTCGGGACCCGGCTGTGGCTGGGCGACCACGAGGCGACGGACTACCGGGGCACCGTGCTGGACGTCACTCCGGTGGCCAAGGGCGACCGCTTCGGCTACCGGCAGCAGAAGGCGCCGGGGGACGGCTGGTTGGCGGTCGTCTCCGGTGGCACCTCGCACGGGGTGGGGCTGGAGGCGCCCAAGGCGCTGCACGGCATGACCTCCCGGGCCAAGGGGGTCGCGCGGGCGGGCCTGGCGACGGTGAACCGCAACCTCTCGCCGTTCGTGTGGGACGGCAAGCAGCGGTGGTTCGCGGAGCCGCCGCACATGCAGGTGTCGATCCTCTTCGTGCCCGGTGAGGCCGCCGGGCCGCAGGTGGGGGACGAGATGCGGGCGATCCTGCGGCACACCACCACCCAGTACGACAGGGTCGTGGAGAGCTGAGGACCGCACCGGGGGTTCCGGGGGCCCGCCCGGCCCTCCCCCGCGCCCCGACGGATCCCGACCGCGGAGACGGTGGCGGGCCCCGCGTCACACGGCGGCCGATCGGCCGCCGACCGGGTCGTCGATCAGCTGTCGATCTCGCCCCGGATGAACTTCTCGACCTCGTCGCGGGCCACGTCGTCGAAGTACTGCACCGGCGGGGACTTCATGAAGTAGGAGGACGCGGAGAGGATCGGGCCACCGATGCCCCGGTCCTTGGCGATCTTCGCGGCGCGCAGGGCGTCGATGATCACGCCGGCGGAGTTGGGGGAGTCCCAGACCTCCAGCTTGTACTCCAGGTTCAGCGGGGCGTCACCGAAGGCGCGACCCTCCAGGCGGACGTAGGCCCACTTGCGGTCGTCCAGCCAGGCCACGTAGTCGGACGGGCCGATGTGGACGTTCTTCTCGCCCATGTCGCGGTCGGGGATCTGGGAGGTGACGGCCTGCGTCTTGGAGATCTTCTTGGACTCCAGCCGGTCGCGCTCCAGCATGTTCTTGAAGTCCATGTTGCCGCCGACGTTCAGCTGCATGGTGCGGTCCAGGATGACGCCCCGGTCCTCGAACAGCTTGGCCATCACGCGGTGGGTGATGGTCGCGCCCACCTGCGACTTGATGTCGTCACCGATGATCGGCACACCGGCGGCGGTGAACTTGTCCGCCCACTCCTTGGTGCCGGCGATGAAGACGGGCAGCGCGTTGACGAAGGCCACGCCCGCGTCCAGGGCGCACTGCGCGTAGTACTTGGCGGCGTCCTCGGAACCCACCGGCATGTAGCAGACCAGCACGTCGGCGCGGGTCTCGCGGAGCACCTGCGTCACGTCCACCGCGGGCTCGTCGGACTCGACGATGGTCTCGCGGTAGTAGCGGCCCAGGCCGTCGCGGGTCTCGCCGCGCTGGACGTTCACACCGGTCGGCGGGACGTCACAGATCTTGATGGTGTTGTTCTCACTGGCGCCGATGGCGTCGGCCAGGTCGATGCCGACCTTCTTGGCGTCGACGTCGAAGGCGGCGACGAACTCGATGTCCCCGACGTGGTACTCGCCGAACCGGACGTGCATCAGGCCCGGGACCTTGCTGTCCGGGGCAGCGTCCTTGTAGTACTCGACGCCCTGTACCAGCGAGGCGGCGCAGTTGCCCACGCCGGCGATGGCTACGCGAACCGAACCCATTCCGGTTGCTCCCTAAATGTTCTCGACGATTCCCCGCGTCCTCGCGGGGTTTCAGGTGGTGGTGTCCTCGGAGGGATCCGGTCCGGCGTCGCCCCGTTCCCGGGGCGGGCCGTCCGGTTCTCCCGGCGATGACGGGGTGGCGGAGGCGGAGGTCTCGTCGGCCCCCGACTCACCGGACGTCGGACGACGCCCCCGTCGGTCGCGTCCTTCCCGCTCGCTCTCGATCAGCTCGTTGAGCCAGCGGACCTCGCGCTCCACGGATTCCATTCCGTGGCGCTGCAACTCGAGGGTGTAGTCGTCCAACTTCTCGCGGGTGCGGGCCAGCGAGGCCCGCATACGGTCCAGCCGTTCCTCCAGCCGGCTGCGACGCCCCTCCAGGACGCGCATCCGCACATCGCGGGAGGTCTGTCCGAAGAAGGCGAAGCGCACGCCGAAGTGCTCGTCCTCCCAGGAGTCGGGCCCGGTCTGGGCGAGCAACTCCTCGAAGCGCTCCTTGCCCTCGGCGGTGAGACGGTAGACGATCCGCGCCCGACGTCCGGTGAGCGGGGCTGCGACCGGTTCCTCCGGGCCGTGGCCCGATTCCTCGGTCAACCATCCCTGCCCCACCAGCGTTTTCAGACACGGGTAGAGGGAGCCGTAGCTGAAGGCACGGAAGACGCCGAGGGAGGTGTTCAGTCGCTTGCGCAGTTCGTAGCCGTGCATCGGGGCTTCGCGGAGCAGGCCGAGAACGGCGAACTCCAGCACGCCGGAGCGCCTGCTCATGGAGAGTCGCCACCTCCGTCCGCATAGCGCCGTCGTGCCCGTTCATGCCGTGTTCCGTACCGATGCCGGGGCGATCGATCGATCATCGATCCCCTTCCACTGCCCGCCCGCGAGGGGTGGTGTACCGACCCGATGTATCGAGTCGATACATCTGAACGATAGAACGCCGCGGAGGGTACGGCAAGAAGAAACGGGGGCGACGGGAGGGTGAAGGGGATCACATCCGGGATTCCCCGCACACACGTTGTCTCCTATGCCGGAAATGCGCGCGAAAGGCATGTTCCCTCCCTGCGTACGCTGGTGCCGTGCAGCACACATGCGGGGCAGCCGGGAACCACGGGGCGCGCGGAAGCGTCCTCCTCCGTGGTGTCGTGTGCCCTGAGCCGTTGGCTGAAGCACACATCGGGGGAGTGGAGTGGCCGGCGGCGACGGATACCGCCGGTCCCAGACGTCTGTGTCCGTCCTAGGAGAAGCTGTCCCATGAGCGAGCACCGTCGCAAGCCGCCGCAGTCGCGCGGCCGCCGCGCCGCGGGATCCTCCGGCCGCCGGGCCGCCCCGCCGCCCGGTGGACACCGGGGGGAAACGTCGGCCTTCGGCAACGAAGGCCCGGAGGGCCCGCCGGGCGGCCGCGCCGGGTCCCGCCGCGCCCCGCAGGGCGGCGGTCGTCGGCGCGCCGCCGGAGGTGCCGCCGCACTGGGTGCCGGAGGCGCCGCCGCGGCCCTGCCCGCCGGCCGCTCCGGGCGCCGACGGGCCCCCGAGATGCCGGAGAAGAAGCGCCTGATCGACTACCCCCGGGCGGGGAAGTACGGCGCGTGGCGCTGGATCCCGTCCTGGAAGCAGTGGCTCGCCGCCGCGGTCGCCTGCTGCGGCATGATGCTCGGCATGGTCGGCCTGGCCTACGCGATGGTCGATGTCCCCGACCAGAACATCGCGGCCAAGCAGCAGAAGAACGTCTACCACTGGGCCGACGGCACCCAGATGGTGGTCGCCGGTGGCGGTGAGTTCAACCGGCAGAACATCCCGCTGGAGCAGATGCCGACGCATCTGCAGGAGGCGGTGATCGTCGCCGAGAACCACACCTTCCGCGACGACAGCGGTGTTGACCCGGTGGGCATCGCCCGCGCGGTGGTCAACATGGCCCGCGGCGGCAACACCCAGTCCGGTTCGACCATCACCCAGCAGTTCGTCAAGAACAACTTCCTCACCCAGGAGCAGACCCTCGAGCGCAAGTTCAAGGAGCTGATGATCTCCGTCAAGGTGGGGACCCAGATGGAGAAGGACGACATCCTCGAGGGGTACCTCAACACCGCCTACTTCGGACGCGGCGCCTACGGCATCCAGGCCGCCTCCCACGCCTACTACGGCAAGGACGCGGAGAAGCTCGACCCGAGCGAGGCCGCGTTCATGACCACCCTGCTCAAGGGCCCGGACTACTACGACCCGGCCGGTGGCACCCGGGGCGAGGGCGCCGCGCAGGAGAACCTGGAGCGGGCCGCCGACCGGTGGGCCTGGGTGCTGGACCGACGCGTCGAGGTGGGCACCCTCGACACGTCGGAGCGCCGGGAGTACAACGAGTTCCCGATGCCCAAGCCGCCGCGCACCGCCACCGAGAAGGCGGGCCAGATCGGCTACCTGACCGACCTCGTCGACGGCTACATCACCGCCAACGAGATCCTGACCGTCGAGGACCTCGCCCGCGGCGGCTACCAGATCCACACCACCTTCGACCGCCAGAAGATGAAGGAGATGGAGGACGCGGTCAAGGAGGTCATGGAGAACTTCGACCCCGAGGAGCGGGAGGCCGACCGCTACGTGCAGTTCGGCGGCGCCGCGGTGGTGCCGAAGGACGGCGCGATCGTCGCCCTGTACGGCGGTGTCTCGGCCACCGAGCACTTCGTCAACAACGCCAACCGCGAGGACGTACAGGTCGGTTCGACCTTCAAGCCGTTCGTGTTGGCGGCGGCGCTGCGCGACGGTGTCCGCGACCCGCTCAAGCCGGCCGACCAGCCCGACGACGCCCGCACCCCGCTCTCCCCGGAGAGCGTCTACAACAGCGAGAACGGGCTCCTCATCGAGTACTGGAACGGTGAGGTCTGGAAGGGCGAGGACCCGGACACCGGCGAGGACGTGGAGCTGCGCCAGAACAACTTCGAGGGCAACGAGGAGGGTGAGATCACCCTGCGCCGGGCCATGGAGGTCTCGGCCAACTCCCCCTTCGTGCAGCTGGCGATGGACATCGGCATCAACCGGGTGGCCCGGGCCGCCATCGACGCCGGTCTGCGCGAGGGCAGCCTCGGCCCCCACAACGACAGCGTCCCCTCCTTCGCCCTGGGTGTCTCCACCCCCAGCGCCATCCGGATGGCCGACGGCTACGCCACCTTCGCCGCCAGCGGCGAGCAGGCCGAGCCCTACTCGGTGACCCGGGTGGAGGACAAGGACGGCGTCCTCTACGAGCACGAGACCACGCTCAAGCGGGTCTTCGACACCGCCGTCGCCGACAACGTCACCAATGTCCTGGCGGACGTCGTGGAGAACGGCACCGGCAAGCCGGCACAGGAGCTGGGACGTCCGGTGGCGGCCAAGACCGGCACCACCGATGACAACGTCAGCGCCTGGTTCGTGGGGTACACCCCGCATCTGTCCACCGCGGTCGGCATGTTCCGCTACCCGCAGGAGCTGGAATCGGGCGATCCGGACCGCCGCTTCATGTCCATGCAGGGCACCGGTGGCGTGCCGAAGGTCCACGGCTCCGGCTTCCCGGCCGACGTGTGGGTGAGCTTCATGAAGGAAGCCACCAAGGACGACGAGAAGACCGCCTTCCCCGAGGCCCGCGACATCGGTGAGGTCTGGTACGGCGCCGGCGCCCGCAGCCCGGAGCCCACCCCCGTCGAGACCATCGAGGAGGTCGAGGAGGTCGAGGAGACCGAGGAACCGGAGCCCGAGCCGGAGCCGGAGCCCGAGCCGGAGCCCGAGCCCGAGCCGGAGCCCGAGCCGGAGCCCTCCGACGGTGACAACCAGGGCAACGGCGGCTGGTGGACCGGCGGCAACAACAACGGCGGTGGCGGCAACAACGGTGGTGGCGGCAACGTCACCGGCGGGGAAACCGGCGCCGACGGCGGTGGGGAGACCGTCGGCGAGACCGGTGACGACAGCGGCGCCGACGAGGGAACCACCGATCAACCGAGCGGCGGCCAGGGAGCGATCCTGGGCCGCAACAGCGGGGGCACCGGCTAGTCCGGTACCCGGGGAACCGCGGCCCGGCCGGGCCGGACCGCGGTCCTGATCGCCCGGCGAGGGGCCGTGCGGCAGGATGTGGGTCATGGTGCACAGCGACCCGCCGTCCTCCGCACGGCCCCTTCCGCGTGCCGGGGCGCCGGAGGAGCCGGCCCGGGCGGGCCGGGTGGTGGACGCGGCGGGCCGGGCGGCGGGCCGGGGAGCGGGCCGGTCCGCGCCTCGCGGGAGATCCGGGGACGCCGGGCGGGACCCGGTGGCCGAGGCCGGCAGCGAGCTGATCGGGGGTCCGCGCGGCCGACACGCCGGGGTCGGCGTCGGCTGGTGGACGCCCCTGCGGGTGGTGGCCCTGACCTCGATCGGGATGTTCGCGCTCGGCATGGTGCAGAAGCTGCCCTGCTGGACCACCGGCTGGTTCCACGGCGCGGCCACCCAGTACACCGCCGCCTGCTACTCGGACATCCCCCACCTGTACCGGGCGCGCGGCTTCGCGGACGGTCTGATCCCCTACCTCGACCGCATCCCCGAGGAGTTGGGGGCGGGGATGGAGTTCCTCGAGTACCCCGTCCTGACCGGCGCGTTCATGGAGGTGACGGCCTGGCTCACCCCCGGCGGTGCGCAGACCTACCGCCCCGAGCAGTACTACTGGTCGGTGAACGCGGGCCTGCTGATGATCTGCGCCGTGGTGATCGCGCTGTGCGTCTCCCGGATCCACCCCCGCCGTCCACTGGACGGCCTGATGGTGGCGCTCTCCCCCGCGCTGGCCCTCACCGCCACCATCAACTGGGACCTCTTCGCCGGCGCCCTGTTGATGGTCGCCCTGCTGCTGTGGTCCCGTGGTCGGCCGTTCGCGGCGGGCGTGCTGATCGGTCTGGCGACCGCCGCCAAGCTGTACCCGGTGCTCGTGCTGGGGCCGCTGCTGTTGCTGTGTCTGCGTGCGGGCCGGTTCCGTCCCCTCCTCGCCGCCTGCTGTGGTGCCCTGCTCTCCTGGACGGCGGTCAACCTGCCGGTGATGGTGGTGGCCCGGGAGGGATGGGCGACCTTCTACACCTTCAGCCGGGAACGCTCCGTCGACTTCGGTTCGCTCTGGTTGCTACTGGTCCAGCGCACCGACCTCTCCCTCGGCACCGAGCGGGTGAACCTGCTGGCCACCGGGGCGACCCTGGCGGGCTGGGCGGTCCTGGTGGTGGTGACCTTCGTGGCCCCCCGCCGTCCGCGCCTGCCACAACTGGTCTTCCTGGCGGTGGCGATCTTCATCCTCTTCAACAAGGTGTACTCACCCCAGTACGTTCTGTGGTTGATTCCGCTGGCCGTCCTGGCCCGACCACGGTGGCGGGACCTGCTGATCTGGCAGTCCGCCGAGGTGTTGTACTTCCTGGCGATCTGGATGTATCTGGCACAGACCACCGGGGAGCCGGGCCTGCCCCGGGGCGGCTACCACTTCGCCATCGCCCTGCACCTGGCCGCCACCGCGTACCTGTGCCTGGTGGTGCTGCGGGATACCCTGCGACCGGATCGGGATCCGGTGCGCGCCGACGGCTCGGACGACCCGGCGGGCGGGGTGCTGGACGGCGCGGCGGACCGATTCGCCTTGCGACCCCACATCCCGTCTCCCCCGCCGGACGGCCGAAGGGTCGTGCTCGAGCGGGCCGGAGCGGGAGACGGCGGCGGAGGGAAACCTCCGGCGGCGCCGGCGGGCATCGCGTTTCACGTGAAACAACGCCCCGAATCCGAAAGGGCCGGAAAGCCCGGCACGCCCGGCACGCCCGACGAGAAGACCACCCGGGACGCCGGGCCGTCGGAGCGGAACGATTCCTGATGTCGGTCATCGCGGATGTGCGGACCCTCTGGCGGTTCCGCGGCTTCCGGCGACTACTCGCCGTTCGTCTGTTCTCCCAGTTCTCCGACGGCGTCTTCCAGGTGGGGCTGGCGACCTACGTGGTCTTCTCCCCGGAGCAACAGGCGACCCCGGCCGACATCGCGGCGGCGATGGCGATTCTCCTGCTCCCCTACTCGGTCCTCGGCCCCTTCGCCGGCGTCCTGCTCGACCGCTTGAGCAGACGTCAGGTGCTGCTGTACGGGAACCTGTTGCGCGCCGGCCTCACCGCCGCCAGTTGCACGCTGGTCCTGGGCGGGGCCCCCATCTGGCTGTTCTACCTCTCGGCTCTGATGGTCACGGCGGTCAACCGCTTCATCCTCGCCGGGCTCTCCGCCTCGCTGCCCCGGGTGGTGGACCGGGAGCGCCTGGTGGTCGCCAACTCCCTCTCGCCGACCGCCGGGACGGTGGCCGCCACCATCGGCGGTGCCTCCGGATTCGCCCTGCACGCGGTGGTGGACACCCGGGGTACGGGAGATGTCCTCGCGCTGATCTGCGCCTCGATGATCTACGTCCTCGCCGGCATGGCGGCCCTCTCCCTGGGGCGCGATCAGCTCGGCCCCGAGCCGGGGGAGGCCCGGGGGACGGTGCGCCGGGCCCTGCGGGAGACCGTGCGCGGCCTGATCGACGGCCTGCGACACCTCGCCCACCGCCTCCCGGCGGCACGCGTTCTGGGCGCGCTCGGTGTGATGCGCTTCTGCTACGGGGCGCTGCTGGTGACCGTCCTGATGCTGGCCCGGCACGCCTGGGGCGGGGACGCCGAGGTGGGCGCCGGGATGGCGATGCTGGGACTGGTCGTCGCGGTCTCCGGGGCCGGCTTCTTCGTCGCGGCGGTGCTCACTCCGTGGGCGGTGGAGCGACTCGGGCGACTGGGGTGGTTCGCCGTCTGCGCCACCATCGCGGCCGTGTTGGTGCCGGCACTGGGGCTGACCTTCCGTCCGGTGCCCGTCCTCATCGCCTCCTTCGTGCTCGGCGTGGTCACCCAGGGATCGAAGATCGTGACGGACACCGTGGTGCAGTCCACGGTGGACGACGGCTTCCGGGGTCGGGTCTTCTCCCTCTACGACATGTTGTTCAACGTGGCCTTCGTGGGAGCCGCGGGGGTGGCCGCCCTGATGCTGCCCCCCGACGGTCGCTCCGTACCGCTCCTGGCGGCGGTCTCGCTGCTGTACGCGATCACGGCGGTGGCGGTGCACCGCTTCCGCCGTCTCGGCTGAGATCGGCGGGGAGCCCGCGGAGAGCCCGCGCGCGTCACCATCGAGCCCTCATCGAGTCGATGGGAGACCCGCCCGGTACCTCCCCGTACACCCCATGTAGATGTCACATCAATGCCACAGAACCCCCGGAGGTTTGAAAGTTTTCCCCACGGATCCCCGCCGACCACTAGGGTTCCGAAGGCGACAAGATGCGCCACGCAAGGATGTTTCGGAGGGGACCGACATGAGCACGCCGCCGCCCGCTGGGGCCAATCCGTACGGCTCGTCACCGCAGCCCGGCCAGCAGCCGCCGCAGCCCGGCTACGGCTATCCGCAGCAGCCGGGAGCCCCGGCCGCCGGTGCTCGGCCGACGGCGGGTTTCGGCGTCCCCGGCTCGGCCCCGCAGGCCGGCTTCGGCGCGCCGGGTGCCCCCGGCGCCCCCGGCCCCGAGGAGCCCAAGAAGAACAAGAAGTGGCTGCGCGCGGTCGGCCCGGTGGTGGCGCTCGCGATCGCGGGTGGCTTCTACTTCCTCGGCGGCAGCGACGCCAAGGGCTCCGAGGTGGGGGACTGCCTGCGCAACGAGGGCACCATGGTCTCCCCGGACATGAAGAAGGTCGACTGCGCCTCGGACGAGGCCGAGTACAAGGTCCTGGAGCGAGTGGAGGGCGACACCTCCGACACCGTCTGCGAGAACGTGGCGAACTCCACCATCCAGTACTACGAGGAGCAGAGGGGCCGGACTTTCTCGCTCTGCCTGAGCCAGGTCTGACACCCACGGGACGGGCCGTCGAGTACGACGGCACACGTGGTTCTCCCGGCACCGCGAGAAGAGGGGCACGTTTCACGTGAAACGTGCCCCTCTTCTCGTGTTCCTCCAGCCGCCCCTGAACACTCGACTCCTCGTCCGGGGGATACCGCCCGGGCTCTGCGGGGGCGTGGCCTCACAAAACGAGCCGGATGACCGGACGCGGGTCCCCCATCGTCTCCGAGGAGAACGCTCCCGGGGCCCACCTCACGGTCACCACCGCGCGACCACTCGCATCGATACCCGGCCGGGTCGAGCGTCACATCACGCCATCCCCACCGCCACCGCCCCCGGCGAACGGGGAAACAGCAGGTACAGCGGCCGGCGAAACGTCGGGGTGCCGTCAGCCCGGGCGGCGCGGAACCGCTCAGGCCCCGCCGTCCCCCTCGGCGGCCCACCACTCCTTCAGCGCCGCCTCCGCGCCCTCCGGTCCCAGCGGCCCCTTCTCCAGCCGCAACTCCAGCAGGTGCCGGTAGGCACGACCCACCCCCGGCCCCGGGCCGATCCCCAGTACCCGCATGATGTCGTTGCCGTCCAGGTCCGGGCGGAGGGAGTCCAGCTCCTCCTGCTCCCGGAGCCGCTCGATCCGCTCCTCCAACGCGTCGTAGGAGCGGGAGAGTGCGACGGCCTTCCGCTTGTTGCGAGTGGTGCAATCGGACCGGGTCAGCTTGTGCAGCCGGTCCAGGAGCGGACCGGCGTCCCGCACGTACCGCCGCACCGCCGAGTCGGTCCACTCCCCGCTGCCGTACCCGTGGAAGCGCAGGTGCAGTTCGACCAGCCGCGAGACGTCCCTGATCATCTCGTTGGAGTACTTCAGCTTCCCCATCCGGGAGCGGGTCATCTTCGCCCCCACCACCTCGTGGTGGTGGAAGGAGACCCTGCCGTCCTTCTCGAACCGTCGCGTCCTCGGCTTGCCGATGTCGTGCAGCAGGGCCGCCAGCCGCAGCACCAGGTCCGGGCCGTCGTCCTCGAGATCGATCGCCTGCTCCATCACGGTCAGGCTGTGCTCGTAGACATCCTTGTGCCGGTGGTGCTCGTCGCGCTCCAGCCGCAGGGCCGGGAGTTCCGGCAGCACCCTCGCCGCCAGGCCGGTGTCCACCAGCAGGGCCAGCCCCTGCCGGGGACGGGCGCCCAGCACCAGCTTGTTCACCTCGTCGCGCACCCGCTCGGCGGAGACGATGTCGATCCGCTCGGCCATCGCCGTCATCGCCGCCACCGTCGGCGGGTCCACCTCGAAGTCGAGCTGGGAGGCGAACCTCGCGGCGCGCATCATCCGCAGCGGATCGTCGGTGAAGGAGTCCTCCGGGGCCCCCGGGGTGCGCAGCCGGCGCCGGGCCAGGTCCTCCAGACCACCGTGGGGGTCGATGAAGGCCTTCTCCGGCAGGGCCACCGCCATCGCGTTCACCGTGAAGTCCCGGCGGAGCAGGTCGCCCTCGATCGAGTCGCCGTAGGCCACTTCCGGCTTGCGGGAGGAGGAGTCGTAGGACTCGGACCGGTAGGTGGTGACCTCCAACTGGAAGTCCTGTTTGCGGCAGGCCACCGTCCCGAAGGCGATGCCCACCTCCCACACCGCGTCGGCCCACGGCTTGACGATCCGCAGCACCTGCTCCGGCCGGGCGTCGGTGGTGAAGTCGAGGTCGTGTCCGAGACGGCCCAGTAGCGCGTCCCGCACGGACCCGCCCACCAGCGCCAGGGAGAATCCCTCCGCCTCGAAGCGCCGGGCCAGGTCGTCGGCCACCGGGGAGACCCGCAGGAGTTCGGTCACCGCCCGACGTTGGGCCTTCCCCAGTTCCACCGGCCCACCGGCTGTGGAGGCGCCGGTCTCCGCCGGCTCCCGGGTCGTGGAGGTGGTACCGGCATCGCCGGCGCCTACGGTGCTGTCATTCCTGTCGTTCGGCACAACAGCACAGGGTACGTGGGTTTCCGCACCCGTTCCGCACCCGTTCCGCTTCCCGCGCCGTACGCGGCCCCGGTCCCACACCCCCGATCCCCCGGTCCCGGCATCGGTTCCCCGGACCACCCCCGCGGACGGGTGCCGGGGCATCCCGCGAGCCGCCCCGGACGGCTTCCGGCGGGTCATGCGGCGTGTCATACGGCTCCCGCCCGCCGGCTACCATGAGCAGCACAGTGAGTGGCAGCGGCGTTGAGGGATCGAGGCATGGGCGTGGCCGAACCTGTGGGGACCGCATCCCGTGAGCCGTCGGGCGGGCGGCGGGCCCTCCGCTGTCTGCTGGCCGCCCTGGGTCTCTCCCTCCTCCTGTCGCCCCTCTCCGGCGGGGCGGTCCTCCTGGCCGCCGCTCCGGCGTCCGCCGAGGAGACCCCGGACGGCACCCCCGCCGCGGAGGACACGGACATCGGCGCGGCCCGGGTGACCGTCACCGAGGTCTCACCCGCCGTACCGGGCCCGGACTCCGTCATCACCCTGCGCGGAACCGTCACCAACACCGGTGACTCCACCATCACCACCGCCGGCGCCGCCCCCCGGCTCGCGGTACCCCTCACCGACCGGGCCGCCATCGACGCGGCCGGCTCCCGTCAGGGCTTCGACATCGGCCTGGACGGTTCCTACCTGAGCGGGTACGGGGTCGAGCTGGAGCCGATCGCACCGGAGCAGGCCCGTCCCTTCACCCTCCGGGTCCCGATCTCCGAACTGGGCGCCGGAACAGCCGGCGTGCACCAGGTGACGGTCGCGGTGACCGGCCGCACCGAGGCCGAGCAGTGGGACCAGATCCTCGGTGCCGGGCGCGTCGTGCTGCCCCTGGCCGGTCCGGAGGGCCGGGAGGAGGAGGACGGTGGTACGGCCCTGACCGTGCTCTGGCCGCTGATCTCCACCCCCCACCTGCTGCCCGGCTCCCGCAACGGCGACGAGCAGGTGCCCGTCCTGCGGGACGACACCCTCCTCACCGAGATCTCCTCCGGCGGTCGGCTGCACCAGATGGTGAACCTCGGCGCCGATCTGCCGGTCACCTGGCTGATCGACCCCGACCTGTTGGCCTCCGTGGACGCCATGACCGACGAGTACCGGGTGCAGGGCCCCGAAGGGCTGGTCGAGGGACAGGGCCAGGAGGTGGCACGGGCCTGGCTGCACCGCCTCCGGGAGGCGGTGGCCGACGCGGAGGTCGTCGCACTGCCCTACGCCGACCCCGACCTGGCCTCCCTCGCCCACCAGGGCAAGTCCGTCCCCGGTACCCTCGCCCAGCTGCGGGCCGCCACCCAGCTGGCGCCGGTGACCGTGGAGACCATTCTGGGGGTGCGCCCCCTCACCGATTTCACCTGGCCCGTCGAGGGCGCCCTGGACCCGGAGATCGTCTCGGTCGCCACCTCCGCCGGGGCGCAGTGGATCATCGCGCGGGACGACAGCGTCCGCACCGGCACCGGGGAGAACCACACCCCCTCGGCCGCCGGTCCCATCGGTGGCGGCGTCACCGCCGTGGTGGCCGACTCCCGGATCTCCTCCCTGGTCGATGGCCGGATGAGCCGGGCGGGAGAGGTCACCACCGCCCGCCAGTCGCTGCTGGCGCACACGCTCGCCGTCGCCGACCAGACGCCGGCGGCGGAGCGGCACATGGTCCTGGCCCCTCAACGGATGCCGACCACCGCCGGTGCCCGGGCTCTCGCGGAGGCCGTGGAGACGCTGGCGGAGGAGGCCGACTGGGCCCGCTTCGCCGATCTCGACGAGGCCGCGCGCGCCGAACCCGACCCGCTGTCCGCCCTCTCCGTCGCCGGCACCGACGCCTACCCGGAGAGGCTGCGCGAGCGGGAACAGCCGACCGGCTCCTTCGAGGCCATGCGGGAGACCCGACGGGCCCTGGACGACTTCGCGGTGATCCTCACCCGGGCCGACCGCGTGGTCACCCCCTTCGGCAACGCCATCCGCCGCGAGATGTCCACCTCCTGGCGCGGTGACCCCGTGGACGCCGCCCGCTACCGGGCCGAGGTCCGTGCGGAGCTGCGGGACCTGACCGAGCAGGTTCACCTGATCGAGAAGAGCCCTATCACCCTGTCGGGACGCAGTGCGATCATCCCGGTGACGGTGCAGAACGACCTCATGCAGGACGTGCAGGGGCTGGAGTTGCGGCTCACCTCCAGTCGGCGGATCGGCCTGGAGGTGGACGAGGCGCGCGAGGTCCTCGTGGGCGGGGGGCACAGCCAGTCCGTCAAGTTCGAGGCCACCGCGCGAGCCAACGGCCGCACCGTGCTGGAGGCCCAGCTGTACACCGCCGACGGCAAGCCGTACGGCGAGGCGATGCGATTCCACGCCCGGGTCACCTCCATCACCTCGGCGGTGATGTTGGTGATCGCCGGCGGGGTGTTGCTGGTGGTGCTGGCCGGTATCCGCGTGTACACCCAACGGAAGCGGGCGGAGGGCGCCGCCGGAGCGGCCCCGGAGGAGCCGGCGGGTCCCGGTGGCGGGGCACCCGACGGAACCACCGGGGAAATCCCGGACTCCGGTCCCGCCTCCGGCACCGGCACCGACACCGACACCGGCACCGGCACCGGCACCGGCACCGGCACCGACGGGGAAACCCCCCGGGGCCCCGGTGACACGGCCGATCCGCCCGCCCCGGGCACCCCGGCGGGTGAGCCGGGGGCCGACACCGCCGGCGGCGACACGGCGTCCGTCCGACGGGGTGAGACAGTGGAGCGCGGCCGATGACCCGGGACCGCCGCGTTCCGCGCGGGCGTCCGGGCATCCGTCGGCGCCGCCCGTCGAGCCGGCGCACACAGCAGGCACACGCCGGAGCAGGTCGGTGATCCTCCGACCGCCGCGATTCGAGGTGGGGTAACCACATGCAAGCGCCATACGATCGTGACCCGGAGGCCGGGGGTCCCACCCCGGCGGGCACGGCGGGCCGGGGCCGCGCGGACGGCTCGGACCCGGAGGGCCCGCACGGCCCCGGCGCGGGGGAGCGGGCCGGCACACCGGTTGGTCCATACGACCCGTACACCGAGCAGAGCTTCGGACGGGTGCCCCGGGCCGATCGTGACCCCTTGGCGCAGGACCCGGTGGACGACACCCTGTACGACCGTGCCGCGCACCCCCCGCCCTCCCCCGGCAGCGCTCCCGACCCCCGGGCGTGGACACCGCCTCCCGCACCGGAGCCGGGCGGCGCCCCCCGGTCCGGTCCGTACGGGAGCCGCCCCGCCGCCGATGGGTACCCCGGCACCCCCGGCCCCCCGGTCGCGGCACAGACGTACGGCGGACCGGACGCCGACCACGGCACCGGTGGGAGCCGCCCGCATCCCGTCGGCCCGCCGCCGCGCCCGTACCCCCCGATGGGCACCCTCCCACCCGGCGGCCCCGCCGGGCCCCGGGCGCACGCCGGGCCCCCGCCACCTCCCCACCGCACCGACCACCCGGGACACCCCGGATACCCCGGACCGGGCGAGCCCGCCGACCCCCGGCAGCCGAACGGGGCGGAGGAGGAGCCGGGCCGCGACGCCTTCGCCCATCTCTACCGCGACCAGCGGGAGGTCGGCCCCACCGCGCCCGCCGGACCCGGCGGGGCCGCCGCGCCCGGTGCCGTCCCGCCCGTCGCCGCCGCGACGACCGGCGGACCCGCCGAACCGCCGTCGATCCCGGAGCCGGTCGCCGAGCCCCGCAAGCCCGGTCGCGGCAGCAGCCTGCTGAAGTCCAGCGCCGTCATGGCGGCGGGCACCCTGGTCTCCCGGATCACCGGCTTCGTCCGCCAGTTGATCATCGTCGCCGCACTGGGCGCCGCCGTCCTCGGCGACACCTACGCCATCGCCTGGGCCCTGCCCTCGATGATCTACATCCTCACCATCGGCGGCGGCCTGAACTCCGTCTTCGTGCCCCAGCTGGTGCGCTCGATGAAGAACGACGAGGACGGCGGCGAGGCCTACGCCAACCGCCTGCTCACCCTCGTCATGGTGGTGCTGGCGGCACTGGTGCTGATCGCCGTGCTCATCGCGCCGCTGCTGATCCGGATGATGTCGGCGAAGATCGCCTCCGACCCCGCCGCCAACGAGGTGGCCGTCACCTTCGCCCGCTACTGCCTGCCCACCATCTTCTTCATGGGTGTGCACGTGGTGATGGGTCAGATCCTCAACGCCCGTGACCGGTTCGGGCCGATGATGTGGACCCCGGTCCTCAACAACATCGTCGTCATCGCGACCTTCGGTCTCTTCCTCTGGGTCCACGGCACCCAGCGCGCCTCCGGCGTGGCGGTGGACACCATCACCCCCGAGGGCATCCGCCTGCTGGGCATCGGCACCCTGCTCGGCCTGGTGGTCCAGTCGCTGGCGATGATCCCCTACTTGCGCGCCGCCGGCTTCCGGGTCCGTCCCCGCTTCGACTGGGTCGGCCAGGGCATGGGCAAGGCGATGCGGTTGGCCAAGTGGACGGTGCTGTTCGTCTTCGCCAACCAGATCGGCCTGGTGGTCATCTCCCAGCTCGCCACCTGGGCCGGCGACAACGCCGAACGCGCGGGTTTCCCCGGCACCGGTTTCCTCGCCTACAGCAGTGCCCTGCTGATCTGGCAGATGCCGCAGGCGATCATCACCGTCTCGGTCATGGCGGCCCTGCTGCCACGGATCTCCCGCTCCGCCGCCGACGGCGACAACGCGGCGGTGCGCGACGACCTCTCCCAGGGGCTGCGCACCTCGGCCGTGGCCATCGTGCCGATCGCCTTCGCCTTCGTGGCGTTGGGCGTCCCGATGTGCACCCTGCTGTTCGGCAGCGCGGGGGACACCGCCGCCCGGTCCTTCGGCCACATCCTCATGGCCTTCGGCATCGGGTTGATCCCGTTCTCCGCCCAGTACGTCGTGCTGCGCGCCTTCTACGCCTACGAGGACACCCGGACGCCCTTCTACAACACGGTCATCGTCTCACTCAACTGGATCGCGCTCTCCGTCCTCTCCTTCGTGCTGCTGCCGGACCGCTGGGTGGTGGCGGGCATCGCCTTCTCCTACGGCGTGGCCTACACCGTCGGGGTCGGGATCGCCTGGCGGCGGCTGCGCTCCCGCATGGGAACCGACCTCGACGGGGCCCGGGTGGTGCGGACCTACATCCGGCTCTGCGGCGCGGCGATCCCCGCCGCGGTGCCGGCCGGCGTGGCGGCATGGGCGATCATGGAAGCGCTGGGCAGTGGAGTGGTGGGGTCGCTGCTCGCCCTCGCGGGCGGGGGTGTGATCCTTGCGGTGGTCTTCGTCCTCGCCGCGCGCCGGATGCGGATCGAGGAGCTGACCACCCTGATCGGTATGGTGCGATCGCGACTGGGTCGCTGACCTGCACACATCATCGGGGTGCCCCCCGGTCGTCCACGCCTGTCGTGCGGCGGCGCCGAGGGGCGGCACAATTGGACCTGGCCGGGCTCATCGGACGGCAGTCGAGATCGGGGAGGCGGACTCACGGTGGCGAAACGATTGACGACACCGAGCGCCGTCTCCCCGGTGTCCTCCACCTCGCCGGGATCGACCGGGCCCGTCATGTCCTCCGCCCCCGCCGCGCCGTTTCCCCCGGGGTCGTCGAACGGGCCGGGCGGCCCCGGTGTTTCCCGGCCGCCGGCGTCGGGAGCGGGCCCCGCCGGCGGCGACGGAGTCCCCGGGGACTCCCCGGAGACCCAGCGCCTCCCGTCCACCACCCCCTCCGGCGAAGGTGCCCCGGCGCCGGCTCCGGGCGCCCCCTCCGCGGCCGACGCGGGCCCCGGTTCCCCCGTCGTGAAGACGGCCGGCGAGCCGGCCGCCGGTTCCACCGACTCCGGTGGAGCGGCGGGCCCCGGCGGCCGGGGTACGGCCCGGAGCCGGGGGCCGCACGGCACCCGCCAGCACGAACTGCACTCCGGCCACCGCCTGGTGCGGCGCTACCGCCTCGAGGAGTGCATCACCCGGCTCGAGGGCTTCAGCAGTTGGCGCGCGGTGGACGAGAAGCTCCGTCGTGCCGTGGGGGTTCACGTGCTGCCGGCCCGCCACCCCCGGGCCAAGGCGGTGCTCGCCGCGGCCCGGTCGGCCGCGCTGATGGCCGACCCCCGCTTCGTGCAGGTGCTGGACGCCGACGAGCACGACGGGCTGGTCCAGGTCATCCACGAGTGGCTGCCCGACGCCGTACCGGTGAGCAGCCTCCTGCAGGCCGGCCCGATGGACGCCCACGCGGCACGCGGCATGGTGGGCGAGGTCGCCGAGGCCATGGCCGCCTCCCACGCGGCGGGCCTGGCGCACCTGCGGCTGACGCCGGCCACCGTACTGCGCGCGGGCGGCGGACAGTTCCGGATCCGGGGGTTGGCCGTGGACGCCGCTCTGCGCGGCATCGCCTCCGCCCATCCGGCCCGTACCGACGCCGAGTCGATCGGCGCCCTCCTGTACGCCGCCCTGACCGCCCGTTGGCCCTACCACGAAGGCGCCTACGGGCTGCTGGGCGTGGCCGGTCTGGGCCGGGGCTCCCGCGACCCGCTCGCCACCCCGGAACAGGTCCGCGCGGGTGTCCACCGGGGGCTCTCCGACCTCGCCATGCGGGCCCTGGTCAACGACGGGGCCACCGCCGCGAGCGAACAGCGTCCGTGCACCACTCCGGAGGAGGTGGTGCTGGCCCTGGCGGCGATGCCACCCATCCCGGCGCCGGAACCCGAGGTCGTGTTGCTCCCGGACTTCTCCGTCCCCGCCCGCTCCGCCCGTGGGTCCGTCCTGGCCGGGGAACGCGCCGTGGCCGCACACGACATGGTGCCGCCCGCCCTGCCCGGCCGCACCGGCAAGGTACTCAAGTGGGGTGTCGCCGCACTCGTCATCGCCGCTCTGGGGCTGGGCAGTTGGCAGATCGCCGATGCCCTGCTGGAAGGTGACCCGCCGGTGGAGTCCGCCGCCCCGCAGCGCCCCGCGTCGGGCGACACCGACGAGGAGGAACCCCCCGCCGGGGAGGATACGGAGCCGGGGCCGGTGGAGATCGCCGGGGTCATCGACTTCGATCCCTTCGGCTCCGGTGGATCGCAGAACGCCTCCGCCGCGCCGCTGGCCGTCGACGGTGACCCGGAGACCTTCTGGCACACCCGCAACTACTTCGGTCCGGGCTTCGGCAACCTCAAGCCGGGCCTGGGCCTGGTCCTGGACCTCGGGGAGACCCGCTCGGTGCGTTCGGTGGAGGTGGCGGCGCTCGGCGACCACGACATCGAGCTGCGGGTCGCCCCCGCGGAAACGGAGACGATGCCGGGCTCGCACAACGACTACGAGGCGGTCGCCGCCGGCTCGGGGTCCTCGCTGAGCCTGACGCCGGACGAACCGGTGGAGACCCGTTACGTGCTGATCTGGCTCACCGAACTCCCCGTGGGGAACGACGGCAACTACCGTGGGCGCATCACGAACATCAGCGTGACCGGCTGAGCACGTGCCCCCGGCACGTTCGACGTCGACTCACCGACCGAGCTCGACCAAGGGGGCCCGGGTGGAACCGGACGAGGATCTCCTGGCGCGTCATGTCGCCGGGGACCCGGACGCCTTCGCGGAGTTGGTCCGCCGGCACCGCGACCGGCTGTGGGCCGTGGCCCTGCGCACCCTCGGCGACCGCGAGGAGGCGGCCGACGCCCTGCAGGACGCGTTCGTCTCGGCGCACCGGGCGGCCCCGTCCTTCCAGGGCAGGTCCGCCGTCACCACCTGGCTGCACCGCATCGTGGTCAACGCCTGCCTGGACCGCCTGCGGCGGGCACGCTCGCGTCGCACCTCCCCGCTCCCGGAACCGGAACGGCTGGAGACCCTGCTGGAGCCGCAGGAGCCCGCCTCCATCCCGGCCGAGCGGGGTGAGGTCCGGCGGGAACTGGCCCGGGCCCTGGCCCGGCTCCCCGAGGAGCAGCGCGCGGCCCTGGTCCTGGTCGATCTCCAGGGGTATCCGGTGGCGGAGGCCGCCGAACTCCTCGGCGCGCCGGTGGGCACGGTGAAGAGCCGGTGCGCCCGTGGACGCGCCCGCCTACTGCCCCTGTTGCGTCACCTGCGCGAGGACCCGCCGCCCGATCGCGGGGCGTCGACCGCGGGTGATGGGGATCACCCGCGGGGAAGCGCCTCTTCCGGTTCCTCACCGGCGCCGGTGAGGAACCGGACAAGCGGCTCATCCGTCCCATCGACGAGGCACGGCGACAGCAGCGATGTGGTGAGGGGTGGAGGTGGACATCCGTGAGTGAGCGGCACCCGGACGATATGCGGCTCGCGGAGTGGGCGGAAGGACTGCTGCCCCCCGACCAGACCGCTTCCGTCCGCGCCCACCTGGGGGAGTGCGCGCGGTGTCGGACCGTCGAGGAGGACCTGGTCCTGCTGCGCGAGGAGTTGGCCCACCTCAACGACGACCTGCGGATGCCCGGGGATGTCGCCGCCAGACTGGATCTGGCCCTGTCCGCGCTACCGCTCATCGCGACGGTCTCCGGACCGGGGATGGCGGAGCCCGACGGCGCGGACGGGGACGCCCCGGGCCCGCGTGGCGTCACCCGCCCCGAATGGCTCGCGGGTGGGGGGAAGATCCCGGGTGCCGGAGAGCCCACTCCCGGCGAGCCCGACTCGAACGGGGCCGGATCGGGAGAGCCGGAGACCGCCCCCGTTTCACGTGAAACATCGCGGGCCCCAGGAGACCCGTCCCCCACCCCTTCGCCGGATTCCCCCGACGCCGTTTCCGTCCGACTCGACGGGGAAGGCCCCGGGGCCCCGGTGTCGATCGGGGCTCCTGATCCCTCCGGGCACCGCGGTGTCCGGAGGCGACGTCCGGCTCTCGTACTCGCCGCCTCGGCGGCGATCCTGACTCTGGGCGCCGGGGGTGTCCTGCTCCCCGCGCTGCTCGGGAACGACACCTCCGAACTCGCCACCGACTCGAGTGGCGCCCCGCGGGAGGACTCCGCCGAGGCCGCGGAAGCGGAGGCCACCCCGGACGCGCGAGAGGTCGGCGACCGGGTGCGGTGGCTGTTGCTCGCCTCTCGGGAGGACACCGGACTCTTCAGTGGGAGTGCCGATGACGCGGACCCCGGAGCCGACACCGAGACGGAGGACTCCCTGCCCGAGGAGGGCGAAGCCCGGGACGGGGAGAGCGCGGAGACCGGGGGAACGGAACGGTTCGAGTCGGAGGACTTCCCACTCGACCCGATGGAGGGAGCGGAGGAGGATCTCGACACCTCCGACCTGACCGACGAGGTGCCCGGGTGCATCCGTACCGCGATCGGACGGGGGGACGACCTGTTGGTGGCGGAGGAGAACTACGACTACGGCGGTACCCGAACCTATCTGGTGGTGCTCCCGCACGGGAGGAACACACGTCTGGTGGACGCCTTCATCGTCGATGCCTCCTGTGTGACGGAGGCGACGGCGGCCGACCGGGAGGATGTCCTGTTCGAGACCAGCTTCATCCGCGAGTGACCCGAGGGAGCCGGTGCCGGGTCCGTCCCGGTGCCCCGGTGTCCGCAGGTCCCCGGACAGGGGTGCGCGAGGGGGCGCCGGGACATCGGGG
Source organism: Streptomyces sp. ST2-7A (assembly GCF_021390475.1). GTDB lineage: Bacteria > Actinomycetota > Actinomycetes > Streptomycetales > Streptomycetaceae > Streptomyces. Next base: position 80,231 of record NZ_JAJUWS010000023.1, read on the forward strand.
CGGGTCGGCGTCCCTCCCGCGCCGGGGCATCGCGGGGCCCGGAAGAGCGAGAGGCTTCACACAACCCTTTCGGGTGCCGGGAGGCTTCACGGGAATGTCCGAGGCCTAGGATCCGTTGGGGCATGGTGAGGCCCTCCCCGGGCTCGGTCGGTCCGGGGTGAACGGATTATCCCCGAGACAAGGAAGACACCCGTGAGCGAAGTCCGCAACGTCATCGTCATCGGTTCCGGGCCGGCCGGTTACACCGCCGCCCTGTACACCGCTCGTGCCTCGCTCAATCCCCTTGTCCTCGAGGGTTCGGTCACCGCCGGTGGCGCCCTGATGAACACCACCGAGGTCGAGAATTTCCCCGGTTTCCGGGACGGCATCATGGGCCCGGACCTCATGGACAACATGCGCGCCCAGGCCGAGCGCTTCGGCGCGGAGTTGGTCCCGGACGACGTGACTGCGGTCGACCTGAGCGGTGACATCAAGACGGTGACCGACGGGGCGGGGAACATCCACCGCGCCCGCGCGGTGATCGTCACCACCGGCTCCCAGCACCGCAAGCTGAACCTGCCGATGGAGGACGAACTCTCCGGGCGCGGGGTCTCCTACTGCGCCACCTGTGACGGCTTCTTCTTCCGGGAGCAGGACATCGTGGTGGTCGGGGGCGGCGACACCGCCATGGAGGAGGCCACCTTCCTCTCCCGCTTCGCCCGGAGCGTCACCATCGTCCACCGGCGTGACACCCTGCGTGCCTCCGCCGCGATGCAGGAGCGCGCCTTCGCCGACCCGAAGATCACCTTCCGCTGGAACAGCGAGGTGACGGAACTGCACGACGAGGGCGGCAAGCTCACGGGGCTGACCCTGCGCGACACCGTCACCGGGGAGAGCTCCCCCCTCGCGGCCACCGGCCTGTTCGTCGCGATCGGTCATGACCCGCGGGTCGAGCTCTTCAAGGGTCAGCTCGACCTCGACTCGGAGGGCTACCTCGAGGTGGCCGCCCCCTCCACCCGTACCAATGTTCCCGGCGTCTTCGCGGCGGGCGACGTGGTCGACCACACCTACCGCCAGGCGATCACCGCCGCGGGCACCGGTTGTTCCGCGGCTCTGGACGCCGAGCGCTACCTGGCCGCCCTCGAGGACATCGAGGACGACCGCGAGCCGGCTCTGCCCTGACGTTCCTCCGGAGATGGCCCCGGGCCACCTCCGGTACCGAGCCCGCCGGGCTCGTTCCCCACGAGCCGTGCGCGTCATTTCCCTGACACACCTTCAACCCCGAGGAGAAAACCATGGCCGGTGCGACCGTCACCGTCACCGACGACAATTTCGAGGCGATCGTCCTGAAGAGCGACAAGCCGGTGCTGGTCGATTTCTGGGCCGAGTGGTGCGGTCCCTGCCGCCAGGTGGCCCCCTCGCTGGAGGCCATCGCCTCCGAGCACTCCGAGAAGCTGGTCATCGCGAAGCTCAACATCGACCAGAACCCGAACATCACCACCAAGTACGGCGTGATGTCCATCCCGACGATGAACGTCTACCAGGGCGGCGAGGTGGTGAAGACCATCGTGGGCGCCAAGCCGAAGGCCGCCCTCGAGCGGGATCTCGCCGAGTTCCTGGCCTGACCTCGACGGGGTGGGGGAGTCCGTCGTTCGTCACCCCACCCCTTGGTCCCACCTCACGAGCGCGGTGGGGGATTCCGGTGCCTCCGGCCCGGGGTCGCTGTTTCACGTGAAACAGCGACGCGGCCACCGGAGTCGGAATCCCCCACCGCGCTCGCCGCGTTCCCCGTGGAACCGTCGGGACGTCGGAACCTCTGAAGGTCGGGGCACGGATCGACCCCGGGACCCGAACCGACCCGCCCGGGAGAACCGGCCACCGGGCCTCGTCCCCGGGCCCCACCCGCGGCCACTCGCCACCGGACCATCCCGGCACGGCCTCGGGGAACGCTTCCTCATCCGGGACGAACCCGCGGGGAGCCTCCCGACGCCGGTGTCCTGCGCGGAGGAGCGCTCACCCTCCCCCGGCCCCTCCTTTCCGCACCCCCGGCCTCCGGGTACCGCCCTCCCATCGGCTCCTCCCCGTGGCCCTCGTGTGCCTCCGGGGCCCCTGGTTCCGGGGCCCCGGAGGGGAACACTCAGGCCGGGGAGGGGTGCACGGCGCCACCGGCGGGCAGGCGGGCGCCGCCCAGAAGCCGATCGATGACGGCCCCCATATCCGCGACACGGTCGGCGAGGGAGCGCAGATCCATGCGCAGACGGGGATACACCGGGTGCTCGCGCACCACCCGGAAGCCCACTGCCTCCAGGTGTCCGACGGGCAGGACGCATCCGCCCGCCGCGGCGGGCGAGGCCCCGAACGCTTCCAGGGCGCGGAAGCCACGCCCGAGGACATCCTTGGCCGCCGCCTGGAGCAGCGCGCGGCCCAACCCCTGTCCCCGTGCCTCCGGATGGAGCCAGGAGGTCATCAACAGGATGGCGTCGGAGGAGACCGGGCCACTGGAGAACAGCCGAGCCCTCGGCACCGCCCCGGGCGGCGCGTAGCTCACGAAACCCACCGGATTCCGATCCACGTAGGCCACTCTTCCGCAGGCGCCCCACTCCAGCAGCACGGCGGAGAGCCACGCCTCCTTCTCCACGAGGGTCTGGCCCCGTCGGCGGACGACGGCCGCCTCCACCGGATCCATCTCCCAGAAAACACAGGACAGACAGCGCACCGGCAGGTCGGGCACGGTCTCGAGGTTGAGCGGCACAAGCTGGCGCCCCATGGCTCCCATGGTAGTCAGGAGGAGACGAAACGGCCCGGGGGAAGGCCTCCTCCCCGCGGGAGGAGGGGCAGGGAGGGAAGTGCTCAGGGGATGTCGGTCGGCGGCGATGTGGAAGGGGGCCGGTGGTACCGGCGTCACCGCTGTCGGACGTTCTCCCCGTCGTCCTCCGCGCCCTCGGTGGGGCCTGCGGAGAGCTGCGCCTCCAGCGTTTCGTTCTCCCCCGGGGCGAGCTGTCCGAGGATGCGCTCCAGATCCTCCAGCGAGGCGAACTCGACGACGATCTTGCCCTTCTTCTGTCCCAGGTCCACCTTCACCCGGGTCTCGAAGCGATCCGAGAGCCGGCCCGCCAGGTTCTCCAGGGCGGGGGAGATGAGACGTCCGGGACGGGGCCCGCGCGACTTGGCGGGCTTGCCGTTCTCCCGGGCCCGCAGCGTGACGATCTCCTCTATGGCCCGTACCGAGAGCCCCTCGGCGACGATCCGGTACGCCAGTCGGTCCTGCTCCTCCGCGTCATCCACGGACAGCAACGCCCGGGCGTGACCGGCCGACAGCACTCCTGCCGCGACCCGACGCTGCACGGCGGGGGAGAGCCTGAGCAACCGCAGGGTGTTGGAGACCTGGGGACGCGAACGGCCGATGCGGTCGGCGAGTTCGTCATGGGTGCATTTGAAGTCGCGCAGCAACTGGTCGTAGGCGGCCGCCTCCTCCAGCGGATTGAGCTGTGCCCGGTGCAGGTTCTCCAGCAACGCGTCGAGCAGGAGCCGGTCGTCCTCGGTGGAGCGGACGATGGCGGGGATGGCGGTCAGGCCCGCCTCCCGACAGGCGCGCAGCCGGCGCTCGCCCATGATCAGCTCGTAACGACCGGACTCCAGGCGCCGCACCACCACGGGCTGGAGAAGACCGACCTCCTTGATGGAGGTCACCAACTCGGCGAGGGCGTCCTCATCGAAGACCTCGCGCGGCTGCCGGGGATTGGGAGCGATCGTGTCGAGGGGGAGTTCGGCGAAGTGCGCGCCGTCCACGGTGCCGGCGAGAGGGTCGGCGGGAGCGCTCACCCCCGTCCCGGCGTCACGGCCGGCCGCCGCGGCGATCTCGGCCACCGTGCCCCGGACCGCGGGCGCACCGGGCACCGGAAAGGAGTCCGGGGCGGAACCCGGCTCGGGCACGCTCACCGGACGGGCGGGAATCGCGCCCCGACCCCGGGGAAGCACCGGCGGGATCGCCCCCGGGGAAACGGCGGCGCCGGTCCGTGCCTCCACCGTGCCGACCGTGTTCACCGCCTCCGTCGCCTCGTCCCGCGGCGGGGCGACCGGCGGTCGGTCCTCGCTCACCGGCGCGGCGGGGATCAGTGCCCCCAGACCTCGACCGAGTCCTCTGCGTCGTTCACTCACTGGGGGCCCTCCACCGTGGCGTGTGTGTTCCGCTGTGCGCCACTGCCGCGCAGCGCGATCTCCCGAGCGGCTTCCAGGTAGGACAGCGCCCCGCTGGAACTCGGGTCGTATGTGAGGACGGTCTGTCCGTAGCTGGGCGCCTCGGAGATGCGGACGGACCGGGGGATGTTGGTCCGCAGCACCTCCTGACCGAAGTGGCTGCGGACCTCCTCGGCGACCTGCGAGGCCAGCCGGGTGCGGCCGTCGTACATCGTCAGCAGGATGGTGGAGACGTGCAGATCGGGATTGAGGTGCCCCCGCACCAGTTCCACGTTCCGCAACAGCTGCCCCAGGCCCTCCAGAGCGTAGTACTCGCACTGAATGGGAATGACCACCTCGGCACCGGCGACCAGGGCGTTCACCGTGAGCAGTCCCAGGGACGGCGGACAGTCGATGAAGACGTAGTCCAGCGGCTGCTCGTAAGCCTCCAGAGCGCGGCTCAGCCGGCTCTCCCGGGCGACCAACGAGACGAGTTCGATCTCGGCGCCGGCCAGGTCGATGGTGGCCGGCGCGCAGAAGAGGCCCTCCACGTCGGTGACCGGCTGGACCACGTCCGAGAGCGGCTTGCCCTCGACCAGAACGTCGTAGATGGACGGCACCTCGGCGTGGTGGTCGATGCCCAGCGCGGTGGAGGCGTTGCCCTGGGGGTCGAGGTCGATCACCAGGACCCGGGCGCCGTGCAACGCGAGGGAGGCGGCGAGGTTGACCGTGGTGGTGGTCTTGCCGACGCCGCCCTTCTGGTTGGCGACGATCATGACACGGGTACGGTCCGGGCGGGGCAGGGAGCCACCGCTGCGGTGGAGGGCGGCGACCGCCTGTTGGGCGGCGCGACCGACCGGCAGGTCACCGGGGGCCGAGGGCGCGGCGCGGCCGAGGTCGACGGCGCCGCCGGGAGCGTCCCCGTTCTCACTTCGGGGACCGGGTACCGGCTCGGCCGTCGGGCCGGCGGTGTTGGCGTCGGACCGCACTGGCTCACTCTCCTCGACATGCGCAGCCTTCGTGGAGTCACAGACTGCCATGTCTCCGGGGTGGTGAACCAGCGAGCCCCGCCTTTCGCGGGTGGAAGCCGTGCCGGGGGAGAACCTTCTCGCCCGTTCCAGGGATCGGGTAAGGGGGAGCGGGAGAGCGAGGGAGCCGGGTTCGTACCCCTCCGAGGGGGCCGGCCCGGCGGGGTTCCCCGGGGGAGACGTCCCCTCCGGGGAACCGGGCCCGGGCCGTGTCGAGCCGGCGGAACCGGTCGTCGGGGACACGCCCCCGGCGGAACCGGCATCGGGTGCCGCCGCCCCGGCCGGGGCGGACCCCGCCGAGCGGGCCGTGGACGTCGTGCCCCGGCCGGTAGCCGACTCCGGGAACACCCCCTCGGGCGACGCGGCGCCGAGGTTCTCCGCACCGGAGCCGGCTGCGCCTGAGAGGTCGCTCGCCGACCCACCGGCTCCACGCGTCGCGGCTCCGGGGGGAACCGTCGGCCGGGACCCTCCCACGGCGGAGCCGACCCCCCGGGAGCCGGTGTCCTCCGGCACGGCTCCGGGAATCGTCGCCCCGTGTCCCGCGGGACGGGGGACATCGGATCGCGGGGGCGCCGAGTCATCGGGGATCGACACCGCCCGGCGTTTTCCACCGGCCGCCCCGCTCCGTCCCCTGCCGGGGCCGGGGGACGCGGTATCGGCTTCGGGGGCACCGGTGGTGACGGGTCGCGCGGGTGACACCGGTCCGGCGGTACGTTCCCCGGGGGAAACGGGGGAGCCCGGGGGTTCGTTCGGTCCGTTCCGTGCGAAGCGGGGCGTCGGGGCGGGGAGGGCGGCCTTCCGCTCGGCATCCCGTTCCGCCGTTCCCCGGTCCGGCTCCGGAACGCCGGATGGGGCGGAGGGCCTCGAAGGGGACGTGCCCCCGGTGGGAGTCCCGCGATCCGGCGAACCGACGACGGAGGAAGCGGAGGGGCCCGATGACCCCGGGGCTCCGGTGAGGACTGGACAGGGGACTGCGTCGTCCGGGCCCCGGGATCCCCGTTCGGCCGAAGCCGGTGCCGGGGCGGGTGCCGGGGCCGGGCCGGAGGCCCGTGCCGGAGCCGGGTCGGCGGTACCGTCCACCACCGGAGCGGGAGGACCGGTGGGGCCGACCGGCCGGCCCGCCGCACCGGGTGGCTCAGCGGGGCGGGAAGCGACCGGCGCGGCCCGGGAACCGGGGGATCCGGCGCAGGGTGTCGGCCCGGCGGGGGGTGCGGAACGGGAATCGGGTGGCCCGGGGGCGTGCGTGGAACGAGGCGAAGGCCCGGCGGCCATCCGGCGACGGCCGATGATGCCTTGCAGCAGAGCGCGTGGTTTCACGTGAAACACGATGCGCGCCGGACGGAAACCGTCCGGCGCGACACTCCGCGTCCCGGGCCGGAGCCCCGGGATGGAGTAACGGGGCGAGGGGGCGTACGGGCCCGGACGCGAACACCCGCCCCGGGGAGTCGCGCCCCCACCCCCACGGCTCCGGGCTCCGGGCTCCGGGCTCCGGGCTCCGGGCTCCGGGCTCCGAGAGGAGTGAACCTCAGCCGCGCCGCCGACGCCCCCGCTCCAACCGGGCCGCCTTGGCCCGTTTGGTGGCGAAGCGAATCCCCCCGGGGCTCTCTCCCACCCGCACCCGCACGATGGTGGCCGGGGGATCGACCACTCCCTCACCCACCCGGAGCAGGGAGGTCTCCACGACTCCGAGTTTGCCGAGCGCCCCCCGAGCGGCCTTCAGCTCCTCCGGGGCCCCACTGCCCTTGATGGCGAGCATCTCGCCGTAGGGCCGCAACAGGGGAACCCCCCAGCTCGCCAGCCGATCCAGGGGCGCCACCGCACGGGCGGTCACCACGTGCACCGGCTTGAAGCTGCCCATGACCTCCTCCGCGCGCCCCCGGAGCACGGTGACGTGCCGCAGGTCGAGCAACTCCACGACCTCCTGGAGGAAGTTGGTGCGCCGCAGCAACGGCTCCAGGAGGGTGATCTCCAAGTCGGGTCGGGCCAGGGCCAGGGGGATGCCGGGAAGACCCGCACCGGAGCCGACGTCGCAGACCGACACCCGCTCCGGCACGGCCTCCGCGAGCACCGCGCAGTTCAGCAGGTGGCGTTCCCAGAGGCGGGGCACCTCCCGGGGACCGATGAGTCCCCGTGCTACGGCGACTTCGGCGAGGATTTCCGCGTAGCGCACCGCGTCGGGGAGCCGGTCACCGAAGACCCGCTCCGCCGCCGGCGGGGGGTCCCCCGGGACCGGCGCGACCTCGTCGGCCTCCGGGGAGTCCTCCGGCTCCCCGGGACCATCGGCTCGCGCGGCGCCGCTCACGGAAGGACGACCACGCGGCGCTGCGGCTCCTCGCCCTCGGACTCGCTGCGCAGTCCGGCGTCGGCCACGGCGTCATGCACGACCTTGCGCTCGAACGGGGTCATCGGTTCCAGCCGCTTGGACTCACCGGTCTCGCGGACCTCGGCCACCGCCTCGCGAGCCAGGTCGGTGAGCCGTTCCCGCTTGCGGGCCCGGAAGCCGGCGATGTCCAGCATCAGGCGACTGCGCTCACCCGTCTCGCGGAGCACGGCCAGTCGGGTCAGTTCCTGGATGGCCTCCAGTACCTCGCCGTCCCGGCCCACGAGCCGCTGGAGGTCGCGGGAGTCGCCCTCGGCGACCACCGACACGGAGGCCCGATCGGCTTCGACGTCCATGTCGATGTCGCCGTCGAGGTCGGCGATGTCGAGCAGACCCTCCAGGTAGTCGGCCGCGATCTCGCCCTCCTGCTCCAGCCGGGAGAGAGTGTCGGTGGCCGGGGCGGCGGCGGTGGTGTCCGTCACGACGGGACTCCTTCTTCTTACTTCTTGGTCTTGGCGGAGGGCTTGCGCTTGGGCTGCTGCTTGGGACCGTGGGCCCCGGTACCGGCGGGCTTGCGCCCGGCGACGGTGTCGGTGCCGTTCACCTCCGCGGCGCCCCCGGCATCGCCCGCGGCGCCGGCATCGCCCTGGCCGGCGGCGGTCGCGACCGGGTCGGCGGTGGGGTCGGCGGCCGCGGCGGGCACCGAACCGTTGGCACCGGGGCGGGTGGTGCCCGCCTGACGCTTCGCCTTGGTCTGCCGCTTGGGCTGGCGGCGGGTGGCGCGGGCCTGTTCGACGGTCTTCTTCGCCTCGACCTCCGCCGGGTCCTCCTTCAGCTTGCCCTTCTTGCGCAGCCGCTCCTGGCGCTGCTGGTAGGCGATGCTGCCCGGCGTGGGGTTGCGGTTGATCACGTACATCTGCTGGCCGAGCGTCCACACGTTGGTGGTGAGCCAGTAGATCAGGACGCCGACGGGGAAGTTGATACCGAAGACGGCGAACATGATCGGGAAGATGTACATCAGCATCTTCTGCTGGTTCATGAACGGCGTCTTGACCGTGAGGTCGACGTTCTTCGTCATCAACTGGCGCTGCGTGTAGAACTGCGACAGCGACATCAGGACGATCATGATGACGGTGACGACGCGCACGTCGACGAGGGAGGCGCCGAACTCGGCGAGGCGGTCCGCGCCATCCATGAACTTGGCCGCGATCGGGGCCCCGAAGATGGTGGCCTCACGGGCGCTCTCGACCTGGTCGGCGGTGAGGATGCCGAGCCGCTGGTTGTTCGCGATGTGGTTCAGCACCTGGAAGAGGGCCAGGAAGAACGGGGACTGCGCGAGGATCGGGAGACAGCTGGCGAGCGGGTTGGTACCCGTCTCCTTGTACAGCTTCATCATCTCTTCCGACTGGCGCTGCCGGTCGTTCTTGTACCGCTCCTGGATCTTCTTCATCCGCGGCTGGATGGCCTGCATGTTCCGCGTGGCCTTGATCTGCTTGAAGAACAGCGGGATCAGCAGGATTCGGATCACGACCACGAGGGAGACGATCGACAGCCCCCACGCCCAGCCGCTGTCGGGATCGAAGACCTGGCTGTAGGCGTTGTGGAAGAAGATGATCACATGGGTGACCAACCAGTACAGGGGACTGAGGATCGAGTTGATCGTGTCCACGGATCAGGCTCCTAGGGCATTCGTGTGGGCCCGGTGCCGCCGGCGGTTCCGCAAACGCTCATGCCAGACGGGGTGCTTCCGGGGAGGGACGTGGTCGACCCCTCCGGGAGACCACGGGTTGCAACGGAGCACGCGCCAGGCCGTCAGGGTCGTTCCCTTGATGGCGCCGTGCCGGTCGATCGCGCCGTACCCGTAGTGGGAGCACGACGGGTAGTAACGACACACCGGACCGAGCAGCGGACTGATCGTCCACTGGTACAGCTTGATCAGCAGCAGCAGCGGGTACTTCATGCCCGTACCCCTCCCAGCAGCCGCTCCAGGGCGGCGTCCACCTCGCGGGCCAGCCGCGCGTACTCGGCCTCACCCGCACCGGGCAACGCCCGGACCACTACCAGGCTACCCGGGGGGAGCAGGGAGAGCCGGTCTCGTACCACGTGACGCAGACGACGCTGCACACGATGCCGGACCACGGAGTTGCCCACGGCTTTGCTCACGACGAAACCCGCACGCGGTGGAGGGGGCTCCCCCGGGGCGTGCGGGTTCGTGGTGTCGGACCGTTTGGTCAGGTGGACGACCAAGTGGGTCTTCCCGGACCTGCGACCGCGACGAACCGCGGCCGCGAAGTCCTCGCGCCGCCGCATCCGGTTCTCGGGAGGCAGCACGACGGAAACACCCGGGTCGGCCCTCAGGCCGACAGGCGGGCGCGGCCCTTGCCGCGACGGTTGGTGATGATGGCGCGGCCGGCGCGGGTCCGCATGCGCAGACGGAAACCGTGGGTCTTCGCGCGACGCCGGTTGTTCGGCTGGAAGGTGCGCTTGCTCACTCGGGGGCTCCAGTATTTTCCTCGGTGTGCTCCGGGGCGGCGTCCGTCGGAGCACTGGTGTGGCATCGATCGGCTGTCACCGTGCGCCCACGAGGAGCTCGCAGAGGCCCTGGTAAGCCGCTCGGCGGAGTTCGGCCACACCGCGCCGGGGCGGCGGAGCCGGGGTCCCCCGGGGGTCTGCCCATCGGAGGCAGGCGGCAGCAGCCGTCGACAACTCGACTGTGCAACGGTACGCGGGGGCCGGTGTTCCGGTCAAACTCCGACGAAACCCGTGCCCGTCGCCCTCGTTGTACACACCCTGTGGACAATGACTTGAAGCCCGGATGCGGTGCTGACTAACGTATCCGGACTCGACACGACCACTCCGACCACTCCGACCACGTCGGGCCATTCACCCCTTTTCACCCCTTCGCCGTCTTTTCCCGGGCTTCCCCGGACCCCCCAGTATTCCCGGCCGACCGGGCGTCACCACCCGGTGGCAGCCCATCACGGCCGGTCACCGCGACCCGAGAGAGCGATTCAGTGGCCGACCTCCCAGCAGACCTCGCGGCGGTATGGCCACGCGCGCTCGCATCGATGCTCTCCGCCGAACAAGGGCTGGAGCCGAAGGACCACCGCTGGCTGCAGGAGTGCGTACCTCTCGCCCTGGTCTCCGACACCGCCCTGCTCGGTGTCCCCAATGAGTACGCCAAAAGCGTTCTCGAGGGGCGCCTGGCCCCCCTGATCGGCTCGGCGCTCAGCAAGGAGTGCGGGCAGCCGGTCCGCCTGGCCATCACCGTGAACACGCCCCCCTCCGAGCCGGCCCGGTCCGCGGGTCGCGCGGGGGACCACCCGGGCAGCGCGTCCGACGCCGAGGAGCACCCCGACCACCGGGGCCCCGACCACCGGGATCCGGCCGGGCACCGCGACCGGGCGGACCACGACGACCGGCACGATCCCACCGGTGGACACGGCGGTCGCCCCGGCCGCGGGGAACGCCCGGGCTACGAGGGACGGCACGACGGACGGCAGGACGGCCGACACGAGAACCAACCGGACGGCCGGCACGAGGGACGGCACGACGGGTGGGCGGACGATCTCCCCACCCCGCGCCCGGCCTACCCCGACCATCCGCACGCCCCCGCTCCCCGCCCGGGCGCCTGGCCCGGGGCCAGCGAGGAGCGGGCCGGCGATCGGCGCCCCGGCGACTACGGCCGCGAGGCCCCCGGATACGGCGGCGAGTACCGCGGCGAGGGCTACCCCGACGACTACGGTCGCGACTGGTCGGGTGCACGGCCGCCGGGACCGGGCGGGCGCTCCGACCCCTACTCCGGACGTGAGGAGTACGGCGCCCCACGGGGATACGGCCGGGGCGGATACGACAGGGAGTACGAGCGTCCCTACGACCAACAGCCCCCCTACGTGCCGCGCGGCTCCCGACCGGGTGGCGGGCCCGGCGGTCCGTCCCGACCCACCGGCGCCGGGACCGGACGGCCCGGTGGCCCCTCGGGCAACGGGGGTCCACCCGAACCGACCGCCCGGCTGAACCCGAAGTACCTCTTCGACACCTTCGTCATCGGTGCCTCCAACCGCTTCGCGCACGCCGCCGCGGTCGCCGTGGCCGAAGCGCCCGCCAAGGCGTACAACCCGCTGTTCATCTACGGGGAGTCCGGCCTCGGCAAGACCCACCTGTTGCACGCCATCGGGCACTACGCGCGCAGCCTGTACCCCGGCACCCGGGTGCGCTACGTCAGCTCCGAGGAGTTCACCAACGAGTTCATCAACTCGATCCGGGACGGCAAGGCCGACGCGTTCCGCAAGCGCTACCGGGACATGGACATCCTGCTCGTCGACGACGTGCAGTTCCTGGCGAGCAAGGAGTCCACGCAGGAGGAGTTCTTCCACACCTTCAACACCCTGCACAACGCCAACAAGCAGATCGTGCTCTCCTCGGACCGGCCGCCCAAGCAACTGATGACCCTGGAGGACCGGCTGCGCAACCGCTTCGAGTGGGGGCTGATCACCGACGTCCAGCCCCCCGAACTGGAGACGCGCATCGCGATCCTGCGCAAGAAGGCGGTACAGGAGCAGTTGAACGCGCCGCCGGAGGTGCTGGAGTTCATCGCCTCCCGCATCTCGCGCAACATCCGCGAGTTGGAGGGCGCGCTGATCCGGGTGACGGCCTTCGCCAGCCTCAACCGGCAGCCGGTCGACCTGGGGTTGAGCGAGATCGTGTTGAAGGACCTGATCCCGGGCGGCGAGGACTCCGCGCCGGAGATCACGGCCGACGACATCACCGCGGCCACCGCCGCCTACTTCGGGTTGAGCGGGGAGGACCTGGCGGGCTCCTCGCGCAGCCGCATGTTGGTGACCGCCCGGCAGATCGCGATGTATCTGTGCCGCGAGTTGACCGACCTGTCACTGCCGAAGATCGGCCAGCACTTCGGTGGGCGCGACCACACCACGGTGATGCACGCGGACCGGAAGATCCGCGCGCTGATGGCCGAGCGCCGCTCGATCTACAACCAGGTCACCGAGTTGACCAACCGCATCAAGAACGGCTGACGCCCCTCCACTCCACTCCCCGTCCTCGCCGCCGGGGCGGGGAGGGCGGGTCCACCCGGCACCGGGAGCGCCGAGGGCCGCCCGGGACGACGCCGGCGCGACAGGCCGCGCTCCTCCCCTCTTCATCCGGTCATCCGGCGGACGGGCCCCACCACACCGGGGACCCCTGCGCTCGGCCGGGTACGTACCCCTCTCCGTACCCGGGTACGTACCCCTCCCCGTATACGAGGAGGGGTACGTCCGGCCCGTACCTTCCTCCGCGTGGGTCCCGTCACCATCCCGGTCCGGCCGGACCCACCTCTCATCCCGGCGGGGTGCCGGCCGGGCACCGGCCCCGGGATGGGGTGCGCGCCCATCCCCGCGCCGGTCGGCGGAGGTCGTCCGGACGACCTCCGGGAAGGCCGCCATCCCCGCGGATCGCGGCCCCCACGGGACCCCGCACCGAGCCACCGTCATCCGTGCCCCGTCGGTGGATGCCGACACCGGTGCCCGGGGACACCCACCGATGAGCGCCCGCTCCCAAAAGGGCCCGGGAAGTGACGGAGGCCCGGCGGGAACGGTCCGTGGTCCCGGTCCGCGCGACCCCCTCGCCCCGTCGTACGGGCGAGCGCCGGCATCTCCTGTGTCCAGCGGGCGATGGAGGAGACACCTTCACCCCCTCGCCCGGTTGTGCGGGCACCACCATCGCTCCGGGGCTGCTCCCGTTCCCTCTTCTTCCTCCCGCCCACCACCTCTCCCGACGCTCCGCCACCTCTCCCACACGTTCCGATTCCGGCCGCCCCTCCTCCACCTCTCCCGATCGGTGCCGTGTCCGGACCACTCACCGGCCCGACGGGCCGGTGAGTGGTCCGGCAGGTCCCACAGGTGAGCGGGCCGACCGGGCGGACCGGCGAACGGGCGGGCGCCGAGCGATCCCGCCGCTCGGACGGGCCTCGGCAGGCCGACCGACCGGCGGGAGATGCCGGCCCGCGGGAACCCGATGGGGGTGTCCCCGAGCCCATCCGAGGGATGGCACCCGGTGCCGCCAACGCTCTCCGGAACGCTTCCCGACCCCCCGCGTCAACCCGATGACACACACGACACGCCCGAAGGTGGGGTTTCCGAGCACGGGTTTGGGCGTCACACGCCGGGGGATTTTCCCTGGTGACGGCGGAGCGACCGACCCGGAGAGGCCCACGGGAAGCCGTCCGGGAGGCCTCCCGGACGGCGAAGCGGCCCCCGCGCCCCGCTCGCGACAGGGGGAAGTGTTCGATTACGGGGTCCGCCGGCCCCGATGTCCACAGTTTTCAGCGCCCGAGGCCGTCCACATCCCGGGGATGGCTCGGCTCCGCCCACAGGGCGTCCACAGCAAGGCGTTGAATCAACGGTTCACCCAGCTCACTGGCCCGGGGACATGTGGATTCAGGTTTTCCACAGGCTGTGGATCCGTCAGGGGATCAACATCGCCCGGAAGCGTCGTCCACCGGTTCCGGGCCTCGGCCCACAGGAAATCGGAGTTGTGCACAGGCTGTCCACAGCCCTGTCCACTGTTCGGCAACGCGTCGACGACTTTCACCGTCCGGAGTGAATCAGCTCACAGCGGCCGTCCACCCGGCCTGTTGAGAACCGTGGAAAACCCGGGGACGGAGCTGTCGATAACCCGGGGACTCCCGGGGACGGAGTGTGGACACAGACGGCTCATCCACAGATACCCCCTCCCCGTCCCCGGGTCCGTCCCCGGGCCCCGGGGACAAAAAATCGCTTCCGGCCTGCGAAAACGAGGTTGTCCACCGTTTCCACAGCCCCTACTACTACGACCAGAGAGATAGACCGGGAAACTCGGTTGGAAGCAGGGGCTGTGCACAACCGGACCGATCGGGGCCCGTCGCCTCCCGCCCCGGCTTGACGAGCGGCGACCCGGGATGTCGGTCCGGTGCGTCAGACTGGAGCCCTGCACCAGACCGGCCGGCAACCACAGGAGGCGGCGGAAGTGAAGATCCGGGTGGAACGCGATGTGCTCGCGGAGGCGGTGGCCTGGGCTGCCCGCAGCCTCCCGGCCCGGCCTTCGGTGCCGGTCCTGGCGGGTCTGCTGTTGAAGGCCGAGGAGGGCAGCCTGAGCCTGTCCGGCTTCGACTACGAGGTGTCCGCCCGGGTCTCGGTCGAGGCCGAGATCGAGGAGGAGGGCACCGTCCTGGTCTCCGGCCGTCTGCTGGCCGACATCTGCCGCGCCCTGCCGAACCGCCCGGTGGAGCTGTCCACCGACGGCGTGCGGGTCAGCCTGGTCTGCGGCTCGTCCCGGTTCACCCTCCACACCCTGCCGGTGGAGGAGTACCCGGCGCTGCCGCAGATGCCCGGGGCCACCGGCACCGTCCCCGCCGAGGTCTTCGCCTCCGCGGTCTCCCAGGTCGCCATCGCCGCCGGTCGCGACGACACCCTCCCGGTGCTCACCGGCGTGCGGGTGGAGATCGAGGGCGACACCGTCACCCTGGCCTCCACCGACCGCTACCGGTTCGCGGTCCGCGAGTTCCTGTGGAAGCCGGAGAACCCGGACATCTCGTCGGTCGCCCTGGTCCCGGCGAAGACCCTGCTGGACACCGCCAAGTCGCTGGCCGGCGGCGACGTGGTCTCCATCGCCCTGGCCGGTTCCGGCTCCGGCGAGGGCCTGATCGGTTTCGAGGGCGCGGGACGGCGCACCACCACCCGCCTGCTCGAGGGCGATCTGCCCAAGTACCGCACCCTCTTCCCCACCGAGTTCAACTCCGTGGCCGTGGTGGAGACGCCCCCGTTCGTGGAGGCCGTCAAGCGTGTGGCGTTGGTCGCCGAGCGCAACACCCCCGTGCGGCTGAGCTTCGAGCAGGGGGTGCTCACCCTGGAGGCCGGTTCCAGCGACGACGCCCAGGCGGTCGAGCGGCTGGACATCCAGCTGGACGGTGACGACATCTCGATCGCTTTCAACCCGGCGTTCCTGCTGGAGGGCCTGAGCGCGATCGACTCCCCGGTCGCCCAGCTCTCCTTCACGACCTCCACCAAGCCGGCGCTGCTCAGCGGTCGACCGGCCCTCGACGCCGAGGCGAATGATTCCTACAAGTACCTGATCATGCCGGTGCGGCTCAGCGGCTGATCCGCCCATCGGCCCGCCCGCGCCCGCCGTCCGGGCCGCGGCGTAGGCTCGTGGGGGCGGGGCCCGCCGGCCCGCCCGCAGCACACCCGCAGACAGCAGAAAGGCGTCCTCGATGCAGCTCGGTCTCATCGGTCTCGGCAAGATGGGCGGCAACATGCGCGAGCGGATCCGCCGCGCCGGCCACACCGTCGTCGGGTACGACCGCAATGCCGACATCGCCGATGTCCACAGTCTCAAGGAGCTGGTGGAGACCCTGGACGCCCCCCGCGTGGTGTGGGTCATGGTCCCGTCCGGTGACGCGACGCACGAGACGATCACCGCGCTCGGCGAGCTGCTGTCCCCCGGTGACATCGTGGTGGACGGCGGCAACTCCCGCTGGACCGACGACGAGCGGCACGGCGAGCAGTTGGCCGCCCGCGGCATCGGCTTCGTCGACTGCGGCGTCTCGGGTGGGGTCTGGGGCCTGGAGAACGGCTACGCCCTGATGTACGGCGGTGAGACCGAGCACGTCGAGCGGGTGCAGCCGATCTTCGACGCCCTCCGTCCGGTGGGCGACTTCGGTTCGGTGCACGCGGGGAAGGTCGGTGCCGGCCACTTCGCGAAGATGGTCCACAACGGCATCGAGTACGCGATGATGCAGGCCTTCGCCGAGGGCTGGGAGCTGCTGGAGGCCGCCGACCCGGTGACGGACGTGCGGGAGGTCTTCCGGGCCTGGCAGGAGGGCACTGTCATCCGTTCCTGGCTGCTGGACCTGGCGGTCCGCGCGCTGGACGACGACGAGCACCTGGTCGGCCTGCGCGGCTACGCGGCCGACTCCGGCGAGGGCCGGTGGACGGTCGAGGCGGCGATCGACCACGCGGTGCCGCTGCCGGCCATCACCGCCTCGCTCTTCGCCCGCTTCTCCTCCCGCCAGGTGGACTCCCCGCAGATGAAGATGATCGCCGCGCTGCGCAACCAGTTCGGTGGGCACGCGGTGGAGGCCACCGACGGCAAGGCCGGTCCGATCGAGAAGTGAGAGGCGGTGGGCCGGGGCGCGCACGGCGTCCCGGCCCACCGCGTCGGCCCGTCCACAGCGGTGGACGACGGTTGAGGAGGACGCCGGTTCGGCGTCATGGCGCGCGACCGGCGCGCGACCGTCCCCGGTGGGACGGCGGGAAAGGGCGGCGAGAGGAGGCCGGGTCACGATGCGGGTCACCCACCTGTCGCTGGCCGACTTCCGGTCCTACGTCCGGGCGGAGCTCGCCCTGGACCGCGGGGTCTCGGTGCTCATCGGCCCCAATGGCCAGGGCAAGACCAATCTCGTCGAGGCGGTCGGCTACCTGGCCACCCTGGGCAGCCACCGGGCCGCCTCCGACGCCCCGCTGGTACGGGCCGGCGCCGATCGCGCCGTGATCCGCGCGGCGGTGGTCGAGGGGGAGCGGCAGCAGACCGTCGAGCTGGAGCTCAACCCCGGCCGGGCCAACCGCGCGCGGATCAACCGCTCGGACCGGGTCCGGCCGCGCGACGCGCTGGGCATAGTCCGCACCGTGCTCTTCGCCCCCGAGGACCTGGCCCTGGTCAAGGGTGACCCGGGGGAGCGGCGGCGCTTCCTGGACGAGCTGATCACCGCCCGGGCGCCCCGGCTGGCCGGGGTCCGGGCGGACTACGAGCGGGTGCTGCGCCAGCGCAACACCCTGTTGAAGTCGGCGGCGATGGCCCGTCGGCACGGCGGTCGCCGGATGGACCTGTCCACCCTCGACGTGTGGGACGGCCACCTGGCCCGGGTCGGGGCGGAGTTGCTGGACCGCCGGCTGGCGTTGGTGGAGCTGCTGGGACCGGTCGCGGACAAGGCGTACGAGCAGGTCGCGCCGGGCGGCGGGCCGGTCTCGTTGGAGTACCGCTGCTCGGCGGAGCCGGAGGGCGGTCCGCCGCCGGTGACCGGTCCGGAGCTGGAGGCGTGGCTGTTGGCGGCGCTGTCCGAGGCCCGGCCCCGGGAGGTCGAGCGCGGTGTGACCCTGGTGGGTCCGCATCGCGACGACCTGTCGCTGCGGTTGGGGGCGCTGCCCGCGCGCGGGTACGCCAGCCACGGTGAGTCCTGGTCGCTGGCGCTGGCGCTGCGGCTGGCCTCCTACGGTGTGCTGCGGGAGGAGGGCCCGGAACCGGTGCTGGTGCTGGACGACGTCTTCGCCGAGCTGGACGCGCGCCGGCGCGAGCGGCTGGCGGAGCTGGTGCTGCCGGGGGAGCAGGTGCTGGTGACGGCGGCGGTGGCGGAGGACGTGCCGGCGGTGTTGCGCGGTGCGCGGTACACGGTCTCGGAAGGGAACGTGGAACGTGTCGAGGGATGATGTGAGCCGCTCCGGGCGGGACGCGGCGGGCGCCGGAGGGGGCCCCGCCGGCCCGGCGGAGGGGCCCGATCGGCCCGCGCCGGCCGAGCCGACCGGGGTCGACCTGGCCCGGGTGGCGCTGCGCGCGGCCCGACAGCGGGCCCGCGAGCGCGGGGTGCCGGATCGGCAGGGACGGGTCCGGCGGGCCGGGGTCCGGTCGGGGGCCCGCCCCGGCGGTCGGGATCCGCTGCTGCTGGGCGCGGCGCTGGACCGGTTGACCTCGGAGCGCGGGTGGGAGATGCCGCTGGCGGTCGGTGGTGTGTGGGGCCGCTGGCCGGACGTGGTGGGGCCGGAGATCGGTCGGCACTGTCTTCCCGAGCGGTACGACGAGGAGGAGCGGGTGTTGACGGTGCGTTGCGACTCCACCGCGTGGGCGACGCAACTCCGTCTGTTGGCACCCCAGTTGGTGGCGAAGTTGAACGCGGCGGCGGGACAGGGGTCGGTGCGGTTGCTGCGGGTGCTGGGGCCGGGGGGACCGCCTCGGGGCCGGACGGGCGCACTGCGCGCGCCGGGCAGTCGGGGGCCGGGGGACACCTACGGCTGACCCCGCGCCGGAGCGGGGCGATCCGCCGGAACACACGCCGGGGCGCCCCGGCCGACGGTTGATCCGCTCCGACGCGGGCCGCCCGTGGCGGGGTTCCCGCGTCCTGCGGACCGTTCCCGGTCGGGCGGTCCCCGCGCCTCGCCCCGCTTCCCGGTGCGGGGCTCCGGCCCGGCTCCCCGGCGTTCCCGTTCCACCGGGGGTCCCGCCCCCCCCCCCGGGCCCCCCCCCCGGCCCCCCGCCCCCCGCAAACACACCCGAAGCCCCCCCCCCCCCC
>NZ_JAJUWS010000024.1 GCF_021390475.1 Streptomyces sp. ST2-7A
GGTGACCGGGGCCCACGACCTGATCGCGATGGACCGGGTGCCGCACCACGACGGGTTGGCCGCAGACATCCCGGGGCGGGGAGGGCACCCGAGGGGTGAGCGTCCGCGGCCGGTGGCGCCCGGACGGGTGAGCCCCCGGAGCTCCGCCGGCCGACGGGAACACCTCAGCGGTGGGTGATCGCCACCCACCGCTCCAGCGTCTTGCGCGCCGCGCCGGAGTCGATGGACTCCGCCGCCCGCTCCATGCCGGCGGCCAGCCGTGCGGTCAGCGACTCGGCGGCCGGGCCCGGGTCCAGGGCGACGAGCGCGGCGGCGGCGTTGAGCAGCACCGCGTCGCGCACCGGCCCCGTCTCCCCGTCCAACAACCGCCGGGCGACCCCGGCGTTGTACTCGGCGTCCGCGCCGCGCAGGGCCTCCAGCGGCACCGGCTCGATGCCGACGTCGCGCGGGTCGAAGCCCTCCCGGTGGACGGAGCCGTCACGCACCACCCAGACGGTCGAGGTGCCGGTGACGGTCAGTTCGTCCAGTCCGTCGTCGCCCCGGAACACCAGCGCCGAGACACCGCGCTCGGCCAGCACGCCGGCCATGATCGGCGCCATCCGGGCGTCCGCCACACCGGTGGCCTGGGCGCCCACCCGGGCGGGGTTGGTCAACGGCCCGAGGAAGTTGAAGGTGGTGGGCACGCCGAGTTCCCGGCGGGCGGCGGCGACGTGTCGCAGCGCCGGGTGGAACCTGACCGCGAAGCAGAAACCGATGCCCGCCTCGGCCACCACGTCCGGGATCCGCTCGGGCGGCAGGTCCAGGTTGACGCCCAGCCGCTCCAGGACATCCGAGGCCCCGCTGGCGCTGGAGGCGGCCCGGTTGCCGTGCTTGACCACCCGGGCGCCGGTCCCGGCGACCACGATCGCCGCCATGGTCGAGATGTTGACCGTCCGGGCCCGGTCCCCACCGGTTCCGACGATGTCCACCGCCGGCCCGGGCACCTCGATGGTCCGGGCGTGCGCGTACATGGTGCGCACCAACCCGGCCACCTCGGCGACGGTCTCCCCCTTGGCCCGCAGCGCCACGGCGAAGCCGGCGATCTGCGCGTCGGTGGCCTCACCCCGCATGATGCGGTCCATCGCCCAGGCCGCGTCCTCGGTGGTCAGGTCCCGACCGGCGAGCAGCCCGGCGAGTACCCCGGGCCAGCTCGGCGTCGCCGGGCCGTGCTCGGATCCGCCGGCGGCGGGTGCGCCGGGGCTGCCGGGTGTTCCGGGGGTCGCCGTGCTCATGGCTGGGCTCCTGGAGTCGGTGGGGGGACTGATCGCTACCGGTGCCGGCGGTGCGGCCGGTGGGCGTCCACGGCCGCCGTCCGTACGGAACGCCCGGGCGGCGTCGCGGGGCCCGGGGCCAGCCTAGCCGCGCCCGGGAACGCCGAAGCGGCCCCGTCCGATCTCCGGACGGGGCCGCTTCGCGGCGGTTCACGACGGGCTCACGCCCCCGGTGGGGGTCAGTGGTGGCCGTGTCCGCTGGTGATCTCGCGGTACTCCTCGGCGGTGGGCTTGGTGATCTGCCCACTCGGACCGTAGTACCCGCGGTTTATGCGCACGCGCGCCTTCTCCAGCACACCGACCTTGCGCGGTACACCGTTCTCGTCGACCGGCGGGCCGATCTCGGCGGGCCGCTGCTGGTCGTGCGCGGTGAGCGCGTAACGCTGCTCGGCGCTCAGCGGCTCGTGCACCTCGATGAACTCACCGTGCGGGAGACGCTTGATGATGCCGGTCTCGCGACCGTGCAGCACCTTCTCGCGGTCCCGACGCTGGAGGCCGAGACAGATCCGACGGGTGACGATGAAGACGATCACCGGCAGCACGAAGAAGGAGATCCGCGACCACCAGGTGATGGCGTTGATCGACAGGTCGAAGTGGATCGCCCAGATGTCGTTTCCACCGGCGACCAGCGCCACGAAGTACCAGCTCAGCCAGGCCACACCGAACGCGGTCCGGGTGGGGGCGTTGCGCGGGCGCTCCGCGATGTGGTGCTCGCGCTTGTCCTTGGTCACCCAGCTCTCGAAGAACGGGTAGAGGGCGATGACCGCGAAGACCAGGGGAAAGACGATCAGCGGCACCAGCAGGCCGAGGTTGAGCGTGTAGCCGCCGGGGATGACCATCTCCCAGCCCGGCATCATACGGACCAGCCCCTCGGAGAAGCCGAGGTACCAGTCCGGCTGGGCGTTGGTGGAGATCTGGTCGGGTCGGTACGGCCCCAGCACCCACACCGGGTTGATGCTGGTGGTCGCGGCGATCATCGCGATCACGCCGAAGACCAGGAAGAAGAAGCCACCCGCCTTCGCCATGTAGACCGGGAACAGCGGCATGCCCACGACGTTGTTGTTGGTCCGACCGGGACCGGCGAAGTGGGTGTGCTTGTGGTAGACGACCAGCAGCAGGTGCGCCACCAGCAGACCCAGCATGAGACCCGGTAGCAACAGCACGTGTGCCACGAAGAAGCGCGGGATGATCAGCGAGCCGGGGAACTCACCGCCGAAGACCAGCATCTGCAGCCAGGTGCCGACCACCGGGACGGAGAGGATCGCGCCCTCCATGAACCGGATACCGACACCGGAGAGCAGGTCGTCCGGCAGCGAGTAACCGGTGAGGCCGGTCAGGATCGCCAGCACCAGCAGCGCGAAGCCGAACAGCCAGTTGATCTCGCGCGGCTTGCGGAAGGCACCGGTGAAGAACACCCGCATCATGTGGAAGAAGATGCCGACCACGAACAGCAGCGCCGACCAGTGGTGGATCTCCCGCATGAGGAGACCGCCGCGGACGTCGAAGCTGATGTTCAGGGTGGAGGCGTAGGCCTCCGACATCAGCACGCCCTGCATCGGGATGTAGGAGCCCTCGTACTCGATCTCGGCCATGCTCGGCACGAAGAAGAGGGTGAGGTAGACACCCGTGAGGATGAGGATGACGAAGGCGTAGAGGCAGATCTCACCGAGC
Source organism: Streptomyces sp. ST2-7A (assembly GCF_021390475.1). Taxonomy (GTDB): domain Bacteria; phylum Actinomycetota; class Actinomycetes; order Streptomycetales; family Streptomycetaceae; genus Streptomyces. Next base: position 2,982 of record NZ_JAJUWS010000024.1, read on the forward strand.
AGGAAGGACCAGTGGTCGGGGAAGATCTTGCGCATGTTGGCCTTGGCCAGGCTGTAGACACCCAGCCTGCCGTCGGCCCAGTCGGCGACCCGCTCACCCGCGGGTGCCTTGCCGGAACGCGATTCCCGCGTCGGGGGGTTGGTTGTGGTACTCATCCACGCTCCCAGAAACTCGGGCCCGGGGGCTCGTCGAAGTCACCCATCGCCGCGAGGTAGCCGTCTTCGGTGACCGTGATCCGCAACTGCGGCAGCGCGTGTCCGGCCGGGCCGAACAGCACCCGGGCGCCGTCCGCGAGGTCGAAGGTCGACTGGTGGCAGGGGCAGAGCGCGTGGTGCGTCTGCTGCTCGTACAGTGTCGCCGGGCAACCGATGTGGGTGCAGATCTTGGAGTAGCAGAGGATGCCCTCGTAACCCCAGTCCGCGGACTGCTGGTCCTTGATGTCCTCGGGCTCCAGACGCACCAGCATGACCGCCGCCTTGGCGATCTCCTCGTGGAAGTGGTGGTCGTGGACGTCCAGTCCCTCGGGCATCGCCTGGACGAGGGACCCGATCACCATGTCCTCCGGCCGCAGCGGCTGACCGGTGTTCTCGTTGATGATCAGGGTGCCCTCCTCCCACATGGTGCGGCGCAGCGGGGCGCCGCCCTCGGGGGAGGGGCCGAGGTCGCGCAGCAGGACCACACCGGAGAGCGGCACCAGGGCCAGCGCGCCGAACATCGAGTTGCGGATCATCTTGCGACGACCGAAGCCGATGCCCGACTCCTCTGTGCCCTGACGGAAGTCCTGGAGGACGGCTTCCTTGACCGGGACCGGGGCCTCGATCGGGTGCCGCTCCTGCGCGGTCTCCTGGTCCGACATCAGGGTGCGGGACCAGTGGACCGCGCCGGCCCCGATGCAGAACAGCGCGATACCCAGCGTCATGCCCAGCGAGAAGTTCAGCGGGCTGACGTTGCCGAACGGCCAGATGTAGGTGATCGCGTCGATCGGGATGAGGGCGTAGGAGAGGATGAACCCCACCGTCGCCAGCATGGAGACCGTGAAGAGCAGGGTCACCACGCGCTCGGACCGCTTGGCGGCCCGCTCGTCGAGGTCCTGGACGCGCGGCCGGTGGACCGGGAGACCGGGATCGGCGAGCGGGTCGTGTTCCCGGGTCGCCGGGAGGGCGGCCTCGTCGGCCGTCCGGACGGGCTGCTTCCCGTCGTTCACGTCATCGTGGGATTCGATCTGGCTACTCATGACTTCCTCGCCTTCGCGGTGTGGGCGGCGACCCACACGGCCACGGCGATCAGGGCACCGATGCCGAAGGTCCAGGCGAACAGGCCCTCGGAGACGGGACCGAACCCGCCCAGGCCGAATCCGCCCTCGCTCGGCGACTCGGAGGTGTTGACGGCGGTCAGCCAGGCGATGATGTCGCGCTTCTGCTCGGGCGGCAGTACGGCGTCGGGGAAGCTGGGCATGGCCTGCGGGCCGGTCAGCATCGCCTGGTAGATGTGCTTGGGGTCCACGTCGTGGAGGTTGGGCGCGTACTTCCCGTGGGTCAGCGCACCGCCCTGCCCGGTGAAGTTGTGGCACTGCGAGCAGTTGGTGCGGAAGAGCTCACCGCCGTGGGCGGCGTTGCCCTCCGAGGGGTCGTACGCGGAGGACTCGGGCACCCCGGGCCCCGGGCCGAGGGAGGCGATGTACGCGGCGAGCTGCGCGATCTCCTCCTCGGAGTAGATGTTCGGCTTCGTCGGCGCCTGCGGACCGGGCTGCTGCAGCGGCATCCGGCCGGTGGAGACCTGGAAGTCGACGGCGGCGGCACCCACGCCGACCAGGGTCGGGCCATCGCTGCTGCCCTGCCCGCCGGCACCGTGACAACTGGCACAGCCGACGGCGTAGAGCTTCTGGCCCTCCTCGATGGCGATCGAGGTCTCCGAGGCATCGGCCTTGGCTTCACCCGCGGGCGCAAGCGCGGCGTACAGCCCCCCCGTGGCCGCCAGCGCGAAGATGAGGACGACGAACGCCGCCAGCGGATGGCGCCGTCGTGCGGAGAGCTTTTTCACGGATTACCCCGGTGTCAGGATCTTCTGCGTCGGTGAGTGGAACGGGTGTCCGGCTGGGGACGGCCACGGGGCGGACGGTTGTCGGGTGCTTCCACCGCGGTCGGAGCTTTCGACGCTCCCGCGGTTTGTCCCGATTTTACCCATGGTGGTCGATCCCGGACGCGACACCCCCCTGATCCCCTAGCGGATCAGGTAGATGGTGGCGAAGAGGCCGATCCACACCACGTCCACGAAGTGCCAGTAGTAGGACACGACGATGGCCGAGGTGGCCTGTTCATGGGTGAACCTCCTGGCGGCGTAGGTCCGCGCCAACACGAACAGGAAGGCGATGAGCCCGCCCAGCACGTGGAGGCCGTGGAAGCCCGTGGTCAGGTAGAACACCGATCCGTAGGGGTCCGACGAGAGCGAGACGCCCTCGTGGACCACCAGCTCGACGTACTCCGTGACCTGACCGCCGATGAAGACCGACCCCATGATGAAGGTGACGATGAACCACATCCGGAGCTTGACCACGTCACCGCGCTCGGCGGCGAAGACGCCGAGCTGACAGGTGAGCGAGGAGAGCACCAGGATGGTGGTGTTCGTCGCGGCGAAGGGCAGGTTCAGCGCATTGGCCTGTTCCGACCAGTACTCGGCGCCCATCACCGACCGCAGGGTGAAGTACATCGCGAAGAGGGCCGCGAAGAACATCAGCTCGGAGCTCAGCCAGACGACTGTGCCCACGCTGGTGAGGTTCGGTCGGTTGACCGAGGGATGCGCGTGCCCGGTTTCTACTGCTGTTGCTGTCGCCACGCCCGACATTATGTCGGTCGCTTATCCCGCACTCACCCCCGGGGGTCCCGTTCGGTGTGTCCGGGGTCCCGCCGGCTCCGTACGCTGCGCGAACGCCGCGCTTCGGACACCCGGACCCGTACCGGTCGGACACCGGTCCCGTGCCCGGTCCCGTGGCGATCGGACACGGGGGTGCCGGGGTCCCGGACCCCCTCCGGCACCGACGGGGTCCGGTCCGCTCCCCCACCGCCGCCCGGTCGACGGCCAGACCGCGGAGGGACCGCGGGGAGGCGACGATCCGCTCCCGCGACCCGCCGCGCGGTTCCGCCGGGGCAATCCGGGGAGGCGTCCCCGAAGGGTGTCGACACCGGTCGACTACCCGGCCCCTGCCCCCACCGGCGGCGACGGAGTAACATCCGCGCCAACGGTCCCATCCATCGAGGAGGACGGATGCAGCGCACCGCGACGGTGCTGGTCTACAGCGACGACGTGAACACCCGTGAGCAGGTGCGGATGGCGGCCGGTCGTCGTCCCGCGCCCGACTCCCCTCATCTGGAGTACCTGGAGTGCGCCACCCCGGCCGCCGTCCGGGACGCCCTCGACCGGGGCGGGGTGGACGTGTGCGTGTTCGACGGCGAGGCCGTGCCCGCCGGCGGGATGGGCGTGTGTCGGCAGATGAAGGACGAGATCTTCGAGTGCCCGCCGGTGCTGCTGCTCATCGGCCGCCCCCAGGACGCCTGGCTGGCGACCTGGAGTCGCGCCGAGGCGACGGTGGCGCATCCGGTGGATCCGGCGGAGTTGGCCGCCGCCCTGGCCGCGTTGCTGCGCGAGCGGCGCCCCGCGGCCGCCTGAGCCGTCCACGGCCCCGCCGCCGGTTTCCCCGTCCGTTCGGGAAGCCGGGTGCCGCCCCCGGAGCGGGGCGGCACCCGGTCGGACGGCGCGCGTTCAGAGCACGGGCCGCAGCCGGGCCCGCTCGCTCCCGTCGGTCCGCCCGCCCCGCCCCGACTCCCCGCTCTCCACCGCACCGGGGACGGCACCCGACCGCGCGTCGGGGGTCTCCGGGACCGCGTCACCCACCGGGCCGCCCGCGCCGGGCGCGCCGACGGGCAGGAGGGCGCTGCCGCGTCGCCACTCCTCCCAGTCCATGTTCCAGTCCCCGAAGCCGTTGCCGAAGTGGGGCATGTCAACGCCCTCCCCACCCACGTGTTCGACGATGTCCCCCACCCGGACGTTCTCGAAGAACCAGCGGGCGTTCTCGGTGTTCAGGCCGGTGCAGCCGTGGCTGACGTTGTCCCGGCCGTGGTACCCCACCGACCAGGGGGCGCCGTGCACGTACTCGCCGCTCCAGGTGAGCCGGGCGGCCCAGTACACGTCCAGGTCGTAGTACTCCGAACTGGTGGGCGAGATCCCGATCGAACTGCCGCGCATCCGCACGTGGCTCTCCCGACCGAGGATCACCTTCTTGCCGTTGCGGGTGCGGAACCCCTCCTTGCCCGTGGTCATCGGCATCGTGCGGATCACCTCCCCGTTGCGGCGCACGGTCAGGGTGAGGGCCGAGATGTCCCCGAACGCCTCGACCCGGTCGCCGGTCCGCCAGCGCGACTCCTCCACCGGGCCGCCCCTCAGCCCTTCCCGGAGGGGTACGCCCTCCAGGTCGACGGAGACCGTGATCTCGGCGTTGGCGGGCCAGTACTCCCGGGGGCGGTAGTGCAACAGGTCGTCCTCCACCCAGTACCAGGAGCCCTCCGCGGCGGCGGGGCGGGACTCCACCCGCAGGGCGCGTTCCACCACCGCGCGTTGGGCGCGTTCGGGGATCCCCTCGCTCAGCCGGGCGGTGATCGGCTGTCCGACCCCGTAGGTACCCGGCGAGGGGCCGAGGGTGATCTCCAGTAGTTCGGTGTCCAGGTCGGCCAGGTCCCGGGTGCGGAAGGTGTGTTCGCGGCGTCCGGGGGACCCGTCGGCGGCCTCGGTGGCGACGCGCAGGGTGTAGTGGCTGCCGGCGGTCAGCGGGGCCGTGCTGCGCCATCGGTCGCCGCCGGCGGAGAGCCGGCCGGGCACCGGGCGACCGGCGTCGTCCTCCAGGACGACGTCGGTGAGGCGGGCCCCCTCCTTACCGGTCGGGTCGGGGAGGGAGACGGTGATGGTCTCGGCCGGGTCGATCGGGCCGCCCCGGTGGGCGGCGACCGGCCCGATGGCCGGTTCCGGTCCGGTGTCCGCGGCCGGGAGGGCCGGGGCCGGTATCCCGCCCCCGACCGATCCCGGGGCGGCGGGGGAGCCGGTGCAGGCGGCCAGGCCACAGGCGAGGAGGGGGACGAGTATCAGGGCGCGGCGGCGCGCCCGGCGGGGGGCCGGCGCCCTGGGGGGCGCGCCCGGGGAGGAAACCTTGCCATGACTCATAGTCGCAAAGTATGAATTTTCATCCGATATAGCCTGTCGGACGGGTGCGAACGGGTGGTCCCCGGGACGCCGTCCGGCCCTCCCGGACGATCCCGCCGGCCCTCCCCGACCCGTTCGAACACCTCTCCCCCGGAACGCGTGACGCCCCCCGGACCGGTGGGTCCGGGGGGCGTTCGGTCACCGGATCGGCGAGCGGGGGCTCACCGGGTGACGGGGGATCACTGCGTGCGGTTCTCGCCCCGGTAGTACTCGAAGACCCACAGCCACAGACCGATCAGCAGCAGGGGGGCGGTGAAGTACGCAACCCACCACCCGAAGACCGGGCCGAGGAAGGCGAAGGCCGCGCCCGCGCCCAGGGCCAGCGGGGCCCAGCTGTGCGGGCTGAAGAAGCCCAGCTCACCGGCGTCGTCGGCGACGTCCGCGTCCTTGTTGTCCTGCGCCCCGGTGTCCACCCGACGGGCGGTGAAGATCAGGTAGAACCCGATCATCAGGGCGAGGGCGAAGGAGAGGAAGAGCGCCGTGGTACCGACCGGCTCGCGCGACCACAGGCCGTAGACCACCGCGACCGCCAGCAGGAACGCCGACAGCCAGGCGAACATGTACCCCTGGAACTTCACTTGCCGACCTCCTTGCCGTCGGCCCGGTCGGCCGCCGCGTCGTCCGCGCCCGGCGCGGGGCGCTCCGGGTCGCGGATCTCCAACTGGTCGAGGGCCGCGATCTCCGGGTGGTGCAGATCGAACGCCGGGGATTCGGACCGGACCCGCGGCAGGGTGACGAAGTTGTGCCGCGGCGGCGGGCAGGAGGTCGCCCACTCGAGGGACCGACCGTAGCCCCAGGGGTCGTCCACGGTGACCTTCTCGCCGTACTTCCAGGTCTTCCACACGTTGTAGAAGAACGGCAGCAACGACATACCCAGCAGGAAGGACCCGATGGTGGAGATCGTGTTGAGCGTGGTGAACCCGTCCGAGGCCAGGTAGTCCGCGTACCGACGGGGCATACCCTCCGCGCCCAGCCAGTGCTGGACCAGGAAGGTGGCGTGGAAGCCGATGAACAGCGTCCAGAAGGTGATCTTGCCCAGGGTCTCGTCGAGCATCTTGCCGGTGAACTTCGGCCACCAGAAGTGGAAGCCGGCGAACATCGCGAACACCACCGTGCCGAAGACCACGTAGTGGAAGTGGGCGACGACGAAGTAGGAGTCCGAGACGTGGAAGTCCAGCGGCGGCGAGGCCAGGATGACGCCGGTCAGACCACCGAAGAGGAAGGTGATCAGGAAGCCCACGGTCCACAGCATCGGTGTTTCGAAACTGAGCGAGCCGCGCCACATGGTGCCGATCCAGTTGAAGAACTTCACACCGGTCGGGACCGCGATCAGGAAGGTCATGAACGAGAAGAACGGCAGCAACACCGCGCCGGTCACGTACATGTGGTGCGCCCACACCGTCACCGACAGGCCGGCGATGGCGATGGTCGCGGCCACCAGACCCACGTAACCGAAGATCGGCTTGCGGCTGAAGACCGGGATGACCTCACTGGCGATGCCGAAGAACGGCAGCGCGATGATGTACACCTCGGGGTGGCCGAAGAACCAGAACAGGTGCTGCCACAGGATCGGACCGCCGTTGGCGGCGTCGAAGATGTGCGACCCGAACATCCGGTCGGAGGCCAGCGCGAACAGGGCGGCGGCCAGGACGGGGAAGGCCAGCAGCACCAGCACGCTGGTGAGCAGGACGTTCCAGGTGAAGATCGGCATCCGGAACATCGTCATGCCGGGCATGCGCATGCAGATGATCGTGGTGATGAAGTTGACCGCGCCCAGGATGGTGCCGAAACCACCGAGGGCCAGACCCATCACCCACATGTCGGCGCCCACACCCGGCGACCGCACCGCGTCGGAGAGCGGCGAGTAGGCGAACCAACCGAAGTTGGCGGCGCCCTGCGGGGTGAGGAAGGCCGCCATCACGATCAGTCCGCCGAACAGGTACAGCCAGTAGGCCAACATGTTCAGTCGCGGGAACGCCACGTCGGGCGCACCGATCTGCAACGGCATGATCCAGTTCGCGAAGCCCGCGAACAGCGGCGTCGCGAAGAGCAGCAGCATCACCGTGCCGTGCATGGTGAACAGCTGGTTGAACTGTTCGTTGGTGACGATCTGGTTGCCCGGTCGGGCCAACTCGGCGCGCATGATGAGCGCCATCAGACCGCCGATGACGAAGAAGATGAACGACGTGATCAGGTACATCGACCCGATCACCTTGTGGTCGGTGGTGGTGATCCACTTGACCACGATGTTCCCCGGCTCTCCGGGTGCTTTGCGGCGCGCGGGCGGCTCCGGCGCCGAGGCGCCCGCCTCCCGGGTCTTGTCGAGGATGCTCACGGCTGGTTCGTCTCCGCGTTCTTGGCGGCGTCGGTCTGCGCGATGCCCGCCGGGATGTAACCCGTCTGTCCCCTGTCCGCCAGGTCCTGGAGGTGCTGCTGGTACTCCTCGGGGGAGACCACCCGGACGTTGAAGAGCATGCGGGCGTGGTCGACGCCACAGAGTTCGGCGCACTTGCCCAGGAAGGTGCCCTGCTTGTTGGGGGTCACCTCGAAGCGGTTGGTGTGCCCCGGGATGACGTCGACCTTCATGAGGAAGGGCACCACCCAGAAGGAGTGGATGACATCCCGTGAGGTGAGGATGAACTGAACGCTCTCACCCTCCGGCAGCACCAGGGTCGGGCCCGGGTTGCCGGTGTCGGGGTCGACGTCGGCGGGGGTGCCAATGTCGTACACGCCGTCGGCGTTCTCCGGGACCGCCTCCATCATGCGATCCGGGATGGCGTCCAGTTCGGGAGCCGTGCGGGCGTCGTTGTCGGACGCGCCGACCGGCTCGAGGTAGTTGAAGCCCCAGCTCCACTGGAAACCGACGACGTTGATCACGTGGTCGGGCTGCTCGGAGGTCTTGAGCAGTTCGGTCTGGTCCCGGGCGGTGAAGTAGAAGAGCACCGAGACGATGATCAGCGGAACGAGGGTGTACAGGGCCTCGATGGGGAGGTTGTACCGGGTCTGTGGAGGAACCTCGACCTTGGTCCGGGAGCGCCGGTGGAACCAGACGCTCCACAGGATCAGGCCCCAGACGATCACCCCGGTGACGAGCGCAGCGGCCCACGAGCCCTGCCAAAGGGACAGGATTCGCGGCGCCTCCTCCGTCGCCGGGCTGGGCATACCGAGGCGGGGGAAGTCCTCGTATGTGCAACCTGTCGCGGTCGCCAGGACCAAGCCCGCGATCAGCGCCTGCGGCAGAATCCGCCGCATCGGGCGCCGCGACGAGCGGTCGGAGCCGTTGGGACTCACGTAGCGCCTTCCCGAGAGTCTCGCCCGCGTCCGGCCGCTTCCGTCGCTCGGGGCGGGGGATCGGCCCCGGCGCGGGCAGGGGTGTGGATGTTTATGCGGACCAAACCCTACTCGACGCCCCCGGGGGCCGTGCGGGGAGGGTGCCCAACGCGTCCCGGTGATTCCCCCCGACGCGTCCCCACCGCTCCGACCAGCGGGGACGCCGGTTCCGCCGACCGGGTGAACGGTCGCGTCGGGCCCCCCGGCGTGGCGCGGGTTAGCGTGACGGCGTGCCGTACTTCTCGTACTTCGATGTCGCCTCCACCGCGCCCCCGCATCCCGTCGCCCGGCAGGCCCTGCTCGCCGCGATGGAGGAGGGGTGGGCCGATCCCGACCGCCTGCACCGCGAGGGGCGCCGGGCCCGGCTGCTGCTGGACACCGCCCGGGAGGCCGCCGCCGAACTGGTCGACTGCCGGCCCGACGAGCTCTCCTTCACCTCCTCCGGCAGCCGGGCCCTGCACACCGGGATCGCCGGCGCGCTGGCCGGCCGTCGCCGGGTCGGCCGTCGTCTGGTGGTCTCGGCCGTGGAGCACTCGGCGGTGCTGCGGGCCGCCGAGACGCACGAGGCGGACGGTGGCACCGTGGCGCGGATGGCCCCGGAGCGCACCGGCCGGATCGAGCCGGACACCGTGGCCGCCGCGCTGACCGGGGACACCGCCCTGGTATGCCTGCAGAGCGCCAACCACGAGGTGGGCACCGAACAACCGGTGGCGGAGGCGGCCGGGGAGTGTCGTGCCACCGGGGTGCCGATGCTGGTGGACGCCGCGCAATCACTGGGGCGGGGGGTCGTGCCGGGGGCGTGGTCGCTGCTGGCGGCGAGCGCCCACAAGTGGGGCGGACCCGCCGGGGTGGGTGTGCTGGTGGTCCGCAAGGGCACCCGTTTCGTCGCCCCCGCCCCCCGCGACGAACGCGAGGCCGGGCGGGCGCCGGGCTTCCCGGCGGTGCCGCAGGTGGTCGCGGCGGTGGCCGCGCTGCGCGCGGTGCGGGAGGAGACGGCCGCGGCGGACGGGCGGCTGCGGGGGTTGGTGGACCGGATCCGCGATCGGATCCCGATGCTGGTCCCCGACACCGAGGTGGTGGGCGATCCGGTGCGCCGACTGCCGCACCTGGTGACCTTCTCCTGTCTGTACGTGGACGGGGAGGCGTTGGTGCACGCGCTGGACCGGGAGGGCTTCGCGGTCTCCTCGGGTTCCTCGTGCACTTCCGACACCCTGGAGCCGAGCCACGTGCTGCGCGCCATGGGGGTGTTGTCCTCGGGGAACGTTCGGGTCTCGTTGCCCACGGGGACCACCGGGGAGGAGGTGGACCGTTTTCTGGAGGTGCTGCCCCGGGTGGTCGCCGGGATCCGCGAACGGTACGCGGTCCCGTCGGCGACCGGGGGAACGACCGTCGGGGAGGGTGACGAGGAGGGTGGGGTCACGGTGGACGCGCTGGGGATGCCCTGCCCCCGGCCGGTGATCGAGCTGGCCCGGGCGATGTCGCGGACGCGCCCCGGCGACGTGGTCACCGTCCTGGCCGACGACGGGGCGGCGGAGTTGGACATCCGTGCCTGGTGCCACCTGCGGGAACAGGAGTTCCTGGGTGAGGAGCCGCTGAACGGGAACCCGGAGGGGGACGCCCGGGCCTACCGGGTGCGCCGGACCGACCGGCCCGTACCACCGGACGACCCGGCCGCCCGGTGGGCGCCGACCACCGGGTCCCCGGAAGGTCCGGCGGACCCGGCGGACCCGGCGGACCCGGCGGACGACGGTCTCAGGAGGTGACGATCCAGCCGCGCACCTCGTCGGCGGCGTCGGCGCCGTAGGCCTTCGCGAAGCGCTCGATGAAGGACTCCCGGCGCAGTTCGTACTCCTGGGTGCCCACCGTCTCGATGACCAGGGTGGCGAGCATGCAGCCGAGCTGGGCGGCGCGCTCGATGTCGCCGCCGCGGGCCAGCGCGGAGAGGAAACCGGCCCGGAAGGCGTCGCCCACCCCGGTGGGGTCGGCCTTGCGCTCCTCCTCCGGACAGCCCACCCGCAGCTCGGGCTCACCGGCACGCTCGATCAGCACGCCCCGGGCACCGAGCGTGGTCACCCGGATGCCCACTCGCTCCAGCACCGTCGCGGCGTCCCAACCGGTCTTGCTCTCGATCAGGGCCTTCTCGTACTCGTTGCTGAACAGGTAGTCGGCGCCGTCGGTGAGGTCGCGGATCTCCGCCCCCTCCATCCGGGCGAGCTGCTGGGAGAAGTCCGCCGCGAAGGGGATGCCCCGGGTGCGGCACTCCTCGGTGTGCCGCATCATCGCCTCCGGGTCGTCGGCGCCGATGTGCACCAGGTCCAACCCGCCCACCCGGTCGGCGACGGTCTGCAGCTCGATGAGCCGGGCCTCGCTCATCGCTCCGGTGTAGAAGGAGCCGATCTGGTTGTGGTCGGCGTCGGTGGTGCAGATGAACCGGGCGGTGTGCAGGATCTCGGAGACGTGCACCGAGCCGGTGTCCACGCCGTGCCGGTCGAGCCAGGCGCGGTACTCGGCGAAGTCCGGGCCCACCGCCCCGACGAGGATCGGGCAGACGCCCAGCTGTCCCATTCCGAAGGAGATGTTGGCCGCCACCCCTCCCCGGCGCATCTGGAGCCCGTCGACCAGGAAGGACAGCGAGACGGTGTGCAGTTGGTCGCCGACCAGCTGGTCCGCGAAGCGGCCGGGGAAGGTCATCAGGTGGTCGGTCGCGATCGAGCCGCAGACGGCGATGCGCACGGGGGCACTCCCGGGGAGGACGACGGGGAAGAACAGCGGGGGAACGGCGCCGCGACGGCGCGGGACGGAACCTCCACAGGCTACCGGGCTTGGACCGGCGTCGAACGGAAACCCGAGGAGGACGTCGGACACACCGGCGCCGTCGGGAGCGGTCCGGGACGGGAACCCCCGTCGCGGTCCCCCCGTCCAAGAGGGGCGGGACACCCCCGCGCCCGTCCCCCGAACGAGGAGTGAGGACCGTGACGGAGAAGGAGATCATCGCGCCGGAGGGCGGCGGTGCGCCGCGTCGGCGCCACTGGCCGGCCGTCACGGCGGTGGCGGCGGCGGTTGCCCTGGTGGCCGGTGCCGTCTGGGCCGGATCCGGCGCGCTCGGCGACGGGGACGGCACGACCGCCACGGCCCCGCTGGTCCTGAACGGGCCGTTGGCGCGGGGAATCGCGGACGCGGCGGCGGCCGAGCACGCCACGATGCCCGGGTGGGACGGGGTGCCGGGTGGCGGGTACATCGCCGACGGCGACCTGCCGGAGGGCCCGGCCAACGGTCGGGTGCACCGGTTCGAGGGCGAGGTCCCCCGGGAGCGGGTGGTCGAACTGGCGGGACTGCTGGGGGTGGCCGGTGACCCCGTGGACCGGGACGACCACTGGGCGGTGGGCGGCGGTGAGCCCGGCGACCCGACGCTGGTGGTGGAGCGGGCCGCGCCCGGCACCTGGACCTTCCACACCCACGGTTTCCCCGAGGAGCCGATGCCGCTGCCCGAGGAGGTGGACCTGGTGATGCCCTCCCCGGTGGACCCGGACACGCCGGTGGACAACGGCTCGGTGAACGACGGCGGTGGCTCCGAGGGTCGGCACGGCGGAGAGGACTCCGCCCCGGACGGAGAGTGGGACGACGACGGTTTCGGTCTCGGTTCCGCCCCGCGCACCCCGGCCGAGCCGGTGGACGAGAAGGAGGCGATGGCCGCCGCCCGGCCGGTGCTGGAGGCCCTGGGTCTGGGCGACGCGGAGCCGGACGCCGGGACCGCCTTCGGTGAGAACCGCACCGTGCGGGTCTCGCCGACCATCGGTGATCTGCGGATCCTCAACTGGGACACCCTGGTGGAGATCGGCCCCGGGGGCACGCCGGTGGCCGGCTCGGGCACTCTGCTGAAGGCCGCGCCGGCCGAGGAGTACCCGCTGCTGAACGCGGAGGGCACGCTCGACCTGCTCAACGAGACGGTGGGCGGGGAGACCGCCCCGTCGAGCGGGCTCTCGGAGGAGGGTTCGCGCGGGGCCGAGGAACCGGTGACCGATGCCGTCCCGGCCGCTCCCGGGGACCCCGACGGGATGCCGGGTGAGGTCCCGCCGGTGGCCGCCACGGACGACGGTACCCTCGAAACCCTGCTGGTGGTGGACGCCGAGCCGATCCTGGCACCGTACCTGACCGGCGACGCGCCGGTACTGGTGCCCTCCTGGCTGTTCACGGTGGAGTCCCCCGACGGCTCCGGACTCGGCTTCCCGGTCTCGCACCCGGCGGTGCACCCCGACCACATCGACGACACCGGCCGCGGGGGCGGGCCGGGTTCCGGGGAGGCCGTGGGACCCCCGGCCGGAGGTCCCGGGAGCGGCCCGGAGACAGGCGTCGGGTCCCTCGACCCGGGTGTCGCTCCCGGCGGGGGCGCGGACGACGACCCCGGCAAGGGCTCGACCGGCGCGCCCAGGGACCCGGATCCGGAGACCGGCCTCTACCCGCCGGGGGACATGTCGGCCGGCGGCGGGGGCGACCGGTCGGGGGACCCGATGGCCGGGGCCCCGCACGTCTCCGCCGACCCGAAGGACCCCCGCTCATTGATCCACCGGCACTGGTGGGGGGTCTGCGGGGAGTACCGGATCCTCGTGGAGGAGACGCCGGAGAGCGTGACCCTGCGAGTGGAGGCGGAGCCCTCCGACGACCCCGAGGCCGTCTGCGTCATGATCGCCGTCCCGGTGGCCGACCGGGTGCCGCTGGAGGAGCCGCTGGGTGACCGCGTCGTGTTCGACGGCGAGGGCCGGGAGCTGCCCCGCCGGTGACGCCGGAAGGTTCGGAAAGGACCGGAAGGACCAGCGGGACGGGCGGGAACGACGAACGGCGTCGGCCCCCCCCCTGGGGGGGGGGGCCCCACGCCGTCCCGGCCGAGGGGCTCCGCGCCCGGGACGGGCCCGGGCGGAGCCGGGTCGGGGGTCAGCTGAAGGAGTCGCCGCAGGCGCAGGAGCCGGTGGCGTTGGGGTTGTCGATCGTGAAGCCCTGCTTCTCGATGGTGTCGACGAAGTCGATGGAGGCGCCGTGCAGGTACGGGGCGCTCATCCGGTCGGTGACGACCTTGACACCGTCGAAGTCCTTCACCACGTCCCCGTCGAGCGAGCGCTCGTCGAAGAAGAGCTGGTAGCGCAGTCCGGAGCAACCTCCCGGCTGCACGGCGACGCGCAACGAGAGGTCCTCGCGGCCTTCCTGCTCCAGCAGGCTCTTGACCTTGGCCGCGGCAGCGTCGGACAGGATGATGCCGTCGCTCGCAACGGTCTTGTCCTCAACGGACATGTGTTCCACTCCCGGGTCGTTGGACTGCTCTGCCGTCTGCGCGAACAGTCGGCCGACCGGTTTCATTCCGCGGCCGGCGTTCTTCGCTTCTCGTGGGCTTCCGGTTCGGCTCTCCGGAAGGTTCCCGCCCGCTCCGGGGCGGTGGCCGGGTCCCGGCGATGGGGCCCGGCGCCGCCGGTTCGGCGGGGGTACGGGGCGAACCCGCCCTCCCATGCTCGCACACCCGATGATGGTCGGTCCCGCCCCGGAAGCCGCCTCCCCCGACCGGACCCGGCGGTATGCGTCAGAGTGACGCGATCAACAGGCGGCGGGCATCGTCACAACGACGAAAAGCGGTTATCATCATTACCGTCAATAAGACGAAAAGAGTCGTGGGGTCGCTCCCGCGAGCGGGCCGCGTCGGAGCCGCACCCGCCGGACCCCGCCCCAGCGCGTCGGACCGGAACGGGCCGACCCCGCACGTCCGCGCGCGACGCGTGACCTCCCGCCCCACCCCGTGATGCCCCCGCGTCTCCGCGCCGGGGTCGCACGGAGCACCGCGAATTTTCCGCATACATCCGCAGAATCCGGCAGAAAATCTGCCGGAACACCCGCCGGAACACCCGCCAGAAAGGGTGCGTGTCGTGACCACCGCCCAGACCCCGGACGTCCAGCCGACCCCGCTCGCCCTGCTGCTGTTGGGGCGCGGGGCCGACCCGGCCAGTGAGCGCGGGGTGGACTGCCCCGGTGACCTGCCCTCCCCCTCCGACCCCGACCTGATCGAGCGCGCCCGGGCCGCCAAGGAACGCCTCGGGGAGAAGGTCTTCGTCCTCGGCCACCACTACCAGCGCGACGAGGTGATCGACTTCGCCGACGTCACCGGCGACTCCTTCAAGCTCGCGCGCGAGGCCGCCGCCCGGCCGCAGGCCCGGTACATCGTCTTCTGTGGCGTGCACTTCATGGCCGAGTCGGCCGACATCCTCACCTCCGACGCCCAGCAGGTGATCCTCCCCGACCTCGCGGCCGGCTGCTCCATGGCCGACATGGCCACCGCCGAGCAGGTCGAGGAGTGCTGGGACACGCTGACCGCCGCCGGCGTGGCGGGCGACACCGTGCCGGTGTCGTACATGAACTCCTCCGCCGACATCAAGGCCTTCACCGGACGACACGGCGGCACCATCTGCACCTCCTCCAACGCCCGGCGCGCCCTGGAATGGGCCTTCGACTCCTCCGGCGGCGGCGGCCGACGGGTGCTCTTCCTGCCGGACCAGCACCTGGGCCGCAACACCGCCATCCGCGATCTGGGGATGGCGCCGGAGGACTGCGTGGTCTACAACCCGCACCGGCCGGGTGGCGGACTCACCCCCGAGCAGTTGCGCGACGCCCGGATGATCCTGTGGCGCGGGCACTGCTCGGTGCACGGCCGCTTCTCCCTCGACTCGGTCCGCGAGGTCCGGGAGCGGGTCCCCGGCGTCAACGTGCTGGTGCACCCCGAGTGCCGGCACGAGGTGGTGGCCGCCGCCGACCGGGTGGGCTCCACCGAGTACATCATCCGCGCCCTGGAGGAGGCCCCGCCCGGATCGAAGTGGGCAGTGGGCACCGAATTGAACCTGGTCCGCCGGTTGGCGAAGCGGTACGCCCCGCAGGGCAAGGAGGTCGTCTTCCTCGACCGCACGGTGTGCTTCTGCTCCACCATGAACCGCATCGACCTGCCCCACCTGGTGCGCGGCCTGGAGTCGCTGGCCGAGGGCCGGGTGATCAACCGGATCACGGTGGACGAGGAGACCGCGCACTGGGCGCGGGTGGCGTTGGAGCGGATGCTGGCGCTGCCCTGAGCGGCGTGCCACGCCCCGCACGTCCGGCGCCCGCCGGGCCCGTTTCCGCCCCGACACCCGCCGGAGCGGAAACGGGCCCGTCCGTCAGCCGCGCGCCGGCGCCGGCCCGGGGGCGGCGTCGAAGATGTCGCCCCCGGGCCCCGGCTCGGGCACCCCGCGCTCACACGCCTCGGCGAGCAGCAACAATCCCAGCAGCGAGCCGACCAGCAGCACGACGATCATCCGGGAACGTGTGTTCATGGCCCGATCATGCCGGCGCGTCGCCCTTCGGCGCGGCGTGGCCGAGGCCTCCCTCCACACCTCCCCCGGCACCCCCGCCGCCGGCCCGCACCAGACCCGACTCGTAGGCCGCGATCACCAGTTGGGAGCGGTCCCGGGCACCCAGCTTGGTGAGCAGACGGTTGATGTGCGTCTTGACCGTCAGCGGGCTGACCGAGAGACGGTCCGCGATCCCGTCGTTCGACAACCCCGCCGCGACCTCCACCAGCACCTCCCGTTCCCGGGCCGTCAGCGCCTCCAGTCCCACCGGCTCGCGGGACGCGGCCGACCGGCCCTCCTCCTGTTCCAGGAACCGCCGGATCAGGCTGCCGGTCGCGGCCGGTGAGAGCAACGACTCCCCCGCCGCCGACCGTCGGATCGCGGTGATCAGCTCCTCCGGCTCCGCCCCCTTGCCGAGGAAGCCCGAGGCGCCCGCCCGCAGCGCGGCCACCACGTGGTCGTCCTGCTCGAAGGTGGTGAGCACGACGACCCGCACCCCCGCCGTCGCGGGGTCGGCGACGATCGCCCGGGTGGCCTCCAGGCCGTCGGTGCCGGGCATCCGGATGTCCATCAGCACGACGTCCACCCCGGGGTCCGCCCCGGCCTCCGGGGCGGACAGCGCCTCCAGCACCTCGCGACCGTTCCCCGCCTCCCCCACCACCGTCATGTCCGGCTCGGACTCCACCAGCACCCGCAGGGCGCTGCGCAGCAGCACCTGGTCGTCGGCGAGCAGCACCCTGATCATTTCCGTTCCTCCCCGCAGCACGGCAGGAGGCAGCGGAGTCGGCGCTCCCCCGCCCCGGTCTCCGCTCCGCCGGCCGTCGGTGGCCGGAGCGGCAGTGTCACCAGGACCCGGAAACCACCGTCGGGTCGCGGGCCGGCCACACAGGTTCCGCCGAGCGCCGCCGCCCGCTCGCGCATCCCGGTCAGTCCGTGACCGCCCGTCACCGGCCGGTGGGGGACGGCCTCCGGGGACGGGGAGGGCACCGGCCCCCCGGGCGGTTCCGCCCCGGACTCCGGCGGGCCCTCGTCGAGGACCTCGATCGTCAACCGGGGCTCGGTCGGCGCGCCCGAGCGGCTCAGCCGCACCGTCGCCCGGGCGGTCGCCCCGGCGTGCTTGTGGACGTTGGTCAGCGCCTCCCGCACCACGCGGTGGACCGCCAGATCAACCGCCACCGGCAGCGCCGGCCCCGGCGCGGGCCCCCGCACCGACACCCGCATCCCGGCACGGGTGAAGTCCTCGACCAGTTCGCCGAGGTCCGCGGATCCGCCCGCCGGGCGGGTGGGGGCGGAGGGTTCGTCGGGTCGGCGCAGCACCTCCACCGTCCCGTTCAACTCGGTCAGTGCCCGTCGGCCGGCCTCCCGCACGTGGGCCAGTGCCTCACGGGCCCGGTCCGGCCTGCTGTCCATCAGGTGCGAGGCCACCCCCGCCTGCACCGTGATCAGCGCGATGGTGTGGGCCACCACGTCGTGCAGTTCACGGGCGATCCGCAACCGCTCCTCCGCCACCCGGCGACGCGCCTCCTCCTCCCGGGTGCGCTCCGCCCGCTCGGCGCGCTCCCGGATGGCCCGGACCACCGCCCGACGACTGCGCACCGCCTCGCCCGCCGCCACGGCCATCAGGCCCCAGGCCAGGACCGCGACGTTGTCGGCGGCGTACCAGGGGCGGGGGCCGAGCAGCAGGGTGCCGGCGAGGAGCAGGGGCAGTGCGAGCGCCACCGACCGCCGGGCGGCGGGACGATCGATGCCCGCCGCGACCGAGAAGAGTGCGATCACCGGGGCGACCACCAGTGCGTTGTTGCGCTGCTCATCCGGGAGCAGCGCGGCGGTGAGCGACCACTCGACGAGGGCGAGCGGGACCGTGACGGCGAGCACCGCGCGCGGATGCCGACATCGGGCGACCAGCGCCGCGCAGGCGAGGAGTGCGAACAGCACGGTGTGCGGGGGCAGGGACCGGAACCCGATCTCGTTCCCGCCCTTGGGGTAGTGCAGGACGGTCGCCGAGAGCAGCAGGATGACGGCGAGGGCCGTGACGGCGGTGAGTCCGACCGACAGCAGGGGGTGGCCGGCGGGACGGAGGAGACGCGCGACCGGTCGGACGCCGGGGGCGGCCCTCTCCGGTGCCGGGGATCGCGGGGGATCCGACGGTCCGGGGTCGGTGGTCGTCCGCGCCGGCGGGATCACCGGGGGCGCGGGGGCGACCGGCGTGTCCGGTGTGTCCGGTGTGTCCGGTTCCGACGCGGCGGCGCCCCGCTTCCGGGAACGGAAACGGGGCGCCGCGACACGCATCAGGACCGGGCCGGCGGTTCGAGGGGGATCAGGCCCTCCTCCGACAACATGGCCCGGACCTCCTCGATGGTGGCCTCCGGGGCGGGGAGGATCAGCTCGGACGGCTCCAGGGAGTCGTCCGGCAACGGGGTGCCCATCGAGCGCACCGCCTCCAGCAGGGCCGCCAGGGTCCGTCGGAACCCCTCGTGGTCGCCCTGCTCCACCTCGGTCATGAGCTCGTCGTCGAGCTCGTTCAGCTTGGGGAAGTGGCTGTCGTCCAGCCGGACCTGCCCCTCCCCCATGATCCGTACGATCACACCGCGCTCCTTGCTACGGGCTGCCTGCACGCTTCGTCTGCTGCTCGGGGATGCGCGCGGTGGCACGGTCCTACCGGACCGCTCCCCCGTCGCCCCCGACCACACGCCCGCCGCGCGCCCCCGGACGGGGCACGGGACGACCGTGCGGGGCGACCGGCCGGGTACCGGACCCCGGACGAGCCGGGGAACCGGGACACCGGCGTTCGGACGCCGGGCCGGCGGACGACGCCGCCGTCACCCCCGAGGGGTGACGGACGGCGATCACCGCCGGCGGACCGACCGTCGGATCACTGCTGCTTGTCGAACCGGGGGTCCTGCTGCGCGGCCCGGTCGGCCCCACCGGCGCCGCCCTCCAGTGCCTGACGCTCGGCGCTTCCCCCGGACAGCTCGGCCTTCATCCGCTCCAGCTCCAGCTCCACGCCGGCGTCGCCGGAGACCCGGTCCAGCTCGGCACTGAGGTTGTCCTTGGAGGTGCCGGTGACATCGTCCAGGGCACCGGAGGCCAACAGCTCGTCGATCGCGCCGGAACGCGCCTGGAGTTCCTGGGTGCGGTCCTCGGCACGCTGGATCGCCATGCCGACGTCGCCCATCTCCTCGGAGATGCCGGAGAACGCCTCACCGATCCGGGTCTGCGCCTGGGCCGCGCTGTAGGTGGCCTTGATGGTCTCCTTCCGGGTGCGGAAGGCGTCCACCTTGGCCTGCAGCCGCTGGGCGGCCAGCGTCAGCTTCTCCTCCTCGCCCTGGAGGGTCCGGTGCTGCGTCTCCAGGTCGGTGACCTGCTGCTGGAGCCCTGCGCGGCGGGTGAGCGCCTCGCGGGCCAGGTCCTCGCGCCCCAGCGCCAACGCCTTCTTGCCCTGGTCCTCCAGTTTGTCGGACTGGCCGCGCAGCTGGTTGAGCTGCAACTCCAGTCGCTTGCGGGAGGTGGCCACGTCCGCCACACCGCGCCGTACCTTCTGGAGCAGCTCGAGCTGCTTCTGGTACGAGTAGTCGAGCGTCTCGCGCGGATCCTCCGCCCGGTCCAGGGCCTTGTTGGCCTTCGCGCGGAAGATCATCCCCATCCGCTTCATGACACCGCTCATGGGTCTCGCGCGCCCCCTTCGGACTGCCTCGAGTGTTCACCGTTCCTGGTACCCCTACTACCCTACGGGTCCCACCTCCATAAGAGCACCGGATGCCTCCGAAAGGGCTCCTCCTGCGGGACGATCACCCCGGCCGGCCTACCGCCGGAGGATGACGGGGGATCCCCCGGGCGGGCCCGCCCGTCACTCCCGCCCCGGGGCGCCCGGGGCGGGGTGTCCCGCGCGCGTCGGCGCGCGCGTCGGAACGACACGTGCCGGGGAACCGCCGGTGACCGAAGGGTGATCGAACGGTGCGGGCATCGGTGCCGGATCGTGCCCCACCGGGGGGTCCGCGGAAGGGGGGCACCGCTTACCCTGGGCGTGTGTTCCGAAGCCGCTCGAAAGAAAACCAGTCGTCACCGGCCGCCGAGACCGCCGCGGAGGAGGAGGCGCGGATCCGGGATCCGCAGGCCCCCAAGGGCCGCCCGACCCCCAAGCGCAGCGAGGCCGAGGCCCTGCGCAAGGCCTCGGCGCGCCCGCCGGCCGACCGCAAGGAGGCTGCCCGCCGGGCCCGCGAGGCGCGCCGCAGGGCCATGGAGAAGCAGCGCGAGGCGCTGGTCACCGGCCGGGAGGAGTTCCTCCCCCACCGGGACCGGGGTCCGGTGCGCCGATTCGCCCGCGACTTCGTGGACACCCGCTGGCACGTCGCCGAGTACTTCCTGATCTACGCGATCATCATCCTGGTGCTCTCGATGGTGCCGGGCCAGCAGCCGTTCGCGCTGTTGTTGTGGATGGGCATCATCCTGGCCATGATCGCCGACTGGGTGGCGCTGCGCTTCCGCCTCAAGCGGGCCCTCAACGAGCGCTTCCCGAACGAGAGCCACAAGGGCGCCTTCCCCTACGCGCTGATGCGTACCCTCCAGGTGCGGCGCCTGCGGCTGCCCAAGCCGCAGGTCAAGCGCGGCGAGTCGCCACGCTGACACCGTCCCGACGGGGCATCGGCACGGGCCCCGTCGGGTCCGGGAAACGTCCGAGGGGGCGGTCGCGACATCCGTCGCGACCGCCCCCTCGCCGTGCGGGTCCGCACCGACGCGGCCGGGTCCCGGATCGGGGGCTACGCGTCGGGCACGTCGGCGGGCGGGTCCTCCGCGTGCAGGCCCATCGGCCCGTACACCACCGCGTCGTCCTCCAGCAGGACGACCCGGTCGATGCCCTCCTCCGCGAGACCCTGCCAGTTCTCCCCCAACCAGCTCTCGGCATCGCCCTGGGTGCCGAACCCGCCCGGCGGATCGGCGGGTGGGTGCTCGGTCCCGTCCGCCTTCTCGAACCGCCACTGCCAGGCCATGCGCGCCTCCCGGGGTCGTCGGTGATGTTCTGGGAACACTGCCCGGAAGAGTAGCCCTCCGAGCGCGAAGGGGTGGACAGGCGGCAGGATCGAGGGGTGGACATCACCCTGCTCGGCACCGGCGCGCCCACCGGGCTGCCGCGGCCCGACTGTTCCTGCGCGGCCTGCGCCCGCGCTCTCGGCCCCGAGGCCCGGGCCGCCACCTCGGTCCTGGTGGACGGCGTGTTGCTGTTGGATCTCACTCCGGGCGCGGCGCTGGCCGCCGCCAGGGCGGGCCGCACGCTGCACGGCGTGCGGCAGGTGGTGCTCGCCCACCCGCACGACGGCCCGGTGCCCGAGTTCCCCGGCGACCTGCCGCCCGCCGTGCGACTGCCGGCCGGGGAGGAGTTGGCGCTGTTGACCGGACACCGGGTCCGGGCCGTGGCCCCGGACTCCCCCGGCACCGGCTACGCGGTGACCGGCCCGGACGGCCACCGGTTGCTGTACCTGCCGCCCGGCGCCGGACCGGCCGGGGAGCGCACCGACCGGACACCGCTGGAGTTGTGCCTGGTGGACGTGGTCAAACGCCCGGACGCGGTGGCCCGGTTGCGGGCCGGCGGGGCGATCGGTCCGGCCACGGATCTGGTGGCCGTCCACCTCGACCACGACGTACCGCCGGGACCCGAGTTGCACCGCCGACTGGCCGCCGCCGGGGCCAGGGCCGCGCCGGACGGAGCGGTGTTCGCCACCGACGGCCCGGTACCCGCCCCCGTGGTCCCGCGCCGCACCCTGGTGCTGGGCGGCGCCCGATCGGGCAAGTCCCTGGAGGCGGAACGACGGTTGGAGACCTTCCCCGAGGTGGTCTACGCGGCGACCGGCGGTGGGCGGGCGGGTGACGCCGAGTGGGGGGAACGGGTGCGGACGCACCGCGAGCGCCGACCGGCCGGCTGGACCACCGAGGAGACCCGGGATCCGGTGCCACTGCTGCGGGCCGAGGGCCCCCCGTTGCTGGTGGACTGCCTGTCGCTGTGGCTGACCGCCGTCATGGACACCGCCGGCGCCTGGGAGGAGGACCGTTGGCGGAACGGGGCCGCGACGGAGGTGCGACGGCGGATCGGGGAGTTGGCCGACGCCATCCGGCACACCCCCCGCACGGTGGTGGCGGTGAGCAACGAGGTGGGGTCGGGGGTGGTGCCCGCGACACCGGCCGGGCGGCGGTTCCGCGACGAGTTGGGCCGGTTGAACGCGGCGGTCGCCGCCGAGTGCGAACAGGTGCTGCTGGTGGTGGCCGGAACCGCCCTGCCACTGCGCGGTTGAGCCCCTCCGGGCGGAGTCGGCGACCCGCCGCGGGTACGCTCGGGCGCATGAGTGACGGCAGTCTCGACCTCGACGTCTTCGGCGATCTGATCAAGCGTCCGGACGCGGCCGTGCGACGCGCCGCCGAGTCCCTGCGGGCGGCCCGGGCACCGGGTACCGGGGCCCTCGGCCGCCTCGACGACCTCGGGGTGTGGCTGGCCGGGGTGCAGGGCCGTTCCCCTGCCTCCGCGATCGAGCGCCCCCGTCTGGTGGTCTTCGCCGGCGACCACGGCGTGGCCCGGGCCGGGGTCTCCGCCCGCCCGGTGGCCGGTGCCCACCTGCTGGTCCGCGCGCTGTTGGACGGCGGGAGCCCGGCGGCGATCCTGGCCCGGCGCTCGGGGGTGTCGGTGCGGGTCGTGGACATGGCCCTGGACTGCGACCCGCTGGGTCTGCCCGAGGAGGTGACTCGGCATCGGGTGCGTCGGGGGTCCGGCCGGCTGGACGTGGAGGACGCGCTCACCCGGGAGGAGGCCGAGCGGGCCTTCCGCACCGGCATGGCGATCGCCGACGAGGAGGCCGACTCGGGCACCGACCTGATCGTGCTCGGTGACCTGTCGGTCGGCGGCACCACCGCCGCCGCGGTGCTCACGGGGGCGCTGTGCGGTACCGACGCCTCGGTGGTCACCGGGCGCGGCGGACTGCGGATCGACGACGCCCTCTGGATGCGCAAGTGTGCCGCGATCCGCGACGGACTGCGGCGCGCCCGTCCCGTGCTCGGCGACCAGGTGCGCCTGCTGGCCGCGGTGGGGGGCGCCGACCTCGCCGCGATGACCGGCTTCCTGTTGCAGGCGGCGGTGCGGCGCACCCCGGTGCTCCTGGACGGCGTGGTCACCACCGCCTGCGCGCTGCTGGCGCAGCGGATCGCCTTCCGGGCGCCGGACTGGTGGCTGGCCGGTCACGCCGGGAGCGAGCCGGGACAGGCCAAGGCGCTGGACCGGATGAATCTGGAGCCGGTGACGGACCTCGGGGTGACCACCGGGGAGGGGGTGGGCGCGTTGCTCGCGCTGCCGGTGGTGCTCTCCGCCGCCGCCCTGACCGCCGAGGCGCCGGTGCCGGCCGGCTCCGGGACCGGTGCCCCGGCGGGGGATGCCGACGCCGGGGTCGATGGGAACGGGGCGGATGAGGACGGGGCCGGCGGCGACATCGCGGACACCGCCCCCGGGGAGGATTCCCGGGACGCCGCGCCGTCGGAGCCCGTCGGAGCCCCCGGCGGGCCCACCCCGGACGCGGGCGCCGGGGAGGGGGCCCCTCCCCGGCGCCCGGCCCACCCCGGTCCCGCCTGACCCCGCCCGGCCCCGGACCCCGTGCGCGGGCTCACGGGGTCCGCCGGGGCGGGCTCGCCGGGGCTCCGCCGTCCCCCGCCGCCCCACCGGTCACCGGGGTCGGGGCCGGGATCTCCTCGTCCGGCGTGCCGCCCAGGAGGTCGGAGATCCGCCGCAGTGCCGGATCCCAGCGGCGGTCGTGCCGCTCGGCCCGTCGCCGGGCCCGTGTCATGGCGCGGGCCCGGCGACCCCGGTAGCGGCGACGGGCCCAGGGCGAGGCGGGTCGGGCCAGCCGTACCGCGCCCACCAGCGCGACGAACGGGACCAGCACCCCCACCACGGCCATCCACGGCTTGCCCTTGATCAGCGCGACCAGCGCGCACCCGAAATGGAACAGGACCGTGCCGGTGACCGCCCAGCCGTTGCGCGACTGTTCCTCGGTCAGGTTCTCCACGCCCAGGGGCAGATAGCCGGCCAGCACCAGTCCGACCCCGGCGGCCGTCAGCGCGACCACCTCCACGCTGCGCCGCCCCTCGTCGCTCCAGTAGACGTCGGACAGGTGCAGGATCAGGGCGAACTCGTCGAGCACCAGGCCCGCCCCGGCGCCGAAGACCACGGCGCAGACCACGGCGGGCCATCCGTCGTCGCCGGCGGCCACCGCGCCGAAGCCGCCGACCGTCATGAGCACCACGCCGGGCACCGCGTGGTGGACGTGCAGTCCGCCGGTGGACACGTTCCGGAAGGGTCCGCGTCCGGCGCGGATCATCCGGGTGACCAGGCGGACCCCGGCGAAGGTCAGCAGGAAGGCGGCGAACGCCCACAACAGCGCGGGTCGATCCGTGGCGGCCACGGCCAGGGACGCCCCTCCGGGGTCACCCGACGGGATCGGGGCGGGGCCCGGGGGGAACGCCGCCGGGAAGAGGGATCCGGGGGAAGGGCGGGCCGGGGGCGGGAACCACTCCATGGCCGCCAAGGGTGCGGCGGCTACGCTGCCCGGCCATGGACGCCACGCCGCAGCCGCCCCCCGATCACCCGCCCGCCGGCGAGCCCGATGCCGGGGCCGGGAGCCCGGGGCGGCCGGGCCCCACGGACGGTCCCCGGTTCGCGCTGGGCACCCTGACGATCCTGCCGGTGCGGGTACGGCGCTGGGACCGGGCGGCGGCCCGGGCCGGGATGGGCTGGGCACCGTTGGCGGGTCTGGTCGTGGGCGTCGCGGCGGGGACGGCCGGGGCCGGAGCGGTGGCGGCCGGGACGGGGACACTGCTCGGCGCGGTGGCCGCCGTGGCGGTGCCGGCCGTCCTGACCCGCGGCCTGCACCTGGACGGGCTGGCCGACGTGGCCGACGGGCTGGGCAGCGGGAAACCCGCCGACGAGGCGTTGCGGATCATGAAGCGCTCGGACATCGGACCGTTCGGCGTGGTGACCCTGGTCCTGGTGCTGCTGGGTCAGGTGGCGGCTGCGCAGGCGCTGTTCGCACACGGCTGGGCGATGGGAGCGACGGCGGTGTGCCTCGCGCACGTCACCGGCCGGACGGCCCTGACCCTGGCCGCGCGCCGGGGGGTGCCGGCGGCCCGCCCCGGCGGGCTGGGCGCGATGGTGGCGGGCACGGTGCCGAGGACGGGGGCGATGCTGCGGACGGGCGCGGTGACACTGCTCGGCGCGGGCGCCGGCGCGGTGGCGGGGGCCGCGGGCCCGCCCGGCGTCCCGGCCGGCGGGGTCGGTGGCGCGGTGCTCGGCGGGGTGGCCGGCGCGGCGGTGGTGATCTGTGGAACGGTGGTCTCCGAGGCGGTGCTGCGACGCTGCCGTCGCCGGTTGGGCGGGGTGACGGGGGACGTCTTCGGGGCGCTGGCGGAGAGCGCGACGACCACGGCACTGGTCGTCGCGGCGGTGGCCGCGGGGATCGCCGCGGGGTGACGCGGGGGTGACCCGGGCTGCTCCGACAGGAGGTGTCGGCCGAGCGGTGCCGGTGGGGCGGGGCGTAGGCTCGGGAGCCCGGAGCGCGGCCCCGGGGGCGACCCTCCCGGGATCCCCCTCCGGTGTCCGGACGATCCATCATCGAAACGAACAGGACTCTCCTCACCGTGACTGCACTGACCCTCAGTTCCTCCACCGCCGCGAAAGTGCGTGCGGACGCCGTGGTGATCGGCGTCGTCAAGGGCGGGGACGGCCCGCTGCCGACACCCGGTGTCGAGGCCTCGGACGCCGTGGACGCCGCCTTCGGCGGCCGGTTGGCCGCGCTGCTGACCACGCTCGGGGCCACCGGCGCCGAGAGCGAGATCACCAAGCTGCCGGCGCCCGAGGGCTTCGAGGCGGACCTGCTGGTGGCGGTCGGGCTCGGTCCGGCGCCGGCCGACGACACCGCCCCGGCGACCGAGACGCTGCGGCGGGCGGCCGGCGCGGCGGCCCGCGCGCTGACCGGCACCGGGCACGCCGCCTTCGCGCTGTCCTCCTCGGACCCGGCCGCGGTCGCCGCGGTGGCCGAGGGGGCGCTGCTGGGTTCCTACGCCTTCACCGAGTTCCGGGGCGCCGGGGAGGACGGCGACGGGAAGTCCGGTCGGGGCCGGCGGTTCGGTCGGGGGCGCAAGGAGGACGGCCGGGACGCCTCCGCGCCGCTCGCCGAGGTGACGATCGCGGGTCTGGACGCCAAGAGCGCCAAGGGCTCGGAGCTGAAGGCGGTCGCCGAGCGGGCCGAGGTGCTCGCGCAGGAGATCGCCCGGGCCAGGGACCTGGTCAACACCCCGCCGAACGCCCTGAACCCGGCGGAGTTCGCCGCTCTGGCGGGTACGGCCGCCAAGGAGCACGGCCTGAAGATCGAGGTGCTGGACGAGCAGGCCCTGGGCAAGGGCGGCTACGGCGGCATCATGGGCGTGGGCCAGGGTTCCCAGAGCCCGCCCCGGCTGGTCCGGCTGACCTGGCGGCACTCCAAGGCGCAGCACTCGCTGGCGCTGATCGGCAAGGGCATCACCTACGACTCCGGCGGCATCTCGCTGAAGCCGGCCGGGTCCAACGAGACCATGAAATGCGACATGGCGGGCGCGGCGGCGGTCTTCGCCGCCGTGGTCTCGGCGGCGCGGCTGGGCCTGCGGGTCAACGTGACCGGCTGGCTGGCGCTGGCCGAGAACATGCCCTCCGGTTCGGCGACCCGTCCGGGCGACGTGCTGACCATGTACAGCGGCAAGACGGTGGAGGTGCTCAACACCGACGCCGAGGGGCGGCTGGTGATGGCCGACGCCCTGGCGCGCGCGGGCGAGGATTCCCCGGACGCGCTGGTGGACGTGGCGACGCTGACCGGCGCGATGGTGGTGGCGCTGGGCAAGCGGACCTTCGGCGTCATGTCCAACGAGGACTCCTTCCGCGACCTGGTGCACGGGATCGCGGGCGAGGTCGGCGAGCAGTCGTGGCCGATGCCGCTGACGGAGGACCTGATGGAGGGCCTGAAGTCCTCGGTGGCGGACATCGCCAACGTGGGCGACCGGATGGGCGGCGGCCTGTCGGCCGGGCTGTTCCTGAAGGAGTTCGTCGCCGACGGCACCCCGTGGGCGCACCTGGACATCGCCGGTCCGGCCTTCAACGACGGCTCCCCCTTCGGCTACACCCCCAAGGGCGGCACCGGCTCGTCCGTGCGCACCCTGGTGCGGCTGATCGAGCGGGTGGCCGAGGACGGCCTGCCGGGCTGACACCGGCACGTCCCGCCGGTGCCGACCCCGCGTCGGCACCGGCGGGCGGCGGATCGCCGGCCCGGCGGGCGGGTGGCGGGGATCGGCGGACGGTCGGGGATGTCGGTGGGCGGTGTGGAACGCCACCGAGCGGCACCGAGTGGTACTACCGACGGGTAATCGGCACGACTGCGCCCGAGAACCGCCCGCAATGCCCGATGAACACCATTCGGCACCACTTCGTCCGACGGCCCCGCGTCCCGCCGGCCCCGGACAGGTGCGAAGATGGTGTTCCGGCAGGACAGGGGCCCGGCTC
Organism: Streptomyces sp. ST2-7A; assembly: GCF_021390475.1. Classification (GTDB taxonomy): domain Bacteria; phylum Actinomycetota; class Actinomycetes; order Streptomycetales; family Streptomycetaceae; genus Streptomyces. The sequence goes on from NZ_JAJUWS010000024.1 coordinate 30,471, forward strand.
ATCCGCTGAACGGGAGTACGAGTCACCACTAGCCGTTTTTCCAGCGGCGCACACACATCCGCCGGAACGGTCATGGGCGACCGGATCCGGCGAACCCCATGCATGGAGGACGTGACGTGGCGAACGACGCCAGCACCGTTTTCGACCTAGTGATCCTCGGCGGCGGGAGCGGCGGCTACGCCGCGGCCCTGCGCGCGTCGCAGCTCGGGCTGGACGTCGCCCTGATCGAGAAGGACAAGCTCGGCGGCACCTGCCTGCACTACGGCTGCATCCCCACCAAGGCACTGCTGCACGCCGGTGAGGTCGCCGACGCCGCCCGTGAGGGCGAGCAGTTCGGCGTGAAGAGCACCTTCGAGGGCATCGACATGCCCAAGGTGCACTCCTACAAGGACGGCGTGGTCTCCGGCCTCTACAAGGGCCTGCAGGGCCTGGTGGCCTCCCGGAAGATCACCTACGTCCAGGGGGAGGGCCGCCTCTCCTCCGCCACCTCGGTGGACGTGAACGGCGAGCGCTACACCGGCCGCCACATCCTGCTGGCGACCGGCTCGGTGCCCAAGTCCCTGCCGGGCCTGGAGATCGACGGCGACCGCGTCATCTCCTCCAACCACGCCCTGAAGCTGGACCGGGTGCCGAAGTCGGTCGTCATCCTGGGCGGCGGCGTCATCGGCTGCGAGTTCGCCTCCGCGTGGCGCTCCTTCGGCAGCGAGGTCACCATCGTCGAGGGCCTCCCGCACCTGGTGCCGGCCGAGGACGAGAACAGCTCCAAGCTGCTGGAGCGCGCCTTCCGCAAGCGCGGCATCGCCTTCTCCCTGGGCTCCTTCTTCGAGAAGGCCGAGTACACCGACGACGGCGTGAAGGTCTCGCTGGCCAACGGCAAGACCTTCGAGGCCGAACTGCTGCTGGTGGCCATTGGTCGCGGCCCGGTCTCGCAGGGCCTGGGTTACGAGGAGGTCGGGGTCGCGATGGACCGCGGCTATGTGACCGTCGACGAGCACTGCCGCACGAACATCGACACCATCTCGGCGGTCGGAGACCTCATCCCGACCCTCCAGCTGGCGCACGTCGGCTTCGCCGAGGGCATCCTGGTGGCCGAGCGGCTCGCCGGACAGAACCCGGTGCCGATCGACTACGACGGCGTCCCCCGGGTCACCTACTCCCACCCCGAGGTCGCCTCCGTCGGCATCACCGAGGCCAAGGCCAAGGAGCTGTACGGCGCCGACAAGGTCGTCACCCTCAAGTACAACCTGGGCGGCAACGGCAAGAGCAAGATCCTGAAGACCCAGGGCGAGATCAAGCTCGTCCAGGTCCGTGACGGCGCCGTCGTCGGTGTGCACATGGTCGGCGACCGGCTCGGCGAGCAGGTGGGCGAGGCCCAGCTGATCTACAACTGGGAAGCGCTGCCCGCCGAGGTCGCGCAGCTGATCCACGCGCACCCGACCCAGAACGAGGCCCTCGGCGAGGCGCACCTGGCGCTGGCCGGCAAGCCGCTGCACTCGCACGACTGACCGGCCCGCCCGAGGCGCGCCCCCATCCGTACTTCCCGTAAGGAGCAACCGAAACCATGGCGGTTTCCGTAACCCTTCCGGCGCTCGGCGAGAGCGTCTCCGAGGGCACCGTCACCCGTTGGCTGAAGGCCGAGGGTGAACGGGTCGAGGCCGACGAGCCACTGCTCGAGGTCTCCACCGACAAGGTCGACACCGAGATCCCCGCTCCGGCGGCCGGCGTGCTCTCCGCCATCAAGGTCGCCGAGGACGAGACCGTCGAGGTGGGCGCCGAGCTGGCGATCATCGACGACGGCACCGGCGACGACTCCGCCCCGGCCCCGGCGGAGGAGTCCGCTCCCGAGCCGGAGGCCGAGCCGGCCGCCTCCACCTCCTCCGAGCCCGCCGGTTCCTCCGCCTCCTCCTCCGGAGCGGACTACTCCGGCCCGGCCCCCGAAGCGGCCGAATCGGCCGACTCCGGCGGTTCGGCGCAGGGCACCGACGTGACCCTGCCCGCGCTGGGCGAGTCCGTCACCGAGGGCACCGTCACCCGTTGGCTCAAGGAACTCGGCGAGGAGGTCGAGGCCGACGAGCCACTGCTCGAGGTCTCCACCGACAAGGTCGACACCGAGATCCCCTCCCCCGTCTCCGGGACCCTGCTGGAGATCCTGGTCGGCGAGGACGAAACCGCCGAGGTCGGCGCGCGGCTCGCGGTGGTCGGCGAGAAGGGTGCCGCCCCGGCCCCCGCCGCCGAGCAGCCGAAGGCCGAACCGAAGCCCGAGCCCGCGCCCGCGCCGAAGGCCGAGGAGAAGCCCGCCCCGGCCCCCGCGCCGCGGGCCGAGCAGCCGAAGGCCGAGCCGAAGCGGGAGCCCGCGTCGGCCCCCGCCCCGGCGGCCAAGCCCGCCGCCCCCGCTCCGGGGACCGACGGCGCCTACGTCACCCCGCTGGTGCGCAAGCTCGCCGGCGAGCACGACGTGGACCTGTCCACCGTCAAGGGCACCGGTGTCGGCGGCCGCATCCGCAAGCAGGATGTGCTGTCGGCCGCCGAGGAGGCCCGTGCGGCGAAGGAGCGGCCGGCCCCGGCCGCCGCCCCCTCCGCTCCTTCCGCCCCGGCGGCCGTGCCCGCCGCCGCGGCGGAGCTGCGCGGCAAGACGGTCAAGATGACCCGCATCCGCAAGGTCATCGCCGAGAACATGATGAAGGCGCTGCACAACCAGGCGCAGCTGTCCTCCGTCGTCGAGGTCGACGTCACCCGGGTCATGCGCCTGCGCGCCCGGGCCAAGGAGGACTTCCTGGCCCGCGAGGGCGTCAAGCTCTCCCCGATGCCGTTCTTCGTCAAGGCCGCCGCCGAGGCGCTGAAGGCCCACCCGGTCATCAACGCCCGGATCAACGACGACGGCACCGTGACCTACCACGACGTCGAGAACGTCGGCATCGCGGTGGACTCGGAGAAGGGCCTGATGGTCCCGGTGATCAAGGACGCGGGCGACCTCAGCCTGGCCGGGATCGCCAAGCGGACCGCCGAGCTGGCGGGCAAGGTGCGCAGCGGCAAGCTGAGCCCGGACGACATGTCCGGCGGCACCTTCACCATCAGCAACACCGGTTCGCGGGGCGCGCTGTTCGACACGATCATCGTGAACTACCCGCAGGTCGCCGAGTTGGGGATCGGCGCCACCGTGCGCCGCCCGGTGGTCATCGACCACCCGGAGCTGGGCGAGACCATCGCCATCCGCGACATGGTCTACCTGACCCTGTCCTACGACCACCAGCTGGTGGACGGCGCGGACGCGGCCCGCTACCTCAACGAGATCAAGACCCGCCTGGAGGCGGGCGGGTTCGAGGGCGAGCTGGGGCTGTAACCTCCCCGCCCGCTCGACGGTGCCCCGTCGGTCCCCCGCGGACCGACGGGGCACCGTCGCGTCCGGGGCCGACCGGTCGCCGAACCCCGGGTACCGGTCGCCGAGGCCGGCCCCGAACCGCCCGGCCCCTCCGGTCCCGGGGCAGGATGGTGCCGTGCGTGCCGCCCGGTTGATCCACCTGGTCCTGCTCCTCCAGCAACGCCACCGGATGACCGCCGCCGAGCTCGCCGCCGAGCTGGAGGTCTCCGAACGCACGGTGGCCCGGGACGTCACGGCCCTGGCCGAGGCCGGCATCCCGGTGCTCGCGGAGCGCGGACGAGCGGGCGGCTACTCCCTGGTGGCCGGCTACCGGACCCGACTGACCGGCCTGGACGGCCGGGAGGCCGCCGCGCTGCTGCTCTCGGCGGTACCCGCCGCCGTCCGCGACCTCGGGCTGGACGGCGCCGCGGGTCCGGCCCGGCTCAAACTGGCCGCCGCGCTGGGACCGGAGGCGGCCGACCTCGGCCGCCGGACCGCCGAGCGCTTCCACCTGGACGCCCCCGACTGGTGGCGTTCCGCCCCCACTCCCCCGCTGCTGTCCGTGCTGGCCGGGGCCGTCCGCGACGACCTGCGCCTGTCCTGCCGCTACCGGCGCGGTGACGGCGAGGTGGTGGAGCGACCGCTGGAACCGCACGGCCTGGTGCTCAAGGCGGGTGTCTGGTACCTCGTCGCCCGCCCCGCCGGGAGCGGGACGGACGACCACCGGACCTATCGCGCCGAAAGGTTTCTCGCCGCCGAGCCGACCGGGGCCCGCTTCGAGCGGGACCCCGGGCTGGACCTGGCGGCGCTGTGGGAACGGCGGGCGGTGGAGTTCGCCCGCTCACTGCTGCGGGAGACCGTCGTGGTGCGGCTCACGGAGGCCGGGGCCCGTCGGCTGCCGCACGTCACCGACCGGCGGGCCGCCGAGGAGGCGCTGGCGTCCGCCGAACCGCCGGACCCGACGGGCCGACGGACGGTCGTCCTGGCCGTGGAGTCGGTGGAGGTCGCCGCCGACCAGGTGCTCCGGCTGGGGCCGGAGGCCGAGGCGCTGGCCCCGCCGGGGTTCCGCGCCCGCCTGACCGACCTCCTGCACCGCGCCGCCGCCCTCTACCCCCCACCCGACCGGGTCGCACCGCCCCCACCCGACCCGGTCGCACCGCCCCCACCCGACCCGGCCCTGTAAAAAACCCCCATCCGGTGCCGGAGGCGTCCCGGGCCCGGCGCGGGGATCGACGACCGCGTCGGGCACGGCCGCTTCGAGCGGCCCCGGCCACCCCGCCCAACCGCCGTCATCGGCCCCGACACCGGCCGCGCCGGCATGGCCGGGGCTCCGGGCCGACCGGGCCACCACCCCGTTTCACCGACCCCACCGCTACCGGCGGTGGGCTCACCCCCGGCTCAGCGGAAGTCGGCGGGGTCGACGGAGGCGTCCCGGGCCCGGGCGGTCAGGTACCCCCAGGCGTCCGGACGGGAGCCGTCGGCGTCGGTGAAGCCGAACTCCCGGGCGAGATCGGCGGCGGACAGCGAACGGCCGGACCACCGGGCGACCGCCGGATCGCCGGCGAGGGCGACCAGGGCACGGGCCACGTACACCGGCGACTCGGAGATCGCGAACGACGGGTCCTTCTCCGCCCCCTTCCGCCAGTTCTCCTCGGTGACCTCGAAGTGGGTGTCCAGCATCGCCTCCGACCGCAGCCAGCCGGGCGTCAGGCAGACCACCGAGACCCCGTGCGGACGCAGCTCCCCGGCCAGGCAGCGGGCGATCCGGATCGGCGCGTTCTTCGCCAGGTCGTAGTAGAGCGGTGCCCGGTAGTCGCTGTTGCTCTCCGCCGTCCCGTCGGTGACCTCCACCAGCAGTCCTCCGGGACGGCGCATCAGCAGCGGCAGGGCGTACCGGGAGGTGATCAGGTGCGTCTCCACGCCCAGCCTCAGCGCCCGCATCCCCTTCTCCGGGTCGTGCTCCCACAGGGGTCGGTCCCATTCGACGAGGTGGTCGGCTCCCCAGATGTCGTTGACCAGGAGGTCGAGCCGGCCGGATTCGGCGTCGATCCGCTCCACCAGGGCCCGCACCTCCTCGTGCCGCAGGTGGTCGGTCGGCACGGCGACGGCCCGGCCGCCGGAACCGGCCTCCCGACCGGCGGCGGTCGCCAGTTCGGCCGTTCCCTCGATGGTCTCCCCGGCACGCCCCACCTCGCTGATCCGTTCGCGGGTGGTGCGACCGGTGACCCAGACCAGGGCCCCGGCCCTGGCCAGTTCCACGGCCATCGCGCGGCCGGCGCCCCGGGTGGCGCCGGCGACGAGCGTGATCCGGTCGCGCAACGGGGCCCCGGCGGTGGGATCGACGGCGGGGGAGCGACCGGCTCCGGGCGGGGTGGGCGCGGTCGTGGCTTCGGTACCGACTTCGGCGGATGTCACGTCACTGTTCCCTTCGAGCGGCGGGACCGATCGGCCCCGCCCGAACGACACTGCCGGCGATACCCGACACCTCTTGTCCGGTTTTTGATCCGGTACTCCATCGGGCTCGCCACCGGCGTCTTCTCCCGGCCGTCCCGCCGGGTACCCCGGTGGGGCCGGTGGACCCCGTCCCCGGGGCCGCTCTCCGGGTGCGGGACCGGCCCGGAGGCCGGATGCTGGATGACGTGCTGGACGAGACGGAGTTCTGGGAGTTGATCGACTCCACCCGCGAGGCGGCGGGAGGCGATCCGGACCGCCATGCCGAACTCCTGGTGGATCGGCTGACCGATCTGGATCCGCAGACCGTGGTGGACTTCGCCCGGCACTTCGAGTCCCGGTTCGTGCGCGCCTACCGCTGGGATCTGTGGGGGGCGGCGTGGGTGCTGCTCAACGGCGCCAGCGACGACTGCTTCGAGAACTTCCGGTGCTGGCTGATCTCACGGGGCCGACGCGTGTTCGAAGGGGCCCTGCACGATCCGGACGCCCTCGCCCACCTGTTGACGGGGTTCGACCCCGACGCGGAGGGCGAGGCCGAGGAGATCGGTTTCGCCGCCTTCGACGCGCACGAGCAGCTGACCGGCGAGGAACTCCCCGACCTCGGCCTGCCCGTGGTACCGCGGGAACCGCTGGGAACGCCCCTGGACTTCGAGGAGGAGCGGGAGCTGGCCCGCGCCTACCCCCGGCTGTGGGCGCGGTACCGGTCCGGGGCGACGAACGCCCCGGCGACCGGGGAGGGGAACGGTGGAACGGGCGGTGAACCCGGGTGCGACGCGGCGCGCGGAAACGCGGGTCGAATGCCCGGTGTTGCCTAGGGTTACCGCATGACACCCCCTCCTCCCCCTTTCCCCGCTCCCCCCGACCCGCCGTCGGACACCCCGTCGGGGCCGGAGTCCGAGGACGCGCCCGACACCCCGCACCGGATCGCCGTCACCGGCGCCTCCGGGCTGATCGGCTCCGCCCTGGTCCGTTCCCTGCGGGCGGACGGCCACGAGGTCGTCCGTCTCGTCCGCCGCGCGCCCTCCGCGCCCGACGAGGCCCGCTGGGACGCCCTGGCCCGGGACCCGGGAACGACCGTCGCCGCGCTCGAGGGGTGCGACGCCGTGGTCCACCTGGCGGGTGCCGGCGTCGGCGACCGGCGGTGGACGGACTCCTACAAGCGCGAGATCCGTGACAGCCGGGTGCTGGGCACCACCGCCGTGGCGGAGGCGGTCGCGGAACTCGCGAAGACGGGAACCGGTCCCCGGGTGTTCCTGTGCGGGAGCGCGATCGGCTTCTACGGCGACACCGGAGAGCGGCGGGTGGACGAGTCGGCTCCACCGGGAACCGGTTTCCTCCCGGAGGTGAGCGTGGCCTGGGAGGCGGCTGCCGAGCCGGCCGTCGCGGCCGGGGTGCGCACCGTCTTCCTCCGCACCGGACTGGTGGTCTCCCGGCGGGGCGGGGCCTGGGGGCGACTGTTCCCGATCTTCCGGGCCGGGCTGGGCGGGCGGTTGGGCGACGGCGGGCAGTACTGGAGTCACATCTCCCTGGCCGATCACGTGGCCGCGACGCGTTTCCTGCTGCGGGAGACCCCCGACGCGCTCTCCGGGCCGGTGAACCTGACCGCGCCGGAGCCGGTGACCAACCGGGAGGCGACCGCCGCGATGGGGCGGATCCTGGGGCGGCCGACGGTCTTCGCGGTGCCGGGGCCGGCCCTGCGGTTGGCGCTCGGCGAGTTCGCCACGGATGTGCTGGGCAGCCAACGGGTGGTGCCGCGCCGACTGCTGGAGGCGGGCTTCCGGTTCGCCCATCCCGGTATCGAGGACGCGGTGCGGGCGGCCCTGGAAACGGGCGATTGAGCACCGGGGGCGCCGGGCCCGGCGGGCGCCGCCGGCGACCCGTTTCCCCCGGGGACGCGCCGGTGGCGGGTCGTTCGGACGGTGCGACCCCGGGTACCCCGCCGTGGCGTGCGCCCCCGGTGCCCCCGTGCCCGGTCCGTGCCCGGAGGACCGGGCACCGGAGCCACCGTACGGTTCCAACCGCCTCCTCTCCCCGCGCCGTCTCCCGCCATCCGCCCCCTTCCCCGCCGGGGGGAGATTCCGGGTATTTCCCGACGCGTCGGTGGGCATGAGGCGAACAGACTTCCGACGGCGGAACGGCCCGTCCCCGGGTCGCGCCGGCCGATCACCCACGGGAGGGCATGTGCTCGACAGTCGAACACCCGATCCCATGGATCGTCCCGAACGTCCCGCCCCCCGGGGCGTGCCCGACACGTCCCGACCGCCCGACGGGAACTTCCCCCTCCCGGGTTCCGGGGACCCCCACCCGGCCGGGAAGGGGGACACCGACCGACCCGCGCCGGCGGCCGATGTCGTCGTGGTGGGCGCCGGGCCCGCCGGCCTGGCCGCCGCCCGACTGCTCGCCCTGGCCGACATCCCGGTGACCGTGTTGGAAGCCCGCGACCGGATCGGCGGACGCATGGCGACCGACCACCGGGACGGTTTCCGCCTCGATCGCGGCTGGTGGCCCGCCCTGCCCGGACTCGACGGCCCGGAACTGCGTTCCCACCTCCCCGATCCGCCCCGTGTCCGGGCCCTCACCGGCGGTGTCCTGCTGCACGCCGACGGCCGTTCCCACCGGCTGGGGGGCTCCGGCCACCGTTCCGACGGCCTGCCCCGCCACGGCGGTCGCTCCCTGACCGGCGCGCTCGACCACGCGTGGCTGCGCGCCAACCTCGGCCGCCTGGCCCTCCTCGACGAGGAGAGACTGGCCTCCCGCCCGGAGACCTCCGTGGACCGGGCGCTGGAGGCGCGGGGCGTCCCCGCCAGGATCGCCGAGGGTTTCCTGCGACCGCTGCTGGCCGCCCTGCTGTGCGACCCCCTGTTGACCACCTCCTGCCGGCTGGGTGACCTGCGACTGCGCGCCTTCGCACGCGGTGGCCTGGCACTGGTCGCCGGCGGAACCGATCGGCTGCCGGCGCGGCTCGCGGCCGACCTGCCGCCCGGCTGCGTGCGCACCGGTGTCCGGGTCTCGGCCGTGCGCACCCGGGAGGTCGAGACCGAGGGCCACGGCACGCTGCGCTGCCGGGCCGTGGTCGTGGCCACCGACGCCGAGGAGGCCGCTCGGCTGCTGCCCGGCCTGCGCCGGCCCGACCACCACCCCGTGACGGTGCTGCACCACACGGCGGACCACCTCCCCGACGCGGGCCCGACCCTGATCGTCGACACCGCCCGGGGCGGACCGATCGCGCACACCACGGCGGTCTCCGCCGTCGACCCGGAACGGGCCCCGGACGGACGCGCCCTGATCACCTCGGTGGTGCTGGGCGCGGAGGCAGGGGAACCGATCGAGACCCTGGACAAAGCGGCCCGGAGCCAACTGGCCAGGCTGCACGGCGTCCGCGCCGAGGAGTGGGAACTGCTGGCGGCCTGCCACGACCCCCGGGCCGCTCCCGCGTTGCCGCCGCCCTACGCCCCGCGCCGGCGGACCCGGCTGCTGGAGGGGTTGTACGTCTGCGGCGGACACCGGGCGACCCCCGGAGCGGGCGGCGAACTCGCCTCCGCCCGGCTGGCCGCCGAGGCCGTGCTGGCCGACCTGGGGGGGCGTCGGACGACCGCCGACGACCGCGTCGCCGCCTGATCCCGCCCGGGGCACGGGACGGGTTCCGTACCCGCCGACGGGCCGGCGGGAACCCCGGAGGAGGAGACGGGGCACCCGTCGGCCCTTCCCGTACGCCCCCGAGCCCGATCCCCGCCGGTCATGGCCGGGACCGGGGAGGGGCCGAGGACGGGACCACTTCCGGCACGGGCCCGGATCAGCCCGTGGCGGAGATCCGTTCGCGATAGCTGCGCGCCGCGGTGGTGTCGCGGTGCGGCTCCAGCCGTCGCTCGAAATCCCGCAGGTACTCGTGGGCACGCACCGAACGCATCTCCACCGCCTGCTGGGCGGCCTCGGCGGCGAGCACACATGCCTGCTCCACCTCACCGAGCCCCAACCGGGCGGTGGCCAGCACCACCCGGGTGAAGAGCCGGCTGCGGGCGTAGGCGGGGGCCCGCAGTTGCAGGGCCCGGTCGGCGTACCGCGCCGCCGAGCGGTACTGCTGGAGGTCGCGGTGGCAGTGGGCGAACTCGTCGGCGAGCTGCGCCTCGTCGAAGAAGCGGATCCACGGCGGGACGTCCTCCCCGTGGCGCTCGCCGTGACGTTCCGTGTGGCGCTCCCCCTGACGGACGGTCTCCATCGCCCGCTCGGCCCGGGTGAGCGCCGCGGTGCAGGAGCGGGTGTCGGCCAGGAGGGCGTGCCCCCGGGCCTCGGCGGCGTGCAGGAGGGCCTGCACCTGCTGCGGGGCGGTACCGGAAAGCCCCTGTTGGGCGACCCGGGCGAGCTGCACCGCCTCGCGGCCGTGCCCCAGATGGGCGGCCTGACGGCTCATCGCGGCGAGCACGAAGGCGCCGTGCACGCGGTCGCCGGCGGCCTGGGAGAGCCGCAGCGCCTGTACGAAGTACCGCTGGGCCAGGCCGTGCGCCCCGATGTCATAGGCGGTCCACCCGGCCAGGCGGGTGAGGTCGGCGGCGGCCCCGAAGAGCCGCCGGCCCATCTGCTCCCCGTAGGTGCCGCGCAGCAGCGGTTCCAGCTCGTGCTCGAGGTAGCGGATCAGGGCCTGTCGGGCGTGGCCGCCGCCGTAGGCGTGGTCGAGGGTGCGGAACAGCTCGGCCACCGAGCGCAGGGCGGCGAGGTCCCCCGCGGTGACCCGCCGGCCGGGGCCCCGCTCGACCGGATCCCGCCCGGCCATCGGGGCCCCGCCCCGCGCGCCGATGGCCAGGGGTGCCGGGAGGCCCGGGGCGGCGGGGCCGGGGATGCCCGGTGTGCCCGCGGTGCCGAGGTGGGGGCGCCCGCCGGTGCTCCTGCCCTGTTCGGGGACGCGGGCCGGACGGTCGGGGCGGTCCGCGAGGAGCCCGCCCGGCCCGCCGGGCGCGGGAACCCCGCGCGAGACCCGCTCGTCGGGCCGGCCGATCAGCCAGTCGCGGCTGGGCACCACCAGTCCCGCCGGGGTGAAGGCGATGCGTCTGAGCTCCGCGTACCCGCCGGTGTCCTTGCGCCACAGGCCGGAGACGATCTCCACCGCCTCGTGCGGGCCGGCGGCGAACTCCAATCCGGCGTAGACCGGTGCGCAGGCCTCCAGGCCCAGGTCGCGGGCCGAGAGCCGGCGACCCAGTCGACGGGTGAACACCTCGGCGATCAGCGCCGGGGTGGTGCCCCGGGGGCGCTGGCCGCGCAGCCAGCGGGTGACGGAGGTCTTGTCGTAGCGGAGGTCCAGCCCGTGCTCGAGGCCCAACTGATCGACCCGTCTGGCCAGCCCGGCATGGGAGAAGCCCGCTTCCGCGATGAGCGCGGCGAGCTGGCGGTTCGGGGGGCGGCGGGGGGACTGGGGGGTGGAGGAGTCTCCGGGGCGTTCCGTGGACATCAGCTATGCGGTCTCCTGCCATACGGCCGTGCGGCACCCGGGTGCCCTGCTGGAACGGCGTGAATGTAGCCGGAGGATTGCCGCATTCGGGCGTTTCGCCTCATGATTCATCCGTACGTGTGAGCACCGGGGGCGTATCCCGTGGCCCTCCGGCAGTCGTAGAGTGGAGTCCCGGGCGCCCTCCTGGATCGGAACGACCGGCTCCAGCGGCGCGGAGACGAGAGGAAGCGCCGCAGTGAGTGAGCTGCGCTTTGTCCACCTCGGGTTCGGTCCGGAGGCGGTCGAGTACCACGCGGGATGGCAGGAGCAGCGTCGGGTGCACACCGACCGCTTCGCCGACGTGATCCCGGACACCTGCCTGCTCCTGGAGCACCAACCGGTCTACACGGCCGGTCGGCGGACCGAGGACGCGGAACGACCCCTGGACGGCACCCCTGTGGTGGACGTGGACCGGGGGGGCAAGATCACCTGGCACGGCCCGGGGCAGTTGGTGGGGTACCCCATCCTCAAGCTCCCCCGCCCGGTGGACGTGATCGCCCACGTGCGCCGACTGGAGGAGGCCCTGATCCGCACCTGCGCCGTCTTCGGTCTGACCACCACCCGGGTGGAGGGCCGCAGCGGGGTGTGGGTACTGGGCGAGACCTCGACCGGGACGATTCCCGCCCCCACCGGTGGACTGTCACTGGACTTCGACCCCCGCTTGAACGACGAGGAGTTCGACCCGCGCCTGTGCGGCCCGCAGTACGCCCCGTCCAACGCCGGCCAGCGGGGCGAGGACCGCAAGCTGGCCGCCATCGGGATCCGGGTGGCGAAGGGCGTGACCATGCACGGCTTCGCCCTGAACTGCAATCCCGACAACACCTCCTACGACCGGATCGTGCCGTGCGGCATCCGGGACGCGGGGGTCACCTCGCTCTCCCGGGAGCTGGGGCGGGAGGTGACCGTCGGGGAGGTGCTGCCGGTGGTGGAGCGGGAACTGGCGGCCGTCATGGGCGCCGAGGTGGCCGAACCGCGTCCGGTCTGACCGGACGCCCCTCCCGCCACCGGGGCCCCGCCGCCGGGGAACGGCCCCGCCCCGGTGGCGGGGCCCCGGGAAAGTGGGGAAGGACCGGCTCCGGGCCCCGGAAGTCAAGGCGTACCCTGGGGTGTGCCGAGGAATCGAAAGTCGTAGGGAGTCGGACGTGTCCGCTGTCGCACCCGACGGTCGCAAGCTGCTCCGGCTGGAGGTCCGCAACAGCGAGACCCCCATCGAGCGGAAGCCCGAGTGGATCAAGACCCGGGCGAGGATGGGCCCCGAGTACCGCGAACTGCAGGGTCTGGTGAAGCGGGAGGGCCTGCACACGGTCTGCCAGGAGGCGGGCTGTCCCAACATCTTCGAGTGCTGGGAGGACCGCGAGGCGACGTTCCTCATCGGCGGCGAGCAGTGCACCCGGCGGTGCGACTTCTGCCAGATCGACACCGGCAAGCCCGCCGAGTTCGACCGTGACGAACCGCGACGGGTCGCGGAGTCGGTGCGGCAGATGGAACTGCGGTACGCGACGATCACCGGTGTCGCCCGGGACGACCTGCCCGACGGTGGTGCCTGGCTGTACGCGGAGACCGTCCGCCGGATCCACGACCTGATGCCGGACACCGGTGTGGAACTGCTGATCCCGGACTTCAACGCGGTGCCCGAGCAACTGGCCGAGGTCTTCTCCTCACGGCCGGAGGTGCTGGCGCACAACGTGGAGACGGTGCCCCGGATCTTCAAGCGGATCCGTCCCGCCTTCCGGTACGAGCGTTCCCTCGAGGTGATCCGCCGGGCCCGCGAGGACGGTCTGGTCACCAAGTCGAACCTGATCCTGGGGCTGGGCGAGACCCGCGAGGAGGTCTCCGAGGCCCTGCGCGACCTGCACTCCGCGGGATGCGAGCTGATCACCATCACCCAGTACCTGCGGCCCACCCCCCGGCACCACCCCGTGGAGCGGTGGGTGAAGCCCGACGAGTTCGTCGAGCTCGGGACGGAGGCCGAGGAGATCGGTTTCGCCGGTGTGATGTCGGGGCCGCTGGTGCGTTCCTCCTACCGTGCCGGACGGCTGTACAAGCAGGCCCTGGAGAAGCGCGGCGCGGCCTCCCCCGCGGCCTGAGCGACCGCCGGCCCGGACCCCGATCCGAGGCGCTGCGGCTCGGTACCGGGGTCCGGTTCCCGCGACGCCGGTCCGGCGCCCCCGCACCCCTCCGCTCCACCCCGTGAGGGGCACCGGCGCCCCGGCGTCGGGTCCCGGGAGCGGGGTGTCACCGTCCCCGCCCGGGGCTCGGACGATCGACCGGCGCCCCGGGATCCGCCCCCGTGCCCCTGGCCGTAGACTTGCCGACATGGCGAGGAAGAAGAAGGCGGACTCCGCTGCCCCGGGGAGCACGGAGAGCCCGGAGAGCACCGAGAACCCCGGGCGGCTGAAGCAGATCGGCCTGACCTACAAGATGGCCAGGCGGGTCGACCGCAGGATCGGTTGGATCCTGGCGGCGGTCGGCCTCGGCACGTTCGGCGTCATGCTCGCCATCGGCTTCCTGATCGGTCGCCCGATCTACCTGGGGCTGTTCGGCGTCCTCATCGCGCTGCTGGCCACCGCGATCGTCTTCGGCCGACGTGCCGAGCGGGCGGCCTTCTCCCAGATGGAGGGCCGACCCGGCGCCGCCGCGGCCGTGTTGGAGAACATGAAGCGCGGCATCGTCTTCACGCCGGCGGTGACGATGAACCGGCAGCAGGACATCGTGCACCGCGCGGTCGGCAAGTGCGGCATCGTGCTGGTGGGCGAGGGCAACCCGAACCGGCTGCGGACCCTGCTGGCGGGCGAGAAGCGCAAGATGGCCCGGGTCGTCTCCGACGTCCCGGTGCACGACGTGATCGTCGGGGACGCGGAGGGGCAGGTGCCGCTGCGCAAGCTGCGCTCCACCATCCTGAAGTTCCCGCGGGTGCTGGCGGGCCCGCGGGTCACCGAGGTCAACGACCGACTGCGCGCGATGGGTGATCTGCTGAGCAACATGCCGGTGCCGAAGGGGCCGATGCCCAAGGGGCTGAAGCTGCCCAAGGGCCAGATGCCCCGGGGTCGCTGAGCTCCTGCCCGCGGCGTTCCTCCCGGGGCCGTTCCCGGGAAAAAAACACACGCGACGTTCCCTCGACGCTTCCCCGAGCGTCTCCCACTCCTCCGGGCGGGTGAGACGCCGACGGGAATTCGCGGGGCACCGCCTCCGGGCCCCGGCCGTACGCCATCGGCCGGGGCCCACGCGCGCGCGGGCCCCGGCACCGCGGCCGTTCCCGGCCGCGAAGAGGGCAACGCGCCCGACCGACGGCACGGGCACCGGGAGCGCGCCGGAGGGACGTCGGGGCAACCGGATCGCCCGACCGGGCGGCCACCGCGGACGCCCCGCGGACCGGGCGGTGTCCGGGCGGCGGGGAACGGTGGTCGGGGCGGGCACGGGGCGGTGGTCGGCGCCGGGAGTTCCCCGGAACGCGTCCGGTGTCCCGGGGCCCGGTGGTCAGATGCGGACCTGCACCGCGCGGGAGAAGCGGTCGTGGAGACCGCGGCCGTCCCGATCCCAGATCAGGGCGGGGACGGCGAGCGCGAGCAGCAGGGTGCGCAGCACCGTACGGGGGAAGGACAGCCGACGTCCCTCCACCGAGATCACCCGCAGGCCCAGCAGCCGTTTGCCGGGCGTGCAGCCGATGGTGCCGACCGTGAGCACGGCCATCACGACGAAGACGGCCAGGGTCCAGTTGCCGAGACCGGCCTGCCCGCGGGTCAGGAAACCGTATGCGATCAGCATGCACAGACCCCAGTCGAGGGTGATCGCCAGGAGCCTGCGACCGGGGGGCGCGACCGACCCGGGCCCGTGCTCGGGCAGACCGAAGGAGCTTCCCCGGTGCCCGAGGTCCGCGCCCATGCTCTCCGCACCGGCCCGCGGGCCGGACAGCCATGATCCGATTGCCTGCCTTTTGTCCACGCCTCCCACCGTAGCGCGGCGCGCACGGGGCCGGGCGGGCGGGCCGGAGAAACACCGGCGGGGCGGCCCGGTGACCCGTTCGGAAGAGGGTTCGCCGGTTAACATCGGCGAAACAGTCGGGTCATGCCCGAGTAATGGCGGGTCTTTAGTGTCGACCGCGGCAGGCCACCGGACTGCACCCCGAGCTGCGAAACGTCCCGCCGGTCCCGGCGGGCTGGGAGGACATTCGGATGTTCCAGAACGCCGACGAGATCAGCAAGTACATCGCGGACGAGGACGTCAAGTTCATCGACGTCCGCTTCTGCGACCTGCCGGGCATCATGCAGCACGTGACCGTTCCGGCCGGGTCCTTCGACCCGGCCGAGTCGCTGATGTTCGACGGCTCGTCGATCCGCGGCTTCCAGGCCATCCACGAGTCCGACATGGCTCTCGTCCCGGACCTGTCCACCGCGCGGGTGGACCCGTTCCGCAAGGACAAGACCATCAACATCAACTTCTTCATCCATGACCCGATCACGGGCGAGGCCTACAGCCGCGACCCGCGGAACATCGCGAAGAAGGCCGAGGCCTACCTGGCTTCCTCCGGCATCGCCGACACCGCCTACTTCGGTCCCGAGGCCGAGTTCTACGTCTTCGACGACGTGCGGTTCGAGACCAAGTCGAACGCCGGTTACTACTACATCGACTCCGTGGCGGGCGCCTGGAACACCGGCGCCATCGAGGAGGGCGGCAACCGCGGCTACAAGGTGCGGTACAAGGGTGGTTACTTCCCGGCCCCGCCGGTGGACCACTTCGCCGACCTGCGCGCCGAGATCAGCCTGGAGCTGATGAAGGGCGGCCTGGAGGTCGAGCGCCAGCACCACGAGGTCGGCACCGCCGGTCAGGCCGAGATCAACTACAAGTACAACACCCTGCTGGCCGCCGCCGACGACCTGATGCTCTTCAAGTACATCGTGAAGAACGTCGCCTGGCGCAACGGCAAGACCGCGACCTTCATGCCCAAGCCGATCTTCGGCGACAACGGCTCCGGCATGCACGTCCACCAGTCCTTGTGGAGCGGCGGCAACCCGCTGTTCTACGACGAGCAGGGCTACGCGGGCCTGTCGGACACCGCCCGCTACTACATCGGCGGCATCCTCAAGCACGCCCCGTCGCTGCTGGCCTTCACCAACCCGACGGTGAACTCCTACCACCGTCTGGTGCCGGGCTTCGAGGCCCCGGTGAACCTGGTGTACTCGCAGCGCAACCGCTCCGCCGCGATGCGCATCCCGATCACCGGTTCCAACCCGAAGGCCAAGCGCGTCGAGTTCCGCGCCCCGGACCCGTCCTCCAACCCGTACCTGGCCTTCTCCGCGCTGCTGCTGGCCGGCCTGGACGGCGTGAAGAACAAGATCGAGCCCGCCGAGCCGGTCGACAAGGACCTCTACGAGCTGGCCCCCGAGGAGCACGCGGGCATCCCGCAGGTGCCGACCTCGCTGCCGGAGGTCCTCAAGGCCCTCGAGGAGGACAACGAGTACCTCCAGGCCGGTGGCGTCTTCACCGCCGACCTGATCGAGACCTGGATCGACTTCAAGCGGGAGAAGGAGATCGCCCCGATGCAGCTGCGTCCGCACCCGCACGAGTTCGAGCTCTACTTCGACGTGTGACATAACCGCAGCTCAGGGCGCTTGTCAGTGCCCATGGGCCGTCTGTGGGCCGTCGGCCGCTCGCTTCGCTCCCCGCAAGCGAGCGGCCGACGGCCGTTCCCGTCCCCTCAGTCGGTGCCCTCGTTCGCGGAGTCGGGCCGCTCGAATGCCGAGTCGATCGCCCTCCGGGTGCGGTCATGGCTGTTCGGCATGAGGTGCGTGTACGTCCGCAGGGTGAAGCCCGGGTCGGAGTGCCCCAGGTACTCGGCCAACGCCTTGATGTTCTCCCCCGCGTCGAGCAGTACCGAGGCGTAGTAGTGCCGCAAGGCGTGCATCCCGTGCTCACGGGACCTCTCGAAGGTCCGGCCCGGAACGCGCTCCGGGATCACCCCGGCGGACACGAGAGCGGGCTTCCACAGGAACCCGTTGATGTAGTTCCGGTTCAGTGCCTTCCGTTCCCGCGAGTAGAACAGCAGCAGAGCCTTTTCCATCGGCCCGTCCGGCGTCTTCCACGGCAACGCCACCTCGGCCGGGGGCCGGTGGGTGATGTGCGTCGCCAGAGCCCGCGACACCGTGTCGGGTAGCGGCACGTCGCGCAGCTTCCCACCCTTCGGCGGGGCGAAGACCATGCGCGCCCCGATGAGCTTCACCTGTCGCACGACGTGAATCACGCCTTCCTCGAAGTCCACGTCGTCAAGGGACAGGCCGAAGATCTCTCCCTGCCTCAAGCCGCATCCCGCGCCCACGTCCACCACGGCCGCGTACTGGCGGGGCAGCCCGGCCTGCACGGCGAGCACACGTTCCCGGGTCCACGGCCGCACCTTGCGGGGGTCGAGCTTCGGTGCCCGCACGGAGGTGGCCCGGCAGGGGTGCCGCGCGATGAGCCCGTCATCCACGGCGGCCCCGAAAGCCGCGGAGACGTTGGCGAAGATGGTGCGCTGATAGGAGGCCGCCATTCCCGAGTCCTTGAGAGCGCGGACCCATTCCCGGATATGGCCGGGGCGGAACGAGTTCATCGAGCGCGCCCCCAGGTGGGGGAAGACGTGCAGCCGGAACCGCAGCTCCATCGACACGGCCGTGGACGGATCGACCACCTGTGAGGCCAGCCACGATGTGGCGAACTCTTTGAAGGTCGCCTTGCCGTCCGAGGGGTCGATGTACTGCCCCCTCAGCATGTCGGCCTCGATGCGAGCGAGCCACTGTTCGGCAAGGCGCTTTTGGCGGTCGGGGAAGCTCTTGGACTTCTCGCCACCGTCCGGGCCGATGTAGCGGGCGCGGTAGCGCAGGCCGGTGCCGTGGCGGTCGGTCCTGACCCGGCGAACGCTGCCGTCGGGCTGCTTCACGTCCTTGAACCAGCGATCCTGGATGTGTCCGGCCATGGGGTGGATGCACTCCTTCGAGCGGCGGGAGGGGCCCCGGCCGGGACCGGGGCGGGAGACGTTTCGGGGCGAGTCGCCGACAGTGCCGCTAGGCACTAGCGGGCAGCTCAGCGAGGGTGTGAGGCGCTAGCGGGGGTGCTAGGGCTAGCGGCACCGGCCGCTAGCCCTAGCGGCCGTTCAGACCGTGTGGCGGTGAATCCAGTCGCGGACTGCGGCGGGGTCGTAGCGCAGGTGCTTGCCGACGCGGACGGCCGGGGGGCCGGTGCGCCGTCGGCGCCAGGCGCGGACGGTCTCCAGCGGCACGCTCAGCAGGTCGGCGAGTTCGGTGGGGGTCAGGTAGCGGTCCGGGAGGCCGGTGGAGGGTGCGGACACGGTGGTGACTCCTTGTGCCGGTCACGGGCGTGGGAGGGGGAAGGAGAGAGTTCGTGCATCGCAGCGTCCGCAGCGTCCGCACCCCCCGGGAAAGCCGCTGTGAGCTGCGGAAACGGGGCGGACGCTAGGGCGGACACTGGGCGGACGCTACGGATTGCAGCGACCGCCCCGGATTTCGCTACCGCGTGTGATAAGCGCTGGCACGGGTGGTCGGAGGAGCCGCTTCGGGCAAGGCTGGTTGCCGGGGTCCGGTGGTCAGGGTGTAGATCCGTTGACGTTGCTTGCCGGTGCGCGCCTCGTTCACGTTGATGCCGATGGAGCGCAGCAGGGGGGCAAGGCGCTTGAGCTTGCCTCCGGCCCGGGTGGCGTCCTTGGGCCAGCCGTGGGGCCGGTGGCCCTCGACACCGGCGGGCAGCAGGAGTTCCAGTAGCGCGGCGGCGGTCCCCGACCAGGTGCCGTGGCGCTCCACCAGAGCGGCGACGGCCGCGCCGAAGGGGTCGCCCTCCAGCGCGTCGGCGGCGACGTTGGCACTGGCGGAGAGGTAGGCGGACAGGGTGTTCCACTCCTGGACCGCATCGACGGCCGCCAGCACACGGGCGAAGTCGGCCATGCGGGGCAGAGAGGCCAGGCGCACCCCGGGCAGCACGGCCATCACCGAGGCGAGCAGATCGAACAGGGCCGCGAGGATGGCCGGTCGGGCGGCGTCGAAGGCCGCGTCGAGTTCGGCCTCACCGCTTCTGCGGCTGGAGTCGATCAGCTCCAGGTCCAACATCAGCAGCCGTTCCGCCAGGTCCCCGGCCAGCGCCCCGGCGTCGATGGTGGTCATGGCCAGCACCCGGCGGAAGGACAGGACCACCACGTCGTCATCGGTGTACAGGGCTCGATCCACGATGCCGTCACCGGTCACGGCCTTGCACAGCGTGTCCGAGAGCCACGGCGGGATCACCGAGACGTTGTCCAGACAGAGCGCCCATGAGTTGAACGCCTGCGCCGACCACGACTTCACGTCCCGGGGGAGAGAGCGCTTGGGGGCGTCGGAGGGGTCGATCAGGTTGATGACCATCGACGCGGCCTTGGACTTGCCCGTCCCCTGCTCCCCTTTCAGGGTGAGGATCGGGTGGGGCAGATCCGGAATCCAGGCCGCGACCATCCAGGCGACGAGCTGCCGGAAGCCGGTGTCGTCGATGTTCATCAGTGCGCGCAGACGTTCCAGGCCGCCGAAGTCGTCGTCGGCGCGCGGGATGGGCATCGGTGCCATGGCCCCGGACCGGCGGAACAGGATCGGAGACCGCTCGGTCAGCTCCCAGCCGTAGGGGGAGACGACCACGCACCGGCCATCCGCAGTGCCCAGATCAACCACGATCGAGCCGTCGGCGGCCCGTCCGCACCGCATGTGCACCGGTACCGGATCGGACTCCCCCGCGATGCCCTCCAGCACCGTCATGGCGTCCGCGAGCGCGGATTGAGAGGGCACCTCACCAGCGTTGGCGGCCGTGAAGGTCCGGGCCAGACGTTGGCGCAACCCGGCCTTGCCCCGCAGCGGCAGCACGACGTTCGGCCCGTCGCGTTCGATGGCGTAGGGGCGGTTCCCGTCGGCCCCGGTCACCAGGTCGTACCGGGCGGTGGCCAGCTCCACGAGTCGGGAGGCGACCGACTGCTTCTTCTCCCCGCTCACGCGACCACCCCCCGACCGGTCATCGGGTCGGTCGGCCGACCGGTGGTGTTCACGGCCAACCGGTGGGCGTTCCCCGCGTCCCGGAGGGTGTTCACGGCGACCACCGGGATGACCGGTACCCCGACCGGTCGGGGTACCGGTTGGGCGGTCACTCCGAGGGGCGCCCCGCTGGTCATCCCGTCGGTGTTCACGGTGACCGGTCGGGTGTTCACGATGGCAGCGTCGCTGGTGAGGGGGCGACCACTCACGATGGCCGGGACGACCGGTCGCCCGCCGACCGGCAACCGACCGGTGGCCGGTCGGCCGGGGATGAACAGTCCGGGAGCGGTCGTGAACACCCGGCGCCGGGTGGTGTGGTTCACGGTGGTCACCACCCCTCGCGGACGGGTCGGTCGGGGGCGGTCGAGGGTGGGGGTGGGGGTGTGGTGCCGTAGGTCACCGGTCCCCCGCCGTCGGGTCGCACCATCAGCGGGAAGGTGCGGTGGGTGCCGTACAGGGCCCGACTCCAGCAGCTCGCCCGTCGGGTGGCGTCGGGCAGCAGGGACCGGTAGAGGCCGGTCGGGTCGGCCGGGTGGCGGCGGTCGGCGAACTCCACCGTCACCATCTCGCCCACCTCGGCCAGCACCGGCGCCGGGAGCGGTGGCGCCCCGGCCGCCGGGCCGTCGGTGGCCAGGTACAGGCACACCGTCGCTTCCCCCGCACTCATCGGCCGGGTGGTGGCCCGGGCGTACCAGTGGGCCAGGCACAGCCGGTAGGCCGCGTACCGGCAGGCGGCCACCTCGGGGAACTCCTCGTCCTCCAGGTCGGTGAACACGGCCACGGTCTCCCGGATGCCGTCCACCCCGAAGGTCAGGAGCGCGTTGGTCACCGCGCCGGTCAACGGTCCGAACCGGTGGTCGGGCAGCATCTCCGCGCATGACTCGAACAACGCCGTGCCCACCTCCGGATAGGTCAGCTCCACACCCAGCAGCGGCACTGTCGGCAGCAACGCCCCCGGCAACACCCGATGGGTCAGCACAGCCGCCGAAGCGTTCTCCCCGCGCCGCATCAGAAGTCCCCCTCGGTGTCCCACTCGTAGCCCGGGTACAGGTCCGTGCCGGTGTAGGCCCGCCAGGTGTGGGCGGCGGCGTCAACGGCGCCCCGGGCGATGGTCTCCGGTGAGGAGGACTGCCACAGAATCGTCAGAGCCCCCAGTTGCCGACTGCGCACCACCCGCCGGGCGTTGGGGAACAGCGCCCGGTGCCGGGTCGAGATCTCCTCGGTGGCCAGCTCCTCCAGATCCAGCAGCACGTACCCGCGCTGGAGGAGGTCCCATTCGTGCAGCGTCTCCGTGCCGACCCGCTCTGCCCCCTGGCTGATCCAGGTCTCCACCAGACCTTCGTCACCACGCCGGTACCGGTACCCCGTGGGCATCTCCGACACGTACAACGCCATCCCCCGCTCCCCGGCCGACAGGTCCGACAGGTCCGACAGGTCCGACAGCTTCACCGTTCCGCTCGGTGAAGGGCTGGAAGCCGCTCCAACGCGCGGCGCCACCAACAGATCAGGCATGATGAAACAGCCCCTTTCAGGGGTTCAGGGGAGCGGCTGTCTGCTTGGCGGTAGGAAGCCGCTCCCCGCCTTTTTGCGTGGACCACAGCCTAGCGGTGGCCTAGGCCACTGTCTACCAAAAGCGGCCGGGTAGAGGAAATTTCCCTACCCGGCCGCCTGGAGCTCCCTGTGGGGCCTCTGCTAGTCGCTGGTCACGTCGTAGTCGTAGGAAGCCCATCGACCGGGGTGCGAGACGGACTCGCCGTACTCGATCACGCTGCCCTCACCGTCGTAGAGCCAATTCCGCCCGGCCCGCACCGGCGACCCTTCGGCCACTCCCAGACGCGCCGCGTCCTCTGCGGTCGCCGCCCGGGCGGTCACCTGGTCCCGCCCCGTGACGTAACGGCGGCCGGTGGCCGTCTGGATGTAGCCGGGAGTCCCCTCCGGGATTCGCTCGGTCTCCAGCAGCTTGGGAGCGGAGGCGGCCAAGGAGCCGTCGAACCAAGACCGGGAGGCCGAGACCGGCTCATCGTCCTTGTAGGTGACGCGCTGCCGCTCAATCACCTCGACGCCCGCTTCAAGCCCCAGAGCCGCCGCGACCCTTTCGTCAGCGCTCACCAGTTCGGCGGACACGATCTTCGCGTACTCGCCGGTGCCGTAGATGCGGCCGGTGCGCCGCATCGCGGTGAAGCGAGCCTGCGCCGAACCCCCGGCCGACGGCTGGGCACTCACCACCGTGCCCACGCCCTGGATGGACTCGACAAGCCCTTCCGAACGCAAGGCGGCAAGCACCTTGGTGGCCGTGGCCCGCGACACACCCCACTCGGAGCTGATCTGCCGCTCGGACGGCACGGCGCTGCCCTCTTCGAGAACGCCGTCGGTGATCTGCGCTCGGATCGACTGGAGGATCTGGAGATAGGGCGGCAACGGCCTTTCGATCTTCGGAGACATGGGATCTTGTCCTTCGGTAGTTGGTGGTGGCCTAGGCCACCACCAACTGTAGCGCGCTATCGGGGCGGGTGCGCATGAGGTCCGTCACGCCTCCTGTGTGCCGCTCTCTCGTGACAGTGCGCACCGGGGAGGGAGGCAGGAGGACGCTCGGGAAATGGGCGCTCAGGCCCCGGGAGAACCCGGTTCGAGGCGCCTCTCCTGACTCCCTCCTATGGAAATTCCCTGATCAGCTGAGGGAGGCAGGGTGAGGGAGGCAGGTAGGGAGTTCTCCCCGCATCCCTGCGGCCTCCCTGTCGCGGTCAGTGACAAGGGCATGAAGGAGCGGCCTTCGGCCGCGCGTTCCTCGGTCGCCTCCGGCCGGGAAGGGTGCGCCCGGTACGGCGGGGTGCCGGTACACGGTGGCCGGGCGTGGGCTCTTAGGAGGGGAGGCAGCGTCCGCCCTAGCGTCCGCCTCCCCACGGAAGACCGCTCTGACCTGGGGTGATGCCTTCGAGGAAATGGGAGGGCGGACGCTGACCGAGATAGCGTCCGCCTCAGCGTCCGCCACGTTCTCGCAGGTCAAAGAGGCCTTCCAAGGGGAGGCGGACGCTGCGGACGCTGTATTCCCTCAATCTCCAAGGAGGAAGGGAGAGGGGTGTCTCTCCGGGCAAGACTTCGACACCAGGTGCCCGACCGTGGGACGACTCCCCGGTCTGTCACCTGTCACCCCAGGGTGAGCGGCGTCCACCCCCCTTGGAAGGCGGTTCTGACCTGTGAGTTACAGGTGACAGTGACAAGCCGGATGACAGGTGCCCCGCCGAACCTCCGCTCCCCTAAGAGACCACGCCCGGCCACTGTGTACCGGCACCCCGCCGTACCGGGCGCACCCTTCCCGGCCGGAGGCGACCGAGGAACGCGCGGCCGAAGGCCGCTCCTTCATGCCCTTGTACCGGCTACCGGCTACCGGTTACCGGCAAGCGACGGGCGACCCTGGCGGGGTGCGGATGGCGCCCCGAGGGGGTCACCGGCTACCGCCAACTTGGCGGTAGCCAGTAGCCAGTACGGGCCGCTTGTCGCCTGTCATCTGCCGTCCGGCAAGAACGGGCTCCAGCCCGGGCGTCCCTCCCCCTGACCAGGGAGACGCCAAGCGACAAGACAGGCGACAAGCGACAAGCCGTGAGAGCGGTCGGCTGTGAGAGCAAGAGGAGCACCAGGCGCCGCGTGCTCCTCTTGCTGTCACGGTCCCGGGGCCGTCCCCGGGCCGTGAGAGGACGGCCCGGGACGACCAACGATGACCAACAATGACCGCCCCGTTCCACTCCCCCACTGGTCAACGGCCCTGTGAGCAGGGGCGTCCCGAGCGGCGGTCAGTTCTTCGACGTGTGAGTCGCGCCGGGTGACCCGCTCGCCTCTCCGGGTCGGAGCACCTCCGGGACCCCGGCCGCCATCGGCGGCCGGGGTCCCGGCGCGTGCGGGCCCGGTTTCCCCCGTGACGGGCGCCGCCGTCGGAGGGCCGGTCGGTCCCGGGCCGTTTCCCTGCGGAGCGGGCCCGACGACCGGTGACCGGTTCGGAGCGGGTCAGAGCCTGCCGGCCCCGGCGCTCTTCGCGATGTCCTTCACGGCCTTGGCGACCGGGTCGGCACCCTCGTACAGCCAGGGGGTCCAGCCGACATCGGTGCCGATCTCCTGGCCCGGGCGGGCGGCGTTGTGCTCGGCCACCACGTCGACCCGGTGCTTCTTGCCGAAGCCGTTGAGGTACGTGCCGGTCTCGTACAGGTCGGTGCCGTTCCAGCGGTAGGCGATCTGCTCGGGGCGGATCGGTCCCTCGAAGTAGTTGTTCTCCGCGTGGATCCTCGAGTCCAGGCCGACGCCCCAGGCATAGTCGAAGGGGCCGGAGGCCTCGTCGTTGACCAGGTAGTGGTTGTTGTAGACGTGCACCTGGCCGCGCCGCACCCGCGGGGAGCGCTGCAGGACGTTCTCGAACAGGTTGTGGTGGTAGGTGACGCGCAGCTTCCCGATGTCCTCGGAGTGGCCGTCGCCGCCGCCGATCAGCATCCCCTTGTCGTAGTCGTCGTAGTGGTTCCACGAGACGGTGACCAGGTCGGATCCGCGGGTGATGTCCACCGAGCCGTCGTACCGCATGAACGGCCGGCCGAAGTACTCGGTGTCCGGGCGTCCGCCGCTCTTGAAGGTGTTGTGGTCCAACCAGACGTTGGTGGAGCCGTAGACCCAGATCGCGTCGTACTCGGAGTTCCAGTTGCCCGAGGAGCCGTCCAGCGGGTCCCACTGCGGGAAGCAGTCCTCGACCTCGGCGAAGGTGATGTTGCGGACGATGACGTTCCGGGCGTCGCGGATGTACATCGCGGCGCCCTCGATGCGGGCGTCCTTGCCCAGGCCCACCAGGGTGGTGTTGGAGGGCACGCGGTAGATGTGCTGCGACTGGTTGCGGTACGAGCGGACCCGGGCGTCCTCCAGCGGGCCGGAGGGCCGGGCGGTCATGCCCCAGGTCTCCGGGTCGTACGCCTCGAGGTAGGCCTCCAGGGAGTACTCGGGGTCGGCGAAGTCGGCGCACTCCAGGGGGTTGCCGGCCGCGTCGACGTTCATGTCGATGGTGCCCTCGACGTAAACGATCTTGGGTGTGTCGTTGTTCTGCGGCCCCAGCGCGGCGAGCAGTTCCGCGCGGTTGGTGACGGTCCGGACGTTCTCCGGCGACGCCGAGGCGCCACCGCTGGTGCCGGCCCCGTAGGCGGCCCAGCCGTCCCGGGGACCGAGAACCTCGTGGCCCAGTTCGTAACCGGCCCCTTTACCCGGCTTGCCGGGGATCTCGGGCTTGCCCGGCTTGCCGCCGGGCGCTCCCATCGCGACGGGGGCGGTGATCGCCACCATCACGACGGCACAGGCCCCGGCGAGGACCTTCGTGCTGAGTCTCATCGTTGAGCTGTCTCCCCTCGGAGTCGTCCTCTCCAGATCGCGCCCCGTCCTCCGACAGCCGACCCGTACGCAGGCTCACGGACCGGGAAGTCCGCGGATTCCTGCAAAGGCTTGTTGTCATGGCCACCGAGATCGGGTGCGATGGGGCTACATCGTGGTGGTAAAAGCCTGGCCGGACAAGAGATGTCACACGGAAACCCGGGTTCACCCGGTCGTTCACCGACTTCGAGCGTGGCAATAATGCAATCGGTTGCACTGATCATCACGGGGGGTGACGGCCAGTGGCCCGATTCGCCCCACCGGGACGCGCCGTCCGACCCGCCCGGATCCCACCACCCGGGAGCCCCGCACACGGCGACGTCCCGGCACCCACCGATCGATCGACCGACCGGGGAACACCGGGACGTCCGGGGCGAAAGGGGGCGCTGGACGGCGCTCCCGTCCGCGCCGGCTACCGCGAGGAGCGGTTGCGCATCACCTGCTGGGCACAGACCAGACCGAGCACCAGCACCACCCCGCCCACCAGGATGTTGTTCCAGATGGCGGCGGCCGTGGGATCGGTGCCGACCACCCAAGGGGAGAAGATCAACCAGGCTCCCATCGCACACATCGCCCAGCTCAGGCCGTACATGCGCGCGGGCGCCAGGGCGAACCCCAGGGCCAGCAGGGCGATGGCGAGGCCCAGCACCAGATTGTGCGCGGCCAGATCGGACTGTCCGGTCCCGATCGCGTCCACCACCCATGGGGAGATGGCGCAGTAGAGGCCCGCGAGGAACACCGGACCGTCCACGAGCGCCACGTCCCGGCCTCCCAGCACGCGGGAGTAACGGGCCTGCATCTCCGACTCGTCGGGGTGCCCGGCGAAGTCACCCCGCCGCGAAGAGACGTCCGCCATCGAACTCACCTCCTCCGGTCCGGGCGAGTGCGGCTGCACAGGACTGCCACGGACCACACTCCAATTATGGGCGAATCACTACAAAAGCGCCCCCGCTTTCCCTGCGCCGAACAGGGCCCGTACCGAACGGGGCATCGACAACGATCGGGGCGGCGGACTCAGACCGGACGAACCATCGTCCAACCCCGATCCACCAGCCGTGGCAGGTAGTGGTCGAGCGCCGCCACACTCTGCGAACGGTCCCCGCCCCCGTCGTGGGCCAGCACGATCCCGCCGGGGTGGGCACCGTCCAGCACCGTGCCGGAGATCGCGGAACTGCCGGGCCGGGTCCAGTCCTCGGTGTCGATGGACCATCCCAGGGGTTCCATGCCGAGTTCCGCGCAGACCTCCAGCGAGGGTCGGTGCCAAGCGCCGTAGGGGGCCCTCGCCCAGCCGGGCGGGCCGCCGAGGGTCTCGGCGAGCAGGTCGCAGGTCCGTCCCAGTTCCTCCCGGACCCGGGTCCGGGAGAGGTGGTCCAGCCGGGGGTGGGACCAGGAGTGGTTGGCGATCAGGTGGCCGTCGGCCGCGACCGCCCGCAGCAGGTCGGGATGGGCCCGGACGTTCTCCCCGATGACGAAGAAGGTCGCCGGGGCACGGTGCCGGCGCAGGATCTCCAGGATCCCGGGGGTCCAGTCGGGGTGCGGACCGTCGTCGAAGGTGAGGGCGATCCGACGGGTCCCGTCCGCGGGGAGGGTGAGCCGCGCGGCCTCGCGCACCGGCACCGCGCCGCGCGGCGTCTGCGGTCCCGCACCGCCCGCGAACGGTCGCATGCGGTTCACGTCCCCGGCCGGGGCCGATCCACCGGTCCCCCCGGCGGCCGGGTTCACACCGCCCCCGGGGCCCGGGGGGAAGCGGTCCGGGCCGTCGACCAGGAGACGGTTGAGCCCCAGCAGGCCGACGCATCCGACGACGCCGAGGAGGGAGCGCCGGCCCGGCAGGCGACTCCACCCACCGGATGATTTGTCAGATGACCCATTTGTCATACCTTACTGTTCTCATGCTGACTGCCCGGGGGAATCACACCACGCGGGCCCTCCGGTGGCCCGCACCCCATCGGGTGCGGGCCACCGGAGGGCCCGTACGCCACCGCCCCCGCCGGGTCGGGGACCCGGCGGGGGCGGTGGCGTGAGCCGGGGTCGGCGACCCCGGCGCGATCAGCCCCGTTTCCCGGCCCGCTCCTCCGCCACGGCCAGGATCTCCGTAACCCGGGCGCCGAAGCGCACGTCGCAGGGGTGCGGTTCACCCCCACGCGCCGCCTCCAGCAGCGCGTCGATCGCCCGGCCGAAGGCGAGCGGGGCCACTCCCCGGTCACGCTCGGGCAGCCGGGTCGCCCCGGTCGGTCCCCGCAGCTCGGCCTCCACCACCGCCGCCTCCGGGGGCACCGTGAGGCTCAGGGTGACCGTCGAGACGGCACCACCCACATGCGGCAGCAGCAGGTTGACGGTGTCCCCCGGCCCGCGCACCGCCGCGATCCGGTCGGTGTCGGTGACATCGCCCAGGACCGGGAGCAGCACCGAGAGCACGTGCGGCCCCACATCCCACAGCGCGCCGCGCTCGCGACGCCACGGGGAGGCCGAGTAGGCACTCTCCCTGCCTCCCAGCACCGCCGAGAGCCACTGGGCCCGCGCGGTCAGCCAGCCGCCGACCTCCCGCTGCTCGGCGATCCACTCGGCCGCCCGCGGGGCGAAGCGCAGGGTGAAGAAGACCACCGAGGCCACCCCCGCCTCCTCCACCGCGGCCACCAGTCGACGGGCGTCCTCCGCCTCACTCGCCACGGGCTTGTCCAGCAGCAGGTGGCATCCGGCGCGGGCGGCCCGGATCGCCAGGTCGGGCTGGATGTGGGGCGGCAGGGCCACGGTCACCGCGTCGCAGGCGGCCAGCAGCTCGTCCACGTCCTCGAAGACGGTGGTGCCCAGCTCCCCCGCCACTTCCGCGGCCGCCTCGGGTCGTCGCCCCCAGACCCCGACGAGTTCCGTGTCGGGGTGGTCGATCAGGGCCGGGCCCTGTGTCGCGCGGGCCCAGGGGCCGGTGCCCAGCAGTCCGAATCGCATACGGGTGTTCTCCTCACGTGAACCACCAATCCTACGGAAGCCGCTGTTCACGGCCGTTTAACAGCCGGGCAACGACCCCGAAAAAGCTCCTGGTGAGGGTGGCGGTCACGTCACCGCACCCGCGACGACCCCTCGAAGGAGCACCCGCGTGAGTCACAGGGCCGAGTACATCTGGATCGACGGCACGCAGCCGACCGCCCGACTGCGCTCGAAGACCAGGATCCTGGCGGACGGCGCGGAGCCCCCGGAGTGGGGCTTCGACGGCTCCAGCACCAACCAGGCCGAGGGGCACGCCTCGGACTGCGTCCTGAAGCCGGTCTTCGTCTGCCCCGACCCGATCCGCGGCGGTGACGACAGGCTCGTGCTGTGCGAGGTGTACGACACCGACGGCACCCCGCACGTCAGCAACACCCGGGCCCGGCTGCGCCCGATCGCCGAGAAGTACGCCGCCCAGGAGCCGCTCTTCGGCATCGAGCAGGAGTACACCTTCTTCGAGGGCGCCCGGCCGCTGGGCTTCCCCGCCGGTGGCTTCCCGGCCCCGCAGGGCGGCTACTACTGCGGCGTCGGCGCGGACGAGATCTTCGGCCGCGAGGTCGTCGAGCGCCACCTGGACAACTGCCTGAAAGCGGGTCTGTCGCTGTCCGGCATCAACGCCGAGGTGATGCCCGGCCAGTGGGAGTTCCAGGTCGGCCCGCTGAGCCCACTGGAGGTCTCCGACCAGCTGTGGGTCGCCCGCTGGCTGCTCTACCGCACCGCCGAGGACTTCGGTGTCTCCGCCACCCTGGACCCCAAGCCGGTCAAGGGCGACTGGAACGGCGCCGGCGCGCACACCAACTTCTCCACCAAGGCGATGCGCGAGGGCTACGACGCCATCATCGACGCCTGCGAGTCGCTGGGTGAGGAGGGCAAGCCGCTGGAGCACGTGAAGAACTACGGCGTGGGCGTGGAGGACCGACTCACCGGCCTGCACGAGACCGCGCCGTGGAACGAGTACAGCTACGGCGTCTCCAACCGCGGCGCCTCGGTCCGCATCCCGTGGCAGGTCGAGCGGGACAAGAAGGGCTACATCGAGGATCGCCGCCCCAACGCCAACTGCGACCCGTACGTGGTCACCCGTCTGATGGTGGACACCGTCTGTACCCGCCTGGAGAAGTCCGGACTGGTCTGATCGGAGCCCACCGGGCGGCGAATCGGCCGCCCCTCCGACCCCCGGCCGCGTCGGCAGCTCGCGCGGCACGGGAGCGATGAAGGCGCCCGTCCCCTATCGGGGGCGGGCGCCTTCGGCGTGTCCGTCGTCGGAACCCACCCCACCCCATCCGGGAACACCCCCGTCCGCGAACGCGCCGCCCCGGAGGGCCCGTCGTTCCCGGGTCTTCCCGAACTCACCCCGGGCAACCGCTCGTTCGCCCGAACCTCACTCCCCACACACCCGGATTCCAGCCCAACTGCCTTAATCTGAAGCCGTTTTGCCTGTTGTTCTGCCTGTCACAACACCCGTGCGCCGATCGGGCACGGGCCTCACCCCACCTCCGAGAGGCGACAGCGCATGCGCACCGACCGGACACCCCGGCACGGCTCCCCCACCGCTTCCCCCACCGGCTCCCCCGCCCCACCGGACACCCCGCCCGCCCACGCGGCCCGGCACCCGCTGCGCGCCGGCGCCGGCGTGCTGATCGCCCTCCTGGCGCTGCTGCTCCCCGCCGCGAACGGTCTCCCCTACGACGACGCCACCGGCGTGGGCGTGCACAACGCCTATCAGAAGTCCACATTCACCCATTTCGCCGACGCCCTGGACTCCGGTGCATCGATGCTCGAACTCGACGTGTGGACCAACTTCTTCGGCAGTGGTTGGCGGGTGTCCCACGACAATCCACTCGTCAACGACAACAACTGCGAGAACGCGCGGAACCCCTCCCAACTGCGCACCCGCGCCCGCAACCAGAGCCTGGCCGGCTGCCTGAACGACCTGCGCGGTTGGCGACAGGCCAACCCCAGGCACCGCCCGATCCTGCTCAAGCTGGAGATGAAGGACGGGTTCGCCGCCAACCTCGGCCGGGGCCCCGCCCAACTCGACGCGCTGATCGAGGACATCCTGGGCGACGCCGTGCTGCGCCCCGCCGACCTGCGCGGCGCGCACGCCACCCTCGACGACGCCGTGCGCGCCGACGGCTGGCCCACCCACGAGTCGCTGGCCGGACGCGTCATCATCCACCTCATCCCCGGCACCCTCGAGGAGGGCAACCCGCTGGACACCCTGTGGACCGACGTGGAGTACGCCCGCCACCTGCGCGATCTGGCCGCCGCCGGGAACCTCGGTCGCGCGATGGCCTTCCCCGCCGTGCACCGGGCCGCCTCCGGTGACCCGCGCACCCGATACGCCGAGACCTCGATCCGGCCCTGGTTCGTGGTCTTCGACGGCGACGCCTCCGCCTACGGCTCCATCGACACCTCCTGGTACTCCGCCCGCAACTACCTGCTGGTGATGACCTCCGCCCACGCCGTGGCGCCGGCGATCTCCGCCACCAACCCCACCGAGGCGCAGGCCCTGGACCGGGTGCGGCTGCTGTCGGGGCGGCACGCGAGCGTCGTCAGCTCCGACTGGGCCCGCCTGCCGGGTGTCCTCTCCACCGTCGTACCGCGCGGCTGATCCCGCGGGCACCTCCGCCGGGCCTCCCGCCCCGGACCACCCGTGTGAGCGCGGGTGAGGCGGCCCGGCGGTACCGCCCGGCACCTTCACCGCGCGGCCTCCGTCCCACCCGCCTCACCCCATCGGGGGAAAATCGGCGGGGGACGGTGACATCCCGTCGATCCACTCGTTCAGCCGGGCGTGTCTCCCACCGATGCTGCCCCGACCGCCTCGACCGTCCCGCCCGCCCCACCCCGCGGCGCACCGGACCGCGACCCGGCCCGGCCGACCGCGGAGGTCGGCCCGGAGAGGGCCGCGGCGGCGATCGTCGAGCACTACGGCCGCCTCGTGCGGCTCGGTTACCTCGTGCTGCCGCCCGCCCTCGGCCGTCACCGCGGGGTGATCGTCGCGCACGGCATCACCCAGGCCGCCCTGCCGCGCGGCCGGGTCGGACGGGTCGCCGGGGCCGTCCCCTCCCCCCGCTCCGCCGCCGGCGCGGCGCCCGACGACCCGGCCTACGCGTACGCGCGGCTGCGGGTGCTGCGCGCCGCGCTGGACGTCGGACGCCCACTCCTGATCGCCGGACGGGAGTTCCCACTGCTCGCCCGGCTGTCACCACGACGCACCGGCGGGGCGTTCCCCCGGGTGATCGGACTACGGCTCCTCCCCCGTGCCGACGGAACCGCCGAACCGGCCCTGGAACGGGAGTTGGGCACCGCCGCGCCCTGCACCCGGGCCGCCTTCGCCCTGCGACACCTCGAAGGGCTGAGCCCGGAGGCCGCCCGGGGGCTGCTGGAGGAGGCCGGGGTCGAGGGGAACATCGCGCGGGCCGCCGTGCGCGCGGCCGACGCCCTGGTCGGGCGGGCCCTCGGCGAGGAGCGGGACGGGGCCGACCCCGACGCCCCGGCGGGACCGAGGGAGATCACCCCCGGGGCCCTGCCCCTGCCCGACCCGTGTGTGTTGCGGGCGGGGCCGACCGACCTGCT
The DNA here is from genome assembly GCF_021390475.1 of Streptomyces sp. ST2-7A. GTDB lineage: Bacteria > Actinomycetota > Actinomycetes > Streptomycetales > Streptomycetaceae > Streptomyces. The sequence goes on from NZ_JAJUWS010000024.1 coordinate 62,740, forward strand.
GCGTCGCCGGCGGCACACCCGCACGGCGCTCGTCTCCGCCGGCGTGCTGGCCCTGCTCGCCGGTCTGATGGCGGTGCAGCCCGACGGCGGTGGGAGTGACCGGGCCCCCGGCGCGGCGGCCGCCGATCCCTCGCTGCTGGTGCGCGCGGAAGCCGGCGCCTGGGAGCGGGCGGGACGACTCGACTTCACCTCCTGGCCCGCCCGGGGACCGGCCGTGCGGGACCGGGAGTTGCTGGACCGGGTACTGACCGCCTGGACCTCCCCCGACTCCCGGGTGACGATCTCCACCACCCGGGGCACCGACCCCGGTCCCCCGGCCGGTCCGCCCCGGCTGCTGTACGCCGGTGAGGTGGACGGCGCGGTCGTGGTGCTGATGCACGACGGCCTGCGGTTGATGCGCTACGCCGAGGCGGCGGGCACGGCCGGGGGCCCCGCCGTACTGGACCTGGCCCGCACCGATGGGGCGCAGGCGGCGATGGCCTCGGTCGTCGTCCTCAACCGGGGCGGGGGCACCGTCCGCTACCTCACCGCCCCCTGGGTATCCGGCGCTCTGGTGCGGGACCTGCGCGAGACCGGGGACGACGGGCGTCCGGCGGTGGTGGACGAGCACGGCGCCACCGACGCGCTCCCGACCCCGGCCGGGGACACCGAGTGCGGGGCGTACCCGGTGCTGGAGTTCACCACCGCCGATCCAGCCGGTCGTGGCCCGTACCTGTTGGCGGATCTGGGCGAGTTGACCCCCGCCCTGCTGACCACCGGAGGACCGGAGGCAGGCCCGGAGGGCGCGCCGGACGAGCGGGCCCGGCAGGTGTGGGCGTCGACCGCCTGCCACCTGTTGACCGTCGCCGGTTCCGGTGTGCGGACGGTGGGGGTCTGGGAGTTCGCCCGGCAGGAGTTGCCCGGCGGCGAGCGGAGCGCGAGCTGGGTGTGCACCCGGGCGGACACCTGGCGGACGGCGGGCTCCCACACGCTGGTGCAGTTCCAGCCGCCGCGCCCAACGGAGAGGTCGGGCGGGGACGGCGACACCGGGGACGAGTCCGGACCCGCCACGCCGGGGGCGGTCGTCGCCCGCGCCGAGGACGGACCGGAGTGCGGGCCGCGCTCGCCGCACGTCCTGGCGGGCGGGCTGTGGCAGGCGCCGGACGGCGAGTGGTACCTGTTGGCCGCCGGCAGCGAGGAGGTCGTCCGGATCTCCGCCGCCGGCGGGGTGACCGGCGAGGTGACGGGCCGAACCATGATCCTGCCCGCCGAACCGGGTGTGGAGACCGAGCTGACGGCCCGGCTCGAGGACGGCGACGGGCTGAGGGCCCTCGGGGTCGGCTGACCACGGCCCGGTTCGCGGTTCCGGTGTCCGGTGCCCCGGTCGTGCGGAGTGTTCCGCGCGACCGGGGCACCGGTGTGCCCGCCCGGCACGCCACCCGGCCGTCGCGCCGGGGGCGCCCGGGAGCGGGACCGCCGCACCGAGTGCTCACCCCCGCGTCGGCGAGAGTTCGCCCACACGGTCCGGCGGGACGCGGCGGGGTGCGGCACGGTGTTACCGCCTGGTACCACCCCACCTTCCGCGTACGGGTCCTCGAAGGAGTACTGATGGAGCGCCGCACCCTTCTCCGCGTCGGCACGGCGGGCGCCGGGGCCGTCGCCCTGGCCGGAGGTCTCTGGCAGGGAGCCGCCCGGGCCGTCGCCCCGGGGGCCGGCACCACCGCCGCCGCCGGTCCCTACGGCCCCCTGCTCCCGCCCAACAGCCTCGGTGTCGCACTCCCCGAGGGTTTCTCCATCCGCGTGGTCGCCCGCTCGAGCCAGTGGGTGCGCGGCATCCTGTGGCACCCCGCGCCGGACGGCGGCGCCTGCTTCCCCGACGGCGACGGCTGGATCTACGTCTCCAATTCCGAGGTGCCGCTGGTCGGTGGCGTCTCGGCACTGCGGTTCACCGCCGACGGCGTGATCGACCGGGCCTACCGGATCCTGTCCGGCACCACCCTCAACTGCGCGGGCGGCGCCACCCCCTGGCACACCTGGCTCTCCTGCGAGGAGACCTTCCGGGGGAAGGTCTTCGAGACCGACCCCTACGGCAACCGGTCGGCGGTCGCCCATGAGGCGATGGGTCGGTTCAAGCACGAGGCCGCCGCCTGCGACCCGGATCGGCGGGTGGTCTACCTGACCGAGGACGAGAGCGACGGCTGCTTCTACCGGTACGTCCCGGACACCTGGGGTGACCTCTCCCGGGGGCGACTGGAGGTGCTGTGCGAGACCTCCGGCGGCGGGGTGCGGTGGGAGCGGGTACCCGATCCCACCGGACCGGTCTTCGGTCGGCAGACCCGCAATCAGGTGGCTTCGGCGCTGCGCTTCCGGGGCGGTGAGGGCTGCCACTACCACGCGGGGGTCGCCCACTTCACCACCAAGGGCGACAACCGGGTGTGGGCGTACGACGCGGAGGCCGGCACGCTGTCCATCGCCTACGACGCGGACGGGTCGCTGGACGGGGTGGACAACATCACCGGTACCGCCGGCGGCGACCTGTACGTCGCCGAGGACGGCGGCAACATGGAGATCAACGTCATCACCCCCGAGGGTGTGGTGGCGCCGATCATGCGCATCGACGGTCAGAACCGTTCGGAGATCTGCGGCCCGGCGTTCTCCCCCGACGGCAGCCGACTGTACTTCTCCTCCCAGCGCGGCACCGCCGGCGATCCGGCCGGCCTGGGCGGCATCACCTACGAGATGTCGGGCCCCTTCCGACGCTGACCCCGGGCTCCGCGTCCGGTCGGTCGCGCGCAGGTCCCCCGGAGGGTCCGGGAGAGCGCGCGGCCGACCGGGCCCCGATAGCAGAGAGCGCGGGATGTGCAAGGGGGGCACGCGTGGGGTTCCGGTGCACGATCGGCGGGAGCCCCGCTCCCGATCCGCACGCGCTACGCGCGTCAACCACCCCCGGGGAGGGGGATGTCACTTCTCGGAACACCGGGGGCGCGACCTCTCGGCCGGGACGGATCGGTCGAGGCCCCAACCACACGGCCGCGTCGCGCCCCGGCCGTGCACGCCACGGCACAGGAGGAGCCCCCGACCACGGGGAGACGAGGAGACACGCCATGCGCGAACGGATCGGACCTTCCAGACGCGGCCTGTTGGGGGCCGCCGCGGCGGCGGTGGGGGGAGCGGCGGCCCTCGGGACGGTCGGCACCGGCTCCGCCCGGGCCGCCGCGCCGGCCACCGGGGCGGACCCGACGGTGGTCGACCACCCCGACCACCCCGCCGCCCGGTGGGCGGGGCCCGGCGCCGCCGAGGTGGAGGCGGAACCGCTGAACGCCTCCGTGGGGTGCGGCCTGTCGGCCGGGAGGGGGATCTGAGGTGGCCGTCTTCGTCAGCCGCGCCCAGTGGGGGGCCAGGGCCCCGCGCAGCCGCAGCACCAACATCACCCCCGGCAACGGCGGGGTGACCGTGCACCATGTGGACGGGGTCCGGGTCGCACGGGGGAGCCACACCGACTGCGCCTCGCAGGTGCGCGGGATCCAGAACCACCACATGGACACCAACGGGTGGCAGGACATCGCCTACAACCACCTCACGTGCGTACACGGTTACGTGTTCGAGGGGCGCGGCGAGGGCATCCGGTCCGCCGCCAACGGGACCGACTCCGGCAATCAGAACTGGTACGCCGTCTGTGGCCTGGTGGGCGGGAGCGCGAGCAACTACGACACCATCACCAACGGCCTGATCGACGCCTTCCACCTGGCGATCTCCCGGCTCCGCGCGCGGGGCGGGGCGGCGAACGGCATCAACGGTCACCGCAACCACACCTCCACGGCCTGTCCGGGCAACCTGTACGCGCTGGTGACCGATGGCCGGTTGGACCCGGGTGGCGGCGGGGGCACCCCCACTCCCCCGCCCTGGCCGGGGGTGTACTTCCGCTATCCGCCGGTGACCTCGCACTCCTCGGTGCGCACCTGGCAGCAGCGGATGCGCGACCGCGGCTGGAGCATCACCGTGGACGGGCACTACGGCGCGGGGTCCCGGGAGGTCTGTCTGGCGTTCCAGCGGGAGAAAAGGCTGACGGTGGACGGCATCGTCGGTCCCGCCACCTGGGACGCCGCCTGGACCGCCCCGATCACCTGACCCGGTATCCCCGGAACGGACCGTGCCCCCGGCGCCTCGAGCGCCGGGGGCACGGGATCGGCCGCCCGCTCCCCGCCGGTTGACCGGCGGGGAGCGGGCGGCCTCACCGGAGGGTGAACACCGCCGTGGTGCGCGGCGGGATCTCGAAGTTGCCCTGCTCCGCGTCGAAGCGGGCCGAGCGCACGACCTCGTCGGAGCCCTCCGCCTGCACCGGGTGCGGGCGGTAGTCCTTCCCGACCAGCGAGGGGTGGTGCTGGTGCTGCCGGTGCGGGGTGGTGTTGAAGACCACCGCGAGGTCACCGACCTCCATCACGATGACGCCGGGGATCTCCCGGTCCGTTCCCGAGAGCGGGAAGGAGACCGCCTCCTGTACCTCCTCGGTGGTGCGCAGCCGGAAGGCGTCCTCACCCGAGCGGATCCGCAGCAGGTCGCGGTAGGCGTCACCCGCCGCCCGGATCTCCGCGCAGCCCACGGTGAGGTTCGGGTGGGTCAGCAGCGGCTCCGCGAAGGGCCACTTGGCCTCGTTGTCCCACGCCGGGGGCAGGCCCCGGCCGAAACCGTTGCCGTCCCGGCAGTCCCACTGGATGGCGTTGAACCAGTCACCGGAGTTGTAGGAGTTGCGGTCCAGGGACTTCGAGCGCAGCAGGTCCGTGCCCGCCTGGCCGAAAGCCGGGCCCTGGGAGAACAGGGCGGTGGACTGGGCGACGACCTGGGCCCGGGCCCGATCGGCCGGGGAGACCCGGTCGGGGAGCTTGTAGGCCAGGGCGTCGAACAGCGTCTCGTTGTCGTGCTTGTCGACATAGGCGACGGCCTCACCGGGTGCGGCGGCGTACCCGGCGGGTGAGCCGTTGTAGTCCACCTCCGCACCGGTGACCCGCTCGCCGTCGCTCGCGATGAAGGAGTAGTCGGCGAGGTTGCCGGTCAGGCCGACCTTGACGAGGTCCTGGTAATTCAACAGCCGCTCGCGCTGCTCGGCCTGCGTGCCGTTGGCCGGCGACCCGTTGGGGTCGCTGTACAGGCCGGAGGCGAAGCCCTGCACGCCCGGGTCCTCGTCGAAGGGGCCGCCGCCGCGCACGGCGTCACGGGCCCGGTCGGAGAAGGTGGCGATGCCGGTGCCGGCCATGTTGGCCTGGGTGGCCTGTTCGAAACGGGCGTTGTCGGCGACCTCCCCGAAGTTCCAGCCCTCGCCGTAGAGGATGACCGACTTTCCGTCCACCCCGTGCCCCTCGACCGTGAGGGCGTCGAGCGCCTTGCGAACGTCGAGGAGGTTCTGCTTCGGGTGGTGCCCCATGAGGTCGAAGCGGAAGCCGTCGATCCCGTAGTGCTCGGCCCACGACACCACCGAGTCGACGACGAGCCTGCCCATCATGGCGTGCTCGGGCGCGGTGTTGGGGCAGCAGGTGGAGTCGGCGACGGTGCCGTCGGCGAGCAGGCGGTGGTAGTAGCCGGGCACGACGCGGTCGAGGATCGACTTGTCGTCCTGGCCGGAGGCGAAGGTGTGGTTGTAGACCACGTCGTTCACCACCAGCAGGCCGGCGGCGTGGAGCCCCTGCACCATGCGGCGGTACTCGACGATGCGGGCGGTGCCCTCGGGGTCGGTGGCGTAGGACCCCTCGGGGACGTTGAAGTGCACGGGGTCGTAGCCCCAGTTGTAGGCGTCCCGGTCACGGACCTCCGCCACGCAGGCCTGCTGCCCCGGGGAGTCGGCGGGCAGGGCGGCGAGGTCGCAGTCGGGTTCGCGCCGGTCGGCGGCGCGCTCCGGGACGGAGCCGATGTCGTAGGTGGGCAGCAGGTGGGCGTGGGTGGTGCCCGCCTCGGCCAGCCTCCGCAGGTGCTGCATGCCGTGGCTGCCGTGCTCGGTGAAGGCCAGGTACTTCCCCTTGTTGCGGGCCCGCTCGTCGGCGACGGAGAAGTCGCGGACGTGGATCTCCTGGATGGTGGCGTCGGCGAGGTCGACCGGCTCGGGGGCGTTCCGGTTCGCCCAGCCCCGCGGGGCGAGGGCGGGGTCGTTCAGGTCGACGATCAGGCTGTACTCGGAGTCGGTGGTCAGACCGACCGAGTAGGGGTCGGTGACCTTGTTGGTGACCACCGCGCCGGCCTCGGGCGCCCAGACGGTGACGTGGTATCGGTAGGACTTGCCGTACCAGTTCTTCTTCCCCTTCACCGACCACACGCCGGTGGCGTCGTCGCGGGTCATGGGGACGAGCTTCTTCCCGTCGCCGTCCAGCTCCAGGGCGACACGCTGCGCGGTGGGGGCCCAGACGGAGAGCACGGGGTCGCCCCGGTGGCCCTTCTTGTCCCCCTTGCCCTTACCGGCGGACTTGCCGGGCGACTTCGCGTCGGGGAAGGTCGGGCCGAGGCCGGCCTCCAGTGCCCCCTCCGCGTACAGGTCGTCCAGGACGCCGGGGATCTGCACCCCGGTGAGCCGGGTCAGGGCACCGTTGGCGGCCCGCTCGGAGGCGAGCAGTTGGGAGCGCAGCGCCTCCTCGATCCGGTGGGCGTCGCGCGGGTCCACCCGTAGGGCTGGCTGGTCGGCGAGGTGCGGGAAGCGGTCGCGCTGCTCGTCGGTCAGCTCGGTGGGGATGAGCCGGATCCACTGCCCCTGGTCGGTGAGGGCGCCCTCCTCGAGTGCGATGGCGCCCTCGGGGTGGTACAGCAGTTGGCGGCTGCCACCGGGCGGCACGGTACCGGGCCACACGACGGTCCCGGCGTCGATCCAGTGGGCCCGGGCCCGTTCGGGGTTCAGGTCGGGGGCGGCTCCGCCACTGGGCAACAGGGGGGTCTCCTCTCCCGACACGAGCCACACCTCGTGGCCGACGGCCCTCAGGTCGAGGGACTGGTCGGCGGGCAGGTCCTTCTCGTCGCCGCGATGGATGATGTAGCTCAGCGAGGTCGCGCCCTCGGCGAGCGGGATCTCGTAGACGGCGCCGAAGGAGTCCACCTCGGAGGCCGGGACGGGCCGGCTCCAGTCGGTGGGCTCGGCCGCGCCGGTCCACACGTGCACTCCCCATCCATCGTAATCACCGTCGGGTCGGTGGTACCGCAGGACGGCGCGCGACTCGTCGGCGGGCGGGTACACACCCTCGGGCGCCTCGATCAGCGCCTCCGGCTCGCCCTGCTCGACCCAGACCTCACCGGTCTCGGAGAGGTCGATGACCCGGTCGAGGTCACCGTCCTTGGTGCCGTCGCCGTCCACGATCAGGTAGCCGACCTCGGAGGCGTCGGGCGCCAGGCGGACCCAGGCGAAGGCGCCGAAGGCGTCGCGGCCGACGAAGGGCCGGCCCTTGGGCCAGTCCTCGAAGCTCTCGCTCTCGTGGAGGTCCCCCCACGCCCACAGCGACCAGTCGTCGTAGTTCCCATCGGGTCGGTGGTAGTGGACGACGGCCCACTCCCGGCTCACGGCGCGCGGCGCCTGTTCCGGGGGCGGGGTGCCGGCGGTGGTATCCGCGCCGGTCGCGGCCGTGGTGCCGGAGGAGTCCACGGCGATCGCGCGGTAGCGCAGCGGGGTGCCGGCCGGGGTGCCGGCGGGGACGGTGTGCGTGACGCGGTGCGGCGGGGCGTCGGAGACACCGAGCACCTCCCAGCCGCCGTCGCCGACCTGCGCGGCGAAGGCGACGCGGTTGAGCGCGCCGCCGGTGACCGCGGCGGAGAGTTCCACGACGCCGTGCGCGCCGGCGTCGGGCGCGGTGAGTTCGATCACGGGCGCGACCTGCGGGTCGGGGAGCGGTCGGTCGGCGCGCAACACCACGGTGGACAGGGCGGGCACGGTGAGCTCGACCACGCCGTCGGCGTCGGCGGTCACGCCGGCGCCGGGGCCGGCGGCCTCCCCGTACAGCACCTCGAACGCGGCGTCCGGGGTGTCGGTGGGCACGGTGACCGTGCGCTCGCCCTCGGCGTTGTTCGCGGCGACCAGGTACTCCACCCGCTCGTCGGCGTCGGTGCGGGTGTGGGCCCACACGCCGGCGCCGTCCTCCGCGTACCGCTCGGTCTGTGTGCCGTCGCGCAGGGCCGGGTGCTCGCGGGTGAGGACGGAGAGGTCGGCGATCGCCCGGTACAGCGGGTGATCGGTGTCGTGGGCGTCCTCCGCGTGGGTGCGGTCGGTGCCCAGCTGCGGGTCCCGGAGGTACAGCGGTGTCGTGGAGCCGAAGAGCGTGGCACGGGCGGCCTTGTCGCCGCCGGAGCCGGTGAAGCCCTGCTCGTCGCCGTAGTAGATCACCGGGTTGCCCCGGGAGAGGAACATCAGCTCGTGCGCGAGGCGGGAGCGACCGAGCAGTTCGGCGTCGTCCGCGTCCGGGTTGTCGGCGCGCAGGAAGTGCCCGATCCGGCCCATGTCGTGGTTGCCGAGGAAGGTGACCGACTGCTGGGCGTTGGTGTCGACGGTGGTGTAGCGGTGGTCCTCGCCGAAGAGGGCGGAGAGGCGCTTCGCGGAGCCGCCCTGCGAGGCGAAGGACCGCGCGGCCTCCTGGAAGCCGAAGTCCAGGGTGGCGTTCAGGCCGCCCTCGGTGACGTACCGGGCCTTCTCCGCGACATCGGAGGAGTACACCTCGCCGAACATGAAGAAGTCCTCGTTGCCGAGGGAGGCGGCGTGCTCCTTCATGGCCGCGGACCAGCGGGTCCAGAACTCCATGTTGACGTGCTTGACCGTGTCGATCCGGAAGCCGTCGATGCCGAACTCCTCGACCCAGGTGCGGTAGATCTCCACCATGCCCTCGACGACCTCGGGGCGGGCGGTGAACAGGTCGTCCAGGCCGTGGAAGTCGCCGTACAGGGAGCTCTCGCCGGCGAAGGAGGAGTCCCCGCGGTTGTGGTAGAGCGTCGGATCGTTGAGCCAGTCGGGGACCTTGAGGTCAGCCTCGGCCTCCGTGGTCACCGGCGTGTACGGGAAGGAGTCGGCGTCGAGGGCGGGGAAGTCCCCGGCCTCCCCGCCCGCGTGGTCGAGGTCGTCGAAGGGACGCCCCTCGGTGTCGAGGTACGGGAAGGCACCCTTGGAGAGGTAGTCGTGGACGCCCTCGGCGTGGTGGATGACGTCGGCGGTGTGGTTGGTGATGACGTCGAAGAAGACCTTGATGTCGCGCTCGTGGGCGGCCTCGACCAGTTCGGCGAGTTCCTCGTTGGTGCCGAAGTGCGGGTCCACCCGGGTGAAGTCGGTGATCCAGTAGCCGTGGTAGCCGGCGGAGGCGTGCTCGCCCTCGCCCTGCACCGGCTTGTTCTCGAAGATCGGCGCCATCCAGAGGGCGGTGGTGCCCAGGCCCTCGATGTAGTCGAGGTTCTCGATCAGGCCGCTCAGGTCGCCGCCGTGGTAGAAGCCCTCGTCGTCGGGGTCGTGCCCGTGGTCGAGCGGGCCGCCGGGGATGCCGGCGGTGTCGTTGGAGGGGTCGCCGTTGGCGAAGCGGTCCGGGAGCACGAAGTAGAACTGCTCGGTGGTGAGGGCGTGTCGGGTCGGCTCGGCGGCCAGTTCGGCGTCGGTCGGCGGCGGTGGTGCCGCCTGGGCGGCGGGGGCCGCCACCGCGTGGATCAGCGTCGCGAGGACACCGGCCGCCGTGGCGACGGCCAGACCTCTGCGCGCGGTGGGCGTGCGCAACAGCACGGGGCTGCTCCTCCGGGTCGGGGAACGGGGCGGGGACCGAGCGGCGGAACGGATCGGTCGGGCCACAAGGGCTGGGGGGTGGACGAACACGGGGACGGGAGAGGGGGAACCGAGCTGCCCGGCGGGAGTGGTCCCGCCGGGCGTCGTGTCCGCGCCCCCGCGCCCACCACCGGGGATCCCGTGAGAAGGGGGCGGGCGCGCGGGGGCGTAGGGTCAGTTGCGCCAGGTGTCGTTGAGCGTCACCCGGCCGGAGGACGGCACGGTGGCGGTGCGATTGCTCCCGGATTCCCAGGTCACGTTGCCGTTGGCGTCCCTGCGGATGTACTTGTACTGGAAGGTGGTGCCGGGCGGCAGGTCCAGCTCCAGGCGCCAGATCGGGTAGGTGTCGGCGCTCATCCGGGGAGCGTTGGCAGTGTTCCAGTTGCCCAGCGCGGAGATGTTGCCCGCCACGTGGATGTTCTGGCCCATCTGCGTGGTCGCGTTGACCCCGAAGGAGGCGCCGCCGGTCACCGGGTCCCCACCGCCACCGGCGCCGCCACCGGTACCGCAGTTCCGGGCATCGACGTGCAGGGCGAGGGCGGTGCGGGCGCCGAGGCTCGCGGTGAACTGGCCGCTGCCGTTGACGGTGACCCGGGTGCCGTTCTGGACGTTGCAGTAGTCACCGGCCGGCAGGGAGGTCTGGAAGGTCCGGTTCAGTGTGCTGTTCTCGTGGTTTATGACCACGTGACCGCGGTTGCCCCGCCCGAAGGCGATGGCGTTGTTGCCGTTGGACCACCAGTGGGTGACCGCCTGGCCGCGGGTGGTGTTGCGGAAGCCCACCATGGAGGAGATCTCCTGCCAGGCGTGCTGGCACTTCCACCCGCTCTGGTAACAGGCGGTCACGTTGCCGTTGTTGGGCGGGCCGGCGTCGAAGCCGCTGAACTCGTAGCCGGAGTGCACGTCCGGGCTGCCGTAGGGCCAGGCCAGCATGAAGACGTTGGCCAGGGTGTAGGCGGCGTTGTCCTTGTAGCTGAGGGTGGAACCGTTGCGCTCGGTGTCGTGGTTGTCGACGAAGACGCCGGAGCGGTTGGAGGGCAGGTAGCCCCAACTCTCACCGAAGTTCTGCAGGTTGGCGATCCGGTCGCCCTGGAACATCCGCTTGAGGTCGAAGGCGTAGCGGAACTCCTGCACGTGACCGGCGTTGAGGTACTCCTCGGGCGTGATCGCCTCGCCGGCGCCGTAGATGACCTCCTGGTTCCAGAAGACGTTGCCGCCGTTGACCCGGGCGCGGATCTGCTCCATGTGCCGTGCCGGGATGTGCTTGACGGCGTCCACCCGGAAGCCGGCGACGCCCCAACCCAGCAGGCGGTTCATGTAGCCGGCGATCTGCTGCTGGACGTAGGGGCTGCCGGTGTTCAGGTCGGCGAGGCCGACGAGTTCGCAGTTCTGCACCCGCCAGCGGTCGTTGGCGTAGTCGCTGCCCCGGATGTCCTCGCGGCAGGAGCCGAAGTCGTTGGTGCCGTAGAGGCCGGGGTAGTTGTACTTGGAGTAGGAGGTGCCGCCGGTGCCGGTGCCCGAGCCCGCGGACATGTGATTGATGACCGCGTCCACGATGACGCCGACACCCGCGTTGTTGCAGGTGTTGATCATCGACCGGAACTGCTGCTCGTTGCCGAGCCGGCCGGAGATGTTGTAGCTCACGGGCTGGTACTGGGTCCACCACTGGGAGCCCTGGACGTGCTCCTGGGGCGGGGAGACCTGGACGAAGCCGTAGCCGGCCGGGCCCAGTCGCTCGGTGCACTCGCGGGCGATGGAGTTGAAGTTCCAGGAGAACAGGACGGCGGTCACGTCCTTGTTCCCGGGGGGCGCGGCCTGGGCCGTGGGAGCGCCGAGCGTCACCGCGGCGGTGGCGGCCGCCGCCAGCCCGACCAGGGCGGTGCGCACGGCTCTCCTGACGCCTCTTTCGGACATGGGTCCTCCACGTTGAGGTGTGGGGGGTGCCGTCCCGACGCTGTCCCCGCGTCGGGACGTCCGTGCGGCCGGAAGGCAACGCGCCATGCCCGGAAGGCCGTCGAGCCGTGGAAGGCTCTTGCTGCAAGTGGTTGAACCTTGCGGCAATCTCTTGCAGGGAAGACCGTAGAACGCGCCGGTAACCCGGTCAAGACCCCGGACACAACCCCGTCATGTACGCGTTTTCCCAACGCAACCTCTTTCGCAAGGAATTGCGGACTGCTAACCTCGCGTCACCCCCGGTCGGTCGGGGGCCGGCCACGGCCCCACGCGCCCGACCGACCGGGTTCCACTTCGTCGGCCCCACCCGGCCCCACCCGCTCTCCCCGCCCCTCCCCCCCGGGCCCGGGGCGCCGACCGGAGCCCACACGATCGCCCCCGGAACGACCCCGGGCCCCGGGGCGGAAACCGGTGGGGTTCCCGCCCCGGGGCCCGGGGGCGTGGACGGTCGGTGTCAGCGGGTGTCCCGGGGGACGAGGCCCGAGCGGGGTTGTGCCGTCGAGCCGCGCACCACCAGCTCGGGCTGGAAGACGAACTCGGTGTGGTGGACGGGATTCCCCCCGGTCTCCTCCAGCAGCGAGTTGACCGCCGCCCCGGCCATCGCCCGCACCGGCTGGCGCAGCGTGGTCAGCGGCGGGTCGGTGAACGCGAACAGGTCGGAGTCGTCGTACCCCACCACGGAGACGTCGCCGGGGACCTCCAGGCCCCGGCCACGCACCGCGCGGATCGCCCCCAGCGCCATCATGTCGCTGCCGCAGACGATGCCGGTACAACCGGCGTCCAGCAGCGCCGACGCGGCGGCCTGCCCGCCCTCCACACTGAAGAGGGTGTGCTGCACCAGGCCGGCCTCCATCGCCTCCGCCTCCGTCAGCCCGACCGCGCCGAGGAAGCCCTCACACTTGCGACGCACCGGCACGAAGCGCTCCGGACCCACCGCCAGACCGATCCGGCGGTGGCCCAGGTCCCGCAGGTGTCCCACCGCGATGCGGGTGGCGGCGGCGTCGTCCGGCGAGACGAAGGGGGCACGGACCCGCGGGTTGTAGCCGTTGATCAGGACGAACGGCACCCCCCGCCCCGCGAGGCGGGTGTAGCGGGAGGGGTCGGCACTGGTGTCGGCGTGCAGGCCGGAGAGGAAGATGACCCCGGTCACGCCGCGCTCGACGAGTTGCTCGACCAACTCGTCCTCGGTGGCCCCGCCCGGGGACTGGGTGCACAACACCGGGGTGTAGCCGTGCCCCGCCAGTGCCTGCTCGATCACCTGCGCGAACGCCGGGAAGATCGGGTTGGTCAGTTCGGGGATGACCAACCCCACCAGCCCGGCACTGCGCCGGCGCAGCCGCACCGGACGCTCGTAGCCGAGGACGTCCAGCGCGGCGAGCACCCGTTGTCGGGTGCCGGCGGCCACGCCCGACTTGCCGTTCAGCACCCGGCTGACCGTGGCCTCGCTGACCGCGGCCTGCTGGGCGATGTCGGCGAGCCGGGCGGGGGCCGCCGGCACCTCCGTCATGCGGCCCACCAGCCGGCGGTGTCGCCGGGGAGCGGGCCGGTTCCGTCGAAGTCCTCGTTGGAGATGAGGAGTTCGGCGTTCTCCGGCAGAATTCCGGCGAGTTCGGCGGGGGTGGTGCCGGTGTTGACGACGCAGATCACCGAGCGACCGACAGGGGTGGTGCGGCGGAAGGCCAGCACCCCGGCGGGGGCGTCCAGCCACTCCACCGCGTCGCCGGCGCCGAGGGCCGGGTGCTCGCGGCGGAGCGCCAGCGCGCTGCGGTACATCTCCAGGGTGGAGGTGGGGTCGCCGGTCTGCTCCTCCACCGACAGTTCGGCCCAGTCGGCCGGCTGGGGCAGCCAGCTGCCGCCCTCGCCGAAGCCCAGCGATTCGCCGCTCGGAGCCCAGGGCATCGGCACCCGACAGCCGTCGCGCAGGCCGTCCTGGCCGTTGTCCTTGAAGAAGGACGGGTCCTGGCGCACCTCGTCGGGCAGGTCGACGACCTCGGGCAGGCCGAGCTCCTCGCCCTGGTAGACGTAGGCGGAGCCGGGCAGCGCCAGCATCAGCAGGGTGGCGGCCCGGGCCCTCCGCAGGCCGCCGCCCAACCGGGTGCGGTGGCGCACCACGTCGTGGTTGGAGAGCACCCAGGTGGTGGGGGCGCCGACCGGCCGCATCGAGTCCAGCGAGGAGTCGATCACCCGTCGCAGGTCACCGGCGTCCCACCCGGTCATCAGGTAGTGGAAGTTGAACGCCTGGTGCAACTCGTCGGGGCGCAGGTACAGCGCGGTGCGGTCCTCGCTGGGGGTCCACGCCTCGGCGACGCCGATGCGCTGCCCCGGGTACTCGTCCAGGATCTCGCGCCAGGAGCGGTAGATCTCGTGGACGCCGTCCTGGTCGAAGAAGGGCAGCTGCTGGTTGCCCAGCAGCTTGAGCTGCCCGGCGGAGCCCATGTCGGGCAGGCCGGGCGCCTTGACCATGCCGTGGGCGACGTCGATGCGGAAGCCGTCCACCCCCATGTCGAGCCAGAACCGCAGCACCGAGCGGAACTCGTCGCGCACGGCGGGGCTGTCCCAGTTGAAGTCCGGCTGCTCGGGGGCGAAGAGGTGCAGGTACCACTCGCCGGGGGTGCCGTCCGGGTTGGAGGACCGGGTCCAGGCGGGGCCGCCGAAGATGGACTCCCAGTCGTTGGGGGGCAGTTCGCCGTTCTCCCCCTTGCCGGGGCGGAAGTGGTAGCGCTCGCGCAGCGGCGAGCCGGGGCCCTCGCGCAGGGCGCGCTTGAACCACTCGTGGTGGTCGGAGGAGTGGTTGGGGACCAGGTCGACGATCACCCGGAGACCCAGCTCGTGCGCGTCGCGGATCAGCGCGTCGGCGTCGTGGAGACCACCGAACATCGGGTCGATGGCCCGGTAGTCGGCGACGTCGTAGCCGGCGTCGGCCTGTGGGGAGGCGTAGAAGGGGCTGAGCCACACGGCGTCCACGCCCAGTTCGGCCAGGTACGGCAGGCGGGCCCGGACGCCGGGCAGGTCGCCCATGCCGTCGCCGTTGCCGTCGGCGAAGGAACGCGGGTAGACCTGGTAGATGACGGCTCCGCGCCACCAGTCCGCGCGGTCGTCGGTCACGGTCATGGCCTCGGCATGCGCGCCTGCGGGCCGGGAGCGGTCGGCGAGGTGCTGGGTCATGTCATCCCTGTGGTGTGTCGGGAGGGGGGACGGCCGGAGCCCGGTGGGTCCGGCCGGACCGCGCGGACGGGCGGGTCACGCCTTGGTGGCCCCGGCGGTGAGCCCGGCCTGCAGGTGCCGCTGGGCGTACCCGAAGACCAGGGCGGCGGGCACCGCGATGAGGACGGCGGCGGCGGTCATGTAATGCCAATCCTGGGTGTGCTGGTTGACGAAGGTCTGCAAACCACCCGCGAGGGTGAGGTTGCGCTCCCCGGTCATGAAGGCGGTCGCGTAGGCGACCTCCGCCCAGCCGGTGACGAAGCTGTAGAAGGCCGTCACCGCGATGCCGGGCTTGGCCAGCGGCATGATCAGTCGCCAGAAGGTCCCGAAGGGATTGAGCCCGTCCACCCGTCCGGATTCGTCGATCGCGATCGGGATGGAGTCGAAGAAACCCTTCATCATCCAGGCGCAGAACGGCACCGCGATCGTCAGGTAGGTGACGATCAGACCGACCGGCTGGTTGAGCAGTCCGTAGCGGGCCATGAGGTTGTACAGCGGCACGATCAGCACCGCCATCGGGAACATCTGGGTGAGCAGGAGGGTCCACATCAACGATCGCATGCCGGGGAATCTGAAGCGGCTGAGCGCGTACCCGGTGGTCGAGGAGATGAACACCCCCAGCACCGTGGTCAGGGTCACGATGAAGACCGAGTTCCCGAACCAGGTGAGGAAGGCGGTGTTGTTGACGACGTGGTCGTAGTTCTCCCACGTGAAGCCGGCGAACAGAGTGAGCGAGAACGTCTCCTGCCGGGGCTTGAAGGAGGTCACCAACAGCCAGAACGGCGGGAAGAGCGCGATGAACGCGGCCGCCAGCAGGCCCGCGTGCAGGCCGAGGGAGGCCAGTGGGCCGCGCTCGCCGCGCCGCCGCACGCGACGGGCGCGCCCGTCGGCGGGCGGGGCGCCGGCGCCGGCCGCCCCACCGGGGGCCGGGGTGCCGGTGACCGCGGTGACGGCCGGAGCCGCGTCGCCACCGGTGGGCGGAAGGGCGTCGCCCTCGCGGACCGCCGCCTCGTCACGGGTGCCGGATGCCTCCGGGGTCCCGGGGGTTCCCCGGGTGTCGCGGGTGTCCATGGTCACCACACCTCTCCCTGCTTGCGGAGCACCCGGCGGTAGACCAGGGCGAAGGCCACCAGCAGCAGCAGGATGAGCACGCCCCAGGTGGCGGACTCGGCGAAGTCCCGCGGGCTGCGCTGGAAGGCGAGCTTGAACGCCTCGGTGACCAGGATGTCGGTGGAGCCGGCGGGACCGCCGCCGGTGAGCAGGAAGATCACCGGGAACATGTTGAAGGTCCAGATGCAGCTGAGCAGGACCACCGTGGAGCTGACCGAGCGCACACCGGGCAGGGTGATGTTCCAGAACCGCTGCCAGGCGTTGGCGCCGTCCATCTCCGCCGCCTCGTAGTGCTCGGCGGGTATGGACTGCAGGGCTCCGAGCATCGCGATGAGCATGAAGGGCACGCCGAGCCAGACGTTGACCCCGATCACCGAGACCTTGGCCCAGAACGGGTCGGTCAACCAGGTCATCGCGCTCAGTCCGCCGCCCTCCAGGGCGGCGTTGAGGATGCCGTTGCGCTCGTTGAAGAGCATCCGCCAGGCGAAGATGGAGACGAAGGCGGGGATCGCCCACGGCAGGATCAACGCCATGCGGTAGAGCGCCCGGCCGCGCACGTGCCGGTTGAGCATGTTCGCCAGCACCAGGCCGATGGTGAAGGTGATCGCCACGCAGGCGACCGTCCACACGATCGTCCAGGTCAGGCGGTCCCAGAACTGGGAACCGCCCAGGACCGAGAGGTAGTTCTCCAGTCCGACGAACTCGTAGGTCGCCTCGATGGTGTTGACGCCGATCCGGCGCTCCACGTTCGCCTCGTTGGCGTTGGTGAAGGTCAGGTAGACGCCTCGGACCAGCGGCCACCCGATGATCACGGTGATCACCGCGACCACCGGCGCGATCATCGCCCAGGCGTACCAGTGGGTGGACAGTCCCCTGCGGAACCGTCCGGGCGGGGGCGGGGGCCCCTGCTTCCCGTTCCTCCCGGTCGCGCGGCCCGGGCCGGGGGCACCGTTCCCGGTGCCCCCGGCCGTCGTCACCGCCGACCGGCTGCTCGTGCCGGCCATGTGTCGGTCAGCCCCTCGTCTCTTCGGCTTCCAACCGTCGATTCACCTCGGACTCACTGCCAGTCGAGCAGGTCGCGGTAGCGGTCACCGATGGCGTCGGCGGTCTCCTCGGCGGTGGCGCGGCCCAGCAGCATGGCCTCGACCTCCTCGCCCAGCGGGTCGAACAGGGAGTTGGCCTCGGGGATCCAGGCGCGCTCGTGCGCGACCTCGACGGCCGGGGCGAAGAACTCGACCATCTCGTTGTTCGCGACCGAGTCGGCCTCGTAGACCGAGGAACGGGTCGGCAGGAGGCTCAGCTCCTCGGTGATGCGCTGCTGGACCTCGGCGGAGGCCATGTAGGCGACGAACTCGTAGGAGGCGTCGAGGTTGGCGGAGCCGGCGTAGACGCCGTAGTTCCAGCCGCCCTGCGGGGCGCCCTGCGCGGAGCCGCCGGCCGGGACCGGGGCGACGCCCAGGTTCTCCTCACCGATGGCTTCACGGGCGTCGTTGATCGCCCAGGGGCCGTTGATCATCATGGCGACGGAACCGTCACCGAAGGCGCCCATCATGTTCTGCCAGCCGTCGGTGGTGTCGGTGATGGCGGCGCCGGAGTCGAGCAGGTCCTGCACGGCCTCGAAGGCGGCCACGCCGGAGGCGTCGTCGATGGTGACGGTCTCGTTGTCGGCGTCGACCAGGTCGCCACCCTCGCCGTAGATGTAGGGCAGGAACCAGTAGGGGTCGTCACCGCGCAGGTAGAAGGGGGCGTCCAGGCCCTCGCCGGTGAGGGCCTCGGTGGAGTCCTTGAGGTCCTCGAGGCTCTCGGGCACCTCGACGCCGGCGGCGTCCAGCAGCTCCTTGTTGTAGAAGAGCGCCAGGGTGTCGATGACCTGCGGCACGGCGTAGGTGGTGTCGTTGAACTGGGTGCTGGCCCAGGCCTGCTCCAGGAAGTCCCCCTGGTCCTCGACGGCCGGGGTGTCGTCCAGCGGGGCGAGGTAGCCCAGGTTGGCGAAGTCGGAGACCCAGGCGACCTCGGTGCGCATCACATCGGGGGCCTCGTTGGCGCCGGCGGCGTTCTTGAACCGGTCCTGGGCCCCGTCCCAGCCGATGTTGACGTAGTCGACGGTGACCTCGGGGTGCTGCTCCGAGAACTCCTCGGCCACCGCCCGGAAGACCTCGGCCTCGGTCTCGTTGGAGGTGTCCCAGAAGGTGACGGTGCCGGACAGCCCCTCACCGGACCCCGAGTCGGAGCCGTTGGAACCGTTGTCCCCGCCGCCGCAAGCCGTTGCCGCAAGCGCCAGGGCCGCGATCACCGCCGTTGTCCCTATGCTGCGCCGCATGTGAACTCCTTCAAGCGTTTTGCCCTCTTCCGGGTGTTCCGGATGCGCCGGCACCCCCTCGCGTCGCTACTCCGCGGCGCCGGGCCGAGCAGGAACGTAACAGTGGGGCAATCGGTTTGGAAAGAGCTTGCGGCAACTTTCTGCAAACGATCGGCGCATCGTGTCGACGGGGTTCCGCTCCGCAGCCGTTGCTGCTACGTTCCCGGCCACCACCACGGTGGCGAACGCGGACCCGCGGGGCCGCCGAGACCCCCGCGGAACCCGTATGGCGAACCGGCAACAGCCGGTCGAGGGCACCGCGCGACCCCGCACCGGGGAGGGATCGCGGCGGCCGGAACGCGTGCCCGTCGGCACCGCCGGCGGTTGCTGCAAGTACTTACAGGCCGGAAGCGGTTCAGGGAAGGACCGTGACCGGGGAGATCTGCAAGGGCCCCGCACGCGCCCCGGTCCCGGGGACGCCCCCGGGCACGACGCGGCGGGGCGGGGCGAGGACGCGGGAGGCGGCGTGAACGGCATGAACGACACGGGGGATCCGGAGGGGTCCGGGGACACCGGGAACCCGGGGAACACCGGGGACCGGCTCGGCGGGCGACGGCCCGGCCGGGATTCCCGCCGGGCCGTCCCGGCGGGGGCGGCGCTCCTGGTGACGGTCCTCGCACTGCTCCCCCTGGCGGCCTGCGGGGCCGGTGACAGCGGTCCGGAGGCCGAGCCCGTCAGCGGTTCCATCACCTTCTGGGACACCTCCAACGAGACCGAGGCCCCCGTCTTCAACCAACTGGTGGCCGCCTTCCAGCGGGAGCACCCCGGCATCGACGTCGACCACGTCTCCGTGCCGTTCTTCGAGGCCGAGGAGCGGTACCTGGACGCGGTCGGCACCGGGTCCGCCCCCGACGTGCTGCGGGCGGACGTGGGGTGGACGGCGCACATGGTCGCGGGCGACCTGCTGGCGGATCTCACCGGCACCCCGGCCGAACCGGCCCCCGAGGAGTTCCTGGAGACCGCCGTGGACAGCGTCCTGTTCGGGGACGCGGTGTACGGCGCCCCGCAGGTCACCGACACCCTGGCACTGATGTACAACAAGGACCTCTTCGACCGCGCGGGCCTCACCCGCCCACCCCGGTACTGGTCGGAGACACAGGCATACGGCCTGACCGTCGCCGAGGCCACCGACGCCGAGGGGATCGTGCTCAACACCGACGGGTACTTCGCGCTGCCCTTCCTCCACGGCGAGGACACCGATCTCATCGACCCGGACGCGCGGACCATCACGATCGCCGGGGACGCCGCCGTGCGCGGCATATCCGCCGCCGCCTCCCTGGTGGAGTCCGGCGCGGCGCCGGCACCTCCGGAGAAGGACGCCTACGAGGCCATGCAGGGGGCGTTCAAACGGGGCGAGGCCGCCATGATGATCAACGGACCCTGGGCGGTGGCCGACCTGCTGGACTCCCCCGTCTTCGCCGACGGCGCCAACCTCGGCATCGCGCCGGTGCCCGCGGGCACCGGCGGCTCCGCCGGCTCCCCCACCGGCGGTCACAACCTGGTGGTCTCCGCCGGCACCCCGAACGCCACCGCCGCGCAGCTCTTCGTCTCCTTCATGACCGCCGCCGAGCAGCAGGAGAAGGTGGCCCTGGAATTGGGGTTGCTGCCGACCCGCAAGGCCGCCTACACCGACGCGGTGCTGGCCGACCCGGTCCGCAACGCCTTCTACTTCGCGCACACCAAGGCGGTGCCCCGCACGCCGCTGCCGGCGGGCTCACGGATGTTCGCCGACCTGCAGGAGGTGTACACCGACGTGCTGCGCGGGGGGACGACGCCCGCCGACGGCATGGCCGACCTCGCCCTGGACTGGCAGGGAGGGCTGCTGAACGACCACACCGTGGCGACGGCGGGCGCCTCCGGCGACTGAGCCGAGCCCACCGGCCCCACGTGCCGTCGGGCGGATTCCGACCGGGAGACGCCCGACGGCACGCACATTCCGGCTGAATCCCGGAAAATCACCGCCGCACGGTGGGCAGCGCCCCCGGTGACCGGTACAGTCCGATTTCGTGACCGCACGGCTTGCCGATATCGCAGCCCAGGCGGGGGTCAGCGAAGCCACGGTCAGCCGGGTCCTGAACGGCAAACCGGGGGTTGCCGCGGGCACCCGCGAAGCCGTGCTGGCCGCGCTCGATCTGCTCGGCTACGAGCGACCGGCCCGGCTGCGACAGCGCAGCGCGGGCCTGGTGGGTCTGATCATCCCCGAGCTGGAGAACCCCATATTCCCGGCCTTCGCACAGGTCATCGCACAGGCGCTGACCAGGCAGGGCTACACCCCCGTGCTGGCCACCCAGACGCCCGGGGGCTCCACCGAGGACGAACTCACCGGAATGCTCGTGGAGCGCGGCGTGGCGGGGATCATCTTCGTCTCCGGCCTGCACGCCGACACCACCGCCGACATGGAGCGCTACGAGCGTCTGCGCGGCCACGGCGTTCCGTTCGTGCTGGTCAACGGCTTCTCCCCGAAGGTCCGCGCCCCCTTCGTCTCCCCGGACGACCGGGCCGCGATGGGTCTGGCCGTCGCCCATCTGGCCTCGCTGGGGCATCGCCGCGTCGGTCTGGCCCTGGGGCCCGCCCGGTTCGTGCCGGTGCGGCGCAAGATCGAGGGCTTCGTCCGCGCCATGGCGAACGAGCTGGGGGTGGACGCGGCGGGGAGCGCGGAACTCGTCCAGCACTCCCTCTACACCCTGGAGGGGGGCCAGGCGGCCGCCTCCGCGCTCCTGGACCGCGGCTGCACCGCCGTGATCTGCGCCAGCGACATGATGGCCCTGGGCGCCATCCGGGCCGCGCGAGGACGCGGCCTCACCGTCCCCCGGGACGTCTCGGTGATCGGTTTCGACGACTCGCCGCTGATCGCCTTCACCGACCCGCCGCTGACCACCATCCGGCAGCCGGTCCCGGCCATGGGCCAGGCGGCGGTCCGGGCCCTGCTGGAGGAGATCGGCGGCACCCCGGCCCCGCACAGCGAGTTCGTCTTCCTGCCCGAGCTGGTGGTCAGGGGCTCCACCACCGCCGCCCCGGGGGGTGTCTCCCTCGCGGGGAGGACGAGCGGCGGCGAAGACCGTTCCCGGGGATGATCGACGGTTCACCCGGCTCTGGCAGACTGAGGTCCCATGGGGGAAACGGTTGCCGGAGTCGTCGGAGCGAAGGAAGACCAGCGGGTGAACACGGAGGCCGCGGGCGACACACCCCGTGAACGTCCGACGGGACGCGACCGGCCGTTCGCCCGACTGCGTGTCGCGCGCCGACCCCGCCTGTGGTTCGAGCTGCTGCTCATCGCCGTGAGCTACTCGGTCTACTCGATGATCCGCAACGCGGTGCCCGACCAGGAGGCCGTCGCCCAGCGGCACGCCCAGCTGATCTGGGACATCCAGCAGGCCATGGGGCTGGCCTTCGAGCAGGCCGTCAACCACGCCGTCAACGAGATCACCTGGCTGATCACCGGGGTGAACTACTTCTACGCGACCCTGCACTTCCTCGTCACCATCGGCGTACTGGTCTGGCTGTTCCGCAGCCACCCGGGGCGCTACGGGGCGACCCGACTGGTGTTGTTCGCCACCACCGGTGTGGCGCTGGTCGGCTACTACTTCTTCCCCCTCGCCCCGCCGCGCCTGATGGAGGGCATGGACTTCATCGACACCGGTCTGGTGCACGACACCTGGGGCTCGCTCTCCTCGGAGAGCATGCAGACGGTCTCCAACCAGTACGCGGCGATGCCCTCCATGCACATCGGCTGGTCGGTGTGGTGCGGGATCACCCTGGCGATGCTGGCCCGGCGACGATGGGTGCGGGTCCTGGGCGCGCTCTACCCGGTGGCGACGCTCTTCGTGATCGTGGCCACCGCCAACCACTTCTGGTTGGACGCGGTGGGCGGCCTGATCTGTCTGGCCTTCGGGTTCCTGGTCTCCACGCTCTGGTTCGGGCGGCTGTGCTACCGGCTGCCGCGCCGTCCCGTCGGGGAGGACACCCCCACCCATGTCGGGGATCACGCTCCCGGCGGTCCCACCCGGACCGGCGTCGCCGGGAAGGCGGGCGGCACCGGGGGCGCCTCCGGCGGCGAGGGCCGGGGGGACCGGGCATCGGCCCCGGAGCGGGTCGTGGACGATCGCGACATCCCCCGTCCGACGCGGAACGGGGGCCCGGAGGGCGCGGGCGGGGTGCGCGTCCACCTGCCGTTGGAGGTCGGTCGGGCCCCGGCTCCGCGTCCGCCGGCGATCTGACCGGCCGACCCGGGCGCGCCGGCCGGATCCTTCACCGACCCGCCGGGGACGGGAGGCCCGCCCGCCACCGGAGGTCGACCGAGCCCCTCACCGGACCACCCCGGGATCCGGGGACGGGAGGCCCGCCCTCCGGAGCGTCTCAGCTCCCGTAGAAGAGGTCCTCCATCACCACCCGGGCCCGCCGCGTGGTGCGCCGGTAGTCGTCGAGGAGCTCACCGCCGTGCCCGAGCGGATAGCCGAGGTAACGGGCGACCGCGCCCAGCTCCCGGCTCTCGTTGGGGAAGGTGTCACCCGGCCGGCCGCGCACCAGCATGACGGCGTTGCGCACCCGGCCGGCCAGCAGCCACGCCTCCTCCAGCACCCGGGCCTCCTCGTCGGTCAGCAGCCCCGCCCGATGGGCGGCGGTGAGCGCCGGGCGGGTGGAGGGGGTCCGCAGCTCCGGCAGCCGGGCGGCGTGCCGCATCTGCAGCAGTTGCACCGTCCACTCGACGTCCGACAGGCCGCCCCGGCCGAGCTTGGCGTGCAGCGTGGGATCCGCCCCGCGTGGCAACCGCTCGGCCTCCATCCGGGCCTTGAGGCGGCGGATCTCGCGGATCGCGTCGGCGTCGGGGCCGCCCTCCGGGTAACGCAGCGGGTCGATCAGCTCGACGAAGCGGCGCCCGAGATCGAGGTCCCCGGCCATGGGGGCCGCCCGCAGCAGTGCCTGGCTCTCCCAGGCCACGGACCAGCGACGGTAGTACGCCGCGTAGGAGGCCAGCGAGCGGACCAGGGGACCGGTGCGGCCCTCGGGGCGCAGGTCCGCGTCGATGAGCAGCGGCGGGTCGGTGGCCGGGATCTGGAGCAGGCGGCGCAGTTCGTTGGCGATGGCGAAGGCCGCCTTACCGGCCTCCTCCTCCGATACGCCCTCCCGGGCCTCGTGCACGAAGATCACGTCCGCGTCGGAGCCGTAGGCGGCCTCTCCCCCGCCGAACCGGCCCATGCCGACGACGGTCAGGCGCACCGGTGGTTCGGCGTCGCCGCTGTGGGCCCGCTCCGCCGCTCGCAGGGCACCGGCCACGGTCGCGGCGGTGATGTCGGCCAGGGCCCGGCCGATCCGGTCGAAGCGTTCGGGGTCCGCCACGCCGGGGACCGAGGGGGTGTCCTCCCCGTCGGCGGCGTCCGACCCGGCCGACGACCCGCCCCCCGGCCCGGTGGGTTCCGTCGGGCCGGGGTGCGCGGTCGGGTCGTCGGCGCGAACCGCGACGGGGGCGATGGCGTAGGCCTCGATCACGTCGGCCGCCGCCGTGCGGAACAGCTCGCGCCGGCGCACCCCGCGCACCGCGGTGACGGCCGCCCCGGGGTCGGCGTGCCGGCCGACGGCCGCCATCACCTCCTGGTCCAGGCTCCCCCGGCCGCGCGGCGTCAACCCCTCCTCCCCACCGAGGAGGGCGACCGCCTCGGGGGCTCGCAGCAGCAGGTCGGGGGCGAACCGGCCGGCGGAGAGCACCCGGGCGAGGTTCTCCGCCGCCGTTCCCTCGTCCCGCAGCAGCCGCAGGTACCAGGGGGTGGCGCCGAGGGCGTCGGAGACCTTGCGGAAGTTGAGCAGTCCTGAGTCCGGGTCGGCCGCGTCGGCGAAGCGGTCCAGCAGCACCGGCAGCAGGGTGCGCTGGATGGCGGCCTTGCGGCTCACCCCGGAGGCGAGGGCGCGCAGGTGGCGCAGAGCGGCGCCGGGATCGGCGTAGCCGAGGGCGATCAGGCGCTCCCCCGCGGCCTCGGGGCCGAGCCGGGCGGCGCCGGCCTCCAGTCGGGCCACCGCGTCCAGCAGGGGGCGGTAGAACAGCTTCTCGTGCAGCCGGCGGACCACGGAGGCGTGCCGGCGCCAGGCGGTGTGCAGCTCGGCGACGGGGTCGCGGTTCAGGCCGAGCGAGCGGCCCAGCCGGCGCAGCTCGCTCTCCTCCTCCGGCATCAGGTGGGTGCGGCGCAGGCGGAAGAGCTGGATGCGGTGCTCGACGGTGCGCAGGAAGCGGTAGGAGGTGTCCAGATCGGCCGCGTCGCGGCGGCCGACGTAACCGCCGGCGGCGAGCGCGGCGAGGGCGTCCAGGGTGGTGGGGCTGCGCAGGCCCGCGTCGTTGCGGCCGTGGACCAGTTGCAGGAGCTGGACGGCGAACTCCACGTCCCGCAACCCGCCCGGCCCCAGCTTCAGCTCCCGTTCCAGCTGCCCGGCGGGGATGGACTCCTCCACCCGGCGGCGCATCCGCTGCACGTCGGGGACGAAGTTCTCGCGGGCGGCGGCCTCCCAGACCAGGGGGGCGATCGCCTCGTGGTAGGCGGCGCCCAGGTCGGCGTCGCCGGCGACCGGGCGGGCCTTGAGGAGCGCCTGGAACTCCCAGGTCTTCGCCCAGCGCCGGTAGTAGGCCAGGTGGCTGCCGAGGGTGCGCACCAGGGGACCGTTGCGGCCCTCGGGGCGGAGGTTGGGGTCGACCGGCCAGATCGTCCCCTCGGCGGTGGTGTCCGAGCACAGCCGCATCATCCGGCCGGCCAGCCGGGTCGCGGCCTGCAGGGCGACGTGCTCCTCCACGCCCTCCGGGGGCTCGGCGACGAAGATCACGTCCACGTCGGAGACGTAGTTCAGTTCGCGCCCGCCGCACTTGCCCATGCCGATGACCGCCAGCCGGCACCGCGCGGCGTCGTCGGGGGTCTCCTCCCCCGCGATCCGCAGGGCCACCCGCAGGGTGGCGCCGGCCAGGTCGGCCAGTTCGGCGGCGGCCTCGGCGAAACCGTTGGTCCCGCTCATGTCCCGGGCGGCGATGAGCAACAGCGCCCGTCGGTAGGCCAACCGCAGGCCGTCGGCGTCCCGGGCCCCGGCGAGGGCGGTCTCGAAATCGGTGATGCCGGGGTGCAGCTCGGCGGCGCTGCGGAAGGCCGCCAGTGCCTCCCACTCGTCGGGGTGCCGAACCAGGTGGTCGCCGAGCGCCTCGGAGGAGCCCAGGACGGCGAGCAGGCGGTCGCGCAGGGGCTTGGCCGAGAGCACGGTGTCGACCAGGACCGACCGCCGGTCCGGCGGTTGCGCCTCGACGATGCGCGCCAACGAGCGGAGCGCCAGGTCGGGATCGGCGGTGGCGCCCAGCGCGTCGAGCAGGACCGTGTCACCGCCCCCGATGGTCCGGGGTTCGATGGTGTCCAGGAGCCGGACGGCGCCGGTGGGGTCGGTGAACCCCCGGCGCAGCAGTTGCCCGAACCGGCTGTCCCGTCGCCCGCCCTGCGACACGGTGGTTCTCCTTGGTTGCGTGGGGTGTGTGCCCGTTGCCCGTGGTCCCCGCCCCGCCGGGGGTGTTCCCGCCCCGGATGCGCCCGGCCCCCTCCCGGTCCCCCGGGAGGGGTGCCGGTCACGACACCGGGGGTTCTACAGCACCGGGAGGTTCTTGCGCAGCTCGAAGGGGGTGACCTCGGAGCGGTACTCCTCCCACTCCTGCTTCTTGTTGCGCAGGAACTTGTGTGCCGCTCCGGTGACCATGGGGGATGACGCCGAGCACCACCCTGATCAGCGGTTGAGCCGTCCTTGTTGGTCGTCGTTGGTCGTCGTTGGTCGTCCTTCCACGGCCCCCGGACGGCCCCGGAAGAGCGCGCTCAGGCTAACAGCCCGGGCCTCTCCTCTTCGGGCGCCCACGCCCGCACAACTGACGGCTCGCCTGTCGCGGATGCGCCCGAACAGCCGGTGAAGCGAGCTTCAGGGACAGCCTCACAGGTCGTCAGTCAGGCAAGTGGCCGACTGCCAGCAGATGAGAACTTGCGGCCAGTAGCTCGGGGTAGGGCTCCGCAAGCCGCGCAGCCATGAGGGCCGAGGAGAAGAATTCCTCGCTTGGCAGGTTGCCCGACTGTTGCTCGACAGCCTTGAGGAGTGACCAGGCGGGCCCCTCTATGCCGAAGACTTCCACATCGACCAACCCGGCCTCCCTCAGTTCTGCGGCCAACTCTTCAGCGCGATGGAAGTAGGCAACGGTGAATCTTCCTCGCCCGTCGTACACGGAGGAGGCGAGAATCCCGGAAACCGACTCTTGAAGTGACTCCACGTGCAACTTCCCCAACGCGGCGTGCTCGAAGAGAGAGGCGTAGCGATTGATGGCAGCCGCCGCGACCATGGCCCCGGAGCGAGCCACGCGAACCGCCTCGGCAAGTGCCTGTCGCCGATCCTCACGCTCCGGGAGGTGGTAGAGCGGCCCCAATAGGTGAATCACGTCGTAGGAGTCATCGGATGCCGGAAGGCTTCGTGCGTCCCCAACCGTGGCATTGCAGATCTCTTGGGCTTGCGCGACGTGCCGAGGCACCGGATCGACGAGATCGACGTGATACCCGTCTTCGACCAACCATCGCGCGTGAACGCCGGTACCTCCCCCTACGTCGAGTACCCGGGCAGGAGCGGAGGGCAAGAAACGACGGAGGAGTTCCTGCGTTCGCAGCATCTCAAGCCGCCCATCAGCGGAAGAGGCCAGCCTGACCCCTTCGTCTGCGACGTTCGAGTAGAAGTGCACGACTTCGGGCGACATCTTCGGATGAGACATGTGAGCAGTATGCTTTGTACCGGTGGACCGGTCCAGCCTGCCAATCCCTGTGAGGAACCATGGCGCTACTGAAGTACGAAGAGATTGCAGCCTCCCTGAATTCCCGCATCGAAAAGGGTGAGTTCCCGCCGGGTGAACTACTCCCCTCCGGACGCGACCTTGCGGAGCAGTGGCAGGTCTCGCGGGCAACCGTGATCAAGGCAATGGACGTCCTGCGCAACGATGGCGTAGTCGAGGCCAAGCAGGGCGCCGGGTTCATGGTGGTCGAAACGCCTGTGGGCCGCCCCGCCGGGAACCGGCGCCCCGGCGCCCCTCGCACGACCGGCGGCATGCCTTTCACGAGAGTGGGAGCTCCCGAGCGCGTGCTGCCACCTCCTCACGTGGCCGCCGCACTTGACCTGGGCGAGGCCATGGAAGCGCTGCGCCGCGTGCGATTGATGAAGCAGTCGGACGGAACCCCCCACAGCTACATCGAAGCCTGGTTTCCCGCAGAGATCGCCGACGCGGCACCACGCCTGGAGCAGCACGCGCCCATCACGGAAGGAACCACTCGATACGTCCAGCGACGGACCGGGCGACACCCCGTCGAAGGAACGGACGTGACCACCGTGCGCATGGCCACGGAGATCGAGTCCCACCACCTGCTTCTCACCGAGCCCACTCCCGTGGCCGTCGTACTGCACACCGCTCGCGACCAAGAGGGGCGTCCCCTGGTGTGTGAAGAGGGGGTCACGCCGGGGCCCCTGTGGGAGCAAGTGGAGACGTACCCGATGTAACTTCCTCAGAGAAATCAAGCTGGACCGGTCCACCGGTTCAGCTTTTTTCTTGCCCATCCTAGAGCTTCTACCTGCGAAAACACCCACCCTCGGCAACCCTGCGACTCCGAGCAGCTTGACTGGACCGGTCCACCGGTCCAGTCTATTCCTGTGGTCGACGACCACTCGGAGGGGCCTTCTTCGGGCTGCCTTCCGGCGAAGAGGGCGGGGACGCTGCGATCCCGCCAAAGGCCAGGTGAGCAGGGCTTCGGCCCGACTGGCGAGGTGGCCCGGTGACCGCGAGCAACGGCCGGAGTGTGGGGACCACGAGTCCCCCTTGCAGTGCTCAACCCCTGCCCGAACGAGGAGAGGAAGGCCCGTGATCCGACGAAGACCCGGGGCGGGTGCGGCGTGCCGGACCGGCCCTGCACCCGATGCCTGTGTGTCCCGCCCCTCGCCGTGAAGCCGGGATAGCCGGTGGCCAGGGGCCCGGTGCGTCGAGCGCACTCGATCCCCGGCAGCCCTCCGGACCGCGACGCCCGCGGCTCCGGTCCTGCCGGGCGGTCGTGACCGCTCGAACCGATCGGTCACCACCAGGTGCGCCCCCGAAGTAGCAGCTTCGGGGGCGCGCGCCACAGGAATGACCTGGAAGGACTCCCTGTGAACGTCTTCATCATCGCATCCGCCACCACCGCGCTGACCGACAAGGAGCGTGAGGAGCAGCGGCGCGAGGAGTTGCGGCGCAAGGTCGCCGAGCGCAACGAGCAGTCCCGTCGCGACGCCCAGCTCAAGGGCAACCGTCGCTGACCGCCCGACCATTCAGCCCACCCGTGGCGCCCCACCCCGGATCGGGGGGTGGGGTGCCACGGTGTGTTCCGACAGGAGAGACCTGCTGTGAAGAGCTTCATCGGTCGGCACGAGGTGCGCGACCACCACGACTACCTCGAACTCTCGCTTGGCACCGACCCGGCCCTGTGGTTGGGCGTGGAGGGGGAGAGCGCGAGCGAGCGGGCGGCCCGGCTGGATGCCGGGTTGGACATCCTGGCCGATGACCCCGACCTGGCCCCGGCCGTGGTCGCGGTCATCACCGAGGCCATCACCCACCGCCCCGGCCCCCTGGCCACCCTCCCGACCCCGGTCGGGGGTGTGCGATGAACCAGCCGACCACCACGGCGGCCGGGACCGCCCGGGCCGCCGCCGAGGCCATCCGCACGCTCAACCACCTGACCTTCCGGCCCGATGAGCGGGCCCAGTGGGAGATGCCGGGGGATGTCTACGACGTGATCGGCGCCCTGGCCTACCTGGTCGGGCGCCTGCCCCAGACCCTTGGTCAGGCGAGCGAGTTGCTGGAGTCCCTGCACGGCACCGGGCGGCTGCGGCACGACTCCGGTGACGGCGAGCAGCCGGCCGCCGACGTCGCCGCATTCGGGGTCGAGACTCGGGAGGCCGCGGGCACCGCCGGGCGCCTGGCCGATGGTCTGCGGCACGCCCATGCTGCCCTGGCCCGCATCGGCTACCGGGAGGAGCGATGAGCGGGCAGACGCCGGGGGGAACCCGGCTGACCCGGGTGCAGAAGGTCGTGTTGACGGCGGCGTTCGTGCCGATGTTGGCCACCGGCATCGCGGGTGGGATCGGGACGTACAGCAACATCGAGTCCGCCTACGGCTCGGGCACCGCGATGGGCGCGGTGGCCGCCGGTGAGGGCGCCACGGCCGTGTTGGCGCTGGTGCTGCTGGGGCTGACGCTGTTGGGGCAGTCCTCCCCGGCGGTGGTGCGGGCGGGGCTGTGGCTGCTCCCGGCCGCCGCGTCCGCGATGTCGTTGACGGCCGCCGAGGACCCGGGGCAGATGATCGTCTACGCCATCACCCCGATGGGCATGACCGTGGCCGCCGAGGGCATGGCCTTCCTCGCCCGGCGGATCGTGGTCCACCAAAACGGCGGCCGGGACGTGGAGGCCGACGCCCGGGCGGCGGCGGTGGTCCAGGAGTTGGCCTACCACCGGGCCCGCGCCACCTCCCACCCCGACACCCGCAAGCGCAAGGCATCCGAGCGGCGGGCGTGGAAGCTCGCCCGCCGGGTCGGCCGGGACGACCCCGCCCTTGCCGGTCGGCTGCTGACCATCCAACGCGACCGACTCCAGTCGGGCGCGGACGCCGCCCTGGCCGCCATGTTCGGCGGCACCCCCACCACCCCGACCGAGGTCCCCACCGGGGTTCCGGTGCTGCCGGTGACCACCCCGCTCCCGGCAGTGGAGGCCGCCCCGGTCGACGCGATCGCGAATGCGGAGGAATCCACACGGACAACCGCAAAGTGGTCGCCCCCTGGCCTGCCCGAACAGCCGTCCGTCCCCGGGGCCGGGTCCGAGTCGGTCGCCCCGCCGGTCGGGCCCGACTCCGAGTCCGGGAGCGCTTCGGTCGCTCCCGACTCCCCGCCCCGACCGCTGGTGGCCGCCGCCGACCGACCCCGACCGAGTCGGGTCACCACACCGGTGCCGCCGTCCGCGACCCGCACAGCTGTGCCGCGCCGCTCGTGGGACCAACTCCTGACCGACGCCCGGACGGTGACCGACGGGTGGAGCGATGAGGCGTTGACCGCCAACGCCATCCGACAGGCGGTGCGCACTTCCGCCGACAATGCCCGCAAGCTGCGCGAGGCGCTGCGCGCCGAGCGTGCCGAGAGGGTGAGCGCGGCGTGATCCGGCGTCGTGTGCTGGACCTGTGCTGCGGCGCGGGGGGTGCGGGGCGGGGCTATGCCGAGGCCGGGTACGAGGTCACCGGCGTGGACATCCGCCCCCAGCCGAACTATCCCTACCGCTTCGTTCTCGCGGACGCGATCGGCCACCTGGCCGACCTGATCGCCACCGGGGGGATCGAGCGCTACGACCTGGTGCACGCCTCCTGGCCGTGTCAGACCTTCGCCCGGGTCACCGCCTGGCGCGGCTCCCGCGACTCCCATCCGGATCTGCTGACCCCGGGCCGGGAGCTGTTGGAGCGGTGCGGGCGGCCGTGGGTGATGGAGAACGTGCCCGAGGCCCCGATCCGCCCGGACTACCTGTTGTGCGGCTCGATGTTCGGCCTGAACATCCGCCGCCACCGGGCGTTCGAGACCTCCTGGGGCGGGGGCGGGGAACTCCTCCCGCCCTGCTGGCACCACCCCCGCATCCTGCCCTTCGCCCACAAGGGCGAGCGCGCCTACGCGGACGCCATGGGCTGCACCTGGATGACCAACACCGAGGGCCGCCAGGCCATCCCACCCGTCTACACCCAATGGATCGGCCACCGCGCGATCGACCACACCACGGCGGTGAGCACGCCGTGAGGCCCACCGCACGGACCGAGGTCCACGACCCCGACGGCACCCGGTACGGGATCCCCACCTATCAGTGGCGGGCCGCTCCGGACGGCTTGGCCACCCGCCGACAGCTTCGGGCGGCCGGGTTGCGGCCCGGTGGTCAGGAACCGGCGGCGCAGGTGATGCGCCTGCGCCGCCGGGGCCGGGCCCCGCTGGTCGGCCACCTCTACGCCATCGAGCGTGCCAAGCCGGTCCGTCCCATGACCCCGGGCCGGTGGCGGGCGATCGAGGCCGCCCTGCTCGCGCGCCGTACCTGTCCCGACTGCGGGCGGGTCGCGGACTACTGCATCCCCACCTCGCTCGGCATGTGTGTGCCGTGCGCCTATCCCACCGTGACCGCCCCGAGCGAAGGAGAACGACTGTGAGCACCTGGCCCACGGGCACGGTCGCCCGTTACCTGACCGTCGGCACCGCGACCGTCGACGTCACCGAGGTCGCCGCCTACCCCAGCGTGGAGGGCCCCACCGAGACCGTCGCACTGTGCGGCGGGTGCGGTGAGCGCCACGTCCGCGACTGGGGCTTCGACTTCGAGGCCCGGGACCGGGGAGAGGACCAGAGCGAGCGGCTCGACTCCGGTGGCGCAGGCGCCACCGCCGGGGCCCGGCGGTGGGCGCAGAGCCACGCCGAGCGTTGCCGGGCCCTGCCCAAGCCGGAGGCCGGGCGGTGAGCGCCTGGCCCCATGGGGCGGTGGCCCGACTGCTGACGGTTGGGGGTGCGTCGGTCGACATCGTGCAGTACGCCGACGGCCGCCTGGTCGCCGTGTGCACCGGCGCGTGCTGCCCCTGGGAGAAGGCCACCGGCGTTCGGCTGCCCGACGGCACGGTGGACGTCGCCTCCGGCCTGCCGGTGCTCATCCCGGCCGCGCAGGAGCACGCCGCCAACTGTCGCCTGATGCGCCGCTGCTGACGGCTGCCCGATCCGCCGGTCGCGTACCGGCGGTGAGGGGAGCCGGGACAGCCCCGGCCGACACCGACAGGAGAAACCCGTGTTCCACCGTATCGAGACGCTCGTCTCCCGCACCGCCCGGTGGCACCACCCGCACTTCATCGCCGCCGAACCGACCCGTGAGGGCGGCATCGACTTCGAGTTCGGGCCGTTCGACGGCACCGAGCCGGAGCCGGTTCGGCCCGACACCCGCGTGCCCGGCAACAACATCCCGGGGCCCGATGACCACGAGTTCCTGCGCCTGATGTACGAGCGCGCCCACCGGGAGTGGCAGGACGCCCGGGACGCCACCGAGGCATTCGAGCCCGAGACCCGCGCCCGCTACCTCACCCTCGCCGGTCAGCACCTGGCCGACCGCTCCCTGACCACCGACGTCATCGACCGGGGCACCGAGTGGGAGCCCCACCCCTACACCTGGGAGTGCCAGGGCTGCCCCGGCCCGGGCGAGGGCGCGCAGTACCTCGCCGACGCCGAACGGTCCGCCGCCGCCCACGCCGCCGCCTGTCGCGGCATCCCCGTCGCCTGACTCGAAAGGAGCACATCAACCATGAGCACCCCGAGGTTCACCCCGGCCGAGAAGGCCGCCCGGATCGCGACCGTGTGCGGCTACCTGGGCGGTGTCGGTGACCGCGACCGGCACCTGAACCGGATGGACACCCTCAACGAGCGCGGTCGGCTGCGGGCGGTCGAGGAGGCCGCCGCCTGGCAGGTCGAGCACCAGGAGGCCACCGCGTTGTTGGCCGCCGCCCGGGTGGCCGAGCGGGCCGCGTCCCGCGAGGCCCGCAAGGACGCGCGGGCGGCGGTCAAGGAGGCCGAGGCCCGCGTCAAGCGTCTGGAGCGCTGTCGCCCGCGCGGTTGATTGCGCCCCGGGGACGGCTGCCCGCCTGGCAGCTCGCGGCCGTCCCCGGGCCCCGGTTCCCAACGACTGAGAACAGGAGAACACCAGCATGACCGATACACAGGCCGCGCCCGGTCACCGGGCGCCGATTCCCACCGGCCGGACCCGGGTTTCCCTGGCCAAGCCGGGTGACCGGATGGCCCGGGTGGTGCGACTGCACCCCGAGCGCGAGAACGCCGGGAACGCGACGGCTCAGGAGCCCGCGGCTTCGGCACCCCGCCGCCGCATCACGGTGGCCTACCGGGCGGTGGCGTCGGCGGTGCGCGATGAGCGCACCCGCACCGTGGCCCGGTTCACCGCCCGCCACACCCTCTACCTCGCCGGTGGGGTGCGGGTGGTCGCCCGCCGGGCGTGGTCGGCGCGCACCGCCGCCCGCTACGAACGCGCGATGGAGGCCGCGCAGGCAGCCGGGCTGCACGAGCAGGCCATGGTGTGGGAGGAACGCGGCCGGGCCTTCCGTGCCGCGCGGCACCAGCGTCGCATGGACCTGCTGTCCGCACCGGCCAAGCTCGCGCGCGGCCTGGTCGTCGGCGGGGCGGCCGGGGCCGGGGTGCTGCTGGCCCTGGGCGGGGCGCTGGCCTGGGCCACCGGGAGTTGGGCCGATGTGCTGACCCCGACCCTGGCCGTGATCCGCCTGGTGCACTGGACGGCCATCGTGATCGGTGTGGTGTGGGGCCCGGTCGTGGCCGCCGCCCCCTGGCTGGCCCTGACCGCGTTGTGGGCGATCGGTCGCCGCGCCCACACCGCTCCCGCCTGGGCCCTGCCCGCCGCCCAACGGGCGGCCGGGGACGCCGGGGCTCCGATCACCCCCTCGATCGTGGTCACCGCCCTGCGCGATGTCGGCATCCCGGCGCTGCGCAAGGCCATCAAGGAGATGGGCGACCACGGCGCGCAGATGCTCTCCCCCATCGTGATCGCCGGATGCGGCGTCGAGGTGGATGTGACGCTCCCTTCCGGGGTGTCCACCGAGGAGGTGCAAAAGCGGCGCAAGAAGCTCGCGGAGAACCTCAACCGGCACGAGCACGAGGTGTTCATCACCATCCCCACCGCCGCCCGCACCGTGCGGCTGTGGATCGCCGACTCCGGGGCGCTGGACGAACCCATCGGTCCCTCCCCGTTGGCCATCGACCCCGACATCACGGCCGACTACAAGAGCGGCCGTGCCCCGTGGGGTCAGGACCTGCGCGGGGACGCCGCCGCCCTGTCGGTCTTCCAACGGCACCTGTTGATCACCGGCCTGTCGAACCAGGGCAAGACCGCCTCGCTGCGGGCGGTCGCGCTGTGGCTGGCCCTGGACCCCACCGTTGAACTGCGCATCGCCGATCTGAAGGGCGTGGGCGACTGGTCGATGTTCGCCGGCCTGGCCACCACCTTGATCGAAGGGCCGACCGATGAGCACGTCATCGAGGCCACCGAGATGATCGAGGAGGGCGTCGCGGAGATGGAGCGGCGCCTGCTGGCCCCCCGGGGCACAACGTTCGCGCCCCTGGTGCTGCTGGTCGATGAGGCGCAGGTGGCGTTCATGTGCCCGGCCGTCGGCGAGGACAAGCGCCCCTATGGCGGGACCAAGGCCACCAGCCGGTACTTCAACGCCGTCCGCAAGATCCACAACCAGGGTCGGGCGGTGTCGGTGACGCTGTGGCAGGGCACCCAGGACCCCACCAACGACAACCTGCCCAAGCTGGTGCGCGAGGGCGCCCACATCCGCGCCTCGCTGGTGCTGGGCACCGAGGAACAGGGCCGCATGGCGCTGGGCGACAAGGCCGTCGACGGCGGCGCGGCCCCGCACAAGCTGCGCCAGGGCCTGGACAAGGGCACGGTCGTCGTGGCCGGGGACGGCATCAAGGTCCCCGGCTCCCAGAGCAGCATCACCGTGCGCACCCACTTCATCGACGACACCACCGCCGAGGAGATCGCCACCCGCGCCAAGGACCGGCGCGGCGGCCTGGTGACCACCGCCACCGCGGCCACCGACGAACCCGCCGACCACCTCGCCGACATCGCCGCCGTGCTCGGGGACGCCAAGCGGATGCGCACCGACCAGGTGCGCCAACGCTTGGCCGAACGCAACCCGGGCGAGTACCGGGCCTGGACCGCGCAGCGGCTCGCCGCCGTCCTGGAGACGGCCGGGGCCGACGCCTACAAGTCCGGCGGGGTGATGGTCGTCTCCCGCGAGCGGGTCCGCGACGCCCTCGCCGCACGGGACGAGAACCCCACCGAATCCCACTGAGAGTGAGGGGAGGCGGTCGGGGAGGCGGGGAGAACTCCCCACCCACCTCCCCGACCC